>QHVM01000070.1:0-3334 GCA_003223555.1 Acidobacteriota bacterium | reverse complement strand
CCTCACCCACATGAACGGGCTCGATTACCGTCTCCTCACCCGGAGCCTGAACTCGCCGGAGCCGGGGTTCCTCACCACCCGCTTCTCGGACCAGGCCGCCTTCCGCCTGCGGAGGGACGGCTTCGCCGACGTGGACTGGCCGGGGTTGTGCGACGCCGCCATCGCCACCGGCAACTTCCCCCTCGCGTTCATGCCCCAGGAGCTGATCCGCGACGCATCGCACTATGCGACGGCCAATCCGCCCACCCAGGCGGCGCCTTCCCCGCCGCCCGGGCGTCCGTATTTCCCGCACGGCCTCGCCTTCGTCGACGGAGGGATGTTCGACAACGAGCCCCTCGGCATGGCGATCAACTTCGCGGCCGACATCGACGGCGGCCATCCGGACCCCGAGCGGCTCTTCCTCCTGATCCACCCCAACATCACGCGCACGGATCACCGGGACGAGACGGACGAGAAGATCGGCTACCTCAGCGACGATTTCGGCCTCGGCGGCCAGGTCGCCCGCCTGCTGAACATGCTCATGACCGAGAACGCGGTCAGCGACTGGGTCCGGGCCAACAAGGTGAACGAGCTCGCCGCCTGGCGCGACGAGTTCGTCGACGCCCTGGAGAAGATGATCGGGCGGACGGAGATCCCGGACCCGGCGCCTCTCGTCTCCGGCCTGGAGCGACTGGTCGACGCGATCGCGCGGAAGAAGGGCGCCGCCGGCCCCGAGGCCTACCGGGCCGCCGCTCTGTCGCGGATTCGCGCACGGGTGCCGGACGCGTTTCGGAGGCTCGGGCCGGAGGGCGGGGCTTTGAGCGTGCGTCAGCAGGTCTTCCTCTTCGTGCTCTTCGTCCTCGATCACGTTGCCGACCTGCAAGGCAAGGCGGCGCTGTGGCTCGAGGTCATCGGGCATGACCCCGCGTTGCCGCTGGCCGGATCACAGGTCGCCGGCTTCGCCGGGTTCTTCAACGAGCAGTGGCGGGCCTACGACTATCGCCGCGGCCGGCTGGACGCCTGGGCCGCCTTCACCGGTGGCGCGCGGCCGATCCGCGCTCTGCTCGGCGACTATCCCCGTGAGCCGGCCGCCCAGCAGCCCTCGAGGCCCGCTGCCGGCGAGCCCGACGAGTACGACACCGACCTCGACGGCTGGCGCCGGCGGCTCGGCAGCACGACGTTCCCGCGTGTGACGTTCGACGACGTCGACGAGAAGCGGCAGGACGCCTTCCGGGACCGCATCGCGGACAGGGTCAAGACGGTCCTCGGCCTCTCCGGGGTCGTCGGCTGGGTCCTGGACCCGTTCCTCAAGCGCAAGATCGACAAGCTGCTGCACGACAATGGCGGTTGAGCCAGGGTTCCGAAACTGCCTGGCCGCGACGCGACGGCCTGCGGCATACGGTACTCCGCGACGCGGCCGCGACGTGACGAGGCTGTTGCTGCCCTTATCCAGTTTCACTGTTTGACCAATGCTGGCTTGTCCGACGCTATTGTTTCGATTCGCCAAGCAACGCGAGCTCGACCAGCAAGTTACAGATTCGTTTGCGGACGTATCATGTTATCTTTTCAACTGACTAAAGCGTTCGACGGACGCTGAGGAAGGCGAGTGACCGGAAAGTCAGGGCCAAGCACAGAGGATGTCCTGAGAGTCATCGGATACTTGTTGATTCCCGCCGGCGTCCTCATCGTGGACTGGAAGTACTACGTACTCGGGATCGCAATCTTGGTGCTAGCGACGAGCCTCTGGCTGGACCCTGCAGCCGTCCGTGCCGCGAGGCGGGAGCAGGGTCGCGCGCGCGAGTCCGGATCGTCAGTAGTCAAAGACCCAGGCGAATGATGCATTGGTTGGCAATGGCGACGCCGTCGAACAATGCGCTGAAGCTGACGGCGCCGGCAGGATGGAGCGCCGCAGCTTAGAGCGCAGTGTTCGACAGACATATGAGGTGCGACCGGATTCACTCGAGCGTGAAAGTGATCTCAGCATGCAATTCCAGGTCGTACTTCACTCCGTCGATCTCGAGAGGGCGGTAGCGCCACTTGCGCGCTGCTTTGAGGGCGGCAGCTGCCAACATTTCAGGCCCACCGTCCACAGTGAGGTCGGTGGGTTGGCCAGTGCGAGAATCGATGCGCCCCATGACGACCAAGCGTCCCACGAGGCCTTGCTTGACCGCTTCCTTCGGGTATTCAGGCAGCACGTGCGTGGTCTTTGCGGGCGGCTTGAGGCCAGACCGTGGCTTCCCGTCGCGCATGTCTTCTCGAACCAGCTCGTGGATCTTGGGATCCTTTGGCCAGATTTCTTCCCGGCAGTTGACGCGGGGCCTCTTCGCGCGGGCTTCAGAGGGCGTGTTCGCCAGAAGCCCCACAGCGATCATCGTCACGCCAACCCAGGCTGCGCATTTGTTCGACATGGCGCATTATGGATCACTCTTGGCGGAGGGGCCCCCACCCGGGTGAACTCCAGCCATCGAACAATGCAGCGGACGAGCCACGGCTAGGATGGAGGCTCGCCGCTGAACTCAGTGTTAGACGGCTGCGCGTATCGGCTCGCTCCTAGGGCCTCTTGGCAACGGAGATCGGACTCGTGACGAAGCGTCGGAAAGTCATCGTCCACATCGCGACCAGCGCGGACGGCTATATCGCGCGTTCCGGCGGCGATCTCGAATGGCTGACGTCCCGCCCGGCACCAAAAGGTTTCTATGGCATGAACGCCTTCATGAGGTCGGTTGACACGAAGGTGCTTGGCCGGAAGACCTACGAGGTGAGCCTGCAAATGGGGGCGAAGTTCGACTCGAAGAGTCGGAACATCGTTTTCTCCCGTCATCCGCCACCAGCGGACGCCCCGTCAGGCGTGGAGTTCGTGAACGATGCAATCGGCCCATTCGTGCGCCGTCTTCGAGAGCAGCCTGGCAAGGATATCTGGTTGATGGGCGGCAGCGAGATCATCGCCTCGTTTCTTGACGAGCAGGCGATCGACGAGTTCGTCATCAGCGTGGCCCCGGTTTTCATTGGGGAGGGCATCCCATTGCTGGCGCGGCGTCACCGTCACGTGCCCTTGGAGTTGCGATCCATCGAACGCTTTGAAGATGGTCTAGTCCAACTGCACTACGGCGTACAGAACGAGCAGTCTTGATGACGTGGAGCGCTACTCGAACGGAAGGGCTCCCCTCATCACGCCGTCTAACAACACGCTGGAGCCGTCGGCGCCGGGCTGTCGCGTGAGTGCGCCGCGGCTCAGCCTGGTCGTTAGGCAGCGCCCCTCAATCGCATTTAGCACCTGCAAACTATGGCGCCTGGACATTCTGTATCCGATCACCTGGCCGAGGTAGAAACATGAAGAACGTTGCGAACTCCCGAT
>QHVM01000134.1 GCA_003223555.1 Acidobacteriota bacterium | reverse complement strand
GACGCTTCCCAAAGCCAGTGGATTTTGGAGTACGATTCCGGTTCGCCCCGGGCCCTCTCGGGGTCGGATCGCCAAGGAGGATCCGTCCGATGACCTACGTGATCGCAGAGCCCTGCATCAACACGAAGGACACTGCTTGTGTGGAGGTCTGCCCGGTCGATTGCATCCATCCGAAGAAGGACGAGCCCGAGTTCGAGGCCGAGACCAAGCTCTACATCGACCCCGAGACCTGCATCGACTGCGGCGCCTGCGTGCCAGTCTGCCCGGTCCAGGCGATCTTCCCCCAGGAGGAGCTGCCCGAGAAGTGGGCTCAGTACACCCAGATGGACGCCGACTGGTACGCCAAGCGGCCCCACCGAGTACGAATAGCCGGCTGATCGGTCCTCAGCGCCGGAAGAGGCGCTGGAACGTCAGTCGAACCGAGACCGGAACGCCGCGCAGGGTAGCGGCGCTGAATTGCCAGCCCACGATCGCCACGTCGACCACCTCTCCCGTCTCCCCGACCCAGATCCCGACCACCGGGGTCCTTCCAGTCCCCGCTCCCGCGCGGACTTGCCGCGCCCGGCCGAAGGCGCCCCAAACGCGAGCGCCGTGCTACGCTACCGCCTCTTCGAGGCCGAGCATGCCGCCCGAAAAAGTTCCGCCGAAGGAGCGCCGGCGCGAGACCCGCATGAGCCTGCGGCTCCCGGTTCGCGTCCAGGGCCATGACGCGAAGAATCAGCCGTGGGAGGAGATGGCGGCCATGGAGAATACCTCCTTCGGCGGGGCCGCGATGCGGATGAAACGGTCCGTCACCCGCGGCCAGGTGCTGTCCCTCGCCCTGCCCCTGCCCAAGCACTTCCGTCGCTACGACCTCTCGGAGGCCTTCTACCGCGTCTACGGGCTCGTCCGGCACACGGCGCTGGCCGGCACCGAGTTCCGGGTCGGCGTGATGTTCCTCGGCAAGAGCCCGCCCAAGGACTACGAAGCCAATCCCGGCGGCCTCTACCTGCTCCCGACCGACCCTCCTCCGGCACCCAAGGAGGAGCGCCGGAAGTGGCAGCGCATCGATGTGTTCGTCAACGTGCGCCTGCGGTGGGCGAGCCCGGGCGGCGCGGAGCTGGAGGAGCAGACCATCGCCGAGAACATCGGCCGGGGCGGGGCGCGGGTGCTGACCTCGCTGCCGGTCGTCAAGGGCGACGTGGTGCGGGTGGAGGAGGTGGACGGCGACTTCACCGTCCGGGCGGAGATCTGCAACATCTATATCGGCCGCGACCACATCCCGCGCCTGAACCTGCGCTTCCTGGACGCGGCCGCGCCGGACCGGCTGCTCGGATCGTAATCCGAATGCGGCACGCTCCGCTCCGCACTTCTCGTAATCCAGCGTCTCGCCTCGCAGTGAATCCTCGGCGAGACGTTGAAGGAAATGCTCCGCTCCGCCGGCCGGACACTGGCGCCGGAGAGATCCGGCCGACAATCCTCTAGAGGTCGCCCTGGATGTCCCGCACCCGTCCGGTCTCCGGATGCCGCGAGCTGGCCTTTCACGACGGCTACGTCGTCGACGACTCGGGAGAAGTGGCCCTCGAGGACTACGCGCGGGAGATGACGCGGGCGCGCGAGGTCGAGGTGGTGCGGACCGGCGGCGAGCGCGGCCCGGTGACCGGCGTCCACCTGTGCGGCCTCGACGCCGAGCCGGCGGCCGCCGTCCGGGCCGACGTCGAGGACTTCGCGCGCGAACTCGCCACGCGGTCGGGCGGGGGCGGCCTCGGCTGGAGCTAGCCCTCAGCCCGCTTCGCGGCCCGCCCCTCCTCGAAGCGCTCGCCGGTCAAGGGCCCGGCTGGGCCCAGGCGTGGCGGGCACGGATGTCGCGCGCCCGGGCCTCGAAGCTCCGCGCCTCGCCGTCGCGACCCTGCTTGCGCAGCAGCGCGGCGTAGTTGTCGAGGGTGCGGGCCACGTCGGGATGCTGGCCGCCGAGGACCTTCTCCTGGATCGCCAGGGCCCGGCGGTAGAGCGGCTCCGCGTCCGCCGGCCGGCCCTGGGCGAAGAGCAGGAGGGCGAGGTTGTTGAGCGCGGTGGCGACGTCGGGATGATCGGGGCCGAAGGCCTGCTCCCAGATGTCGAGCGCCTGTCGGGCCAGCGGCTCCGCCTCCGCGTAGCGTCCCTGCGACTTGTAGAGGAGCGCGAGGCCGTTGAGGCTGCGGGCGACGTCGGGATGGCGGGGGCCGAGCACCTCCCGCCTCATGGAGAGCGAGCGCTCGTAGAGCGATTCCGCCTCCGCGGTCCGCCCCTGCTGGCGGTGGAGGTCGGCCAGCGCCTCCAGCCCGGCCGCGAGGTCGGGGTGCTGGCCGCCGACGCTCTTCTCCCAGATCGAGAGGGCCTTGCGGTAGAGCGCCTCGGCCTCGGCCGGCCGCCCCTCGGCACGGTAGAGGTTGCCGAGGTCGTAGAGGCTCGTGGCTACGTCGGGATGGCCGGGGCCGAGCGCCTTCTCCCGCAGCGCCAGCGCCTGCTTGTAGAGCGGCTCGGCGTCCGTCAAGCGGCCCTCGGCGCGGTAGACCGTGCCGAGGTTGTGCTCGGTCGTGGCCCGCTCCGGGTGATCGGGGCCGAGGACCTTGGTCTTGATGTCGAGCGACCGCTTGTAGAGCGGCTCGGCCTCTGCGTAACGGCCTTGGGCATAGCGCAGCGCGGCCAGGTTGTCGAGCGCCTTGGCCACCGCGGGGTGCTCGGGCCCCCACGTGCTCTGCCACACCGCCAGCGCCTTGGCATAGAGCGGCTCGGCCTCGCGGTAGCGCCCCTGCGCGGCGTAGAGCCGGCCCAGGCTGTTCAGGCTGGTGCCGAGCCGCGGGTCCTGGGCCCCGAAGCGCTCGGCGATGGCAAGCGACTTCTTCCACTGCTTCTCGGCCTCGCCGTAACGGCGCTGCTCGAGCGCCTTCGTCCCGTCGTCCTGGTAGACCTGCCAGCGTCCCTCCTGGATCCAGTTGCAGGAAGCGGACAGCAGCAAGAAGACGGCCGGGCCGAGGAGACGAACGGGTCGCCGCATTCGGCTAGTTCGGCGCCGGCTCCGGCGCCAGGCGGAGATGCCGGCGGAGGATGTCGCGCACGCGGTCCTGCGGGAGGGCGACGACCCGGTGGCCGGCGCGGCCGCTCATGGTGCGCGCGGCCACGAGCGCGTTCATGATCGCTTCCTCGGTGGCGCCCACCGTCGCCTCGAAGAGAGGACCCATGCGGTCGTTGGGGAGCATCGAGAGCGGGATGGTGCCCTTGACGTCGCCCAGCCGCGGATTCGCGGTCGAGAAGGCAAGAAAGAGGTCGCCCGAGCCGTTGCCCGACACGCTGCCGGTGCGGGCCACCCCGAGGGCCGCCCGCCGGGCCAGGCGCTTGAGCTGGTGCGGCAGGAGCGGGGCGTCCGTCGCGACCACGATGATGATCGACCCCGCCTCCGTCGGGTCGGGCGTTCCTCGCCGCGTGTAGATGAGATCGCCGGTCAGCTCGCGGCCCACGGGCAGGCCGCCCACGAGCAGCTGGTGGCGGCGGCCGAAGTTGGCCTGGACGAGCACGCCCAGCGTGTAGCCGCCGTCGGCGGCGGCCAAGGCCCGCGAGGCGGTGCCGATGCCGCCCTTGAACTCGTAGCAGATCATGCCCGTGCCGCCACCCACGTTGCCCTCCGCCACCGGTCCGCCCCGCGCGGCGTCGATCGCCTGGAAGACGTGCTCGGAGCGCACGTGCATGCCGTAGATGTCGTTCAAGTAACCGTCCCAGGTCTCGGCCACCACCGGCAGGGACCAGGTCGCGCCGGGCCAGTCCTCGGCCCCGGGCAGGCGCTTGCGGGCATAGTCGATCACGGCGTCGCGGGCGACGCCGACGGAGTTCGTGTTGGTGATGACCACCGGCCCCTCGAGCAGCCCGGACTCCTCCACCCATGCGATCCCGGTCATCTCCCCGTTGCCGTTGAGGCTGAAGGCCCCGGCAAAGCAGGGACCGAGGCCGGGCTTCCCGCGGCCGCGGGGCAGCACGGCCGTGACGCCGGTGCGGACGGCGTCGCCTTCGAGGAGCGTGACGTGGCCCACCTCCACCCCGGGGACGTCGGTGACGGCGTTGAGGCGCCCCGGCGTTCCGAACTCGAAAGGAAGGCCGAGGTCGCGGGCGCGCCGGGCGCTCGCCTCCTGGCCCTGGCCGGCCGTGGCGAGGATGAGAGCGAGGATGGAGGCCACGGCGGGCCGGCCGCCCCTCATCGACGGCATCGGTTCGAGCCTACCACTTCGTTCCTGCGGGTAGACTGGAGCCGTGTCGTGGAAGAGCGCGGCGCGGCGCGACGCGGGCGGATTCTACCGCTGGCGCACCGACCACGGCGAGGTCCGCATCTTCATGACCGAGGCGCTCTTCGCCGAGATGGAGGAGAGCCTGGGCGCGCAGATCGCCAATGCGCGCCGCTTCCCGGGCGTCCTCGACGTGGCGGTCACGCCCGACGCGCACCACGGCTACGGCGTCCCGGTCGGCTGCGTGATTGCGACCAGCGGCACGCTGGCCATGGGCCCGGTGGGCTACGACATCGGCTGCGGCATCGCGGCCCTGCGATCCGACGTCCCGCGGCCGGAGGCGACGCACGAGAAGGTGCGCGAGTTCTCGCGGCGCGTCATGTCCCGGGTCGGCCTGGGGGCGGGCTCGAAGGGCGAGCGCGTCTCGAGAGAGAGATTCCAGGAGGTCATCCGGGGGGGCGCGGAGGCGCTGGGGGCGCGGCGGGGCAGCGCCGAGCGCGACCGCATCCCGGTCGACGACGACTGGGACGTGGCGAGGGACTCCCGCGCCTGGCGCGGCCAGGAGCAGCTCGGCAGCCTGGGCGGCGGAAACCACTTCATCGAGCTGCAACACGACGGAGAACGGCTCTGGATCATGTTCCACACCGGCTCGCGCGGCTTCGGCCACGGCCTCGCCACCGACTTCTTCGACAAGGCGCGCGAGGAGCACGGGCTGTCCAGGGGGCAGATGGACCTCGGTTACTTCGCGCCCGGCTCGCGTCATTGGCGCGGCTACAAGAACGCGGTCGCAGCCGGGGGCAACTACGCCATCGCCAACCGGCTGATCATCGGCCGCGTGGTGGGCGCGGCCTTCGCCGA
>QHVM01000083.1 GCA_003223555.1 Acidobacteriota bacterium | reverse complement strand
GGCGCACCAGCCGCGAGAGGGCCTCGTCGAGCTCCGCCGCCCGATCGAGCTGGCGGGCCCGGCGGCCCTCTTCCGAGACCTGTCGCAGGGTCAGGGCGGCGGCGGTGAGACGGGCGGGCCCGGCGGCCGCGTCCCGGTCGTCGAGCTGGCCGATGCCGTGCCGGAGCCGGGCCAGCTCCGCCCGCGCAGCGCCGAGCCGGCGCTTCTCCCCCCGCAGGGAGTGGTACCCGCCGAGGACGAGGGCGCCGTAGCCGAGGCTCGCCGCCACCGCCTCCTTCCAGGGCCGGAACGAGCTGGCCGCGGCGTCCGCCACGGAAAGCAGCGCGGCCAGGGCCGCCACGCCGAACGCCACCGGGGGCTCCTCCGCCACCGCCATCGAGGCCACCATGAGCGCGGTGGCCGGCCAGACCGGCCAACCCAGCGGCTGCACGACCTGGCCGAGCCCGTCGAGGCCGAGGACGAGGAAGGCGTAGAAGGCGAGCTGCTCGGCGCGGCCGCGGCCGCGCAAGCTGGCCAGGAGCCCGCTGGCGGCCAGGCCGAGGACGAGCAGGAGGGTGGCCGCGATCCGCAGCCGCGGCGGCGCCCCCGGGGCGAGCGGCCGCCAGCATGCGGCCACGGCGAGCAGGCCGGCCACCACCAGCGCCGCCTGCCCCGCGCGCCAGCGGACACGCAAATCCAGGACGGGTCCGGCCGGGCCGGGAGCGGCGTCGACGTCGGGAGACCGGACCTGGTCGCGGCGCGTCGCCGCCGGCGTGGTCAGGGTCCCGGCTCCCCGCCGCGGCCGAGGACGAGGGCGTAGGCGAGCAGGTCCTCTTCGGTGAGGCCGAGGCGCTCGAGGTGGGCGTAGTAGTTGCGTACGCCGTCGAGGTGCTGCGAGACCATGGCCTTCTTCTCGCGCACCCCCTTGACGAGCCGCAGCAGCAACTGCACCAGCCGGGGCGTGACCTCGATCCCTTCCGCGGCCAGCTCCTCCCGGTGACGGTTCAGCACCGCCTCGATCGCCATCGCTCCGGAGTGCTTGCCGAAGAGGAACCGCATCCGGCCTCCGACCGTCTCCGGCTCGATCACCTGGTAGATGGCGGGATGGATGGTGATGCCCGCGGTGTGGATGCCGGTCTCGTGGCTGAACACGTTGTGCCCGATGATCGGCTCGGTCGCCCCCACCGGGATGCCGCTGAACTCCTCGACCTTCCGGCGCAGCGACCAGAGCATGTCGTAGCGGAAGCCGGGGATCGTCACCCCGTAGAGCTCCTTGAGGATCATCACCGTGGCGTGCAGCGGCGCGTTGCCCGCCCGCTCCCCGATGCCGTTGACGGTGCAGGTCGGTATGGTGGCGCCGTGGTGGAGCGCGCGTACGGTGTTGTAGGCCCCGAGGCCGAAGTCGTTGTGGAAGTGGACGACGAGCGGCTTGTCGGGAAAGGCCGCCACCAGCCGGGGGATGTAGTAGTCGACGCCCTCGGGGGCGAAGAAGCCCACCGTGTCCGGAAACGAGTAGCGGGTGCCTCCCGCTTCGTAGCAGGCCCGGGCCAGCTCGACGAGGTAGTCGACGTCGGCCCGCGAGCCGTCCTCTCCGCCGAACTCGATCTGGGCCACCCCGCGCTCGCGCGCATGCCGGATGGCGGCGGTGGACATGCGAACGTTGGCCTCCCGGTAGAACGACACCGGCAGCTTCTCCCACTCCTCCACCCGCCGGCCCTCGAGCTGCAGCAGCGTCTTGCCGATCTTGTACTTGAGGTGGAGGTCGGAGCCGGAGGTGAAGATGAAGAACGTGCAGTCGGAAGGCCTCGCCCCCATGTGCCGGAGCGTCTCCAGGGTCACGTCGATGTCGCGGGCGTTGGAGCGGCACATCACGATGACCTCGAGGTCGGGCCGGATGCGGCCCTTCGCCTTGCCCTCCAGGATCAGCTCCAGCGCCCGCCGCTCGGAGGGGGCGGCGGAGGGGAAGCCCATGTCGATGATGTGGACGCCGGCGTCGGACAGCATGCCGGCCAGCTCGTACTTCTGCTCCGGCGTGAAGGCCACCCCGGGGGTCTGCTCGCCGTCGCGGAGGGTGGTGTCGTAGAGACGGATCTCGCGGGCGCGGGGGAAGGTGGTCCCGGCAGTGAAGCGGGAAGGAGGAGCGATCAGGCTCTCGAGGGGCTCGCGCAGATCAACCATCGTCGGCGCCACCCGATCATAGCAGGATAAGGCGAAAGGGGGACCCGAAGGTCCCCCCGCGCCGCCCGATCGCCGGCGTTCAGTGGTTCAGGTACTCGTCCAGGCTCACGACGCCGTCGCCGTTGCGGTCGTACATCGCGAAGTCCTGGGCGGTCCCGTTCCACTCGCGGCGGCTCAGGACCCCGTCCCCGTTGTAGTCGAGTCGGCGGAAGCGGTCGCTGAGCGTCTGGGTGTTCATGTACTCGGACAAGCTCAGGCGCCCGTCGTGGTTGCGGTCCAGCTCGTCGAACTGGACCTGGTCGTACGGCCACTCCGAGCGGGTCACGTAGCCGCGGCCGTACCGGTCGGCCTGGCGGAAGCGCTCGGCGCGCGGGTTGGCCCCATAACCGTACTCGTTGCCGTAACTGGATCCGAGCGGCACCTCGTTGACGACCGAGGCGTTCAGGTACTCGTTGAGGGTGACGACCCCGTCGCCGTTGCGGTCGGCCTGCCGGAACGACATCGGCTCCCCGCGCCATTCGCCGCGCGAGAGCACGCCGTCGCCGTTTCGGTCGAGGCGCGCGAAGCGGGTCTCCAGGGAGCCGGTCCCGGAGTAGTAGCCGGACGCGCGGGCGTTCATGTACTCGTCGAGGCTGATCCGCCCGTCACGGTTGCGGTCCACGTCGTCGAAAGACAAGGCCTGCCCCACCCATTCCCCCCGGGTGAGGACGCCGTTTCCGTTGCGGTCCATCTGGTCGAAGCGCGCCTCGGCGCTGTCGATGGCCAGCGGGCTCGCGAACTCGTCGCGGCTGATCACTCCGTCGTGGTTCCGGTCGAAGCGGGAGAACGACCCCGGAGCGAGATCGGCGCGCCACTCGGACCGCGTGAGGACGCCGTCGCCGTTGCGGTCCATGGATGAGAAGACATCCACCGCCGGCGTGAACGGCGCCGTGCTCGTCACCGTCGGAGGAGCGGCCGCCTCGGGCGGGGCCGCCGCGTTGTCTTCCCGGTAACGATTCACGAACTCGTCGTGGCTCAGCACGCCGTCCCCGTTGGCATCCATCGCCCGGAAGTTGCCCGGATGGCCCGGATACTCGTCGCGGGAGATGACACCGTCTGCGTTCTTGTCCAGCTCCCGGAAGCGGCGCTCGCGCTCGGCGGTGACCTGGGCCAGGGTCACCACCGGCACAGCCAGGGCCGCCGTCATGGCCATGGCCCAGATGCGATGAATCCGCATATCGACCTCCAGCACCGATGAAATGGGGCGACACTGCCCCACTCCCTGTTGAAGCAACATCGGTGCCAGGTCGTCGTCGGACCGGAGAGTAGAATAGGGCTCCCCATGGACCCCGCCACCGCCCGCGCCGTCGAGGACTACGACCGCCTGCTACGGGACGAGAAGGAGCTGGTGGAGGAGATGGAGGACCGGCTCTTCGAGAGGATGCGTCAGGCGAAGCTCACCTTCGGTGGGCGCCTCCTGTGTCCCTTCGTACGGCCCAACTTCGTCTCTCCCGAGGTCTACGACGAGGTGCGCGGCGTGTGCCACGGCATCCTGGCTGCGATCGACAAGGCGGCCGAGCGGCTGGGGCCGGAGGAGCTGTGGGACCGGGTCGACCTCACGCCGCCGGAGCGGGAGCTCATGGCGATCGAGCCCGGTTACCGGCGCGCGTCTCCCACCGCGCGGCTCGACGCCTTCCTGACGCCGTCCGCCTACCAGTTCGTCGAGCTGAACGCGGAGAGCCCGGCCGGCATCGCCTACGCGGAAGCGCTGAGCGATCTCTTCCTCGACCTCCCGCTCATGCACAAGTTCCAGCAGCGGTGGACGGTCGAGCGGTTTCACGCCCGGGAGCGGCTGCTGGAGACCCTGCTCGCCTGCTACCACGAGGCCGGCGGCCAGGAGGAGCACCCGACGATCGCCATCGTGGACTACGAGGACGTGCCGACCCGCACCGAGCACCACCTCTTCCGCGACTTCTTCGCCGAGCAGGGCCACCCCGCCTTCGTGTGCGATCCGCGCGACCTGACCTTCGAGCGGGGCGCGCTGCGCTACGAGGGAAGGCTCATCGACATCGTCTACAAGCGGTTGCTCGTCAATGAGTTCCTGGAACGGGTCGACAAGCTGCAGCCGCTCCTGGAGGCGGCGCGCAAGCGGGCGGTGACGATGGTCAATCCCTTCCGCTGCAAGCCGCTCCACAAGAAGGCGATCTTCGCCGTGCTCACCGACGACGAGCTGCAGGGCCTGTTCACCGCCGAGGAGCGCAGCGCCATCGCGAGGCACGTGCCGTGGACGCGGCGGGTGAGCGAGGAGCGGACGTCGCGCGCGGGGGTGGACGTCGACCTGCCCGCCTTCGTCCGGGAGCACCGGGACGCTCTGGTCATGAAGCCGAACGACGAGTACGGAGGCAAGGGCGTCTTCATCGGCTCGGAGATGTCGCCGGCGGACTGGGACGCGGCGCTGGCCGAGGCGCTGCGCTCGTCGTACGTGGTGCAGGACAAGGTCGAGCTGCGACGCGAGAGCTTCCCCGAGCTGGGCCCGGAGGGGCTGCGCACCCGCGACCTCGTCGTGGACCTCGATCCCTTCATCTTCGCGGGAGAGGTGGGGGGTATCTTGACCCGGCTGTCCGGCACCTCCCTGGCCAACGTCACCTCGGGGGGCGGACAGGTGCCGGCCTTCGTCGTGGCGCCCCGCTAGGGCGTGGCCGCCGGCCTGTCGGTGCGCGTGGCCGCCATGGCCGTCCTGCTCGGCCTCGCCGCGAGCGGCCTCGGCTTCGTCTACGTGATGCTCGTCCCTCCGGCGCGGATGCCGCCGCGGGAGGCCCGCCGGCGGCCGCCGGCGCCGGCTCCGACCGAGAACGCCTGGACCGAGTATTCGCGCGCGCTGGCCGACCTGCGGCGGGAGACGACTCCGGGGTGGCTCGGCGAGGCGGCGGCGGCGGCACTGACCCCCGAAGAGCACGCCTACCTGGCCCGCCATCCCGACGCGCTGACGCACCTGCGGGCGGGCGCGGCTCGCACGCGCTTCGAGTATTTCCGGGAAGCGCCCACGGTCGTGACGCCGGTGCCCGACCTCCAGGCCCTGCGCCACCTGGCGGAGCTGGCCACCGCCGAAGCGCGGCGGCTGAAAGACGCCGGCGATCCGGACGCCGCCCTGGCCCTCGAGACGGCCGCCTATCGCTACGGGACCGACCTCGCCCAGCTCGACGCCGGCCTGTTGCTGCCGCTCACCGCCGCCGGATGCCGCCGCACCGCCGCCGCCGCGCTGTTCGCATCGCTCGCCACCGCGTCCGCGCCGGCCCTCGCGCGCGCCGCGCGGGCGGTGGCCGCGGAGGACGACCGGATGCCGGGCGCGGGGGAGGCCACCGCCTCCGAGTGGCGACTCATCCATCGAACGGTGGAAGATGGCTTCCTGGGCACCGGTTCGCCCGGTTCCTCCAGCAGCACGACGCGGTCCTCGACGAGGCGCGGCCGCTGCTCGAGGCCTGGGACTTCCCGGGCCTGCAGCGGCTCGACGAGCGGCTGGCCGCGGCGCTGCGGTCGCGCGCTTCGTCGTGGCGCAGCTTCTTCCTCGTCGACAACATGGCCGCCCGCATCGTGGAAGGGGTGGTCGCCCCCCTGAGCCGACCTGCTCGCCTGCTCTACGTGGATCGCGCCAACGGAGCCGGCTTCCGGATGCTGGCCGCCTGCCGCGCCTATCAGCTCGCCCACGGCCGCCTGCCCCACGACGCGCGCGCGGCCCTGGCCGAATCGGGCCTCCAGTGGCCGATCGACGTCGTGACGGGGCGGCCGATCGGTTACCGGCTCGAGACGGCCGGAGCCACCGCGTGGCTGGCCGGCTTCGATGGCCGCGACGACGGCGGCCGTACTCCCTATCTCGACCTCGTCGAGGCCACCATCGTCCCGGGAACCGACCTCCTCTACCCTCTGGGCTCGCCCCCGCCCACGCTGCGCACGCTCGCCTCGCGCGCCGGCGCGCTGCCGAAGCCGCAGACGCCCCCCGGCCCCGCTTGTAGACTTGTTTCGCATGCCCATCGCTTGTCGCAACAAGCTCCGCCTGGGCCGACAGTTCTGCGTCACGGATTGCCCGGTGCCGCGCCCCGGCGGCCCTTTCGCCACCGTCCGGGTCGAGAGGCCCGGTGACGTGCCGCCCGCCGAAGAGCGGTCGATCGATGTGGCCGTGCTGGACATGAATTACGGCTGGCCGAACCTCGGCCACGACTCCCTCGTCCACGCGGTGATGGACGCCGCGTGCGACATCCTGACCGGCCTCGAGGAAAACGGGCTCGGCATCCGGGTCGTCTCCTACGAGGTCCGCAAGAGCGGGATGATCCCCGAGGCTCCGCGCGGGCGCTACGGGCTGTACCTCGGCACCGGGGGCCCCGGCCACCTCGACCCCCGTTGCAACGACGGGTCTTCCCCGGGCAGCCAGGGGATCGCGGAAGATCCCTCCTGGGAAGCCGGGCTCTTCCGGCTCTTCGACGCCATCCGGGAGGACCCCGAGGCGGCGCTGCTCTCGGTCTGCCACAGCTTCGGGGTCATGTGCCGCTGGACGGGGGTGGCGCGGCCCGTCCTGCGGCCGCCCGAGAAAGGGAAGAGCACGGGCATCCAGGAGAACATCCTCACCGAAGAGGGCCGCCGGCATCCGTGGTTCAGGCAGCTGGCCGCCGAGCTGCCCGACGGCCGCCGGCTGCGCGTGGTCGACCACCGACTGTTCGACCTGATGCCGGCGCCCGGCGCGCTGCCGGCCACGTTCGTGCCCATCGGGTACGAGGCACGAGGCCTGGGCGGGCCGGCGGGCGAAGCGCTGACGATGATGGAGTTCGCCCGCGACCGCGGCGGGGTCATGCCCCGGGTGTTCGGCGTGAACCACCACCCGGAGATCGTCGACCGCACGCGCCAGATGATGCTGCTGGCCCAGAAGCGGGAGCGGGGCGAGGTGACGGCCGAATGGTCCGACGAGCGGGCGCGGATCATGACCCAGACCCAACCCGACGACATCCGGGACCGGCTCCTCCACCTGACCTCGGACTACACGCTGCTGGGCCCGCTTCGCTTCTACCTCTACCGCCAGGTACGGGCACGGGCCGAGGCCCTCGGCCTGCCGATGGACCTGGACGAAGGCCGGATCGCCGGGGGCGAGGACACGCCGGCCGCGCTGGAAGCGAGCCCGAACTAACGCCCGCCGGGTGGTTCAGTGGCAGCAGGCGATAGGCACGTAGCAGCGGAGCGCCCGATTCACTCGGGCGCGGAGCGACTTGGGGGGGAGCGCGAATGCGCGCGGGGAGGTGCTTCCGTTGACTCCGCACCCCCCCGAAAATGACGAAGAATGATTCCCAAGCCTCCGTTTCCGGGCGACGTGACCCTCGAGGACGAGATCGCGCAGTACGAGCGCCTCAAGCCGCGCCTGGACGAGGTGTGGGAGAGCATCCTCATGCAGGAGGAGGAGCCCCACACCTCGGTGGTGGTTCCCTCCCTCACCCTCGACCAGAGCGAGCTGAAGAAGCTGCCGGGAGTGAACTTCTACGAGGAGCGCCTGCTCTTTCTCCTGATCCGACTGCGCAACCCCCATGCGCGGATGGTGTACGTCACCTCCCAGCCGGTCCACCCGATGATCCTCGAGTACTACTTCCAGTTCCTGGCCGGCATCCCGGCCAGCCATGCCCGGCAGCGGTTGACGCTCCTCTGCGCTCACGACGGCTCGCCGCGGTCCCTCACCGAGAAGATACTCGAGCGGCCGCGGCTTCTCGAGCGCATCCGCGCCGGCATCCAGGACTCCTCCCGGGCCTACCTGACCGTGTTCAACTCCACGCCCCTGGAGCGGAAGCTCGCGGTGCTGCTGGGCATCCCCTTGAACGGAGTGGACCCCAAGCTCATCCACCTGGGCACGAAGTCAGGCAGTCGCAAGGTCTTCCGTGAGGCGGGGGTGGAGCTGCCCCTCGGCAGCGAGGACCTCCGGACCGAGCACGAGGTCGAGAACGCGCTGCTCGCGCTGAGGGAAGCGCGCCCGAGCATCAAGCGGGCGGTCGTCAAGCTCAACGAGAGCTTCTCCGGGGAGGGCAACGCCATCCTGCGCTTCCCCGACGGCCAGCGCCGCGCCGACATCCAATCCGCGCTCAAGGAGCTGGAGTTCTCGGTGCCGAGCGAGACGCCGGCGATCTATTTCGACAAGTTCGCGCGGATGGGCGGTGGAGGAGTACATCGAGGCCCAGGAGAAGGCGTCGCCCAGCGCCCAGATGCGCATCAGCCCGACCGGGGAGGTGGTCATCATCTCCACCCACGACCAGATCCTGGGCGGGCTCTCCGGGCAGGTGTTCCTCGGATGCAGCTTCCCCGCCCAGGACGAGTACCGCCGGCTCGTGCAGGACACCGGAGTCAAGATCGGACACGTCCTCGCCGGTTACGGCGTGGTGAGCCGCTTCTCCGTGGATTTCCTGGTCTACCGCAACCACGGCGAGAAGGAGTGGCGCATCTCCGCCCTGGAGATCAACCTGCGCATGGGTGGCACCACCCACCCGTATCTCGCCCTTCAGTTCCTGACCGGCGGAACCCTGGACCCCGACACCGGCCTCTTCCTCTCCCCGTCCGGCCACGCCAAGTACTACCGGGCCACGGACAACCTGAAGTCCGACGCCTACCGGGGCCTGCTGCCCGAGGATCTCATCGAGATACTCACGTACAACAAGCTCCACTACAACCACGTCTCGGAATCGGGCGTCCTCTTCCACCTGATCGGGGCCCTGTCGGAATTCGGGAAGCTAGGGCTCACCGCGATCGCCAATAGCCGGGAAGAGGTCGATGAGCTTTACCTCCGGACGCTGAATATCCTGGATAGTGAGACCGCGTATGGACGCTGAGCAAGAGGTGTGATCTCGGTCACAGACGTGTGATTCGCATCACCAGATCGTGTTATTCCTAGACTGAAAATGGTTACCGCCCGGTTCTTAGGAAACCGCGGCTGCCATGCGCGATGAACCCCTCTCGATCCTCCTTCTCGAGGACGATGCCGCCGATCAGCAGATCGTCGAGCGCGAGGTTCGGAAGCACGTCCGCCAGTTGGCCCTGACCTGGGTCACCGGGCGCGGGGACTTCGAGCGCGCCCTCCGCACGTTTCCGTTCGACCTGATCCTCGCCGATTACAAGCTGCCCGGCTACGACGGCCTCGCCGCCCTCGAGCTGGCGCGCAAGGTCGCACCTCGCACCCCCTTCATCGTGGTGACCGGCTCTCTCGACGAAGAGACCGCGGCTGACGTCATCAAGGCCGGGGCCAGCGACTACGTCCTCAAGGAGCGGCTGGGCCGGCTGGCGCCGGCGATCGACTCCGCCCTCGAGCGCCAGCGTATCGAGAACGAGAAGGAGACCGCGGTGCTGGCCTTGCGCGAGAGCGAGGAGCGTTACGCGCTCGCCGTGAGCGGCGCCAACGACGGGCTGTTCGACTGGGACCTCCGCCGCAACCGCGTCCACTACTCGTCCCGCTGGAAGACGATGCTGGGCCACGAGGCGGACGAGGTCGGCTCCGCGCCCGAGGAATGGCTGGGCCGGATCCATCCCGGCGACGCGGGGGAGTTCCGGCAGAGGCTGGACCGGCATCTCAGGGGCAGCGACGCCCACTTCGAGTGCGAGTGCCGCATGCGGCACCGGGACGGCACGTTTCGCTGGATGCTGAGCCGCGGCCTGGCCGTGCGGGACGAGCGGGGCGAGGCCTATCGCATGGCCGGGTCCCTGACCGACGTCAGCCGCCGCAAGGAAGCCGAGGAGCGGCTGCTCCACGACGCCCTCCACGACTCGCTGACGGGGCTCGCCAACCGAGCGTTGTTCGTGGACCGGCTGCGCCAGGCCCTCGCCCGCAGCCGGCGCCGCGAGGAGTACTCGTTCGCCGTCCTCTACGTGGACCTCGACCAGTTCAAGGTCGTCAACGACAGCCTCGGTCACCTGGCTGGCGACGAGGTGCTGGTCGCGCTCGCCCGGCGGCTGGAGACGTGCCTGCGCCCCGGCGATACGGTGGCCCGCCTGGGCGGGGACGAGTTCACCGTCCTGGTGGAGGACGTCGACGAGGTCAGCCAGGCCCTGCGCATCGCCGACCGCATCCACCAGGAGCTGCGTCCCCCGCTCAAGGTCCGCGGCCACGAGGTCTTCGCCAGCGCCAGCGTGGGCATCGCCCGCAGCGGCCCGCGCTACGCGGACGCCGAGGACCTGCTGCGCGACTCCGACATCGCGATGTACCGGGCCAAGCGGCGGGGACGCGGCAGCTCCGAGATCTTCGACGTGTCCATGCACGTCCTGGCCACGACGCGCCTCAAGATGGAGACCGACCTTCGCCGCGCGCTCGAGCGTCACGAGCTGCGGCTGCACTACCAGCCCCTCGTCTCGCTGGAGACCCGCCGCATCGCGGGCCTGGAAGCCCTCGTCCGGTGGCAGCACCCCGAGCGGGGCCTGCTCCTGCCCCACGAGTTCGTTCCCCTAGCTGAGGAGATCGGCGCCATCGCGGCTCTCGGGCGGTGGGTGCTCATGAGCGCGTGTGTCGAGGCCCGGCGCTGGCAGGAGTCGGTCCCGCCCGGTTCGCCGGTCGCGGTGAGCGTGAACCTGTCCGCCCGCCAGTTCTCGCAGTCCGACGTGCTGGCCCTCGTCGCGGAGGCCCTGGAACGATCGGGGCTGCCCGCGCCCAGCCTGCGCCTCGAGCTGACCGAGAGCGCGCTCATGGACGATCCGGCCGGCGCGGCGGCCAAGCTGGCCCAGCTCAAGCAGCTCGGCATCAACCTCGACGTCGACGACTTCGGCACCGGCTACTCGTCGCTCAGCTACCTGCGCCGCTTCCCCATCGACGCCCTGAAGATCGATCGCGCCTTCGTCAGCCGCATGGACGTGGAGGTCGAAGACCGGGAGATCGTCCGCACCATCGTGACCCTCGCCGCCAACCTGGGCGTGTCCGCGGTCGCCGAGGGGGTGGAGACGGCGGCCCAGGAAGCCCAGCTCCGCAGCTTCGACTGCCCCTATGCCCAGGGCTTCCTGTTCTCGCGCCCGGTGCCGGCCGACGAAGCGCCCGGCCTGCTCACGACCTGGACCCTCCACGGCCGAGGGTGACGAAGCCCTCCCGGCGGGCGCTCCAACGGAGCGGGTCTAGGGCTTCGGCTGAGCCGACGAGTCGTGGGACCCCTGCTCCAACAGCCGTCGAGCCTCCTCCCGCGCCTCGTCGATGGTAGTCACCGCGCCGTCGAGCTGGCGCTCGTATACCTCGCGCACGATCCGTCCCACCTCCGGGCCCGGGGCCACGCCGAGGGCCACCACGTCCCGGCCCTTCAGCAGCGGGGACGGCGGCCGCTCGGCCACGTCGAGCTGCCGCACCCGCTCCAGGAACCACTCCATGGCCGACGGCGGGAAATCGCCCGTGCGCCCCAGGCAATCCGCGCGGGCCACGCGGTACAGCAGGGCGGGCTCGCACTTCCGGGCCAGGCGCCGCAGCGCTCCGTCCGAGACGCGGTCGCGGTCGTCGTAGAGCTGTCCGGGCTTGAGGTGGTTTCCCACCAGGCCCAGGACCTGGCCCCGCACGTCGTAGCCCATCAGGGTGTGTACGTTCCAGCGGTCGAGGAGGGTGACGGTCGGGGAAAGCCCCGCCTCCTCGTGGCCACGAGAGCGCAGCCGGCCGTCCTCGAAGCGCGTCGTGGAGGGCTTGCCGAGGTCGTGACACAGCGTCGCCAGCATCACGGCCAGCGCCCGCGGCCGGTCGAGGTCCGCCGCCAGGGGGACGGCCTGGTCCAAGGCGAGCAGCGTATGCGTCCACACGTCGCCCTCGGGATGCCAGCCCGGATCCTGAGGCGTGTCGGCGAGGGGGACCAGCTCGGGCGCGACGGCCGGCAGCAGCCGCCACTCGCGCAGGAGCCCGAACCCGAGCGACGGCCGGCGCGCCTTCAGCAGCAGCTTCTCGACCTCGCCGAAGATGCGCTCGGCCGGCAGCTCGGCCAGCGGCATCGAGGCGCAGAGCCGGGCCGTCTCGGGATCGACCCGCAGCTCGAAGCGCGCCGCCAATTGCACGGCGCGCAGCGCCCGCAGCGGGTCTTCTCCGAAGCGCGCGGGGTCGACCGCGCGCAGCACGCGCGATTCCAGGTCCCGCTGGCCGGCGAAGAAGTCGAGCAGGCGCGAGGCGAAGGGATCGAACAGGACGGCGTTGATCGTGAAGTCCCGCCGGCGCGCCGCCTCCTCGGGCGCAAGCGTGGGGTCGCCTTGCACGGCGATGCCGCGATGGCCCGGCCCGACCTTCGAGTCGCGGCGCGGCAGCGAGACGTCGACCGCGCCGGGGACGCCCTCCAGGCCGGCCAGCTTGAAGACGGTGAACGCCTCGCCGACGGTGTTCACTCGGCCGAGGGAGGAGAGGCTGGCCCGGAGAGACTCGGCGGGGAGTCCGAAGACCTCGACGTCGTAGTCCTGCACGGGCAGGCCGAGAAGCGCATCGCGCACGGCCCCGCCCACCAGGAGCGGCCGCCCGCCCGCCTCGCGCACGCGCTCGAGGAGCTGGCGCAAGCCGGAAGGAATCGGGAGGTTCACGCGGGATCTTAGCACGGCGCTTTCCGGCACCCGGACTTGTAAGGCTTGCTCCCGGGCCGCGCCCGGCGAAGCGCCGAGCGCGCCGGGATCGAGCTCCCCGGCGAGGCACGAGGTTTGCACTGGCCCCCACCCGGGTTCCGACCGGACCCGGGGAGGCAACGATGGCCAACCGGAGTAGGAAGAGGGAAGTCCATACCCCGTCCCCGACCGCGCTGGTCGCCGAGGCGTTGCGCACCGGAGTGGCTCCTCCGCCGAAGGCACCGCGGCGGCCGGTCGAGATCCCCAGGGATGGAGACAAGCTCCTCGTGGGCGACCCCGACGACAGCGCCCTCGACAACGCGTACGTGGGCGACGAAACGCCCGGCGGCAGCGCTCCTACCCCCGACCAGGATCGGGTGGACGATATCGGCCGCGCCTACGGGGTGCAGGACGCCGACGGTGGCCGGCTCCGGCCGACCTCCGAGGTCCTGGACGATCGCGATCGGCACCGGGCCCAGCTCGACGTGCCGGATCGGAAGCCATGAAACCGGCCTGACCCGAGGAGCCTCGATGCCCGATCGTGCCGCTCTCGTCCTGCTCGTCGCCGCCCTGGCCGCCGCCGCGGGGGCGGGCGAGCGCACCAAGACGCGCAAGCCGCGCCTGGGCCTGCGCGCCACTCCCCGCTTCAGCTTCACGCCCGCCAACGTGCTCGTCACCGCCGAGCTCAACGGCGGCGACGACGGCGAGGAGTTCTACTGCCCCGCCCTCATCTGGGACTGGGACGACGGCGGGCGCAGCGCCCATGAAGCCGACTGTCCGCCGTTCCGGCCCGGCACGCCGCTCGAGCGCCGCTTCAGCGCGGAGCACGCCTACTACCGGCCGGGCGTGTACAACGTGACGGTGCACATGCTGCACGCGAACCAGCCGCTGGCCGTGGCCAGCGCCACCGTCACGGTGCACGGACCCGGAGGCATGCCGGGCGAGTAACGGCCGGACCCGGTCAGCCTTCCGGGCCGGGCAGCGCCCGGAGCATGATGTCGAGGGCACGCTCCGCGGCTTCCTCGAGCAGGGCGGTCAGCGGCTCGGTGTTGAGCTGGAAGGCAGCGCGCAGGCACGCTTCGAGCCGCGGGCGGTCGGAGCCGACGAGGACGGGCGGCCGCGCGCCAGCCCGCACCATCAGGTGGGACGCCGCGAGGCGCCCCACGCGGCCGTTACCGTCTTCGAACGGCGCGATCTCGACGACGCGGGCCAGGACCAGCGCGCCGGCCTGGGCCGGCCGCAGCTCCCGGCTGCTCTCGACGCTCAGCCACTCCTGGAGGATCGCCAGCCGGCTGGAGATGAACTCCACCGGGGCCGGAGCCGGCCCATCGGCTCTCGTGCGGTCACGGGCGCGATATCCCGCACCCAGGCCGAGGGCGCGGTGCCAGGCCTGGAGCGCCTCGACCGTGAGGACCGCGCGCGGATCCACGGCGGCCACGGCGCGGACGAGCCCGGCCGCCGCCGCCGAGGCCGGCGCTCCGCGGCGCGCCGCGCGCACGTCAGCTGGGACTCCTGCACCGCATCGGCCAGTCCCAGGCGCTCCGGGTCGCGGCCATCGAGCAGCCCGGCCAGCCGCTTCTCCTTCGCGGCCGCGCTCGGTCCGAGGCGCAGCATCTCGCGATTCTATCCGCCGGCGGCGGGCTGGAATAGAATGGCACCGCCCCGGGTGGAGAGAGCCATGATCCCCGACCGCGCCGTCCTCGTCGTGATCGGCGCCGCCCTGGCCTTCCCGGTCGCCGCCGGCGGGGGCAAACAGGAAGCGAAGCTGAAAAAGCCCCATCTGGAGTTGAGGGCGACCCCCCGCATGGCGTTCTCGCCGGTGAACATCTTCCTCATCGCGGAGCTGCAAGGCGGCGACGACGTCGAGGAGTACTACTGTCCGCAGCTCGAATGGGACTGGGACGACGGTGGCAAGAGCGTACAAGAGGGCGACTGCCCGCCCTTCGTGACCGGTACGAAGCTCGAACGCCGCTTCACCGCTGAGCACGAATACCGGCGGGCCGGGGCCAACAAGTCTCTGGCCGCAAGCACCGTTCGGATCACCGTCCGCCCCGGCCTCGGGGACCGCGCACTGTAGCGAATTCGCTGCCGCTCCTCGTGCGGGGCTGGCGGCGCGCCACTTGGGCCCGGCGCGCCTGGTTGCCCCATGGCGACACTTTTGATGTGATCGGGCGATGTCAGTCGTCCGGTCGTCCGACGCTCGGGTGAGGGGTGCGGCTGTCGCCGGCGGCGGTTCCCGATCGACCCCGCGCCACCGCGTGCTCACCACCCTCACCGTCCTGGCCACCGCGGTGGCCATGCTGGGCCTGATCGATCCCGGCCTCCGGACGATGGGCCTGGCCGGCTTCGCAATCGCCGTAGTTGCCGCGGCGGCAGCCCGGAGCCGCGGGGCCGGCGACCTGCCGGTCCTGTTGGCCCTGGCCGGCGCGGGGTTCGTCACGGCCGCCGCGGTGCGACCCGAGTTTCGCGCCGACGCCCCGGGCTACTACGCCTACCTGCGCTCGATCGTCTTCGACCACGACCTCGACTTCGCCAACGAATGGGCGCGCTGGGGCTTCCCCGCGCTCCCCCTCACGGCGACCGGCCGGCCGCCCAACCTCTATCCGATCGGGCCGGCCCTGTTCTGGTCGCCCTTCTTCGCGGTCGCCCACCTGTACGTGCTGGTCACGCACTGGCTCGGCCTGCGTCCATGGACGCCGAACGGCTACGACCGGCCGTACCTGAACGCCCTGGCCGCCGGCTCCGTCGGCGCCGTCACTGCGGGAGGCTACGCGCTGGCCCGGTCCATGGCCGGATACCTGGCCCTCCGGCAGGCCTCGATGATCGTGCTGGGCGTCATCCTCACCTCCTCGATCGCCTACTACACGTTCGTCGTCCCCGGCATGGCGCACGCGCTGACCTTCTCGGCGACGTGCTTCGTCGTGTGGGCCTGGCGCGAAGCGGAGAGAGCGCCCACCCTGCGGAGCTGGAGCCTGCTCGGCGTCTCGGTGGGCCTGGTGGCGCTCATGCGCTGGCAAGGCGTGTTGGTCGGCCTCCTGCCCGCCGCTCTCGCCGTCCACCAGCTCCGGCAGCGAGCCGTCCGGCCCGCGTGGATCGCGGCGGCGGCGGGCCTGGGTGTGCTCGCGTTCCTGCCCCAGATACTCGCCTGGAAGCTGCTCTTCGGCCGCTGGCTGACGATGCCCCAGGGTTCCGGCTACGTCGACTGGTCATCGCCGCATCTGGTGAACGTCCTGTTCTCCGCCGAGCGGGGGTTCTTCGACTGGACGCCCCTGATGCTCGCCGGCACCCTCGGGCTCCTGCTCCTTTCGGGCCCGATGCCGATCTTCGCCGGGGCGAGCCTGGCCGTCATCGCGGCCACGGCCTGGGTGAACGGCGGCGTGCGCGATTGGGAGGCCAGCGACGCCTTCGCCGCGCGTCGTTTCGACGTGGCGATCCCGCTTGTCGCCTGGGGGCTCGCCGCCCTCGCCCGGGCGGCGACGGGCGTGCTGCGTAGGCGACCGTGGACCGCGGTGGCGGCGGTGCTGGCCGCCTTCGCCCTCTGGAACGCCGGGCTCATCCGGCTCTATCGGACCCGCGTCTTCACGGACGCGGCGCCCCTCGAGCGTCTCGCCGGCGCGCAGGCCCACCAGATCTACCGCCTCTTCGACGCCGCCGCGAGCCATCTCGGACCGCGGGCGCGGGGCTTCGTCTATGACGTCATGGTGGGCGAGTACTTCTACTACAACGTCAACCCCTCGGGGACCATCGACGTCGGCGCGGTCGACTCCCCCTGGCTGGCCGAGGGATGGTCGGGCCCCGAGCGGCGGGAGGGATGGCCGCCCTTCCGGTGGGCCCTCTACCCTCGAGCGTGCGTGCGTGTTCCCCTGCAGGGGCCCAGCGCGCTGCGCAGCTTCATCCGGCTGCGCGCTCCAGGCCGGCTCCCGGACCAGTCGGTGCGGATCGTCTGCAACGGCGCCCCCGTGGGCACGGTCGCCGTCGCCACGGAATGGACGGACGTGCCCTTCACGCTCCCCGCCGAGCGCCTCGTGCCCGGCGACAACGTGCTTTGCTTCGAGTTCGGGCGCAGTCTCCCCGGCGAGGCGGACGGCAGCTACGCCGCCGCGGTGGCCCGCGTCCAGCTTCCCTGAGGCACACCGCCGGCCGCCGAGCGACCGCCCGCGAGGCGCCTTGACCTCTCGCTCAGCGACCGGCTGGAAGGCATCGTGTTTCACGCCTTCGAGGGCAGGGCCCCCTTCGGGGACGGCGTGCAGAGCGGCGCCTGGGCGCCGGCCTATCCGCCGCTCGACATGCTCTCCAGGAAATCCTTGTTGCTCTTGGTCTTGCCGAGACGCTCGAGCAGCAGCTCCATGGCCTCGACCGGCGAAAGGGCCGAGAGGACCTTGCGCAGGATCCAGGCCCGGTTCAGCTCGTCCTTGGGGACGAGCAGCTCTTCCTTGCGCGTGCCGCTGCGGTTGATGTCTATGGAGGGGAAGATCCGCTTGTCGGTCAGCTTGCGGTCGAGGACGATCTCCGCGTTGCCGGTGCCCTTGAACTCCTCGAAGATCACGTCGTCCATCCGGGAGCCCGTCTCCACGAGGGCGGAGGCGATGATCGTCAGGCTGCCTCCCTCCTCCACGTTGCGGGCGGCCCCGAAGAACCGCTTCGGCCGCTGCAGGGCGTTGGAGTCGACGCCGCCGGAGAGGACCTTGCCCGACGGGGGAACGATCGTGTTGTACGCGCGGGCCAGGCGGGTGATCGAGTCGAGGAGGATCACCACGTCCTTCTTGTGCTCGACCAGGCGCTTGGCCTTCTCCATCACCATCTCCGCCACCTGCACGTGACGGTCGGCCGGCTCGTCGAAGGTGGACGAGATGACCTCCCCGTGCACCGACCGCTGCATGTCGGTGACCTCCTCCGGGCGCTCGTCGATGAGCAGCACGATGAGGACGATCTCCGGGTGGTTGGTGGTGATGGCGTTGGCGATGGCCTGCAGCAGCATCGTCTTGCCCGTCCGGGGGGCGGCCACGATGAGGGCGCGCTGACCCTTGCCGAGGGGCGTCATGAGATCGAGGATGCGCGGCGAGAGGGCGTCCGCGATCGTCTCGAGCTTGATCCGCTGCATCGGATAGAGCGGCGTGAGGTTGTCGAAGAAGATCTTCTCCTTCGACTTGTCGGGGGGCTCGAAGTTGACCGCGTCGACCTTGATGAGCGCGAAGTAGCGCTCGTCCTCCTTCGGGGGCCGGATCTGGCCGCTGATGGTGTCGCCGGTCCGCAGGTCGAACTTCCGGATCTGCGAGGGCGAGACGTAGATGTCGTCCGGGCCCGGCAGGTAGCAGTACTCCGGGGCGCGGAGGAAGCCGAACCCGTCGGGCAGGATCTCGAGCACGCCCTCCGAGAAGATGAGCCCTTCCTTCTCCGCCTGCGCGCGCAGGATCTGGAACACCAGCTCCTGCTTCTTCATGGTCGCCGCTCCGGAGATGTCGAGCGACTTCGCCACGTGGGCGAGCTTGGTGATGTTCATCTCCTTGAGCTCGGCGAGGTCCAGCCTGCCCCCGCGGTCGAGCGCGGCTCCCGGCTCCGGCCGGGGTGCGCTCACCGGCGGCCGGTCAGGTGCAGGATCCGGACGCGCGGCGGAGGAGGCGGTGGCCGCCGGCGGCTCCGGGACCGGGGCCGGAGCCGAGCCGCCGTCAGGCTCCACGGTGGCGATCGCGGCTGGCGCATCGTCATCGTGCGTTCGCTCGGCGACGATTCCCGCGCCCGCGGCGCCGGCGGGAGGCGGCTCCACGTCGTTCCCGTCCCCGGCCGCGCCGTCGTCCGGCGCCTCGCGGGAACGGTTCCTCGACCCGTCCCCCTTCGGCGGGCGGCCGCGGCGGGGTGGGGGGGGGGTCTTGGGGGGCGAAGACGGATCTTCTTGGCTCATGGCGAAACCCGGAAGAAGTGCGAGGGGGAGGCGGACCTGCCGTCCGCAAAAACGTGACGAATGACGTAACAATAGTGAACCCTGGGGAGCCTGTCAACCCCCTGTCAAGGCAACGGCGGCGCCAGCCGGTCGGCGGCCAGGCAGCGATCGATCGCCTCCGCCGCGACCCGGTTCCCCTCGGCATTCCAGTGGGGGTCGTTGTCGCGGCACTTGGGAAAGGCAGGATCGGCGAGGAAGCTCTCGCGCAGCGAGTGGACCGGGAAGCTCACCGTGCGCGCCTGGCCCTCGAAGTAGGCGAAGGGCACGAGCAGGCCGGGGGCGTCGGCGGGAAAGACGCGCCGCTCGGGGTCCCGCGGCGCCTCTCGCGGGTCGTACTGCTGGTAGCGCGGAAAGACGAAGAGGGCATAGCGGGCGCCCATCGCGCGTGCCACCCGCTCCGTCTCCCGGATGGCCTCCCAGCTCGTGCTGAAGTACGGCTCGGAGACCCCGGCCGGCTCGAACAGGAAGAAATAGCGCGGGCCGGGAACGGAGGAGGCCGGCTCGCTGCCCGCCCAGCGGAGGCGCTCCCGCAGCCACGCCCCGTAATCGTCGACCCCGAGGGCCAGGCTCGCCCCGACGCCGAAGGCTCGGAAGATCGAGACCTCCGCTCCGTCCGCGCCCATCCTCTCCAGCTTCCGCCGGGCCACGAGGTCGTCGTGGAAGTCGGTCATGTCGAAGCCCTGCACGATCAGGCCGGGCTTGTACTTCGCGCCGATCGCCCGGAGCTGGCGCGCCTGCAGCACCGGGGAGGAAGACACCCACCCGAAGTTCGCCACCCGGACGCGGCGGGCGGGCGAGCGAGCCTGGAGCCGGTGCTCGAGCAAGCTCGGCCAACGCTCCGCCTCGGGCAGGTGGGGGTTGGCGGTGAAGGAGTCGCCCAGGCAGACGACGTTGAAGTCGTCCTTGCGGAACTCGCGGGAGGTGAGCCGCGAATAGACGCCGTCCTCGTTGGCGCCGCCCTTGTTCGGCCGCGGGCGGTGGTCGACGTCGAGGGAGTAGAGCGGCACGACGAGCCGCCGCATCAGGAGGGGCCCGGCCAGGGCCAGCGCCGCCAGGCAAGCCGCGATGGCCAGGCCGAGCGCCAGCAGGTCCCGCCACCGGCGGACGAGACGAGGCGCGGAGACGAGGGCGAGCAGCGGCAGCCACACGATCCCGAGCTGGGCGAGGTGCCGGGCCAGCCGGCCGGGGGCGGCGCCGACGAGGCCGGCGGCGACCGCCGAGGCGGCGAAGGTGGCCAGGCCGAGGACGAGCCCGCGGCCGGCCAGGCCAGGCCCCGCCAGCGGACCGCGGGCGAGGATGGCCAGGACGACGAGCATCGGCAGCCAGAAGAGCCAGACGCGGCCGAGCTCCTCGAGCATCCGCATCCCGTTCGTGAAGAGCAGGCCGACGATCGCCAGGGACAGCAGACAGGTGAGGGAGGCCTCGACCAGGCCGCGGACGAGGCCGGCCCCGGTCCGGCTCAAACCGCGGGGGCCGTCGCCGGTGCGGCCGCCTCGCCCCGTGGGCGCGCCGCCCACGCGAAGAGGGCGACCAGCAGCGCGCCGTGGAGGACCGCCACCAGGATGGTCAAGTCGAACCCGGGCGCCAGGCGGAGCTGCTCCACGAAGCGCAGGCTGGTGATCCGGCGGCCGAGGCCGGCGACGAGGAAGAGGTTCAGGAAGAGGAACCCCGACGCGGCGGCGACGAGGGCGCGCGCCCGCGGCCACGCGCCGAGCAGCAGGGGAGCCAGGACCACGGCCAGGAACGTGTGGTTCTCGTGGACGCTGGTCGCGAAGAAGGCGTAGGCGTGGACCTGGAGGATCACCGACAGCGGGATGATGCGGCGGTCGGCGGCCGGCCACCGCCGCATCAGGAGCAGGATGCCGGCGGTGGCCCCCAGGACGGCGGCCCGGGCGACCGGACGCGGGTCGAACCCCGCCCACTCACGGAACTCCTCCGCCGAGTGGATGCGGGCCAGCGGCCGCCGTCCCTCCTGCGTCCGGTCCATCGCCCATCCGGCCGCCCACCACAGGTTCAAGCCCTGGGCGGAGAGGGCGCTCTGGGTCGCGGTGCGGCGGCAGCCGTCGAGCGCGGAGAGGAGGTGCCCGGCGCTCCACCAGGGGAGGAGGACGAGCGCCGCCACGCCGAAGGCCCCCGGCGTGGCGCGCAGCCAGTCCCGGGGGCGCGCCTCGCGGGCCATCACGAAGAGCAGGGCCGGCAGCAGCAGCGCTCCCTGCGGCTTCACCAGGCCCGTCGCGACCACCAGCGCGGCGGCGGCGGCATATCGCTTGCGCGCGAGGGCGAGCACGGCGGCCAGGGCCAACGCGCCGAAGACGGGGTCCGGGTAGCCGAGCACGGGCGCCGCCAGCAGCACGGCCGGGTTGAGCCAGAAGGCGAGGCCGCGCCGGCGGCCGTCGTCGTCCGGAGCGCTCCGACCGAGCATCACCGCGATGGCGAGGCTCCCCAGCAGCGGGGCCAGGTTGATCACCGCGTTGAAGAGCGGCCGGTTGGGCATCTCCGGACGCAGCGCGCGGTAAAGCTTGCCCGCCGCCCACAGGACGAGGAGGCTCCCCGGCGGGTAGTCGACGACGAAGGTCCCGTTCTCCCAATCGATGCGGGTCCGGGGCAGGTTGGCCGCGGTGAGGAGTCCCCACGCCGACCCCGTCTCGGCCCGGGCGACGCGCAGCATCTCGTGGTCCGGGGGCCCGTAGATGCCGGCCAGGCCGGCCGAGGCCGCGCGCGCGGCCCAGGCCTTCTGCACCTCGGTGTCGAACGTGCCCCACAAGGGCAGCGCGGCGAGACGAAGGAGGAGACCCAGCGCCAGGAGGAGCGTCCTGCGGCGGGTCATCCGCAGAGCAGGCCCGACCTGCGGCTGCACCGGCCGTGTACACTACCATGCCGGTTACGCAGCCGCGAACATCGGAACTTGAGAGACAAGCACGCGCTCGGCCGCGAGGCGCTGGCCGCCCTCTTCTTCGTCGCCCTTTCGATCGCGGCCACCCGGCCGCTGGTCGCCCTCGGCCGCACGCACGTGCTCGGCCACCTCGACGTCCTGGTCGACCTCTGGACCGTGCACTGGCTCACCACGCACTTCTTCGAGCCGGGCCAGATCTTCCAGGGCAACATATTCCAGCCCGCCCATCACGCCGTGCTCCACTCGGACCTCTCCCTGGGGACCGTGGTCCTGCTGCTTCCGTTCCGCCCCTTCGTGCGCGATCCGGTCCCCCTCGTGAACCTGGCCGTCCTGCTCGCGCTCGCCTTCGCCGGCTGGGCCTTCCACGCCCTCGGCTACGTCCTCACCGGCGACCGGTGGGCAGGCCTGCTCTGCGGCGTCCTCGCCGCCTTCAGCTCGCACCAGATGCGGCACCTCTATCACCTCAACCTGCTGTCCACGGGCTGGCTGGCCCTCTTCCTCCTCGGCCTGCACCGCACGGCGCAGCGGCCCACGGTCGCGAGCGTGGGCCTCACCGGGGTGAGCTTCGCTCTCAGTGCGCAGTCGAGCGGTTACTACGGCGTCGCGGCCCTCGTGCTCGCGGCCGTCTTCGCAGCGGTGCATCTGCGCCGGGTCGCCCGCCCCAAGGCGCTCGCCGGGCTGGCCGCCGCCGCCGCGCTGGGGACGCTGCTGACCATTCCCTACCTGCTCGCCTACCTGGACACGAGCCGCGAGCAGGGACTCCGGCGCAACATCAACATGTCGGCTTCCATGGCCTTCCATCCCGGCGAGGACCTGACGAGCGACGCCTATGCCTACCGCTGGCTTTCGGCCCGGGAAGGCGAGCGCCTCTTCCCGGGCCTCCTCGCGCTCGGCCTGGGGGCGGTGGCCGTGGCGCGGCGCCGCCCGGGCGCGCTCTTCTATGGGGCCGCCTTCCTGGTCCTCGTCCTGCTGTCGCTGGGCCCGAGGCTGGAGGTCGGCGAGGGCAGCGTCCCGCTGCCGTACCGCTGGCTCTTCGCGGTGCCACCCTTCGACGGCATGCGCCACCCGTACACCTTCGCCGCGGTCGCCCTCTTCGTGCTCGCGGTCCTCGCCGCCCTCGGCTGGTCGGGGTCGCGGCTGGCGGCCCGGCCGGGGGCGGGCCCCCTCGTCGTGCTGCTGGCAGTCGGGGAGACGCTGAGCCCCGCGCCGCTCTTGCGCGCGATCCCGGCCGGCGTGCCCCCGGCCTACGAGCTCGTCCGGCAGCGGCCCCCGGCGCCAATCCTGGAGGTTCCCGTCTTCGCTCCCGAGACGCTCGTGTGGGCGGCCCGCCACGGCCTGCCCGTGGTCAACGGCCAGGGCTCGGCGTTCGTGCCCGCCGGGACGCGCATCATCGCCCGGCTGGTCGAGAACCACTGGGTGCGGGCGGTGCCGTCCGATGTCGACGCCAGCAAGCCCGGCCTCTACCTGGCCGACATCTTCCCCGCCCTCTACGTGATCATCCCCGCGGTGCGCAAGCCGGAATTCCGGGGGCTGGCGGCCGCCTTCGACCGCGCGCGGCTGTTCGCCGTCGTCGCCCAAGCGGCCGACGGAGACCGGATCTACGAGCTGCGCCGGGAACGCCTCACGACGCCGGCTCGAAGCGCAGAGCCGCCAGCCGAGGACCAGGAGCCGGAGGCGGAGCCGCCGCCCAGGTGAGCTCGAGGCGCTCGACCGCGTCGGGGAGGCCCGCGGGCAGGGCCCACGACAATTCGCCGGCGCCGACCAGGGGATCATCCAGCCGGCGGCCATCCAGGTGGGCCACCGATGAGCCGACGGCCACGACCTCGAGCACGAGCCGCAGCGGCTCGCTCGAAGGCCGGCGGAAGAGCACGGTCGAGCGCGATGCGCTCGGCGCGCGCCACGTCCGGCCGTCGGACGGCATCGGCGTCGTCCAGCCGCTCTCGAAGTACACGCGCGACTCGGGCGCTCCGGCCTCGATCCGCCATGGCAACGCTGGCAGCGCGCTCGGCTCGACCCGCAGCAGCAACCGCTCCCCGTCGTCCTGGACCCGCGTCACCGGAAGCACCTGCTGGAGATAATCCAGCACGCCGCGGTCGGCCAGCGACCGCTCGACGACGAGGTAGCGCAGGGCGAGGAAGCGCGCGACCCGTGGCGCCGCCACCCTCTCGCGCTCGAGCAGCTCGCGGCCGAGCTCGAGCCGGCCCTTGCGCATCTCGACCAGGGGGCGCACGAGGGGGAGGCCGAAGAAGTAGCTCATCTTCTCGACCGGGACGCGGGCGGCGGTGCCGATGAAGATCCGCTTCCCGTGGATCGTCTGGTCGTACATGATCCGGCCCGGCACCTGGTCGATCCCCGGCAGCTCGGCCACGCTGAAGTCGCCGGGCTCCCGCGCGATGCGCGCGAACGCCTCCGGAGCGCCGGCCCGGAAGAGCGGCACCGGCAGCGCCAGGTACTCGGCCACCATCAGCGCGGCAGCGCCGAGGGTGAGACCGAGGCGGGCGGAGCCGCCGCGCACCCTGGCCATCCACGACGTCCAGCCGGCGGAGAGGAGGACCGCGAGGGCGAGCACGAGCAGGATGGAGAAGCGCGACGGCGCGCGGAGGTGCTCGAGGAGCGGCACATTCTGCAAGAGGACGAAGGGCAGGCGTACGCCCGTGTCGCGCCCGGCCACGCGCAGCGAGGGACCGAGGCTCAGCACGAAGGCGCAGGCGGCGAGCAGGAGCCAGAAGCCGAGCTGCCGGCGGGATCGCCGGTCCAGCGCGGCGATGAGGCCGGCGGCGAGGAGGAAGTAGCCCGGGAAGACGGTCGTGTCGGTCAGGTCGGGATCGAAGGCGCGGCCGATCCGCGCTCCAAGCAGACTCTGGGCCGGACCCGGCCGCACGTAGGCGGCCAGGTCCGCCACGTAGCGGCCGGCCCCCGGATAGGGCAGGTAGCGCCAGGACGCCAGGTCGCGGCGGGCCTCGATCATCAGCGGCAGCAGCAGCACCCCCGCGGTGAGACCCACGACCGCGGCCCGGAGCAGGACTGTCCCCGTCCGCCGAGCCCGCGTCGCCAGCGTCCAGCCGCCGAAGAGGACCGAAAAGAGCGCGAGGAAGACCAGGTAGCTGAGGTTCGTGTAGCCGCAGGCCGCGGCCACGACGCCCGCGACCAGGGCCAGGCCGAGCCGTGGGCCCGGGGCCTGCATGAGGGTCACGAAGACGAGGGCATAGAGCGGGATCCATTCCGTGCTGAGCAGGTCGTAGTGTCCCGCGAGCCGGGCCAGACGGTAAGGACAGAATCCGAAGGCCAGCCCGGCGAGGAATGCCCCCTCCAGCCCCGCCCCGAGCCGGCGGCACAGGAGGAACGCGGCCACGGCGGAGGCGACGAACGTGGCGCAAACGATCAGGTTGGCCGCGGCCACCGGCCCCACGAGCGGGCTCAGCGGGATGAACGCCATGCCGTGCAGCAGGGCCAGGGTGTGGAGGGCGAGCCCGACGCCGACCGGGTAGAAGATCCAGTCCGTGCGCAGCGGGCTCGTGTGCAGCTCGACGACGGCCTTGCGCACCCACCACAGGTTCCAGAGATAGACGCGGGCGTCGCCGCCGCTCTGGCCGACGTGATGGGTGAACAAGAAGTAGGGCAGCGGCCAGGTGAAGAGAGCGGTGAGGGCGATGTAGGCGAGGGCGACGAGCCCGGCCCTCCTCAAGCGGTCGATCTCATCGCGGGCGGCCCGAGGTCCGCCGCAGCTTCAACCAGTCCACCGCCACCGCGGCGTCCTTGCCCCGGTAGTCCGGGAGGTCCTGGCGTGGGCTCGCCGAGTAGACGAGCGCGACGTCGTTGAGGCCGGGGTGGACGGCCGACGACGGGATGCGGAAGGCGTATTCGCCCCACGCGGGCGGTGCCGCCGTGTCTCCCACGGCCTGGCCGTTCACCTCGATACTCACCCTCACCGGCAGCTCGGGCCGCTCGGCTCGGAGGCGAAGGGCGGCGTCGAAGTCCCCCACCGTCCGGATGGGGACGCGCAGCCACGAGCGCCGTCCCTTCGAGCGCCGGAACGTCGTCTCGCCCTCCGTCTCGGGGGGGTACCAGTTGTGGCCCACGACGATGGGCAGGTCGGCCGGCTCGCTGCCGAGGTCGATGACGCCCCCGAGGGACCGCGCTCCCTCGTCGAGCCAGACGCCTTTCAGGCTGTCGTAAGCGAGCGTCCAGAGCGGAGCCGGGAGCAGGCGGGTCTCGAGCAGGCCCCGGTACAGCACGTCCACCTGGGCGGGGGCGAGTCGCTCCAGGCTGAGCGCCTGGCTGCGGGGCGCCACCAGCTCGCCGTTGTAGATGTAGGCCAGCCCCTGGTTCCAAAGGACCAGCACGGCGACGACGCCCGTCGCCAACGCCAGCGGATGGCGGCGGACGAAGGCCAGCGCCTCGCCGAGCCCCAATCCGAACAGAGGCGTCAGCCCCAGCAGGCGGCGCTGGCCGAACGCCTCCGAGCCCCACCAGTCTCCCATGGAGGCGTTGACCGCCACCGCCAGGACGAAGACCAGGACGAAGTACGCGGCCAGGCGCGCGTCACGTCTCAGCCAAAGCAGCCAGCCGGCGCAGGAGGCCAGATACAGTGGCGTCCAGGTGAAGAGCCCATGCCGTGGCGACAGCACCAGCTCGAGCCACGCGAGCTGGAGGCTGAAGCCCGGTCCCTGGCGGGCGAGCGCCCCCACGAAGTCGCCGCCCCAGAGACGGGCCCAGACGGCGGCCTGCAGGAGCGCCCCTCCCACGGGGGCGGCGGCGAAAGCGGCGATGAGACGTCCCGAGTCGCGCCTACGCTCCACCGCCAGGTCGAGCAGCGGCAGGGCCAGCAACACGGCGTCCTGGATCCGGACGAGGCTCAACAAGGCCCCCGCCGCGCCCAGGAGGGCCCAGTGGGCCGGTCGGGGGCTGCCCCGGAACCTGAGCCACGCCGCGACGAACAGCGTGGCCAGGAAGGCCGAGGCGCCGTGAGACATGGAGGGGTTGGCGATGGCGTAGAAGAAGAGGGGCGTCGCCCACCAGATCGCCAGCGTCGCGAGGAGCGCAATGGCCGGGCCGTAGAGCCGGCGCAGCATGGCCTCCAGCACCGCCAGGCCCAGCACGCTGTAGACGTAGGTCGCCGAGGTGACCGCCGACTGGTAGGGCGTCGAGAACCCGTCGGGGCGCAGCGGCGCGCCGAGCAGCGAGGCCAGCGCGACCACCGCGTGGACGAGCAGCAGCGGGGGCAGCCACACGAGCGAGACGCCGATCGGGACGCGGCTCGTGACCTGGCCTCGCGGCGAGAGGACCGGCCGCGCGCCCAGGCCCTGGAAGTCGTTGGCCAGGTCGAGGTCGCGATCGAAGATCGGCGAGTGGTCCAGGACGTAGTATTCGAACCCGTCGCCCCCCAGCCGGGAGTAGACCCCGGGGAGCTGGGCGAGCGCCACCATGACCAGCGACAGCCGCCCGGCGTCGAGCCAGCGTGCGGGAGGGCCGCCCAGGAGCACCGCGGCCACCGCCGCCAGGGCGGCCAGGATGGAGACGGCGGTAAGGATCACGGCCGGCGCGCCGGAGTCCACGGCCACCTTGGCCGCCCAGCACCCGACGGCCAGGACGAGGAAGACGGCTTCGGCGCGCCGGCGCATCGATCAGTCCATGCCCGCCTCTACGCGCGCTCGACTACCATGGCCACGCCCTGACCGCCCCCGATGCAGAGGCCGGCCAGGCCGAGGCGCGCCCCGCGCACCTTCAGGGCGTGGAGGAGGGTGACGAGGATGCGGGCGCCCGAAGCGCCGATGGGATGGCCGAGCGCGATGGCGCCGCCGTTCACGTTGACCTTCGCCGGGTCCAGCCTCAGCTCGCGCAGGACGGCCAGGCTCTGGGCGGCGAAGGCCTCGTTCAACTCCCACAGCTCGATGCGGTCGGCGGGCAGACCGGCCTTATCGAGCGCCTTGCGCACCGCGGGCACGGGGCCGACGCCCATCACCCTCGGATCGACCGCCGCCGACGCGTAGGCGACGATCCGCGCCAGCGGCTTCAGGCCGAGGCCCCTCGCCCTCTCCCCGCCCGCCACGACCAGCGCCGCGGCGCCGTCGTTGATCCCGCTCGCGTTGCCGGCGGTCACGGTGCCGTCCTTCTTGAAGGCGGGCTTGAGCGTGCCGAGCGCCTCCGCCGTCGTGCCCGGCCGCGGATACTCGTCGGTGTCGACGGCCTTCACCTCGCCCTTCTTCTGCGCGACCGGGACGAGGACGATCTCCTCCCTGAAGCGTCCTTCGCGGATGGCCGCCCCGGCCCGCGCCTGACTCTCGGCGGCGAAGGCGTCCTGGTCCGCGCGGCTGATCCGGTAGCGCTCGACCAGGTTCTCGGCCGTGACGCCCATGTGGATGTCGTGGAAGGCGTCGGTCAGCCCTTCGTGGAGCATGTGGTCGACGACCTTCCCATGGCCGAGCCGCTCACCCCACCGCGCGCCGGGAAGGAGGAAGGGGGCGCCGCTCATGCTTTCCATGCCCCCGGCCATTACCACCTCGGCGTCGCCGCACCGGATGGCCTGCGCGGCCAGCATCACCGCCTTCAGCCCCGAGCCGCAGACCTTGTTCACGGTATGGGCGGGGACGGTCTCGGGCAGCCCGGCCTTGATCGCGCACTGCCGGGCCGGGTTCATGCCGATCCCGGCCTGGAGGATGCAGCCGAGGACCACCTCGTCGACCTGGTCGGGGCGCGCCCCCGCACGCCGCACCGCCTCCCGCACCGCGACCGTCCCCAGCTCCACCGCCGAGACGTCCTTGAAGGCGCCGCCGAAGCTGCCGATCGGCGTCCGGCACGCGGAAAGGATGACGACCTCGGTCATGGCCATAAGCAGAGCACCCCGCTCACGAAGTTTGCCGGAGGCTGTCCGTCGGAGAAGGATAGACCTTCGATGCGGCTCTGCTCAACCCGAGGCGCCGCGTCCACCGGGGCGTAGAATCGCCGGCCGAACCGAAGCAAAGGGAGGAACCGTCGCAGCTCATGAGGGCGCGATTGCTGGTCGTCGATTTCCCGGGCCCGCCAGACCATGCATTCATGCGGTGAGCTGATGCGGCGCTTTCTCGCCTTCGCCCTGACGGTCGGGCTTTCCGCATATGCCGTGGCGTGCGGAACCCCGCTGCCGTCCTTCGCCGACTCGTACGGGTGCGGGGTCAAGGTCCAGCTCGAGCCCACTCCGGGCACGTGTGGCGTCTGCGTCCCGGCGCCGTCGTCATGGGGGATCATCCACCGGACGGTCGCCGGCTTGTGCGGCCTCGGCTGAGGGGCGTGGAGAGGGCGGTCTCCGATGCGGGTGCACGACCCCGAGGCGCACGCGCTCCGTCGGGGGCTGGGCGTTCTCGACCTGGCGTGCGCGGCGTTGCTCGTCGTGATGGTGCTCTGGTACAGCTTCCGCTTCGTGAGCTTCTCCCACTATCCCGAAGAGGACGCCGCCATGCTCCTCCGCTATTCCGAGCACGTGGCGCAAGGGCAGGGGGTGGTGTGGAACGTCGGGGAGAAGCCGGTGGATGGGGCCACGGACTTCCTGTTCATGATCGTGGTGGGATGCCTGATCCGGGCCGGCTTCTCCGTCACCCACGCCGCCCAGGAGACCGCGCTCGTCTGCCACACGCTGACCGTGCTGGGCATCTTCCTGGGGACCCGGGCGCTCTCGGGCGGCCGGCGGGCCGCGGCCGCCGTGTCGGCTGCCTATCTCGCCGTCGGGCCCGGCCTGCGCTACGCGGCCGCGTCCTACGGGACGCCGCTGACCGCGCTGCTGGCCCTGGCGACGTGGCTGGTGGCGATGCGGGTGGAGGTCAGCCCGCCCCAGGGCGCCCAGGACTGGGCGCGCCTGCTCGGCGCCTGCACCGCCCTGCTGGGGATGGCGCGCCCGGAAGGCGCGTTGCTTGGACTCTTCTGCTTCGCCACCGTGGTGCTCCTCCGGGACCGCGGCGAGCGGAACGACGTCCTGAAGGCTTTTTGCTCCACCTTCGTTCCTCTGGGCCTCGTCTGCTTCACCTGGCACTGGAGCTGCTTCGGAGACCCGCTGCCGAACCCCTTCTACCGCAAGGCGGGCGGCGCGCCGCACTGGTACGCGCTAGCGCGCGCCTTCCTGAACATCGCCAGCCTGGGCGGAGTGTTCCTGGCCGTGCTGGCCGCGGGCCCCCTCTTCCGCCGGACGCGGCGGGCCAGCCTGGTCGCCCTCGTCCCCGTGGCCGCCTTCGGCGCGATCTGGGTCCTCGTCTCCGACGAGACGAACTACTTCATGCGCTTCCGTTACCCGGTGCTGCCGCTCATCCTCGTGTCGGCCGTTCCTGTCGGTGAGAACCTTGCCGAAGGGGTCCTACGCCGTCTGCGAGGGAGGGGCCGGGTGCTCCGGGCGACGCTCGCGGCGGCGGTCGTATCCGTCGCGCTCGGCGTCGTCGCAGTCCAAGAGCGCCACTCGGCCCGCATCGAGCCCCGGCGGATCGGCCTCTACGACGTGGCCCTGCGGCTCCGGCCCCTCAGCTCCCGGAGTTACGCCCTCGCCACCACCGAGGCCGGCCTGCTGCCTCTCTACTCGCGCTGGCGGGCCATCGATGCGTGGGGCCTCAACGATTCCTGGATCGCTCACCACGGGGGCATCACCGAACAGTACCTTGACCGCTACCGCCCCGAGGTGATCATGTTCCACGCCTACTTCACCGCGGACGGCGTGGAGGAGTCCTCCGACACCCGGGAGCGCGGGCTGGGGCCGTCCTGGTCGGCCATGGTCGAGACGCTCAAGCGGTATGCCGAGCAGAGGGGCTACGTGCAGGCGGCGGTGTTCGCCCGCTCCACCGACGCTCATTACTACTACGTGCGGCCGGACTTTCCCGAGAGCGAGAAGGTCATCGGCGCCATCCGCGCTACCCGCTACCGCTGGGATGGCGAGTTGCTGCGGCCGGGCCCGACGCCGCCGGGCCGGGGCCCGGGCTGAGCCCGCGCAGCAGCCCTCGTTCCAGGATCGCCCGGCCTACCTCCTCTCCCACGCGTCCGCACATGGCAGCCGTGTAGTGAATCTCGTCCACATAGAGCGGCTCCGAGACCCTGTCCTGCATGTCGGCCGCCCAGAGGAGGTCGCGTCCGGGCGGCTCGCGCCGCAGTCGCTCGGCCAGGCGGGGATACCCGAAGGCCGAATAGTTGTTCTGCTGGAAATCGAAATCACCGAAGAGGTGGTATCGGAGCTGGTAGTGATAGGTCGGCACCGGCTGCACGACGAACAGCACGGGCACGCCGTAGGCGGCGGCGGTGGCGGTGATCAGCCGCCGGTTGGCGAGATAGCGCTCGATGCGGCGCTCGAGCAGGGCGGGATCGTCGTAGGCCGAGGCGAGCTCCTCCGGGCGGCGGCGGGGCATGCGCCTCGCCTTCCAGCGCTCGACGAGCGTGGCCAGGGGCAGCTCCCCGGTGAGGACCTTGATCGCCGAGGAGACCGGCGCGTCCATGGCCCGCCGCAGGATGGCGGAAGGCCAGGGCACCGCGATGGCGAACTCGTTGAGGCCGTCGATGAACACGGCCAGGTGGGGAACGTGGCCCGCGGCCAGAAGCTCCTGGAGGAGGATCCGCTCCTGCGTGGAGTAGTAGCCCGCACTCCCGAAGTTGTAGCAGGCGAGGCGTCGCGGCCCCAGCCGGGGGCCGAGCCAGGCCTGCAGGCCCGAAACGACCGTCTCGTCGTCGGCGACTCCGTAGCTGAACGTGGTCGACCCGCCGAACACGAAGACGTTCGCCCGCGCCGGGTCGGGCGGCCAGGGCCCCTGGTCGCGCGACTGCCGGAAGCCGGCGGCGTCCACGTTGACGAAGCGACCCCGGTAACGGCGCTCGCCGGTCACCGTGAAGGGCTTGAAGGCGGCGGGCCGGTGCCACGTCTCACCCAGCAGATCGCGCACCTCCTCGCGCGTGCGGCCGGGGTAGACGGTCCCCAGGGAACGCGGCCCGTAGGTGAAGGTGACGGGGTCGTCCGGCATCGCCTGGAGGGCCAGCCAGGCCACGGCATTCAGGGCCACGAAAAGGGCCAGGCCGTGAAAGAGCGCGAGGACGCCTGTCGTGTACCGGCCCCTCTCCACCGGGGTCAGGGAGTTGGAGGAATGCTCGCGGACCTTCAGGGCTCCATCTTCTTCACGCCCGACTCCGGAACGACCAGCGCCGTCCCGGTCGCCTTGCGCACCGCCTCGACCGTCGTGTCGGGGGCGATCTCGCGCAGCAGCAGCCCGTCGTTCGTCACCTCGATGAGGGCCATGTCGGTCACGACGAGGTCCACGCAACGCTGGCCGGTGAGGGGCAGCGTGCAGTGGTGGAGGATCTTCGGGCTTCCGTCCCGCGCGGTGTGCTCCATCGTGACCACGACCCGCTTCGCGCCGGAGACGAGGTCCATGGCTCCCCCCATGCCCTTGACCATCTTGCCGGGGATCATCCAGTTGGCCAGGTTGCCTTCGCGATCGACCTGCAGGGCGCCGAGGATCGTCAGATCGACGTGGCCGCCGCGGACCATCGCGAACGAGTCGGCGCTCGAGAAGTACGACGTGCCGGGCAGCTCGGTCACCGTCTCCTTGCCGGCGTTGATGAGGTCGGGGTCCTCCTGGCCCGGCTCCGGGTAGGGCCCCACGCCGAGCATGCCGTTCTCGGAGTGGAGGACGATGGACACCCCCGGGGGAACGTAGTTCGAGGCGAGGGTCGGCATGCCGATGCCGAGGTTGACGTAGTCGCCGTCACGCATCTCCTTCGCCGCCCGGCGCACGATGCGCTCGCGCCTCGTGTCGGTCTCGGCGGCCGCCTGGCCGCGCAGCGTCCGCTTCTCGATCCGCTTCTCGTAGCCCTTTCCCTGGAAGATCCGCCGCACGAAGATGCCGGGGGTGGTCACGGCGTGGGGGTCGATGCCGCCCGCCCCGACCAGCTCCTCGACCTCGGCGATCGTGGTGCGCGCGGCCATCGCCATCATGGGGGCGAAGTTCCGGGTCGTGCGGCGGAAGAGCAGGTTGCCCATCGGGTCGCCCTTCCAGGCCTTCACGAAGGCGTAGTCGGCCCGGAGCGCCGTCTCCATCACGTGGGGCCGGCCGCCGAACCAGCGGACCTCCTTGCCCTCGGCGATGACGGTCCCGTAGCCGGTGGGCGTGAAGAAGGCGGGCACGCCGGCGCCCCCGGCCCGGATCCGCTCCGCGAAGGTCCCCTGCGGGTTCAGCTCCACCTCGATCTCTCCGGCGAGGAACATCTTCTCGAACACCTTGTTCTCGCCCACGTAGGTCGAGACCATCTTCCTGACCTGCCGGTTCTGGAGCAGGAACGTGATGCCGAAATCGTTGGTGCCTGCGTTGTTGCTCATCAGGGTCAGGTCTTTGGCGCCCTGGTCCCGCAGGGCGGCGATGAGGTTCTCGGGGATCCCGCACAGACCGAAGCCGGAGACCATGATGGAGGCGCCGTCGGGGACGTCGCGCACCGCCTCCGCCGCGTCCTTCACCAACTTGTTCATGGAAAAGTCTCTCCGCGGCCCGCAAGGACGCCGACCGGGCGATGATAGCAGAAGGAAAAGGAGGTCCCCATGGCGCGAGCGATCGACTCCCCCGAGCGGAGGCTGCCGGCCCTCGATCCGACGCGCGATCCCCAGAAGCCCGGACCTCCCGGCGCGCCGCGCGACTCCCGCATGCCGCCCCCCGCGACGCTGCCCGACCGCGCGCCCACGAAAGGCTCGGTGCCGTCCTCCCCCTACGACGCCACCCGCGAGCCCGCCGATGGCCGGTCGGACCCCGACGACAAGGGCCGGCGGGACGAGGACGGCCTCTAGCCTACCGACGGCGGCGCAGCGCGCGCAGGAAGCCGGCCAGCGCGCGGTCGGTCTCGCGACGGTTCTCGGCGAGGATCTCCCGCCACAGGCCGGGCGGGCTGGCGGCGAGCCTCGTCATGCCGGCGAAGCCAGGGCCCGCGACGGTCAGGCGCCGGACCGCGAGCGGATCGGCGCGGGCCGCGTCGAGAAGCGCCCACGAGACGAGCTGCGGCACGTGGCTCAGGAACGCGACCACCCGGTCGTGCTCGGCCGCGTCCATGCGCACCGGCCGCGCGCCCGCGGCGCGGGCCAGCCGGCGGACGGCGGCCAGGGCCCGGCCGGCGCCCCGCCGGCCCGGGCAGAGGATCCACGAGCGCCCACGGAAGACGCCGGCCTCAGAAGCGCGGAAGCCCGATCCCTCGTTCCCCGCCATCGGATGGCCGCCGACGAAGGCGAGCCCGAGCCGGTCGGCCTCGCGGACGATCGGCGCCTTCACGCTGCCGACGTCGGTGACGACGAGGCCCGAGCGCGCCCGGCGGGCCACCCGGCGGAGCAGGCGCAGGTTGACCGAGGGAGGCGCGGCCAGCACGAGCACGTCCGCCGATCGCGCCGCCTCCTCCGGCCGCGCGACGGTCCGTGCCACCGCCCGCGCGGCCCGCGCCCGGCGCCGCACCGCGGGCCGGTCCACTCCCACGACCGGGTAACCGGCGCGCGTGAGGGCGCGGGCCAGCGAGCCGCCGATGAGGCCGAGCCCCACGATGGCCACCGTGGGTCGCCGCCGCGCGCTCACGCCTCGCTCAAGACGCGCTCGAGCAGCTCCGGCTCGCGCCGGGCGAGCAGCCGCGCCGCCCCCGCCACCAGCATCGCGTACATCGCGGCGGCGCCGGCCAGGGCCAGGGGCAGGCTCAGGAGCCAGAGCGACGGCCGCTCGAGCAGCATCGGCAGCCATCCCAGGAAGACGAAGGGCGAGGCCAGGACCAGCGTCCCCGCGAAGAAGAGCGCGCCCAGGGCGGCCGCGGCCAGCCCCCGGCTTCCGGCGGCCGGGCCGCCGTAGGGGTTCCGGCCCGGCCGGGGGGCCACGATGGGGAAGAGGATCGAGGCGTAGTTGTCGCCGCCGGCGGCGATCAGGAACGTACAGACGGCGATGGTGGCCGCCGCGGGCAGCAGCACGGGTGGCGCGAGCAGCGACCCCATCACGAGCAGCGTGAGGAGGCCGGGCAGGCGCAGGGCGAAGCCGGTGAGGTTCTTCGCCAGCAGCACGCGCCACCGCGGGGCCGGGAAACCGAGCAGCAGCCCGAGGCCTCGGCCCTCGAGCCCGAACGCGTTGCCGAAGGCGGATGCCCCGACGAGCATCGACAGGACCAGCAGTCCTCCCGCGGAGAGGCCGCCGCTCGTCCGGGTGAAGACGAGCAGCCAGAAGAGGGGGGTCGCGCAGCTCAGGAACAACGTGGCCTTGGTGGCGGGGTCCCGCCACGCCACCCGCAGGTCCTTCTCCAGGAGCGCTCCCACCTGCCCGGGGAGCGCCATCACGGCCGGGGTCGACGCCGCGGCCGCCCCCCCGCGGCCCAGCTCCAGCTCGCCGCGGTGGATGCGCTCGATGAGGCGCGCCGACAGGCCGCCGGCGGCCACGATCGCGGCGGCCTCGGCGGTGGCCCAGCCCGTGAACCCCAGAGCGTCGCCGCGTCCGGCGTGGACCGCCGCCCGCAGGCCCCACGCGAACGGCGACAGGGCCACGAGGTTCCCGGCCGCGAGGCCGCGCGCGATGGTGCCGAGCACCCGGGCTCCGCCCGACAGCAGCAGGACCGGGAGCACGCTCATCACGAAGCCGAAGCCGATCACCACGAAGACCGCCAGGTCCTGGAACCGCCGCTGCCGCGACAGGCCGTGTAGCACGAGCGCGCCGGCCTGCGCCGCCGCGAGCAGGAAGGCCAGGCTCAGCAGGCTGCCCGCGAGGGCGAACGGCAGCGCGAACAGGTTCCGCGAGAGGGCGAGCGACAGCGAGACGAGGATGGGCAGCGCCGCGAGCACCATCGGCTGGAGCAGGTTGCCGACGAGGGAGGCGACGACCAGCGTCGGCAGGGGCAGGGGGAAGTGGAGCAGCCGGGATACGTCGTGGCTCTCGGAGAAGGCCACTCCCGTGAGCAGCGGCGACAGCACCCAGGAGAGTCCCACGCCGGTCGCCACCAGGCTGAGCAGCGGCAGCAGCAGGTCCGGGTCGTGGGCTTTCACGGCTCGCACGCCGCCGTAGGCCAATACCGCCCCCAGGAGCGACGAGAACAGGAGCCCGGGCAGCAGCAGGGCCAGGCCCACCGCGCGCTCCCGCGCCCGCCGCATCGTCCGCAGCTCCATGCGCCACCGGGTCACGATGAGGGCGATCAGCCGATCCACGAGAGGTCCTGCCGCTTGACGTCGGCCGCCACCAGCTTCAGGAACACGTCCTCCAGCGAGGCGTCCTGAGCCACCTCGCGCTGGGCGCGGATCTGGGCCAGCGTGCCCTGGGCGACCAGGCGGCCGCGGTCGATGATCGCCACCTCGTCGCAGAGCCGCTCGGCCACGTCGAGCACGTGGGAGGTGAAGAACATCGTCACCCCCTTCTGGGCCAGGCGGCGCAGGAGGTCGGTGACCACGCGGCCCGAGACCGGGTCGATCCCGTTCAGCGGCTCGTCGAGGAAGAGCACCCGGGGGCTGTGGATGAGGGCGGCGGCGAGCGCGGTCTTCTTCCGCATGCCCTGCGAGTAGTCGACGATCAGCTTGCCCCGCTCTTCCTCCAGGGAGAGGAAGGCCAGCAGCTCGTCCGTCCGCCGCCGGGTCTCCTCGCGGCTGAGCCCGTACATGCGGCCCGCGAAGTGGAGGTACTCCTCGCCGGTCAGCCGCTCGTAGAGAGGCAGCTCCTCGGGCAGGATCCCGATGAGGCGCTTGACCGCCAGCAGCTCGCGCTCGAGCGGATGGCCCTCGATGAACACCTCGCCCTCGGTGGGCCGCAGCAGGCCGGTGAGCATCTTGATTGTGGTGCTCTTGCCCGCGCCGTTCGGGCCCAGGAAGCCGAAGAAGCGTCCCCGGGCCACCCGGAAAGACACGTGATCGACGGCCGGCCGGCCGCCGAAGAGCTTGGTGAGCCCGCGGACCACGATGGCGTCGCCGGCCCCCTCCGGCGCTGGCCGCGCGAAGACGTTCATCGGGGCCGGCGGCGCCGCCTACCTCTTCTCGGCGGCCGGGATCCGCGCCGGGGGCAGGCTGCGGCCCAGCACGGGCGCGATCACGCGCAGCTCGCCCATCAGCGTATCGAACTGGTGCGGGTAGAGGCTCTGCGCGCCGTCCGAGAGCGCCTTCTCCGGGTTGTCGTGGACCTCGATGAGCAGACCGTCCGCCCCGGCCGCGACCGCGGCCCGCGCCATCGGGATCACCTTGTCCCGCCGGCCGGTGCCGTGGCTGGGGTCGACCAGGATGGGCAGGTGGCTGCGCTTCTTCACCACCGGGATGGCGGAGATGTCCAGCGTGTTGCGGGTGGCGTTCTCGAAGGTGCGGATGCCGCGCTCGCAGAGGACGACCTGGTGGTTGCCGCCGGCCAGGAGGTACTCGGCGGAGAGGAGCCATTCCTCGATCGTGGCCGACATCCCGCGCTTGAGGAGGACGGGCCGGCGCACGCGGCCCAGCTCCTTGAGGAGGTCGAAGTTCTGCATGTTCCGCGCCCCGACCTGGAGGCAGTCCACGTAGCGGAGCATCATCTCGATCGTGCGCACGTCCATGACCTCGCTCACCACGGCCAGACCCAGCTCGTCGGCCGCCTCGCGCATCCACCGCAGCGCCTGCTCGCCGTGGCCCTGGAAGGAATACGGCGAGGTGCGGGGCTTGAACGCGCCTCCGCGCAGGACGCGCGCGCCGCCGGCCTGCACCGCGCGGGCCACCGTGCCCACCTGCTCGCGGCTCTCGACCGAGCAGGGCCCGGCCATCACGATCACCTCCGGGCTCCCGACCTTGACGCCCCCCACGTCCACCACGGTGTCGGCCGACTTGAAGGTCCGGCCCACGAGCTTGTAGGGCTCCGAGATCTTGACGACCTCCCGCACGCCGGGCAGCAGCTCCAGGGCGGTCGGGTCCACCACCTGCCGCGGCGAGCCCACCGCGCCGAGGACGGTGTGGGTCACGCCGGTCGAGCGATGGACGTCGTAGCCGACCTCCACCAGCGTCTCGATGACCTTCTGGATCTGCGCTTCGGTTGCCGCCTGCTCCATCACGATGACCATGGAATCGTCACTCCTTCTTCGGCGCGGGGCCTTCCTTGTCCACCGCCATTCGCTCCAGCCGGCGGCTCTCGTCGATGATCCTCTCGAAGACACGCCTGACCGCGGTCGGATCCAGGGGGCCGGGGTTCTCGCGCATCACACGCTCCAGGATCCACGCCTCGCGCTCGGGCGAGTACACGGGGAGCCCCAGCGCGCGCTTGACCTTGCCGATCTCCACCGCGCATGCGGAGCGGCTGTTCAGCAGGCGCATGAGCTGCTCGTCGATTGCATCTATGCGGCGACGCCAAGCGTCGATGTCGGCCAGGTCGCGGGGCGTGGCCGGGCGCTCGCGCCCTCGGTCGGACGCTTCTCTTTCGTCCTCCCCCGCGGGGAGTGAATCCCCGCGGGGCGCAGCGGAGGCCCTCCCTTCGGGCGCGTCGGCGGCCGGCCGACGCTTCGCGTCGATCGCCGCTTCCGCCGACTTGGACGGCGGGGCGGCGGGCGGCGCGGCGGTGGCCTTCAGGTCGCGCTTCTGAGCCATCGCACCTGACCCGCGACGTCCCCACCGGGGTGCTCCTCGAGGAAGCGCACCAGCGCGCTGCCCACCACCACCCCGTCGGCCACCGAGGCCGCCGCCGCGAACTGCGCGGGGGTGGAGATGCCGAAGCCGAGCGCCACCGGCTCGCCGGTGAGGGACTTGATCCGGGCCAGCAGCGGGCGGGCGTCATCGGAGAGCGCGTCGCGCTCGCCGGTCACCCCCGTGCGGCTGACCGCGTACACGAACCCCCGAGAAGCCTCGGCCACCCGGCGCAGCCGGTCGTCGGGGCTCGTCGGCGCAGCCAGGAAGACGGTGTCCAGGCCGGCCGCGCGCGCGAGTGCCAGCCAGCCGTCCGCCTCCTCCGGCGGGAGGTCGGTCACGAGGACGCCGTCGACGCCGGCCGCCTTCGCCTCCGCGGCCAGCGCGGGGAGGCCGAAACGGAGCAGCGGGTTGAAGTAGCTGAAGAGCAGCAGCGGCAGCTCGCTCGCCTCGCGGATGCGCCGGACCGCCTCCAGCACGCGGGCCAGCGTGGTGCCCCGGCCGAGGGCGCGCTCGCTGGCCCGCTGGATGACGGGGCCATCGGCCAGCGGGTCGGAGAAGGGCACGCCCAGCTCCAGCACGTCCACGCCGGCCTTCTCCATCTCTCCGGCCACCTCCACCGTGCGGTCGAGGGACGGATCACCGGCGGTGACGAACGCCACGAACGCCTTGCCCCGGCGCTGCTTCAGGAGCCGGAACCTCTCACCGATCCTAGTCATCGAGTATCCCAAGGTCCTTGTCCCCCCGGCCGCTCAGGTTGACCAGCACCAGCTTGCCCGCGAGCGATGCGGCTTCCTTCATCACCCACGCCACGGCGTGGGCCGACTCCAGGGCAGGGATGATGCCCTCCCGCTCCGAGAGCCGGTGGAAGGCGGCCAGCGCATCGTCGTCGCTCACCGCCGTGTAGCGCACCCGCCCCTCGTCACGGAGCAGCGCGTGCTCGGGCCCCACGGCGGGGTAGTCGAGCCCCGCCGCGATCGAATGGGTGGGGAGGACATTGCCGGCTTCGTCCTGCAGCAGGTACGTGCGCGTGCCGTGCAGCACCCCCACCGCGCTGCCGGAGCCTAGGCTCGGCGGGACGACGGATTCACTCCGGCGTCCCGCCGGGGGGGGACCGGGGGGGCGCGCCACAGCGCCCCCCCGCTCATTGAGGAACCGCGCCGCATGGTCGCCCGGGCGCGGCGAGCGGCCCCCGGCCTCCACGCCCACCATCTCCACCGGGTCGCCGAAGAAAGCGGCGAAGAGGCCGAGGGCGTTCGACCCGCCGCCCACGCAGGCCACCAGCACGTCGGGCAGCGCGCCGGCCTGGCTGCGCACCTGTGAGCGCGCCTCCTCGCCGATGACGGCGTGGAAGTCGCGGACCATCGCCGGGTAGGGGTGGGCGCCGAGCACCGAGCCCAGGAGGTAATGGGTGGTCCGCACGTTGGTGACCCAGTCGCGCATCGCCTCGTTGATGGCGTCCTTCAGCGTGCGCGACCCGCCCTCGACGGGCCGGACCTCGGCCCCCAGCAGCCGCATGCGCCGCACGTTGGGGGCCTGGCGGGCCATGTCCTCGGTGCCCATGTAGACGACGCACTCCAGCCCGAGCAGCGCGCACACGGTGGCGGTGGCGACGCCGTGCTGGCCGGCCCCGGTCTCGGCCACCACCCGCGTCTTGCCCATGCGCTTCACGAGCAGGGCCTGCCCGAGCGCGTTGTTGATCTTGTGCGCGCCGGTGTGGCACAGGTCCTCGCGCTTGAGCCACACCCGGCAGCCCAGCTCGTCGGAGAGGCGGGAGGCGAAGGTGAGCGGCGTCGGCCGGCCGACGTAGTCGCGCAGCCGCCCGGCGAGGTCCTCGCGGAAGGCGGGATCCCGGCGCGCCTCGAGCCAGGCCGCCTCCAGCTCGCGCAGCGGCTCCATGAGCGTCTCGGGGACGAAACGTCCCCCGTAAGGGCCGAAGTGGCCCTGGGCGTCGGGCCGCGCGGCGCTCACCTCTCCGCCTCCCGCACCGCGGCCACGAACGCGCGAACCTTCTCTGCGTCCTTGCGGCCGGGCGCGGACTCGACGCCGCTCGAGACGTCGACGCCGTCGGGGCGGACCGCGGTCAGCGCGCGATGGACGTTGCCGGCGTTGAGGCCCCCGGCCAGCATCAGGAAGGAGGCCTTCTCGCGCACGTCCCGCACCCGCGTCCAATCGAAGCTCTGCCCGGTGCCGCCCGGCGCGCCGCCGTCGGCGCGCGTGTCGAGGAGGATCCCGGCCGCCCGGCCTTCGTAGCGCAGCGCCTGCTCGGCGGTGAAGCCTTCCCCGACCCCCACCGCCTTCACCGCCCGCCGCGGCAGGTCGGCCAGCGCTTCCGGCGGCTCGCGGCCGTGGAGCTGAAGCAGGTCGAGGCCCACTTCGGTCACCGCGCGCTCCATCTCCTCCCGCCGCGCGTCGACGAAGACGCCCACCCGGAGGACGAACGGAGGCAGGGCGCGGGCGATGCGGCGGGCGGCGGCCAGGTCCACCCGGCGCGGGCTGCCCGGCCAGAACACCAGGCCCACCGCGTCCGCGCCCGCCTGGGCCGCCACCAGGCCGTCCTCGATGCTGGTGATCCCGCAGACCTTCACCGCCACTCGTCCCCGCCGCGCGGCGCGGCCCTCCCAGCGCGGGATCGAAGACTGGCGGATCAGCTCCTCGAGGGCGGCGCCGGGGTCGGCCTCCTGCATCAGGCGCTCGCCGATGAGGAACGCGTCGTAGCCGGCCTCGCGCAGGCGGCGGAGGTCGCCCGGTCCGCGGATGCCGCTCTCCGCCACCGCCACCACGTCGTCGGGGACCAGGGGCGCGAGGTCGAGGGCGGTCTGGAGGTTGACCTCCATCGTGCGCAGGTCGCGGCTGTTGACGCCGAGCAGGCGCGCCCCCGCGCCCAGCGCACGCTCGAGCTCGGCCCGATCGTGGACCTCCACCAGCGCTTCGAGGCCGGCCTCGCGCGTCGTGGCCAGCAGCTCCCGCAGCTCGCGGTCTTCGAGGGTGGCGGCGATGAGCAGCAGCGCGTCTGCCCCCGCGTGCCACGTCTCCCAGACCTGATAGGGGTCGACGACGAAGTCCTTGCGCAGCGTGGGGAGCAGCGTCGCCGCGTGGGCCTCCTTCAGGTCCTCGAGGCTGCCTCCGAAGAACTGCTCCTCGGTGAGGACCGACAGGCCGGCTGCGCCGGCCACCTCGTAGGCCTGGGCGACCTCGACCGGATGCAGGTCCTCGCGGATGACCCCGCGCGAGGGCGACCGCCGCTTGAACTCCGCGATGACGTTGACCCGTCCCCCCCGCGCGGCGGCGGCGGCGAACGGCCGGCGGAGGCCGGGCGGGGGGGACGTGGCGCGCATCTTCTCGATGGGGAGCTTCCGCCGGCGCTCCTGCACCCTCTCCCGGGTGCGGGCCACGATGCGGGCGAGGACGTCGCTGCCGCCGCTCACGAGCGCGACAGCTCCCGGACGCGCCCGAGCAGACGGGCCGCGCGCCCCTCGTCGAGGGCCGCCGCGGCCTGGGCCGCGCCGTCCCGGAGGTCCTCCGCCCGGCCGGCCACGACCAGGGCCGCGGCCGCGTTCAGCACCACGACGTCGCGCCGCGGCCCGCGGTCTCCGCGCAGGACCTCGTCGGCGATGGCGGCGCTCGCCTTCGCATCGCCGCCGCGCAGCGACTCGGATGGGCAGGCGGCCAGCCCGGCGTCCTCCGGCCGCACGGTGAAGGTCCGGTGCCCGTTCTCGTCGAAGGCGGCCACGGTGGTCGGGCCACACAGCGACAGCTCGTCGAGGCCCGAGCCGTGGGCCACCCACGCCCGCCGCACCCCCAGCCTGCGCAGGCAGCGGGCAATGAAGCCGGTCAGCTCCGGGCGGGGCACGCCCACCACCTGGGCCGTGGGCAGGGCGGGGTTGGTGAGGGGACCGAGCAGGTTGAAGGCGGTGCGCACGCCCAGCTCCTTGCGCGGGCCCACCGCGTGGCGGGTGGCGGCGTGGAAGGAGGGCGCGAAGAGGAAGGCCCAGCCGGCCTCGTCGAGCGAGCGCTGGGCGGTCGCGGGGGGGGCGTCGATGCGCACGCCGAGGGCCTCCAGCAGGTCGGCGCTGCCGCAGCTCCCGCTGGCCGAGCGGTTGCCGTGCTTGGCCACCGGCACGCCGCACGCCGCGACCACCAGCGAGGCCACGGTGGAGATGTTGAAGGTGCCCGCCCCGTCCCCGCCCGTGCCGCAGGTGTCGACCGCCCCCCGCGCGGAGAGGGGGACCGCGCGCGACCGCATCGTCCGCGCGAAGCCGACCACCTCGTCCTCCGTCTCGCCGCGCACCGCGAGCGCGGCCAGCAGCGCCCCGATCTGGGCCGGCGTCGCCTCGCCCTCCATGATCGTGGCCATCGCGGCTCCCGCCTCCTCCTCGGTGAGGCGCTCGCCGCCGATGACCTTGGCCAGGTACGGCTTCATCTCCCGGCTCCCTGCGCGCCCTGCGCCGTCCCGTCGAGGAAGTTGCGGAGCAATTGCTTTCCGGCCGTGGTCAGGATGCTCTCCGGATGGAACTGCACGCCTTCGAGGGGCAGCTCCCGGTGGCGCAGGCCCATGACGACGCCGTCCTCGGTCCACGCCGAGACCTCCAGGCAGGCGGGCAGGCCCTCGCGCGCCACCACCAGCGAGTGATAGCGGGTGGCGGTGAGGGGCCCCGGCAGCCCGGCGAAGATCGTCCGCCCGTCGTGGCGGACCTCCGACACCTTGCCGTGCATCAGCTTCGGGGCCCGCACGACCTGGCCCCCGAAGGCCTGCCCGAGGGCCTGGTGGCCGAGGCAGACGCCCAGGATCGCCACTCGTCCGGCGGCGGCCCGGATGAGGTCGAGCGTGATGCCCGCCTGGTCGGGCGTGCCGGGGCCGGGCGAGATGACGATGGCCGACGGTCGGCGCGCGAGCGCCTCCTCCACGCTGATCTGGTCGTTGCGCACCACGTCCGTCTCCGCCCCCAGCTCTCCCAGGTATTGATAGAGGTTGTATGTGAACGAGTCGTAGTTGTCGATGAGCAGGACGGCGCCCTTCTCGTTTCTCGCCATCACAGGCTCCCGGCCAGGCGCAGCGCCTCGCGCATCGCCGCCGCCTTGGCCTCCATCTCCCTCCGCTCCGACTCCGGCTCGGAGTCGGCCACGATACCGGCCCCGGCCTGCACCACCGCCCGGCCCTTCTCCAGCACCACCGTGCGGATGGTGATGCAGAAGTCCAGGTTGCCCCGCAGGTCGAGGTAGCCCACCGCACCCCCGTAAAGGCCGCGGCGATCGGGCTCCAGCTCGTCGATGATCTCCATGGCCCGGATCTTGGGGGCGCCGGAGAGCGTCCCGGCCGGGAAGGTCGCCGCCAGCGCGTCGAGGGCGTCCTTGCCCTCGGCCAGCTCGCCGACCACCGAGCTGACGAGGTGCATGACGTGGCTGTAGCGCTCCACGGCCATGAACTCGGGCACCGCCACGCTGCGGAAACGGCACACCCGGCCGAGATCGTTGCGGCCCAGGTCCACCAGCATGACGTGCTCGGCCCGCTCCTTCTCGTCGCCGAGCAGCTCGGCGCCCAATCTCTCGTCCTCCTCCTCGGTGGCACCGCGGGGCCGGGTGCCCGCTATGGGCCGCGTCTCGGCGCGCCGGCCCTCCACCCTCACCAGCATCTCGGGCGAGGCGCCGGCCACCGCCCGCTCACCATCCTTCAAGAAGTACATGTAGGGGGACGGGTTCACCATGCGCAACGCCCGGTAGACGGTGAAGGGGTCGCACGGGCACTCGACGCTGCGCCGCCGGGAGAGGACGACCTGGAAGATGTCGCCGGCCGCGATGTAGTCCTGGGCCTGGCGGACGGACTGGCGGAAGCCGGCCCCGTCGGGAAAGAAATCGCCCCCGGCGTCGAGGGACGCCTTCCGCGGCGCCTCGGCCGCTGGCGCCGGGCGCGGGCCGCGCAGGTCGGCCTCGAAGCCGTCGAGCACCGCCTGGGCCCGCTCGAACGCCGGGCGGCTCCCCGGCTCCGCGTCGGCCACGAGGACGATCCGCTGCCGCGCGTGGTCGAAGGCGACCAGCGACCGGTAGAACGAGAAGGACGCCAGCGGCAGGCCATCCGGTGGATGGCGGTCGGGGACACGCTCGAACAGCCGCACGGCGTCGTAGCTCACGTAGCCGACCGCCCCTCCGGTCAGCCGCGGCAGGCCCGGCACCTCGGCCGCCGGCGGGCCGAGCCGTCCGCGCAGGGCGCCCAGCAGGTCGTCGCCCGGGCCCCTCGCTTCGACCGTGTCCACCGGGTCGCGGCCCAGGAAAGAGTAGCGGGCGATGCGCTCCCCGCCGACCACGCTCTCCAGCAGGAACGCCCGCGGCGAGCGGGCCGAGAGGGCCAGGAAGGCGGACACCGGCGTCCGCAGGTCGCCGGGCACCTCGCGGTAGACGGGCACGAGGCCTCCGCCCGCCGAGAGCCGGTCGTATTCCTCGTAGGAGAGGGCCTTCATCTCGCTCGCCTCCGCTCCCGCAGCACCTCCAGCGCGCGGGTGAGGGGCACCTTTCGCTGGGCCAGGGCCACCATCAGGTGATAGAGCAGGTCGGCCACCTCCTCGGCCAGCCGCTCGTCGCTCTCCGACTTGGCGGCCAGCACGACCTCCGTGGCCTCCTCGCCGATCTTCTTCAGGACCTGGTCGGGGCCCCGGGCCAGGAGCCGGGCCGTATAGGAGGACGCGGGATCGGCGCCGGAGCGGGAGGCGATCACGCGCTCCAGCTCGGCCAGGATGCCGGCCGCGGTCGCGCTGTCGTCGCCGAAGCACGTGCGGCTCCCCGTATGGCAGGCCGGGCCGGCCGGATCGACGACCATGAGGAGGGCGTCGCGATCGCAGTCGGCCCGCATCTCGCGCACGCTCATCTGGTGGCCGGAAGTCTCGCCCTTGCGCCACAGCGCGCCGCGGCTGCGGCTCCAGAAGTGGGCCAGCCCCGTCTCCGCGGTGCGCTCGAGCGCCTCCCGGTTCGCCCAGGCCACCATGAGCACGTCGCCGCTGCCGGCCTCCTGGACGACGACCGGGAGCAGGCCGGCCGCGTCGAAGGCCAGCGATCCGGGCATGACCACGGTCACGGCCGCACCTCGACGCCCGCCGCCCGGAGCCGGGCCTTCGCCTCGGGGATCCGGATCTCCCCGAAGTGGAAGACCGAGGCGGCCAGCGCGGCGCTCGCCTTTCCCTCGGTCAGCGCGGCGGCCATGTGCTCGACGCTCCCGCATCCGCCGGAAGCCACCACCGGCACCGCCACCGCCTCGGCCACTGCGCGGGTGAGGGCGAGGTCGAACCCGTCCTTGGTCCCGTCGCGGTCCATGCTGGTGAGCAGGATCTCGCCCGCCCCACGCTCGGCCTCTTCCTGCGCCCACGCCACCGCGTCGCGGCCGGTGGGCGTCCGCCCGCCGTGCACGAACACTTCGTAGGCGGGCTTCGCGCCGGCCGCAGTGGACCGGGAGGGTCGCCTCCGGGCGTCGACGGCCAGGACGACGGCCTGGGAGCCGAAACGGCGGGCCAGCCGCTCGACGAGGAGGGGGTCTTCGACGGCGGCGGTGTTGACCGCCACCTTGTCCGCCCCCGCCCGCAGCAGCGCGTCGGCGTCTTCGACCGAGCGCACGCCGCCCCCCACCGTGAAGGGCAGGAACACCGAGTCGGCCACCCGCCGCACCATGTCGATGACGATCGGCCGCGCGTCGGCGGAGGCCGTGATGTCGAGGAAGACCAGCTCGTCCGCCCCTTCCGCATCGTAGCGGGCCGCGCACTCCACCGGGTCGCCGGCGTCCCGCAGGGACACGAAGCGCACTCCCTTGACGACGCGGCCGCGGTCCACGTCCAGGCAGGGCACGAGGCGCTTGGCCAGCATCAGCGCACCGCCTCCGCGGCCTGGGCGAGGGTGAAGCGCTTCTCGTAGAGCGCCTTTCCCAGCACGACCTCGTCGACCCCCACCGATTCCAGCGGCCGCAGCCGGCGCAGATCCTCCAGCGACGAGAAGCCGCCGGCGGCGGTGACGCGCAGGCCGCTCGCGCGGGCGAGCTCCTCGACGCCGGCCAGGTTCGGCCCCACCAGCGTCCCGTCGCGCACGACGTCGGTGTACTGGATCCGCGGCACGCACCAGGCCTTGACCTGCCGGGCCAGCTCGACGGCCGTGAGGGTGGTGATCTCCTTCCAGCCCGCCACGGCCACCCGCCCGTCGCGGGCGTCGAGGGCCACCGCCACCGCCTGCGGCCAGAGCCGCACGGCCTCCTGCACCACGCCGGGGTTGGCCACGGCCGCCGTGCCGAAGATGACGCGGTCGGCGCCGCGGTCGCGGTATCGCATCGCGTCTTCCAGCGCGCGCAGGCCTCCCCCCACCTCGACGGGAACCTTTACCGCCGCGATGACCTTCTCCATCGCCGCGAACTGCGGCCGGCTGGAGATCGCGGCATCCAGGTCGACCAGGTGCAGGCGCGTCGCGCCCTCCGCCTCCCACCGCCGGGCGGCCTCGGCGGGATCGGACCCGTAGACCTGCTCCTCCCGAAGCTCGCCCTGCTTCAGGCGGACCACCCGGCCGCCCCGCACGTCGATCGCGGCGACCACGATCACGGCCGCCTCTCCGTGACCGCGGCCGTTTCGGTGACGGTTGCCTTTCCCCCGCACAGGCGGACGAAGTTGTCGAGGAGCCGCAGGCCCACCGCCTGGCTCTTCTCGGGGTGGAACTGCATGCCGAGGACGGAGCCGCGGCCGACGACGGCCGGGAAATCCAGGCCGTAGTCGGTGTCGGCCAGCACCACCGCCGGCGCGGCCTCGCAGTAGTACGAGTGCACGAAGTAGACGTAGTCCCCGGAGGCGATCCCGTCGAGCAGCGGATGGACCCGCCTCGGCCGCAGGACGTTCCAGCCCATGTGGGGGACGGGCCGGCCGGCGGGCAGGCGGCGCACGCGCCCGGGCAGGAGCCCGAGGCCGACGTGCCGGCCGTGCTCCTCGCTCTCCTCGAAGAGGACCTGCATGCCGATGCAGATCCCCAGCACCGGCACGCCGCGCGCGACCGCGTCCTCGATGGGCGACACGAGGCCGCGGCGGCGGATCTCGTCCATGGTGGCGCCGAAGGCGCCGTCTCCGGGCAGGACGAGCGCGGAGGCCGAGCGCAGCTCGTCGGGGTCGCCCGTGAGCCGGGTCCCGGCGCCCGAGTGACGGAAGCCCTTGGTCACGCTGCCCAGGTTCCCGAGGCCGTAGTCGACGATGGCAATCATCTTCAATTTGAACGCGGCCCGACGCCAAAGCCAGCGCGCGGCGTCGGGCCTGAAATCCGCGTCCTCGGTCGGACACCTCCATCGATGTTCCGCCCTCGCGGAAGTGGATTCCGCTCGGGCGGCATGGAGGTCCGACCTGCGGGCGCTCCAACGGCGTTCATAGAGAGCCCTTTGTGCTGGGTATCCCCTTCACTCTCGGGTCACGGGCCACGGCCATGGCCAGGGCGCGCGAGACGGCCTTGAAGAGGGTCTCCGCGACGTGGTGCGCGTTGCGGCCGCGGATGGCCTCGAGGTGGATGTTCAGTCGGCCGTGGTCGGCCAGGGCCCAGAAGAAGTCCTCGAACAGCTCGGTGGGCATGGCCCCGATCTGCCTCGCCTTGAACGTCACGTCGTAGTGGAGGTACGGGCGGCCGGAGAGGTCGACCACGCAGCGGGAGAGCGCCTCGTCGAGCGGCACGTACGCGTGGCCGAAGCGCACGATCCCCTTCTTCTCCCCCAGCGCCTGGCGCAGGGCCTGTCCGATCACGATCCCCACGTCCTCGACGCTGTGGTGGGCGTCGACGTCGAGGTCGCCCCGGCAGCGCAGGTCGAGATCGAAGCGGCCATGGGTCGCGAATGCGGTGAGCATGTGGTCGAAGAAGCCGATGCCGGTGGCGATGCGGCTCCTTCCCTCGCCGTCGAGTCCGAGGCGCAGGCGGATGTCCGTCTCGCGCGTCTTGCGCTCGATCGAGGCCTGCCGCGCCGCCATCATGCCCTCGCGAACCGCCGCTCCTCGAGGGCGTGCCGGAGCGCGGAGAGGAAGGTCTCGTTCTCCGCCTCGGAGCCGACCGTCACCCGCAGGCAGCGCTGGAGCCGCGGGTAGGAGGTCACGTCCCGCACGAGCACGCCGCGGCGGTACACCGACTCGAACACCGTCCGGGGATCGGCCTCCGCCAGCTCGAGCAGGATGAAGTTGGCCTTCGAGGGATACGGGCGGACGCCGGGGATGCGGTAGAGGCGGTGGAGCAGGTCGTCGCGGGCGCCGACGATCTTCTCGACGTTGGCCCGCAGGACCGGCCACTCCGCGAGCGCGGCCAGCGCCGCCGCCTCGGAGAAGAAGTCGAGGTTGTAGGGCAGGCGCGCCTTGTTGACCTCCCGGACGATCTCGGGCGACGCCAGCAGGTACCCGACCCGCAGGCCGGCCAGGGCCATGGCCTTCGAGAACGTCCGCAGGACGACGAGGTTGGGATGCCGCGCGAGGAGCGGCACGGCCGACTGGCCGGAGAACTCGTGGTAGGCCTCGTCCACGGCCACGAGCCCGTCCGCCTCCTCGCAGAGCCGCGCCAGCTCGTCGGCGGCGAGCAGGCCGCCGGTCGGGTTGTTGGGCGAGCACACCACGGTCAGCGGCGCCGAAAGCTCGCGGCGCACCCTCCGCAGCTCTTCCGGCTGGTACTCCAGCTCGGGGCCCAGTCCCACGCGGATCGTTTCACCGCCCAGGACCCTGGTGAGGAGGGCGTAGAGCGTGAAGGTCGGCTCCGGTATGACGACCCGCGTCCCCGGTCCCACCGTCACCAGCAGCAACGCTTCGATCAGCTCGTTCGAGCCGTTGCCGGCCAGGACGCCGTCCGGTCTCCAGCCGGCGAAGGCGGCCAGCTGCTCGATGAGCTCGCGGGGATCGAACTCCGGATAGCGCGCCCACGGCCGCGCCAGCGCCTTCTGCACCACGCGCTCCTTCACCGCGTCGGGCAGGTCGTAGGGGTTCTCGTTCTGGTTGAGCTTCACCGCGGCCGGGCGGGCGGCCAGCGTGTAGGCGGCGATCGACCGCACGGACGGCTTGATGTGGCGCAGGGGCTCCATCGTCATCTATTCAGCCGTATCCGCAGGCTCTCCGCATGGCCCGGGAACCCCTCGGCCGTCGCGACCCGTACCATGCCCGGCGCCGCCCGCCGCAGCCCGGATCGCGTCATCCGCACCAGGCTCTGCCGCCGCTGGAAGTCCCGCACGGAGAGCGGCGAGGAGCGCCGCGCGGTGCCGCCGGTGGGCAGGATGTGGTTGGGCCCGATCCCGTAGTCCCCGACCGCCACCGGAGCCCACGGCCCCACGAAGACGGCTCCGGCCACGATCTTCGGCGCCTGCTGCGCGGCGCCGCGCGCCATCAGCTCGGCGTGCTCGGGCGCCAGCTCGTTGACGGCCGCCACCGCCTCGTCGAGGTCGCGCACCAGCACCACCGCGCCGTACCGCGCCAGCGCGCGCCGGGCGGCCGCGGCGTTGGCGACCGAGCCGAGGCCCGCGGCCACCCGGCGCCGTACCTCGACGGCCAGCGCCGCCGAGGGAGTGACGAGCACGGCCGCCTCGTCGCCGCTTCCATGCTCGGCCTGGGCCAGGAGGTCGGCCGCCACCCAGGCCGCATCGGCCGTCTCGTCGGCGAGGACGACCACCTCGCTCGGCCCGGCCTGCTGGTCGATCTCCACCGTCCCCCGCACCTGCCGCTTGGCCTCGGCGACGAACGCGTTTCCGGGACCGACGACCTTGGCCACCGCGGGGACGGTGCGCGTGCCGAAGGCGAACGCGGCCACGGCCTGGGCGCCGCCGACGCGGAAGACGGAGCCCTCGAGGCCCACGAGCACCAGGGCGGCCGCCACGACCGGGCTCGCCTCCAGCGTGCGGGGCGGCGTCGCGACCTGGATCCGGGGCACGCCCGCCACCCGGGCCGGGATCGCGCTCATCAGGACCGAGGAGGGATAGGCGCCCGCGCCGCCCGGGACGTAGAGCCCGACCGAGTCGAGGGCCCTCACCTGCTCTTCGAGGAGCGAGCCGTCGCGGAGGTGGAAGCGGAAGCCGCGGTCACGCTGGCGGCGGTGGTAGGCCTCGATCCGGGCCGCCATCGCGCGCAGCGACGCGACGACGGCCGGCTCGGCCCGACCGGCCAGCGCGCGGATCGCCGCTGGCGCGGCGCGCAGCTCCGGCGCCGGCACCCGGACCCCGTCGAAGCGGGCCGAGAGCCGGACGAGGGCGCCGTCTCCCTCCCGCCGCACCTGGCGGAGGATCGAGGCCACGGCCCTCTCCACGGCGGGCGGGGCCGGGCCGGCGCGCGGACGAGCCTCGCGGTAGCGCCGCCAGGCCGCCGTGCCGTAGCGCACGACCCTCACGCGGTCCTCGCCTTCGCGATCGCGCCCAGCAGGCGCGACATCTCGTCCCGCCGCGCGTGGTAGCTGGCGCGGTTGACGATGAGCCGGGCCGACGAGGCCGCCACCTCCTCCGCCACCTCCAGGCCGTTCTCGGCCAGCGTCCGCCCCGTCTCCACCACGTCCACGATGCAGTCGGCCAGTCCCAGGCCGGGCGCCAGCTCCACCGATCCGGCCAGCCTCACCACTTCCACGGAGCGGCCGCGCTCGAGGAAGTGGGCGGAGGCGACGCGCGGGTACTTGGTCGCCACGCGCACGGTGGACGCCGCCGCCGCGGCGGCGGCTCCCCGCTTCCGGGCCACCACCAGCCGGCAGCGGCCGAAGCCGAGGTCCACCGGCTCGTAGACGTCCGGCTCCAACTCCAGCAGGACGTCGCGGCCGGCCACGCCGCAGTCGGCGACGCCGTGCTCGACGTAGGTCGGGACGTCCATGTCCTTCACGAGCAGGAAGCGGAGCCCGTCGACCGGCACCACGAGCCGCCGGCCCTCGCGGGCCGGGAACGGCAGCCCCGCGCGGAGGAACAGCTCCTCCGTGCCCGCCAGCAGCTTGCCCTTCGAGAGGGCGATGGTCAGGCTCACGGGCGTCCCTCGAACCGCACGCGCGTCCCGGCCGCCCGCTTGCCTCGGGCGCGCTCCAGGGCCCGCCCGAGACCCCCGCCGCCCACGACCTCCGCCGGCGACGGCGGCGCGGACGGCCGCGCTCCCTGCCGCTCGAGCAGGAGAGCGAGGCGGTCGAGGCCGAGCATGAAGCCGACCGCGGGCATGGGCCGCCCGAAGCGGGCCAGCAGCGTGTCGTAGCGCCCTCCCCCTCCGACCTCGAAGCCGAGGCCCGGCGCGTAGGCGCGGAACACGAGGCCGGTGTAGTAGTCGAGGCCCCGTACCTCCGACAGGTCCACCGTGAGGCCGGGCCCGAGTCCCGCGGATTGCAGCGTCTCGATCACCTGCGTCAGCTCGGCCAGCGCGGCGCGGGCGGGAGGGCAGAACGACAGGTCCTGCTCGGCATCGGCCAGGACCCCCGCATCCCCGGAGAGCGTCGCGAGCCGGACCAGCGCCTCGGCGATCCGCTCCGGCAACCGGCCGGACGGCAGGGCGTCGCGGACCCCCGCCGGGTCCTTCGCCTCCACCCGCTCCCGCAGCCGCTCGAGCGTCGCCGCATCGAGGTCCACCCCCGCCAGCAGCCCGCCGAAGACGCCCACGTGCCCGAGGGCGAGGACGAAGCCGCGCACGCCCAGCCCGTCGAGGCACTCGGCCGCGATGGCGAGCACTTCGGCGTCGGCGGCGCGAGCTTCCCCGCCGAGGTGCTCGAGCCCCATCTGGAACAGCTCGCTCTGCCTCCCCGCCCGGGGCGGCTCGTAGCGCAGGACCTCCCCGGAGTAATAGAGACGGATCGGCGCGGGCCGGCCGGCCAGCCGGCCGGCGGCGATCTTGGCCAGCAGGCTCGTGAAGTCGGGACGGAGTGCGAGAAGGCTTCCGTCGCGACCCACGAAGGAATAGGTCTTGGGCAGCAGGGCCCGGCTGGAGAACACGTCCGCGTAGTCGAAGAGCGGCGGGATGATCTCCTCATAGTCCCAGCCCTCGAAGACCGCGATCACGTCGGCCTCGATCTGCCGCCGTCGCCGCGCTTCGTCGCCCACGAAGCACTGCACGCCCGGGGGGACCTGCACCAGCCGGTGCGACACGCCGTTCATGGCCCTAGCTCCCCACGTAGCGGGCGTAGAGCGAGCGGGCCTGGGCGGCATCCTTCACGCCCTTGACGATCGCGCGGCCGTCGCCGAAGACGACCATCTCCGCTCCCGGCGCGCGGAAGCGGACGAGGTGCTCGTTGGCCGCCACGTCGCCGGAGGCCGACAGCCGGCCGGCCAGGGCCGGCAGGTCCACGCGCGTCCCCCGCGGCGGACGCACCTGCACCGCGTCGCGGCCGCACAGGACGGCGGAGCCGGTCCCCGTCCCGGCCTCCAGGTAGTCGTACCGGCCCTCCGTGCAGGCCGGGCACCACGGCGCGCGACCGCCGAGGTCCATGACCTCGAACCGTCCCCGCCACAGGTCGACGCTCACCACGCCCGGCAGCAGGTCTGAGGTGCGGCCGGAGAGCAGCTTCAACCCCTCGGCCGCCTGCACTCCCGCCACCACGTGCACGACAGGGGCGACCACGCCCACCGTGTCGCAGGTCGGCCCGCCCGGGCCCGGCATCTCCTCCAGCACGCAGCGCAGGCAGGGGCTCACCCGTGGCCGGACGAGCAGGGCCAGCCCGTACGATCCGACGCAGGCCCCGTAGACCCAAGGCACGCCGCCCTTCACGCACACGTCGTTGAGGAGGAAACGCGTCTCGAAGTTGTCGGTACCGTCGAGGACCAGGTCCGCCCCCTGCAGCAGCTCGGCCGCGTTGTCGGCCGCGAGGTCGGCCACGACGCCCCGCACCGCCACCTCGGAGTTGACCTGCTTCAGCCGCCTCTCCGCCGCCGCCGCCTTGGGCAGGCCGCGCTCCGCGTCCTCCTCGTCGAAGAGGGACTGGCGCTGGAGGTTGGACTCCTCGACGTAGTCCCGGTCGATCACGGTGAGCGCGCCCACGCCGGAGCGGACCATCATCTCGGCCAGCGTGGAGCCGAGGGCGCCGCAGCCGACGACGGCCACCCGCGCGCGGCGCAGGCGGGCCTGCCCCTCGGGGCCGATGGGAGCGAAAAGCTCCTGGCGCGAGTAGCGGCCGGCGCTCACGCTTCCTGCTCCTGGGCCAGGAAGAGCGCGGCCGACTTCATCACGTCCAGCGGGGCCTCGAGACCGGTCCAGGTCTCGAACTGCGCCACCGCCTGGGCGAGCAGCATCTCGAGGCCGTCGATGATCGTGCAGCCCGCCTGCTGCGCGTCGCGCAGGAAGCGCGTCTCCAGCGGCTCGTAGACCATGTCCAGCACCACCGTGCCCGGCCGGTGCTTCGCGGGGAACGGGCTCTCGTCGGGATGGGCGGCGGACCCCGCCGGGGTCGCGTTGATGAGCACGTCCCAGGCGAGCCGAGGCAGATCCGGCAGCCCGGCGTGGGCGCAGCCGAGGGCGGAGGCCACCGACGCGGCCTGCCCGCTCCGGCGGGCCACGAGCGTGACCCGGGCTCCCTTGCGCTTGAGGGCCAGCGCGGCCGCCCGGGCGGCGCCCCCCGCACCGAGGATCACGACCGCGCGTCCTTTCACGTCGAGCCGCTTCTTGAGGGGAGCCAGGACGCCGATGCCGTCGGTGGTGGACCCGCGCAGGGCGCCGTCGTGGACGACCACGGTGTTGACGCTTCCGCTGAGGGCGGCCGGCTCCTCCACCTCCTGCAGGTGGGGCACGATGTCCACCTTGAAGGGCCGGGTGACGCTGAAGCCGGAGAGGGCCAGGGCGGGCAGCGCCTCCAGGAAGCCCTCCAGGGAGTCGGCCTGCAGGGGCACGTAGACGGCGTCGAGCCGCCGCGCCTCGAAGGCCCGGTTGTGCAGGACCGGCGAGAGGCTCCAGACGACGTCCGTGCCGAGGACGCCGAAGACCTTCGTCAGCGGGTTGACGTCGCGGGCCCGGTACAGGTCGGCCATCTCGGCGGCCGGGATCTGGCCGGGGGAAGTCTCCGCGCCGCGCGCCGCCGAGGCGAACGTGAAGGGCGCTCCCCACCGCCCGGCCGCGATGCGGGTCACGACGCCGAGCGGTCCCAGCGCGATGGGGACCAGGGGCGGACCTCCGGCGGCCGCGGTGCGGGCGGCGAAGTCGAGCAGGCGCCCCACGTCCCGGATCGAGCGCGGGGTGACGGCGATCTTCACCACGTCGGCCCCGCGCTCGCGCATGGCGGCGTAGAAGCCGTCGAGGTCCTCCGGGGTGCCTTTCAGGTCGTGGTAGGAGACGACCAGGCCGCGGCCGGCCTTCTCCACCATCACGTCCACGAAGGCGCTGCGGTACTCGACGTCCACGTAGTCGAAGCCGCGCTTGACCGCCTCCAGCAGCGTCATCCGCCGCCGGGGGTCGTCGTCGGCCAGGCGTCCCCCCTCCGAGGCGGCCCGGCAGGTGAGCAGGATGGGACGGGTCCGCCCGCGCAGGATGGTGAGCAGGTCGAGGTCCAGGACGAAGTCGGCCCGCACCTCGAACAGGTCGGCGATGCCGGCCAGATCGGCCATGCGCTCGACGACCCCGGCGGTCGTCTCCTCGGTCAGGCTGACGCAGATCTGGGTCATGCGCTCGAATCCCGACGGTCCAAATGAAAAAGCCTCTTCAGGGTTCCCTGAAGAGGCCTCACTGCCGTCCGATCTCTCCAGGAAACCCGCTCCGCCGCGCGGCCGGGCCTCCCGGCTGCGCCGCTACGTGCGGTGGTAGCGGTGAAAGATCGGACGCCAGCGACGCACGGAGGCCGCCCTTCGGTCGGTGGTCGCGGTCTGCGTGCGGGAGAACATGTCGACTTCCAGCGCCAAAGGCGGATTCTAGAAGAGCCGCCGAGGGAGTGTCAAGCCGTGCTAGGCTCAGCCCGCGGGGCGGCCGGGGGCGATGGAGCACAAGTGCCGGGAGTGCGGCTCGGAACGGATCTCACCCCCGGTGCCGGTCACCGCGGCGGGGGCTTCCGGCCTGCTTGCGCACCTCCGGGCCCGGGTGTGCGCCGATTGCGGCTTCACCGAGCTGCACGCGGAGAACGCCCTCGACGTCTACCTGGCCGAGACCCGCGATTCTCCCCAGGGGCCGGCCCCCGCCGCCACCGCGGAGGACGGCGGCGTCCCCGCGGCCAACATGCAGTGCCCGGCCTGCGGCAGCCTCATCCCCGCCGCCTCCACCCGCTGCGACGTCTGCGGCTGGACCGCGCCCGGCAAGTAGGGCCGCTTGCCCGCGGAGGACGCGGGGGTTAAGTTTCGATCATGAACACGATGAAGACGACCGTCCTCCTGGCGGCCATGACCGCCCTGCTGCTCCTCGTCGGCGAGGCGATCGGCGGCCGCTCGGGCATCACCGTGGCCCTGCTCTTCGCCGCGGTGATGAACTTCGCGGCCTGGTTCTGGAGCGACAAGATCGTGCTGGCCTCCTACCGCGCCCAGCCGGTGGGACCGCAGGAGGCGCCGGAGCTGTACGCGATCGTCGACGGTCTGGCTGCCCGGGCGGGCATTCCCATGCCGCGCCTCTACGTCATCCCCGATCCGGCGCTCAACGCCTTCGCCACCGGCCGCAGCCCTTCGCATGCCGCGGTGGCGGCCACGGAGGGGATCCTGCGCGCGATGAGCCGCGACGAGCTGGAAGGCGTGCTGGCCCACGAGCTGTCCCACGTGATCAACCGCGACACGCTCACCTCCACCGTAGCGGCGACCCTCGCCGGGGCGATCACCTGGGTCGCCCACATGGCCTACTTCATGCCCCTGGGCCGCGACCGCGACGACGAAGGGGGCAACCCGCTCGTCATGCTCCTGACCCTCCTCCTCGCGCCCCTCGCCGCCATGCTCATCCAGCTCGCGGTGAGCCGGTCGCGCGAGTACGAGGCCGACACGTCCGGGGCGCGCCTGGTGGGCCACCCGGAGGGCCTCGCGAACGCCCTCCGGCGGCTCCAGGCCGCGGCCGAGCGCATCCCCATGCGCAGCGCCGATCCGGCCACCGCCCACCTGTTCATCGTGAACCCGCTGTCGGGTCGTTCCCTGGCGGGGCTGTTCAGCACGCACCCGCCGCTGGAGAAACGCATAGAGCGCCTGATGTCCTTGCGGGGCTAGCCGTCGATGGCGAGCGAGCCGCGTCCCGGCCTGGCGGTCGAGATGGAGTGGGAGGGCGGGATGCGCTTCCGCGGGTGGGCCGGAGAGCGGGCGATGAGCCTCGACGGCGACTCGCGATCCGCGGTCTCCCCCGTCGAGGCCCTGGCCCTGTCGCTGGCCGGGTGCATGGCGAGCGACGTCGTGCACATCCTCCGCAAGGGGCGCCTCGAGCTGAAGGGCCTCCGCGCCCGCCTCGACGCCGAGCGCGCCCGCGAGGAGCCCCACCGGCTGGTGACGGTCGACCTGCGCTTCCTCGTGCGGGGCGCGGTGCCGTCGGAGCGCGTCGAGCGCGCGATCGCCCTCTCCCGGGAGAAGTACTGCTCGGTGTGGCACTCCCTGCGGCCGGACATCGCCTTCACGACGTCGTTCGAGATCTCCGCCTAGATCGGGCGTCAGGGCAACGTCTCCGACAACAGGCGGAGCACGTTGCCGCCCATGACCTTCTGCACATCGCCTTCGCTGAAGCCCTCGCCGAGCAGCGCGTCGGTGATCTCGACGAGGCCGGTGGTGTCGAAGGGCTCGGCCACCGCGCCGTCGAAGTCGGACCCGAGGGCGACGTGGTCGATTCCCGCCACGGCCGCCGCGTAGCGGATGGCGCGGGCCACCGCGCGGCCGTCCGTGCCGCAGACCGCCGTCTGCCAGTAGCCGATGCCCACCAGGCCGCCGGTCCGGGCGATGCCGCGCAGCGCGTCGTCGTCGAGGTTGCGCACGTTGTCGCAGGTCCCCTTCACGCCGGTGTGGGAGACGACCACTGGCCGGGTGGCCACCGCCAGCGCATCGCGGATCGTGCGCTCCGAAGCGTGGGCGAGGTCCAGCAGGACCTTCCGCTCCTCCATGCGCCGCACCAGGTCGCGGCCCTTGTCGGTCAGCCCTCCCTTGGCCCGGCCATGGGCGGATCCGCCGAGGTCGTTGTCGAAGAAATGGACCAGGCCGACCATGCGGAATCCCGCCTGGAACAGGAGGTCGAGGTTGGCCAGGTCGCCCTCCAGCGCGTGCGCTCCTTCCAGTCCGAGCAGGCCGGCGGTGATCTCCTTCTCCGCGCGCCGGCGCCGCAGGTAGCCGGCGAGGTCGGACCGGCTCCGGACGACCGTCAGCCGGCCTTCCGACCGGGCCGCCGAGTGGTCGAGCTTGCGCGCCTGGTAGAGGGCGCGCTCCTTCAGGCTGAACCAGGTCCGAACCGGCCACCACTCGGCCATGGCCAGCAGGGTGATGTTGTCGCTGCGCTCGTCGTTGCTCTCGATGTTCAGGTGGCGGGGCGTCTTGGTCACGACCGTGAAGGCCTGGAGCGCGACGTTGCCCTCCCGCAGGCGAGGGACGTCGACGTGGCCGCGCCGGGAGCGCTCCAGGAGGTCCCGGCCCCACAGCAGCGTGTCCGCATGGAGGTCGGCGACGAGGAGCCTTGTGTGGAGGCGCCGCGCGGCCTCCGATACGACGGAGGACGGCCGCGGGATCAGCCGATTGGCTTGCCGCTCGGTCTCGGGGGCGGCCAGGAAGAAGAACCCGCCGGCCAGGATCAGGAGCGCGACGGCCGAGCCGGCGAGAGCCGTCTTCAATCGGGGACCCGGCGAGGCTTGCCCGCTCCGCCGGCGGAGGGTAGCTTTCCCGCCCTCGGGCCGTCAATCGCATGACGCAACGGTCGAGGACGATCGCCTTGTCGCTGATGCTCGCCGCGCCGGCCGCGGCCGGGGGCGGAGGAAGCGCCGGCCGCGGCCCGGAGACCGCGGCGGACGGCTCGCGGCCGAACATCGTCGTCGTGATGACGGACGACCTCGACAGCGTCTCCTTCCACGCCGCGCTCGAGGCGGGGCTGCTGCCCCACATCCGCCGGCTCTTCGCGCGGGGCACCGAGTTCCGCCAGTCGTTCGTCTCGGAGTCGCTGTGCTGCCCGTCGCGCTCGACCTACCTCACCGGCCTCTACCCGCACAACCACGGCGTGGTGCGCAACAGCGGGACGCGCGGCGGCTTCGCCGGGTTCATGCGCGCCTTCGGCGACAACAACCTCGCCCTCTGGCTGCAGGCGGCCGGATACCGCACGGGCCAGGTGGGCAAGTACCTGAACGGCTACGTCGACGGGACGCTGGTTCCGCGCGGATGGGACGACTGGCAGGCGCTCGTCGGTCCTTCCACCTACTGCATGTACGACTACGACCTGAGCGACAACGGGCACGTGGTCCACCACGGACACCGGCCGGTGAAGGACTATCAGACCGACGTCCTGGCCGCCCTGGCCGAGCGCTTCGTCCTCGCCGGCCGCGCCGGGGCCGACTCCCGGCCGTTCTTCCTCAACGTCGCTCCCCTGGCCCCGCACGGGGAGAGGTTCTGCGGGGTCGAGGGGGTCCGCGCGGCCCCGCGCCATCGGGGGACGCCGCCCCTGCCCCTGCCCGAGCCGCCCTCCTTCAACGAGGCCGACATGAGCGACAAGCCGGCCTGGATGCAGGCCCTCCCGCTTCTGGACGAGACGGCGATCGCGACCCTCTACAACCAGCGCATCGCGTCGCTGCGCGCGGTGGGCGACCTCGTCGGCCGGGTCGGGGGGGCCCTGCGCGCCATCGGGGAGCTGCCCCGCACGGCATTCGTCTTCACGTCCGACAATGGCTTCCTGCTCGGCCGGCACCGGTGGGAGGCGAAGACCCTCGGGTACGAAGAATCCATCCGGGTGCCGCTGCTCCTGCGCGTGCCGCGTGTCCACCGCCCGATGGCGGTCGACGACGAGATCGTCCTCAACAACGATCTCGCCCCGACCATCGCCGCCCTCGCCGGGTCGGCGCCGCGCCTCGTCATGGACGGCCGGTCTCTGCTGCCGCTCCTCGAAGGGACGGCCCGGTCCTGGCGCAAGCGCTTCCTGGCCGCCTACCCGCCCCGGGCCGAAGAGCGGGCCGCCGACGATCCCGACCTCGCCGACGGGCTGTCCGTCGTCCCGCCCTTCTTCGCCGTGCGCACCGGCGCCGATGGGGACCTGTCGGATCTCGTCTACAGCGAGACCACCAACCTGACGGGCATGGTGGTCGCCCGCGAGCTGTACGACCTCCACCGGGAGGTCGATCCGTTCCAGGTCGCCAGCCGCCACGACGATCCGGCCTACCTGTCGAGGCGGCGTCGGCTCGAGCAACAGCTCGAGCTGCTGAAGACCTGCGGCAACGGCACCTGCCGGACGCGGGAGGAGTAGCGGGGACCGCGAGATCGCGCCCTCAGATCCTCAGCGCCACCGCCACGCCGTCCCGGGTGGGGTTGACGGCGGTGAGGAAGCCGCGATGGGCGAACAGCCGCCGGGTGAACTCCACGATGCCCTGGGTGGCCGCCGAGCCGTCACTTTCTCCCTCCAGCACCCGCCCCGACCACAGCACGTTGTCGCTGATGAACAGTCCCCCCGGCCTCAGGCGGGCGTAGGCGAGGTCCACCACGTCCGGATAGCCTTCCTTGTCGATGTCGTTGTAGACGACGTCCCACGGGCCGCCCTCGCGCCGGAGAGCTGCGGTGGCCTCCTCGCGGTGGTAGCGCACGCGGCTCCAGACACCGGCCCGGCCGAGGAAGCCCTCCGCCAGGCGCACGTTCTCCTCCGACAGCTCCGTGCAGTGGACAACACCCGCCTCGCCCACCGCGCGGGCGAAGTGGAGGGCGGAATAGCCGTAGCCGGAGCCCAGCTCGAACACCTTCCGGCCGCCGATGGCCCGGGTCAGCACCTGGAGCAGCCGGCCGACGAGCGGGCCGACGATGGGGAACTTCCGCTGCCGGGCCAGCTCCTCCATCTCCCGCCGCACGGGGTCGTCG
>QHVM01000108.1 GCA_003223555.1 Acidobacteriota bacterium | reverse complement strand
CCGTGGAAGATCGGCGAGTTCTACGGCCAGAGCTACTTCTGCGATCCCCGGGGAAAGATCCTGGCCGAAGGGCCGCGGGACCGGGATGCCGTCGTCGCGGCCGACCTCAACCTCGACCTGATCGAGGAGGTGCGCGCGGTGTGGCAGTTCTTCCGCGACCGCCGCCCCGACGCCTACGCTCCGCTGGTGCAGCCGTGAGCGCCGCCGGCGCCCGTCCCGATCCCCGCGCCCAGGGCGGCGGCCAGGTCTACCGCAACTTCATCGGCGGGGAGTGGGTGGCCTCCGAGTCCGCCCGCACCACGCCGAACCTGAATCCCGCCGACACGCGGGAGGTGCTGGGCCAGGTGCCGCTGTCGACCGCCGAGGACGCGAGGCGCGCGGTGGCGGCCGCGCGGGCGGCTTGGCCGGCCTGGCGCTCGACTCCCGCTCCCAGGCGGGGCGCGATCCTGTTCAAGGCGATGGCGATCATGGACGCGGAGAAGGAGCAGGTCGCCCGGCTGCTCACGCGCGAGCAAGGCAAGACGGTCAAGGAGTCGCTGGGCGAGATCCAGCGCACGATCAACATCCTCGAGTACATCGCGGCCGAGGGCCGGCGCATCGGCGGGCAGACGGTCCCCTCCGAGCTGCCGAGCAACTTCTGCTACACCGTCCGGCAGCCGCTGGGTGTCGTCGTGTGCGTCACGCCCTGGAACTTCCCGGTCGCGATCCCGGTCTGGAAGATGGCCCCCGCCCTCGTCAGCGGCAACACGGTCGTCTTCAAGCCGGCCACGCTGACGCCCGAGACGGCCAGCGCCGTCGTCTCGATCTTCGAGCGGGCGGGGGTGCCCCGGGGCGCGCTGAACATGGTGCTGGGGTCGGGGGGCACGGTCGGCAACGCGCTCGTCGACCATGACGACGTGCGGGCCATCTCCTTCACCGGCAGCAACGACGTGGGGGCGGAGATCTACTCCCGCGGCGCCCGCCGCATGGCCCGCGTGCAGTGCGAGATGGGAGGCAAGAACCCGGTGGTGGTCCTCTCCGACGCCGACCTCGAACTGGCCGTGGAGTCGAGCGCGCAGGGCGCCTTCGGGTCGACCGGCCAGCGCTGCACTGCCACGTCGCGGGTCGTCGTCGAGGAGGGTATAGCGGATGCCTTCGTCGAGCGCCTGGTGGCCCGGGCGAAGAGGGTCAGGGTGGGCAGCGGCCTCGACGCGGCGACGGAGATGGGTCCGGCGGTGGACCGCTCACAGCTCGAGACCGACCTCAAGTACATCGCCATCGGGCAGGAAGAGGGGGCCCGGCTGTGCGGCGGCGGGCGGAAGCTGGAGGAGGGCGCCCTGGCCCACGGCCACTTCGTGGAGCCCGCGGTCTTCGACCACGTCTCCCCGACGATGCGGATCGCCCAGGAGGAGATCTTCGGGCCCGTGGTATCGGTCATCCGGGTGAAGGGGTTCGAAGAAGCGCTCGCCGCCGCCAACCAGGTCCGCTACGGGCTGTCGGCCTCGATCTTCACCCGCGACGCCTCGTCGGTCTTCCGCTTCGTGGACGACATCGAGGCCGGCATCGTCCACATCAACAGCGGCACTCCCGGCGGCGAGGCGCAGCTTCCCTTCGGGGGGACGAAAGCCACCGGCGTCGGTCCCCGGGAGCAGGGGCCGACGGCGCTGGAGTTCTTCACCGAGGTCAAGACGGTCTATGTCGACTACACCGGTCAGGCACGCAAGTCGAGCATGTACTAGCACGGTCTTCGCGGCCCTGGCCGTCTTGGCGGGGACGACGCTCTGCGCCGCGCAGGAGAGCGTCGAACGGCCGCCGATCGTCGTGCATTTCGCCGATGGCAGCAGCGTGCCCCTGCGGCAGTGGACGCTCTCCTACGAGTACTTCTCCTGGCCCCAGGGAGGCTCGCAGGTCGAGGGCACCGCGGGCCGCCGCTCGAGCGCGGACCTGTGGGTGGGAAAGAAGATGGTGCCTCTGCGCGGGAGCACGCTGGAAATCGAGTACGAGCCCGTGGAGCGCGAGCGCGATGTCGATGGCGAGACACGCACGGTCAAGGTCCCGTCGCCCCACGCGCTGAAGCTCGTCGAGGGTGCCAAGACGACGTCCCTCAAGCCGGATCCCCCCCACCGCGAGCTGATGGCGCCTTCGGTCGACAAGAAGATGATGGTCGTTGCCCGCAGCCTGGACCTGCGCGGCGAGAGCCTCACCGGCACCAAGATGGACGTCTGCCTGCTCAGCTATACGAGCCTGGTGGAGTGCGGGGAGACGCCGGAGCACCAGGTGACCCAGATCGAGTTCCCCCGCTAGAGTGTCGGATGTCGGAGAGCCACGTCGAGGGCGCGCGTGTCTCGCGGAGCGCGTGACTCGTTGATGAATGCCTTGAGGCCACATCCGCGCAAGCGAGAGAGGTCCCCGTGAACCGAGCCGAGATCAACGAGAAGTACCGCAAGTACCTCTACGGCCTCTCGCCCTATTACAAGGAGCCGCTGCCCTTCGTTCGCGGCGAGGGCAAATGGCTGCAGGACGCGGACGGGAAGCGTTACCTGGACTTCTTCGGCGGCATCGTCACCGTCGCCCTCGGCCACTGCGAGCCGCGGGTGGTGGCGGCCCTCGAGAAGCAGGCCCGGACGCTCCAGCACGTCTCGACGCTGTTCCCGACGATCCCCATCGTGGAGCTGGCCGAGAAGCTGGCCGAGATCTTCCCCGGGGACAAGCCGGCCAAGAGCTTCTTCACCAACAGCGGCACCGAGGCGATCGAGACCGCCATCCTGACCGCGCGCGTCTACACCCAGCGCACGGAGGTGGTGGCGCTCCGCCACGGCTATCACGGCCGGACGATGCTCTCCATGTCGCTGACCGCGCATGCCAACTGGCGGCTGGGCGGCGTGCACGACGGGTCGATCCGCCACGCGATGGCGCCCTACTGCTACCGCTGCCCGCTCGGCCTGAAGCCGGAGAGCTGCGGGACGGCGTGCGCGCAGGATGTCGAGGAGGTCATCCGGACGACCACCTCGGGACGGCCCGCGGCCTTCATCGGTGAGCCGATCATGGGTGTCGGCGGCTTCATCACGCCGCCGAAGGACTACTACCCCCGGGTGGCCGAGATCGCGCGCCGCCACGACGCGCTCTTCATCGCCGACGAGGTCCAGACCGGCTGGGGGCGCACGGGAGGCAAGTGGTTCGGCATCGAGCAGTACGGCGTCAAGCCGGACATCATCGTCGCCGCCAAGAGCCTGGGCAACGGCCACCCCATCGGGGCCACCGTCGCCCGTGCCGAGGTCGCCGACTCGTTCAAGGGCTCGACCATCGCCACCTTCGGGGGCAACCCGGTGACGATGGCCGTGTGCCGGGCGGTCGTCGACGTCATCGAGAAGGACCGCCTGGCCGACAACGCGGCGGTGGTGGGCGGCCACCTGCGCTCCCGGCTCGATGGCCTGGGCGAGAAGCACGCGCTCGTGGGCGAGGTCCGCGGCATGGGCCTCATGCAGGGCGTGGAGCTGGTGAAGGACCGCCAGACCAAGGAACCCGCCCCCCAGGCCGCGGCGGCGGTCATGGAGTCGGCCAAGGACCACGGCCTCATCATCGGCAAGGGCGGCCTCTACGGCAACGTGCTGCGGATCTCGCCGCCGCTCACGGTCACGACCGAGGACGCGGACCAGGCCGCCGACGTCCTCGACAAGGCGCTCGCCGAGGTGGCGAGGCGGCCATGAGAGCGTTCTGACAAAAACTCCATTAAAAAAACCCTTGACAACGCGCCATTCTCGTCTAATTTTCGTTCCCAATCTGGACTGCTGAGCTCAAGGGAGCCTGAGTCGCCCCGGGGTCTTGCTTGCACCCCGAAGGGAGGACTGACTGGTGTCGTCTTCGTGCAGGCTTCTATCCGGCTGGAGAGCCCCCTCCCTCCTGCTCTCCATCGCCGCCGCGGGCGGCATGATCGTCGCGACCGGTGTGCCCGCTGCCGCCGGCACGTTCCAGGCCTTCGGGCCCGAGACCTACCTGCGGGGACCCGGGACTCCGGTTCCCGTCGTCAAGAGCTTTTCCGTCCTGAATCCTGCCGCGGCCTACGTCATCCGCGTGCACAACGGCGGCCTGAGCGGCGAATTCCCGAGGGTCCTGAGCGGGAACATCTTGATCAACGGCACGCAGGTCCTGGGACCCCGGGACCTGAACCTGACCGACAAGCTCGTGGAGAAGCCGGTCACGCTCCAGGCCTCCAACCAGATCTCGGTGCTGGTCCGGGGCCGACAGGGGGCCGGCATCGTCGTCGAGATCATCGGGACCGACAACGACGCGCCGACGATCACCGCCCAGGCCAACCCGACGGTGACGTTCACGTGCGCGGACGCGACCTCGGGCATCGCGAGCTGCAGCCCGCCCGTCACCGTCAGCGCCGAGGGGGCAGGCCGGGTCGTTAGCGGCACCGCCGTCGACAAGGCCGGCAACAGCGCCTCGACCAGCGTCACCCTGAACATCGACAAGACCCCGCCCACGATCACGCAGACCGCCGCTCCGCCTGCCAACGGCAACGGCTGGAACAACAGCGACGTGACCGTCACGTTCACATGCGCCGACGCGCTGTCGCAGGTCGCGACGTGTCCGGCTCCGGTCAGCGTGACCGCCGAAGGGACCCAGAGCGCCTCCGGCACCGCGGTCGATCGGGCGGGTAACCAGGCGTCCACCAGCGTCACCGTCCGCATCGACAAGTCGGGGCCCGTCATCACCGCCACGCGCTCGCCGGAAGCCAATACCAACGGGTGGAACAACACGGACGTCGTCGTGACGTTCACCTGCTCCGACGGAGGATCGCAGATCGCCTCCTGCCCCGGCCCGGTCACGGTCAGCAGCGAAGTCGAGGGCCAGGTCGTCTCGGGCACCGCCACCGACCGGGCGGGCAACTCCGCCTCGGCCAGCGTGACGGTGAGCATCGACAAGACGCCGCCCACGATCAGCGGGGCCGCCGCGCCGCCGGCCAACGAGAACGGCTGGAACAACACCGACGTCACGGTGACCTTCACGTGCGCAGACGGCCTGTCGCAGGTGGCGACGTGTCCGGCTCCGGTCACGGTGGGGGCCGAAGGCAGTCAAAGCGTTCCCGGCACCGCGGTGGACCGGGCCGGAAACCAGGCCTCGACCAGCATTTCCTTCCGCATCGACCGGACGCCGCCCGTCATCACCGCGACGCGGTCAGCCGCGCCAAACGCCAACGGGTGGAACAACGCGGACGTGACCGTCACCTTCACCTGCTCCGACGCGGGATCGCAGGTGCAGAGCTGCCCGCCGCTGGTCACGATAAGCAACGACGGGGAGAACCAGACCGCCTCCGGCACGGCTACGGACCAGGCGGGCAACAGCTCGTCCGCCAGCGCCAGCGTGAGCCTGGACAAGACGCCGCCGAGCCTCACCATCACGTCTCCCGCCGATGGGACGTCGACGAGCGAATCCGCCATCAGCGTCACCGGCTCGAGCGATGACAGCCTCTCCGGGCTGGACCATCTCTCTTGCAATGGCATGCCGGCCCTCGTGACGGGATCGTCTTTCTCCTGCCCGGTCATGCTGAGCCAGGGGGCGAACCCGATCGTTGTGGAATCGCTCGACCGCGCCGGCAACGCGGCGACCCGGAGCATCACCGTCAACTTCAACGCCGTGCAGCGCCTGCTGGTCACGATCACCTCGCCGGCTTCGCTCGCGCTCTTCCGCTCGGGGCCGGTGACCGTCACGGGCACCGTCGATCGACCCGTGGTGTCCGTCGACGTCAACGGCGTGGCGGCGGTGGTGGGTGGCCAGAGCTTCACGGCCGAGGGCGTGCCGCTGCGGGAAGGCAACAACCTCCTGACCGCCACCGCCACCGACGCCGGCGGCGCCGTGGGCAGCGGAAGCGTCACGGTCACGCTGGATACCACCGCGCCTACGATCCGGATCGACGCCCCCACCGAGGGCGCGATCCTGACCACCGCTCAAGTCACGGTCACCGGCATGATCAACGACATCGTGACCGGTACCGTGAACGCCGAGCAGGCCACGGTCACGGTGAACGGCGTACCGGCCGCGGTCTCAAACCGCAGCTTCGTGGTCGGCGACCTGCTGCTCGCCCGCGGCCTCAACACCATCACGGCGGTGGCTCGCGACCGGGCCGGCAACCAGAGCCAGACCAGCATCCACGTGACGTTCCAGGACGTGGCGGGCCAGCAGCGGATCGTGATGCTGTCCGGCAACAACCAGTCAGGGATGATCGGGACCACGCTTCCCGAGCCGCTCGTCGTGTCGATCCAGGACGCCTTCGGGCGGCCGCTGCCGGGGCGGCCGGTGACCTTCACCGTCGCCCGCACCGACGGAGTCGTGAAGGCCTTCCCGGACGAGGGCCGGTCGGTCTCGGTCGTGAGCGACGATCGGGGCCAGGCCAGCGCGATATTCCAGCTCGGCACCCGCACCGGGGCGGGCAACAACCAGGTATCCGTGACGTCCCCCGGATTCGTGGGCGAGCTGATGTTCTGCGCCTCGGCCACGGTGGGGCCGCCTGTCCACATCAACCCCGCGGCGGTAATGGGAGAGACCTTCGTCGGCATCGTCGGCAGCCCGTTGTCGATGCCGTTCGTGGTGATCGTCCTCGACGCGGGCGGCAACCCGGTGTCGGGAGTGCCGGTGACGTTCGCCGCGCAAGGGGGAGGCCACCTCGGCGAGGGCCGGACGACGGTCACGATGCCGACCGACAGCGACGGCAAGGCTGCGGTGACGCTGACTCTCTCCGAGCAGCCGGGCATCTCCAACAACATCGTGGCCGCGGCCTTCGAGAACATGGAGGGCGTCCCGGTCGTGTTCAAGGCGACCGGTGTGGCGTCCGGCCCCGCCGCCCAGACCCGGGTCAGCGGGGTGGTTCTCGACAACACGGACCACCCGGTTCCCAACGCCACCGCCAAGATCGTGGGCACGCCGCTGCAGGCGACGACGAACGATCACGGACAGTTCTCGATCGGAAGCGCCCCGGTGGGGACGATCACGCTCATCGTCGACGGGCGCACGAGCACGCGGCCCGAGACGTTCCCCTTCCTCGCCTTCCAGATGATGACGATCGCCGGCCAGGACAACACGATCGGCATGCCCATCTACCTGCCTCCCCTCAATACCGCTGGCTCGCAGGTTGTCGGCGGCGACCAGGAGGTCACGCTGACCATGCCCGGCGTGCCGGGGCTGGTCTTCACCGTGTTCCCCCACTCGACCACGTTCCCCGACGGGTCGAAGACCGGCCGCCTGACCGTGAGCCAGGTCCATGCCGACAAGGTGCCGATGCCTCCTCCCTACGGGACGGCGCCGCGGATCGTGTGGACGCTGCAGCCGGCCGGGGTGCACTTCGACCCGCCTGTCCGCGTGCAGCTCCCGAACGCGGACGCGCTGCCCCCGGGACAGGTCATCGAAGTCTTCCAGTTCGACCACGACATCGAGCAGTTCGTGTCGACGGGGCCGGCCCGCGTCAGCGAGGATGGCTCGGTCATCATCTCCGACCCCGGCTTTGGGATCACCAAGTCCGGCTGGGGCGGGGCGCCCCCGCCGCCTCCGCCGCCCAAGAAGGAGTGCGTCGGAGGCTGTGACGACAAGAACGCCTGCACCACGGACTCCTGCGTGGACGGGAGCTGCCAGCACGCCAACGTCGCCGACGGCACCGCCTGCGACACCGGGAACGAGTGCGAGATCAACGGCAAGTGCATGGCCGGCGCGTGCAAGGCCGACCCCGTCCAGGTGAACTCGATCACCGGGCCGTGTGTGGCGGCGGTGGGGATGGCGGCGACGTTCACCGCGACCTCGAACGCTCCCGACAAGGTCAAGTGGACGGCGCCGGGGGGGAGCCCGGCCAGCGCAACCGGCGCGTCCATCAGCGTGAGCTATGCGGCCGAAGGCAGCCAGGTCGTCACCGCCGCGTGCGGACCCAGCTCGAAGACCCAGGCCGTCACAGTAGGACCGAGCTGCGCGGGCATCGTCCCGAAGTTGACCCGCACCCAGTCGGCCTGGACGCCGTCCGCCACGGAGTTTGGGCACACGGAACAGGGCCGCTCGTTGAGCGCGACCTACAAGGGTTGCGTGGACGGGGGGAAGTGGTGCTTCCGGCTCGATGAGCTGAAAGAGGACCACGGTCTCGGCGTGCACTCGCTGGGCAGGACCGACGTCACCGGCGCCAACGACCCCGCCGTCACGCCCCTCACGTGTGCGGCCATTATCACAGACCTCACTCCGCCGGCGGCTGGAACGGGCTCCGGTCCTCCCCGGGGAACCTACTGGTCCAGCTCCATCACCCTGGCACACGAGAACTTCCACGTCACCGATGGCGGGACCCTCATGGTGACGCCGACGTTCAATGATCTCTCGACGTTTGTCGCCGGGGCTGCGAACTGCACCACGTGCAAGAGCAGCCCGCCCGCCGCCTTCAACGCCAAGATGGTGACGAGCTGGAACTCTCATGTCCCGACGTATCTGAGCGGTGCCGAGGTCCGCGCGCACAACTTCTCGAATCCGATGTACAGCGCCCTCATCGCCGCGATCCGGGCGAGGGCGAATGCCGCACCCCCGGGGGCAGGATGGCCGGCCGCATGCAAGTGAGAGGTCGCTGGCTCGCCCAGGCTCTGGCAGCTCTCGGCGGCATCGGCATGACGCTGGGGGTCGTGGGCGGCAACCGGGCCGCGAGTGGAGCGGATCGAGTGGGCAGGCCGGAGCCGTGGGTCGAGCTGGAGAGCATGCTCAAGCGGGAAGGAGTGAAGACGGACCTGGCCTCCCTCCGCGGGGCCGCACGCTCGGGCCCGGACCTCGGCGTGCGCTGGATGGCGGTCGAGGTCCTGGGCCTGCGCGGCGACCAGGCCTCGCGACCGATCCTGAAGCAGGTGGTCCAGAGCGACCCGGAGCGGCTCGTACGCGAGACCGCGGCGCTGGCCCTCGCGCGGCTGGGAGACCAGGAAGGGCTGACCGCCCTCAAGGAACTCATGGAAACGGCGGAGCCGCACCGCCGTACCTACCTGGCCGCGCGCCTGGCCGAGTTGAACGAGCCGGCCGGATATCGGTTCGTGGCCGAGGCGACCGCGGGCGAGAATGCGCAGCTCAAGCTGCTCAGCATCGCCAGCCTGGTGCCGTTCGTCCCCTTCCAGGGTCGCCAGGTCGGCATCCTCATCGATCCCGTGGACCGGCTGCTGGCGCTGGCCAAGGATGCGGACCCCAGGATCCGCCGGGAAGCCCTGATCAACATCCCGACCGCCGTCGTGAAGGGTGCTCCGCTGGCGACGTACCGCCCCGTCGTGGAGACGATGGCGAGGTCCGACCCGGATCCCGACATCCGCGAGATGGCGCGACTCGACCTCATCCAATGGGATGAGGAGGCCCGGCGCAAGGCAGGGAAGCCGTGAGACCACGGGCGGCCACCACGCGCGCCGTGATGGTGCTGGGATGGTTCGCCCTGTCGCGCCTGGCCAGCGGGGACGTCGCCCCCGCGAACCCGCTGGACTCCCTGAGCATCAGCGCTCCCGCCAGCACTGTGCTGGTGGGAGGAAGCCTGCAGCTTTCCGTGCGAGGCCACTTCGCCGATGGCTCCGAGCAGGAGCTGGCTTCCGACCCGAGCACCTCGTATTCCGTGATTCCCGATGGAGTCGTTTCGGTCGGGTCCTCGGGGCTCGTCCAAGGCGTCAGCCGAGGCGAGGTCACCGTTATCGCTGTCAACCAGAACCTGGCGGCCTCAATCGTGATTGCGGTCCGCATTCCGAACGACCAGGATGGAGACGGAATCCCCGACGCCTACGAGATCGCCCACGGGCTCAACCCCGCCGATCCTTCGGACGCGGGCTCCGACCCCGATCAGGACGGCCTGACGAACCTGCAGGAGTACCAGCTCGGAACCGATCCGCACAAGACCGACACCGACGGCGACGGGATTCCTGACGGCCTCGAAGTGGCCACGGGGACGAACCCGCTCGACCCCAACTCGCCGCCGCCTCCGCCGCCGCCACCCAAGCTCGACGAGAACTGCACGGCGAGCCTCCAGAACCGCACGGTCCAGGTGGCTCACGACGGTACCTTTGCCTTCGCGAACATCCCCGTCGATCAGGGCTTGTACAGGGTCCGGGTGGTCTGCCGCCGGCCGGACAACTCGACCTTCACCGGCCAGTCCGGCTTCATCGTCCTGACCCCCGCGAATCTGCCGACCGACGTGGGGCCGATCGCCTTCGGGGCAGTGGATCCGATCCCGGTCTCCCTGACCGTCAGCTCGTCGTTCTCGCAGCTCACCACCCGCGGCCAGACGGCCCAGCTCCTGGTCAACGCGCTGCTCCCCGACGGCAGCCTCAAGGACGTGACTGCCCAGTCCCAGGGCACCTTCTACGCGACCAGCAACCCGCGCATCGCGACTGTCGGGGCCGACGGCCTCGTCACCGCCCTGGCGCGCGGCCGAGCGATCATCTCCGCCCGCAACGAAGGAGTGATCGGGTCGGCGACCATCGACATCCTCGTCCCCAACGACGCCGACGGCGACGCCATGACCGACGAGTACGAGCGGGCGTACGGCCTCAACCCGAACGACGCCACCGACGCGGCGCTGGACAGCGACGGCGACGGCCTGACCAACCTCCAGGAGTTCCGCCTCGGGACGAACCCGCGCGTGGCCGACACCGACGGCGACGGCATCCCCGACGGCGAGGAAGTCCGGCGCGGCACCGATCCCCTGCGGGCCGACACCGACGGGGACGGGCTGAGCGACGGGCAGGAGCTCCTCCGCCACACGAACCCCTTGAACCCCGACACCGACGGCGACGGGCTGCCCGACGGCCTGGAGGTCGCTCTGGGCCTGAACCCGCTGGTGCCCGACGCCGTGACCAGCGTGCAGGGCCGGATCGTGGACGAAGGCGGTGCTCCGGCGGCCGGAGCCTCGGCCATCGCTTTCAACGTCTTCACCGCAACCGCCGACGGCACCGGTTTCTTCTCGATCCCGAGGGTGCCGGTGGCCCTGGGTCCCGTCTCCGTCCTCGCCCGGCTGATCCGGTCCGGACGGATCGCGGATGGCACCTCGAACGCGGTGGCTCCGGTAGCGGGCGGCCTCACCGACGTGGGCACGATCCAGATCGGCTCCAACGCCGGGACGGTGACCGGGCTCGTCACCGACCCGCTGAGCCAGCCCGTGGCCGGGGCCCAGGTCACGCTCGCCGTGGGAAACGACGTGCGCACGACGGTCACCGACGCCACCGGCCATTACCGCGTGACCAACATGGTCACGGGCACGCTGGTGGCCACCGCTCTCGACCCGCGCACCCTGCTGCGCGCCCGCGGGACGGGGTCATTGCCGCTCGACGGTTCGGCCAACATCGATCTGCGTCTCGGTCCGTGGGGGAGCGTCGTCGGCATGGTCTTCGGCCGCGACGGCGTGACCCCGGTCGGCGGCGGCGTCACCGTGACCCTGGGCGGCCTCACTACCCAGACGAACCCCGCCGGCCGCTACGCCTTCGACTTCGTGTCCCTGGGCACGGTGACCGTGGACGCGGTCGATTCCGCAGGCAATCACGGCCGCACCACCGGCAACCTGACTGCGACCTCCCAGGTCGTGGTCGCGGACGTCACGTTCCTGGCCCGGGGCTCGGTCACGGGGCTGGTCAGGGACGGCAGCGGCAACCCCGCCGCGAACGCCTCGGTCAGCTTCCAGAGCTTCAGCATCTTCGGCGGGTCCTTCACGGTCCACACCGACGGCGCCGGGCGCTACCTGATCCCGAACGTCTTCCTGGGAGGCTTCCAGGTCATCGCCCGGGCTGCGCTCGAGCGGCTGGCCGGCCGCGCCGGCGGGACCGTCGAGCACGAAGGCCAGGTCGTGACGGCCGACATCACCCTGCTCGCGTCGGGGACGATCACGGGAACGGTGTTCCGGCACGGAGGAACCGTTCCCGCGCCCGGCGTCCAGGTGGTCGCCCTCGAGGCGGGGCTGGGCGACGTGAGCGACAGCGCCGGCCATTACCGGATCGATCTCCTGCCCGTCGGTGGCTACACGATCGATGCCGCTGATCCAGCGACCGGTGACCGCGGGCGAGCGGGAGGATCGGTCGGCCACCAGGACGAGGTCGTCACCGTCAACGTCACGCTCAACGGCCTCGGCCGCGTGGTGGTGACGGTGCGCGATGCGGCCGAGAACCTCGTGCCCGGGGCCCAGGTCAGCGTCATCGGCCGGACCATCTTCGACGGTGGCCAATCGGGCGTCACCCAGAGCGACGGCACCGTGACGTTCGAAGGCATCCTCGCGGGCTCCTTCGACGTGTCCGCGGTCGATCCGGCGACACAGCTCCGGGGCGGGGCGTCGGGGAGCGTGGCGGCCGATGCCACCGAGAGCGTGACCGTCCACCTGCAGCCCGCCGGCAGCATCGCCGGCGTCGTGTTCGCTCCCAACGGCACGACACCGGTGGCGAACATGACCGTCCAGATCACCGGGCCCGTGTTCCGCCAGACGACGAGCCGGCCCGACGGATCGTTCCGCTTCGACATCGTCCCCACCGGCTCGTACACGCTCGCCGCCGTCGACGGGGCGGGCAGCGTGCGGGCCCGCGCCACGGGCGTCGCGCTCACGAGCCACCGCCAGCTCGTGACGCGCAACCTGACCCTGGTCGGAGTGGGGACCGTGCAAGGCCAGGTGTTCCTGCCCGACGGCTCGCCAGCTCCCCGGATCGGCGTCTACGTGGTGAGCCAGAACCCCGGCTTCGGCCGCGGCTTCGGAGCCCAGACAGACCTCAACGGCTTCTATTCCGTCGGCGGCGTCCCGGTCGGCAACGTGGTGGTGACCGCCAATGGTCAGGGCCCGCAGGGCCAGCTCTTCGCCCAGAACACCGGGACCCTGCTCTCCGACGGCGCCAGCGTGACCGTGAACCTCCTGCTCGCGGCGACGAACCTGTTCGACGCCAGCAACTTCTCCTACTTCCTGCGCGACGGCGCTTCCATCCAGGACGGCACGGCCCAGGTCTTCGCGGGCGACTCGGCCGGCAACCGCGGGGCCTCGATCCTCGACATCGTCGTGGACGGCGCCCCCCAGCGGTTCACCGGCGGTCTCGGTCTCACCGAGGAATCGGGACGGGAGATCACGTTCGTGCAGTCGGGTCTGGGCGGCCTCGACGTGACGCGCAAGGCGTTCGTGCCTGCCCCCGGATACTTCGTGCGGTACCTCGAGGTTCTCTCGAACCCGAGCGCCTCGCCCGTCACCGTCGACGTGCGACTCACCACGAACTTCCGGTTCATCCGGAAGGTCCAGAACGGGTTCACGTTCGACCGCGAGCCGAGGGTGATCGCGACCTCGAGCGGCGACGCCAACCTGGACGTGTCCGACCCCGACGCCCGGGACCGCTGGCTGGTCGTGGACGACGACGACGACGGTGACCCCTTCCTGGTGAACACGCTGCCCGCGGTGGCTCACGTCTTCGATGGCCCGAGCGGCGCCCAGGGTGCCTCCTCGGCTCGGCTCGTCGACGACTTCACGAACCGCTTCGGCCGGCTCACCGAGCAGTGGAGCCAGGTGACCGTGCCCGCGGGTGGGACGGTCGCCTTCCTGCACTTCACGTCGCAGCAGACCAGCCGGGCGGCGGCCCAGGCCTCGGCCGAACGGCTCGTTCAACTCCCGCCGGAGGCCCTGACCGGCCTCAGCCCGGAGGAGCGGACGGCGATCCGGAACTTCGCGGCTCCCCCCGACGGGGAGAGCCCGGTGCCTCCGCTGCCGGCGCTTACGGGCTCGGTTGACGGCCACGTGCTGGCCTCTGACGCGGTCACTCCGGTGCCGAGCGCAGGGGTGCGCTTCCGCAGCGACCACCCGCTCTTCGGGCGCACGTTCTTCTTCAGCGCTGACGGCAGCGCCGCCTTCCACCTCGCGGCCGCCTTCAACACCAGCGGGACCTCGGTCGCAGTGCCGGTGGCCCCGTTCACGCTGCGGGCGGACCATCCGCAGACGCTGCTCACGTCACCGCCGGCGTCCGGCGACTTCGAGCCGGGCCTGACCACCGCCGTCCAGGACGTGGTGTTCCGCGACACCGGCATGGTCACCGGCACCGTGCGCCGGTTCAACCAGGCGGTGGTCAGCTCCGGCACTGTCGTGGCGAGCGGCGACGCTCTCCTCCGCGACGTCCCGGTTCCCATCGGGACCGGCGGCACGTACGTGTTCACGGGCCTGCCCGCGGGCAGTGTCCTCCTCACCGCGACCGTGCCGCATCCGCAGGGCACGCCCCTCATCGCCGCCACCTCGACCGTCGTGCGCGTCGGCGAGATCAGCCCGACCGAGATCACCATCGGACCCACGGGAATCGTGCGCGGGTTCGTGCACCGTGGCTCGGGCGAGGCGGTGGTGTTCGTGAGGGTGGAGCTCCGCGGTGCCGGCGGCCTGTCCCGCTCCACCGACACCGACACCGGCGGGCGGTTCGTCTTCTCGGACGTTCCGGTCGGGCCCGTGACGCTGGAGACCTTCGATCCCGCGAGCAACACCGCGGCCAGCCTCGTCGCCACGGTGATCGAGGACCAGACGACGGACGTCGACCTCATCCTGGCCGTGGGCGGCTCCGCGGCGGGCCTCGTGACGCTGCCGAGCGGCCAGCCGGTGAGCGGGGCCCAGGTGACGTTGGTGGCCAGCAACGGAACCTTCACCACCACCACCGGCGCCGACGGCCGATACCGGGTGGACCACGTCAACCCGGGCAACGTCACGGTGCAGGTCACCGATCCGGCCAGCGGGCTCCGGGGCCGCGCCGCGGGCAGCCTGGGCCTGTCCGGCCAGACGCTCACCCTCAACGTGACGCTCTTCGCCTCGGGCACGGTCAACGGCACCGTCTTCCGCTTCGGCGGTGCGGTGCCGGTGCCGGGCGCGGTGGTGAGCATCGACCGCTTCCTGCCCGGAGTGCCGTCGAGCGTGACCACGGATCTCCAGGGCCGGTTCTCGTTCGACCCGGTCCCCGTAGGCGCGTTCAATCTCGACGTGACCGATCTCGCCACCGGCGACCGCGGCCGGGCCAGCAACCAGGTGAGCGTCAACGGCGAGGTCCGGACGGTCAACGTCACCCTCAACGGCCAGGGCCGTGTGGTGGTGACGGTGCGCGACGCCTCGGGCAACCTGATCACGGGAGCGAGCGTCACGCTCTTCAGCTCGGTGTTCTACGACATCCAGACGGGGACCACGGGAGCCGACGGCACGATCACCTTCCCGCGCGTGCTCGCCGGGCCGTTCACCGTCTCGGCCACCGACCCGGTGACGCTGCTCGGCGGGTCGGCCAGCGGCAGCGTGGCGGTTGGGGCCACATCGAACGTCACAGTGAACCTGCAGCCGGCTGGCTCCGTCCTCGGCCGGGTCTTCGCACCGAGCGGCAGTCCCGTCGTCGGCGTGCCCATCCGCCTCAGCAATTACGCGCTCTTCCGCGAGGTGACGTCCGGCGCCGACGGCAGCTTCCGCTTCAATGCGGTGCCCCTGGGGACGTACACGCTGGAGGCCGTGCCCAACGGCCGGCTCCGCGCCCGCGAGACCGGCATCGGCGTGGCCCAGAACGGCGACGTCGTCGTCCGCAACTTGAAGCTCGTCGGCCTCGGCTCGGTGATCGGCCACGTCCTGAACCCCGACGGCACGGCCGCGCCGGGAGTCGGAGTGACGGTCCAGAGCACGAACGCCTTGGGCGGCTTCTTCACCGCGACTACGGACGGCGAGGGAAGCTTCGAGATCGACGGTGTGCTCGTCGGCGGCTTTGTCGCCACGGCGGCCAGCGCCCAGACCCGCGGGGAGACGTCGGGACGCATCGACAGCGACGGCCAGCAAGTGACGGCCAACATCCAGCTCCTCGACAACGCCATCAACCTGCCGGTGAACTTCTACGACGCCAACAACTCCTTCTTCAACCTGCAGGGCGACGGCTCCATCCCCGACGGGACGAACAGCCTCTTCGAGGGCGATTTCGCCTCCAACCGGGGCGGACTGCTGCTCGACGTGGTGAGCGGCGGGTCGCCGAGCCGGTTCACCGGGGGAACCATCGGGACGACCGAGGAGTCGGGCCGCGAGGTCGCGCTCCGGCAGACGGGCCTGGCCGGGCTCGACGTCACCCGCAAGGTGTTCGTGCCGCGGACCGGCTACTTCGCCCGCTACCTGGAGATCCTCAGCAACCCCACGGCCGATCCCGTCACGGTGGACGTGCATCTGCTGAGCAACCTCCGTCAGTTCAACGGGCCACCTCGCGTGGTGGCCACCTCCAGCGGCGACACGACCCTGAACGTCTCCGATCCTCTCAATCCCGACCGCTGGGTGGCCGTCGACGACGGCAACGACGGCGATCCGTTCCTCGTCTCCACCCTGCCCGCCTCCGCCTTCGCCTTCGACGGTCCGGGCGCGCCCTTGCGCGCCGGCGAGGCGAGCTTCGCGACGCCCGGCAACTATGGCCAGCTCCATTACGGCTGGAACGGCGTGACGATTCCCGCCGGAGGGACGGTCGCCTTCCTGCACTTCGCTCTCCAGCAGACGAGCCGGGTGGCCGCTCGGGCGTCGGCCGAGCGGCTGGTCCAGCTCCCGCCCGAGGCGCTGACCGGCCTCAGCCCGCAGGAGATCGGCTGGATCCGCAACTTCGCGGTGCCTTCCGACGGGACGAGCGCCCTCACGCCGCTGCCCGCGCTGAATGGCGCCGTGAGCGGGCGCGCGCTGGCGGGTGACGGGACCACACCGGTGGCCGGCGCTTTGGTGCGCTTCCGCAGCCGCAACATCTTCTATGGGCGCACGCAGTCCCTGAATGCCGGCGCCGACGGCTCGTTCTCCTTCACCTCCACATTCAACGACTTCGGCTCCTCGCGGCCGATCCCCGTGGACGGCTTCGTCCTCCAGGCGTTCCATCCCCAGACGTTCTTCCAGGCTCCCGACGCGCTGGGGAGCTTCCCTGAAGGCCAGACGAGCGCCGCCCAGGACGCGGTCTTCAGCAATACCGGGGTGCTGCGGGGCACGGTGCGCCGCCACACGGGCGCGGCCGTGACTTCGGGCGCGGTGCAAGCCTCGGGCCCGGTCTTCCAGTCCGCCAACCTGGCGACCGACGGAAGCTACGTCCTGACGGTCGTGCCGCCCGGGTCGTACACGGTGACGGGAATCGCGTTCGTGCCCCAGGGCTCGAGCTTGACCGGCACCACTTCCGCGTCGGTGACCGCGGGACAGGTCACGGTCGCCAACGTCACCATCCAGCCGACCGGCGCCGTGTCCGGAACCGGCCAACGTCTTCATGAGCCTCAACGGGTCGGGCGCGAGCCGCTCGACGCAGACCGACGGCACTGGCCGCTACACCTTCTCCGACGTGCCGGTGGGAAGCTTCACCGTGACCGCCTACGAGCCGAACACGAACGTGCCGTCGTCGGCCGTGGTCACGGTGAGCCAGGACCAGACGACGACCCAGGACCTGACCCTCGTCGCGCTCGGAACGGTCCGGCTCCAGGTGAGCTTCGCCGCCGGCGGGCCGGCCGCGGGCGTCCAGGTCAACATCCTCGAGGCTGCGCGCGGCTTCTTCCGCTTCGCCGGCACGACCGACGCGAGCGGGCGGCTCGACATCGTCAACGTGCCTACCGGCGCCTTCACCGTACGGGCGTTCCATCCCGTCAACTTCGCCGTCTTCCGCGACGCTAGCGGGAGCATGCCGGCCGTGGGCGGGATCGTGCCGGTGGCCCTCACCCTGCCCGCGATGGCCTCCGTGCAGGTCACCGTCCACAACGCGACCGGCGATCGCTTCGTCGGGACCACCGACAGCGCCGGCCAGCTCGTGATCGCCAGCGTGCCGGAGGGAGCCTTCACCGTGCAGGCCATCGATCCCGTCACGAGCCTGCTGGGCGAGGTCTCGGGCACGATCACCGCCGCGCAGGACGGCCAGACGGTGTCCTTGACGGTCAACCTCGTCGAGGCCGGCCTCGGCGTCCTGCGTTTCCGGGGCGAGCGCGACCTGTGGGTCTTCACCGCCAACGCCGGCGACAGCGTCCGCGTGGCCGAGGACAAGCTCGCCAACGGCGGCTACCCGGCCCTGCCTGATCCGTTCGTCGAGGCCTACAACCCCGACGGATCCTTCCTCGGCGCCAACGACGACAGCGGCGGCAACCTCAACTCCCTCTTCCAGGGCACCCTCACGCAGTCCGGCCGGCACGTGGTCGTGGCCACTGCGTATGCCGAGGCCTACACCGGCGGCTACCGCATCACGGTCACCGTCAACGGCACGACGGTCGTGCCGCAGCCGTTCCCGGGTGGTACGGTGACCGGCCATGTGTACCAGGGCGACGGCGTCACTCCGCTCCCCAACACAAGGGTCCGGCTGAGCACGGGCAACGGGCCGCGGCTGGTGGCCAACGTCTCCACCGATACCGACGGGCTCTACACCGTCACCGGAGTACCCTTCGGCGCGCTCGGTGGCTTCACCGCGTCCGCGCTCGACGCGAACGCGCAGGTGCTGGGAAGCGCCACCGGCAACGTGCCCAATCGCGACGACACGGTCGTGGCCGACATCCGGCTGCCCCAGGTCGGCACGATCACCGGCCAGGTTGCTTTCGCGCGCGGAACGCCGGCGCCCTTCACCAGCGTCCAGGTGTTCGGCCCGGGCATCAATCGCTTCGCCCAGACCGACGCGGCGGGCACCTACACGTTCAGCCAGGTGCCGGTCGGTCCCAGCCTGACCGTCCGGGCCTACCACCCGAGCGACGGCGCCCTCTTCCGCGACGTCACCGGAGTGGTCCTCACGAGTCACGGGGAGACACGCACGGTAGACGTCACGCTGCCCGCCACGGCCACGGTCCAGGTCACCGTGCTCCGCGGCGACGGCTCGCGCTACAGCGGGGCCTACGTGTACATCCAGGACAGCGCGCGCTCCTTCTTCGCCGGGACGGCCGACGTCGACGGGATGCTGTTCATCTCCAACGTCCCCGAGGGCGCGTTCAGCCTCCAGGCGTATGACCCGGGCAACGGAGCCTTCGCCGGCAGCACGTCCGGCGTCGTGACCGCGGCCGACGACGCCGGCACCATCCTCGCCACCATCACCGCTCCTTTCTCGGGCGACGTGCAGGGCACCGTGTTCGCGGCCGACGGGCAGACCGGCGTCAGCAACGCCTACCTCCAGGCCTACGACGTGGCCACCGGCGCCTCTCTCGCCGCGCTCTATGCAGACGGGAATGGGTCGTACCGGTTCGCCGGCCTGAATCCGGGAGACCAGGGCTTCCGGATCGTGGCCTACTCACCTGACTTCGAAACCACCGTCCAGGGGACAGGGGCGTTCACCGCGCAAGGCCAGCTGATCACGCTCGACCTGACGCTGCCTGTTTCGGTGGTGCGCGGCACCGTCTTCTTCTCGGATGGAACGACGACAGTACCCTTCCCCAACGTCTTCGTCACCCAGGGTAGTGGCGAGGGATCCCGGACGTTCTATGCGAGCTTCACGGATGCGGGCGGCCATTACCGCGTGTTCGGCGCGGGCGTGGGCAGCTTCACGGTCACCGCCCAGGACGGCAATTCCGGTCTGCGCGGCACCGCCACCGGCACGGTCGCCGACGTCGCGGTGCCGGTCGACCTGGACGTGCTGCTGCAGGCTTCGGGGACGGTGACCGGGACGGTGCGGGATGCCGCCGGGGTGGCGGTGCCCTTCGCCGACGTCGCCCTCACCAGCTCCGGCCTGCCGTTCGACCGCTTCGGCCAGGCCGACGACCAGGGCGGGTACCGCTTCGAGCGCGTCGCCCTCGGAGACTTCACGGTCCAGGCCAGGGACAGCGCCACCGCACTGACGGCGGCCGCCGGCGGAACCCTCGCGGCAGACGGCGACACGGCCACCATCGACTTGAGTTTCCCCGCCACCGGCACCGTGATGGGCACGATCTTCGCCGCGGACGGCGTGACGCCCGTCGCGAGCGCCCCGGTGACGCTGCAGAACATGGGCGGTAGCGGGCCCTTGGGCTTCTTCAGCCACAGCACAACCGCCGACGCGACGGGCCACTACGAGGCGAGCGGCATCCCGGTCGGCACGGTGAGCGTGTCCGCCCGCGACCCGAGCGACTCCCGGCGCATGGGCTCGGCGGAGGGGACGCTCACCGAAGGCACGCCGGCGACCATCGACGTGACGCTCGAGCCCATCGCGTTTTTCAGGTTCAACCTCGACGGGGCTGACGGCTTCCGCTACGACGTTGACTGCACCGGTCAACTGAACGATGGGGGCACGGTGAGCCGGAGCCTCAACGACGCCTACGACGGCGCGTACTTCCTCAAGATCAATGGCCAGTTCTTCCCCTGCTTCTCCTTCGGGCGGCTCGAGGACGGGGGCCGGGAGATCTCAATCGGTTCCGCGAGCATGAGCGGGCTCAGCGTGACCCGGAAGGTGTTCGTGCCCGCCGGGGGCGGCTTCGCGCGCTACCTGGAGATCCTGTCCAACCCCACGGCCGCCAACCAGACCGTGACCGTTCAGGTGGAGAGCAACCTCGGCTCCGACAGCTCGACGCGCGTCGTCGTGCCGCCGTCGTTGACGGCTAACAGCTTCGCGGTGACCGACCAGCAGGGCTTCTGCTGCGATCCCGCGCTCGCCCACGTCTTCGAGGGCCCGGGCGCCCCGACCGGCCTGAGCGCGGTCCAGTTCACGAACGGCAACGACGACATCTTCTACCGGTGGAGCGTGACGGTTCCCGCCGGTGGAACCGCGATCGTGATGCACTTCGCGGTGCAGCGAGGCCTCACCGATACCGCCGGAGCGCAATCGCAGGCCGAGGCGCTCGTGAACCTGACCGATGCCAACGCCCTGGCCGGCATGAGTGCCGCAGAACGGGCGCAGGTCACGAACTTCGTGGTGCCGTAGGATGATGGAGCGACCGATGAAGACCTCGCTCGCGTCCGCCCTGGGTGGCCTCACCCTGCTGCTGGCCTCCGTCCCCGTGCCGGCCATGGATCGCGCTCCCCTGCCCGCCTTCGAGGTGAAGAGCCTCGACGGTCAGACCGTGGCCAGTAGCGGGCTCGGTCAGGCCGGTGGATGGCTGCTCCTGTACGTCACGCCGCAGTCACAGGCCAGCGAGCGGCTGCTCCGGCTGGTCAAGAAGCATGAAGATGGCAATGCCGCGGCGCGCATGGTGGTGGTCGTCGGCGGCTCGCTGGCCGAGACCCGGGCCGTCTGCGATGCCTTCCCCGATCTGGCCCGGGCGGCCTGGTACGCCGACCCCGAGCGAAGCGCCTTCGCCGCCCTGGCGATCAAGGGCGCACCCACCGCGGTGGGGATTCGGGACCGCGGGATGGAATGGAAGGTCGACGGCGTCCCCGCCGATACGAGGACGGTCAAGTCCATCTTGCTATCGTGGATCGCGGAATAGATCGTTCCCGCCTGCTGCAAACGGACGCCTCGAGTAGTACAGAATCCCGCCGGAGGTGCTCCGATGGCCGATGGTGGACGCTTGTCCCGCCGCGGGTTCCTGGCCGGAACGCTGGCCGGAGCTTCCAGCCTCGCCGTGGCTCCCGCGTGGGCCCTCGGCCCCGGCCCCGAATCCGGCCAGCCCTTCCCCGACAAAGCGGGAGCAGCCGCGCGATCCGTGTTCGACCGGCCGATGCGCTGGGCCCAGCTCACCCTGGTCGAGGACGATCCGGGCCAATATGACCCGCAGTTCTGGCTGGACTATTTCGAGCGCGTCCATGCCGACGCCGCCTGCCTGAGCGCGGGCGGGTGCGTCGCGTACTACCCGACCCGGGTGCCGCTGCACCACCGCAGCGCTTGGATGGGCGACCGCGACCCGTTCGGCGAGCTCCTCGCCGGGTGCCGGAAGCTCGGGATGGTCGTGATCGCGCGGACGGATCCCCACGCGACGTACGACGACGTCCGGGAGGCCCACCCGGACTGGATCGCGGTCGACGCCGAGGGCCGGCCGCGGCGCCATTGGGCCTCGCCGGAGATGTGGGTCACGTGCGCGCTCGGGCCGTACAACTTCGAGTTCATGACCGCGGTGCACGAGGAGATCGTGTCCGGCTACGACGTCGACGGCATCTTCAGCAACCGGTGGTCGGGCTCGGGGATGTGCTACTGCGAGCACTGCCGGCGCAATTTCCGGGCGGGGACGGGCTTCGAGCTGCCACGCACCCTCGATCCGGGCGACCCCGCCCGGCGGGCGTTCATCTCCTGGCAGCAGCAGCGCCTCTTCGAGCTGTGGCGCCGGTGGGCCGACGCGATCCGGGCGATCAAGCCCAACGTGTGCTTCATCCCCAACACCGGGGGCGGCGCGCTCAGCCTGCTCGACATGAAGACGGTCGGCGAGCTGGCTCCGACTCTCTTCGCCGATCGCCAGGCCCGGCGGGGCCTGATGGCGCCCTGGGAGAACGGCAAGGCGGCCAAGGAGTATCGCGCCGCGCTCGGGGCCAAGGCGATCGGCGGCATCTTCAGCGTGGGCCTCGAGGAGGTGTATCGCTGGAAGGACTCCGTGCAGAGCGAGCCGGAGATGCGGCTGTGGGTCGCGGAGGGCACGGCGAACGGGTTGCGCCCGTGGTTCACCAAGTTCTGCGGAACGCTCCACGACCGGCGGTGGCTCGAGCCGGTCGCCCGCATCTACGATTGGCACCATCGCACCGAGCGCTACCTCCGGAACGAGGAGCCGCTGGCGCGGGTGGGGCTCGTCTACTCGCAGCAGACGGCGGCCTTCTACGGCGGCGAGCGCGCCCGGGAGAAGGTCGAGGACCACATCCTCGGCTTCTACCAGGCGCTCGTCGAGGCGCGCATTCCCTTCGAGATGGTGCACGACGGGCTCGTCGATCCCGACCGGGTCGGCCGCTTCAAGCTGCTCGTCCTGCCCAACGTCGCCGCGCTGTCCGGCCGCCAGTGCGACGAGCTGCGCCGGTACGTGGAGCGCGGGGGCAGCCTGATCGCGACGTTCGAGACGTCGCTGTACGACGAGGCCGGCGCGCGGCGGCCCGACTTCGGCCTCGGCGACCTCTTCGGGGCGCGGCTCGCCGGACGGGTCGAGGGGCCGATGCGGAACTCCTACCTCACGGTCGAGAAGGACCCGGCCACGGGCCGTCACCACGCGATCCTGGCCGGGCTCGAGGACGCGGCACGCATCGTGAACGGCGTCTGGCGCGTGGACGTCACGCCGCGCGAGCCGTACACCCCCGCGCCGCTCACGCTGATTCCTTCATACCCGGACCTGCCGATGGAGAAGGTCTTCCCGCGCGTGCCGCACACGAGCATCCCCGGGGTCTACGTCCGGGACCTCGGCCGGAGCCGCATCGTCTACTTCCCGTGGGACGTCGATCGCACGTTCTGGGAGGTGCTGGCGGTCGACCACGGCCGGCTCCTCCGCAACGCCGTGACGTGGGCGGTGAACGAGGAGCCCCCGGCGGTCGTCACCGGGCCGGGCATCGTCGACGTCACCGTGTGGCGGCAGCGCGACTCGATGACGGTGCACCTCGTCAACCTCACCAACCCGATGATGATGAAGGGCCCGCTCCGGGAGCTGCTGCCCGTCGGCGAGCAGCGCGTGCGGGTGCGGATCCCGGACGGCCGGACCGTCAAGGGCGTGCACCTGCTGGTGAGCGAGCGATCGCCGGAGACGCGTATCACGGCCACGTACGTGGAGCTGGCCGTGCCTTCCATCCTCGACCACGAGGTCGTGGCCATCGACCTCTAGATCGGATGCGCCCGTGCCACCTGGCTCTACAAGACATGCATGTTCAGCCCCTACTTCGCCGGGCAGATGCCGGCCATCTACCGGGAGATGGGCCGCCGCTACGCGCCGGACGGCTTCTTCACCAACGGCTGGCCGAGCACCGGTCCCCTGACCGTCTGCTACTGCGAGAGATGGTCTACCGGCGCCCGCGCGCTGCCCTTCCGGCAGGAGGGCCGCAGCGTGCGCTTCGAGGTCCCCGGCGTCGTGGACTATGAGGTGGTGGCGCTGACGTAGAAGGCCGGCAATGTAGCGAGAAGCTTCACCCGCTTCGGGGGCCAGGTCAGCGGCGCGGGCCGGGGGGCTCCGCCTCACCGGTCTTTCGCTCGCGCGGAGTGAATCCGCGCTCGCTCTTTGAGCTGGGGGGACCCTCCGGTCCCCCCAGACCCCCCCGGCCGGGCTTCAGCCGCCCCGCCTGCTCCAGCGCCCGACGCAGCACGAACTCGATCTGCGCGTTGAGGCTGCGCAGGTCGTCACCCGCCCAGCGCTGCAGGCCGTCCAGCACCGCGCGGTCGATCCGGAGCAGGAAGGGCTTGCGCTCGGCCACGTCTCCCTACTGGTACAGCGTGCCCGTGTTCACGACCGGCTGCGCCTCGCGGTCGGCGCACAGCACCACGAGCAGGTTGCTCACCATGGCCGCCTTGCGCTCCTCGTCGAGCTGCACGACGTTGCTCTTGGACAGGAGCTGGAGGGCCATGTCGACCATGCCCACCGCGCCCTCGACGATGCGGGCCCGGGCGGCGATGATGGCCGCCGCCTGCTGCCGCCGGAGCATCACCGCGGCGATCTCGGGCGCGTAGGCCAGGTGGCTGATCCGGGCCTCGATCACCTCGACCCCCGCCTTGGCCAGCCGGTCCTGGATCTCGTGCTTGAGGTCGCCGGCCACCGAGGCGGTGTTGCCGCGCAGCGACACCTTCTCGTCGTCGTGCGTGTCGTAGGGGTAGCGGGTGGCCAGGTTGCGGATCGCGGACTCGGTCTGCACCTTGACGTAGTCCTCGTAGCTGTCGACCTCGAAGACCGCCTCGGCGGTGTCGACGACCCGCCACACCACGACCGCGGCGATCTCGACCGGGTTGCCGTCGAGGTCGTTGACCTTGAGCTTTCCGCTCTCGAAGTTGCGCACGCGCAGCGAGACGGCCTTCTTGGTGAAGAACGGGCTCGCCCACCGCAGGCCGGCCGTGCGGACGGTCCCGCGGTAGGCGCCGAAGAGCTGCAGCACGCGTCCCTCGTTCGGGTTGACCACGAAGAACCCGCCGAGGCCGACGACCGTGGCGACCTCGGCCAGGACGCTCGCCAGCACCCACACGATGGATTGCGCCTGCAAGGCCAGGAACAGGGAACGCAGGGCCGCCGCGGCCAGCGCGAGCAGGACCGGCAGCATCAGCCAGCCGGAGACCGCCGACCGCTGTCTCTCCCGGATCATGATCATCCTCCTGTGATATCAGTAAAATATCACAAAGATATCTACGGCGTCAAGGCCCTGCCGGTTCCCTTCTTTCCGTCCTCGACAAACGGCGCTACGCTTGGCTTCCATCCGCGCCTGCGGGGAGGAAGCCATGAGCGTCGACCTGTCCACCACGTTCACCGGGATCAAGTTCCCGAACCCGTTCCTGCTCTCCTCGGCCCCTCCCACCGAGTCGGAGAGCAACATCGTGCGGGCCTTCGAGGCGGGCTGGGGCGGCGTCGTCACCAAGACGATCGGCCTCCATCCGGTCGTCAACGTCGCGGGACCGAAGACGAAGTTCCTGCGCTACTACCCGGAGCTGGGCGTCTCGTCGATGAACAAGGGCCGCGGCGGCGTGCTGCAGTCCTCCTGGAACTGGGAGCTCATCTCCGACAAGACGCTCGACTGGTGGGTCCCGCGCATCGGCCGCATCAAGAAGGCGTTCCCGGACCGGGTGCTGATCGCCTCGATCATGGCCGGCTCGGGCAGCGACAAGGAGCTGGACCACTGGCGGAGCCTCGCCACCGCCTGCCAGGAGCAGGGCGCGGACGGCCTCGAGCTGAACCTGTCCTGCCCGCACATGGACCGCGAGGACATGGGTTCCAACATCGGCAAGGACCAGAAGCTCTGCTCCAGCGTGACCCAGGTCGTGAAGGGGGTGGCGAAGGTCCCGGTATGGGCCAAGCTCACGCCCTCCACGACCGACATCGTCCTCGAGGCGGGCGCGGTCTTCACCGGCGGCGGCGACGCGGTCGTCTCCTCGAACACGTTCCCCTCCATCCCGCTCGTCGACCCCGAGACGCTCGAGTTCGAGATGAACGTGGACGGGTACGTCTCGAGCGGCGGGCTGGGCGGGCCGGCCATCCTGCCCCAGTCGCTCGCGAAGATGTCGCAGATGACGAGGGCCTTCCCCGAGAGGAGCTTCTCCGGCATCGGCGGCATCTCCGACTTCAACCAGGCGCTCAACTACCTCCTCCTCGGCTGCGGCACGGTCCAGGTGTGCACGGCCGCGATGCTCGACCACGCCGTCGGCCCCAACGTCATCAAGCGGCTCGTGCAGGGGATGAGCGAGTTCCTGGAGAAGAACGCCCACCGAGGCTGGAAGCGGCTGGAGGACTTCCGCGGGATCCGCCGCGACCGCATCGTGGCCCACTCGCAGATCCGCCGGCCGGCCGACTCCGACTACCAGGGCGGTCACGAGCCGCAGGAGGGTTACGCGGAGCCGGCCCGGGCCTGATCCCTACTCGCCGGCGCCCGGCGGCGGGGCGACGTGGAGGTCGTCGGCCAGGGCCGTCTCGTACTGATCCTCGCTCAGGGCGCCCACCGAGCGCAGCTTGGCGAGCAGGCGGTCGACGAGCGGGCGGAAGCCCGGTGACGGAGTGCCGCTCGCGATCGAGCGCTGGTACTTCACCGGGCCGGGGATGAGGGCGACCAGGAACGCCATCTGGGCCGGCGTGAGGTCGCGGGGCTCCTTCTCGAAGTAGCGCCGCGCCGCCGGCCGCAGGCCGTAGAGGCCCGGCCCCCACTCGATCACGTTCAGGTAGATCTCCAGGATCCGCTTCTTGCCGAGCGCGCTGTCGAGCAGCAGGGCGAGAGCCACCTCCTGCAGCTTGCGGCCAAGGCGCTTCTCGCGCGAAAGGAAGAGGTTCTTGGCGAGCTGCTGGGTGATCGTGGACGCGCCCCGCACGGCGGTGCCGCGGCTCCAGTCGGTGAGGATCGCGGAGGGAACCTCGGCGAGGTCGATCCCGCGATGCCCGAAGAACCCCGCGTCCTCCCCGAGCAGCAGCGTCCGCACCAGCAGGGGCGGCACCTCGGGCAAGGCCACGAAGTCCGGCGAGGCGGGAGAAACGTCGATGGCGCGGCGCCCGCCGTGCGGCAGCGTGACCTCGTGGACGAAATCGCGCCGCAGCCTCTCGATCGGAGGTGGGATCCGACGGGGCGGGCTGAAGTCCAGCCGCTGGTCCACGCCGAGGGACGCAGCGTCGGAGAGCAAGCCGGTGACGCGGACCGAGAGCGACGCCGACCCCAGGCTTTCGCCGGCGCCGCCGCCGCTGGGCGTTATCGAGGCGACGACGGGCGACGGGGCTTCCGGCGCCGACAGGGCGAGCAGGCGCGCGAGGTCGACGCGCTCCGCCTGGAAGGCCAGCGTCAACCGGGGTTCGCGCGCCACGCCGACGATCGAGAGGGAGCCGGAGAGCGACAACCCGTCCGTGACCAACCGCCAGCTCGGGAGGTCCAGCCGGCCGGCCGCCGGACGCCAGGAGCCGCCCAGCCGCAGCCGTAGATCCGCCGGCGGCGCGAAGGGCGCTTCGCTCTCGGCCGCCTCGCCCTCGGGATTGCCCACGTGGTCCAGAGCGGCCACGCGCGTGCCGCGCGCCTCCAGGTCGACGTCGAAGGTGGTCGAATCGGGCACGTCCTCCAGGCTCAGCCGGCCGTCGACCACACCGGCGTCGAGGAGCCGCACCCCGTCCCGGCGCAGCGTGAGGAGCGAGCCGAGGGGCGTCCTCGTCGCCCGCGCCTCGAGAGCCGTGCCTTCTCCTCCGGGACGGCGCGTCAGCGAGAGGCCGGTGGCCGGCGCGCGCAGCTCCAGCCGTTGCTCTCCGGAACGGTCGGCGGACACGTCCCAGGCCGTAGGGACGACGTCCATGGCCAGGCCGCCCGGCCCCGTGACCTTGACACGACCGAGCGCCAGGCGCGCGCCCGAGAGAAGCCCCTCGCCTCGCGGTCGCAGCCCGAGCGCGGCGGACTCGGCGGCGAGCGACCACTTCCCTGGCCGGGCCACGCGCAGCCCGGTGACGAGGAGCGGTGGCTGGAGCCCGACGCGTACCTCGTCGATCTGCGCCACCAGGCCGCGCCGGGCCGCCTCCGCCAGGATGCGCGCCCGGACCTGGCTCTCGAGCGCGTGCCGGCGATATTGCGCGGCGGGCGCCAGTGCCACGGCCAGGCCGGCGAGGCCGAATGGCAGGAGGGCCGCGAGGCGGCGGGTCGTCAAGGCTCTAGCCTACACCGCCGATGCGCCGCCGCGATCGCAGGCTGTATCATCTTCCCGGCATCGCGCGCCGGAGGCCCCATGTCCACGACCCTCGTGAAGAACGGCACCATCGTCACCGCCGCCGACCGCTACCAGGCCGACGTGTATGTCGACCGCGGGGTGGTCACCCTCATCGGCCAGGGCCTGAACCTGCCCGCGCAGACGGTGATCGACGCGTCGGGGAAGCTCGTCATGCCGGGCGGCATCGACGTCCACACCCACCTCGACATGCCTTTCGGCGGCACGACGTCCGCCGACGACTTCGAGACGGGCACGATCGCGGCCGCCCACGGGGGCACCACCACGCTCGTCGACTTCGCCATCCAGGGCTTCGGCGAGGGCCTCTATCCGGCCTACGAAGGCTGGATGAAGCGGGCGGAGGGCAAGGCCGTGGTCGACTACGCCTTCCACATGATCGTGCGCGAGCTGACCGACCAGGTCGCCGGCGACATGGACCGGCTGGTCAAGCACGAGGGCATCACGTCGTTCAAGCTGTTCATGGCCTATCCGGGCGTCTTCATGGTGGACGACGCCACGATCTTCAAGGCGCTGCTCAAGACGCGCGACAACGGCGGCCTCATCTGCATGCACGCCGAGAACGGCGGCGTCATCGACACCCTCGTCAAGGAGGCGCTGCGCAAGGGACAGACGGCGCCGAAATATCACGCGCTCACGCGGCCGACGCGCGCGGAAGGCGAGGCGACCGGTCGGGCCATCGCGCTGGCCGAGATGGCCGGAGTGCCCATCTACATCGTGCACTTGTCCTGCTCGGACGCGCTGGAGAAGGTGAAGCAGGCGCGCGACATGGGCCTGCCCGCCTACGCCGAGACCTGCCCCCAGTACCTCTTCCTCTCTTATGACGACTACGAGCGGCCGGGCTTCGAGGGCGCCAAGTACGTGATGTCGCCGCCGCTGCGGGAGAAGTGGAACCAGGAGGCGCTCTGGAAGGGGCTGGCCAAGAACGACCTCCAGGTCGTCTCGACCGACCACTGCCCGTTCTGCATGAACGAGCCGCCCCAGAAGCAGATCGGCAAGGACGACTTCTCGAAGATCCCCAACGGCGCCCCCGGCATCGAGACGCGCCTCATGCTCGTCTGGGACGGCGGCGTGCGGGCGGGCAAGATCGACATGCACCGCTTCGTGGAGATCGTGTCCACCAACCCGGCCAAGATGTTCGGGCTATGGCCGAAGAAGGGGACGATCGCGGTCGGCTCGGACGGCGACATGGTCCTCTTCGACCCCGAGAGGGAGACGACCCTGTCGTCGAAGACCCACCACATGAAGGTGGACTACAACCCCTACGAGGGCCGGGTCGTGCGGGGCGGGCCGGCCATGGTCCTGTCGCGGGGCGAGGTCGTCGTCGACCACGGGGAGTTCAAGGGCGGCAAGGGCCGGGGCCAGTTCGTCAAGCGCCAGCCGGGCCGGCCGCTGGTGGCCTAGCCGCGGCCTAACCAGTCGGCGGCTTTCGCAGCTCGAGTAACGCTTCGGGCTCAGCCAGGAACTCCATTCAGCCTGGATCTGGGCAGCCTCAAGAGATTCCCAGTTGCTCGAGCACGTCGCCTACGTCGTAGTACCGGCGCTCCTCGGCGATGAGACCGCGTGCGGTGTAGCGCAGGAAGCTCGCGCCCCGGAGGGTGAGGCGCCGGTACGTAGGGGCCACTACTCCACCCGGCATGACCATGGGACCGGTGTTCGTCCCGCTGTATTCCCATTCGACGGCCGCGGGCGATGAGGCATGACAGCCGCAGCGTCGCTTGCGGAAATGCCGACCGGATGCCGTCCTCATACCGCCGGATGGCCTCCGAGCCCCTCACCTCCCCGCGCATCGGGACGACCAGCACCGCGCCCGGCGCGTAGGCCGCTTCCGACGGCCCCGGCCGCCCCGGATCGACGCGCTCGAGACAGCCCCGCCTCGGAATCCTCATGGGATCTCACCGGCCCAGGATTTCGTCGAGAACCCGCCCGTTCACGTTCCCCGGTGCGGTGACGCCCAGCAGGCGGTAAAGGGTGGGGGCGATGTCCGCCAGGCTGGCTTCGCTGCCGTAGACGCCCGGCTGGATCCCGGGGCCGCTCATGACGAGGATCACTTCCGCGCTGCGCCGCGAGCCGTGGACACCGGTCATGGGCGTTCCCGACAAGCTGCTGGACGAAAGGCTGCTCGTCGAAAGCACGGTCCGGAAATGGCTCCGGGTGAAGACGAACAGGTCCGGCCAGCGGGCCTTGGAGTTGTCGAGGGCAGGCACGTCGATGCACCACTCGCTGTAGAGCTCTCCTTCGCGGTTGCCCGGCACGGCGTCCTTTGCGAAAGGCCCTTCGACGTTGTCGATCCCGCTGTCCATCTCCTCGCGGTTGATCACGATGAACGGGTTCACCATCTTGCCCTCGACGGGATCGAACGCCGGGTACGCTTCCAGGACCGCCTCGACCTGGCGGCTCTTGGAAGGATCGGCCAGCGCGAGGAAGGACATCTCTCCCCGGTTGGACATCCTCTCGATGTCGTTATCGGTGAAGCCGCTCTCCAGCAGGACCTGTCCGGGATCGAGCGTGTCGTTCATCGCCGTGATCAGGCCGTGGTCGGAGAGGAGGACCAGGAACGAACGGCCGAGGGCGTGGCGAGAATCCAGGGTGTCCGCGATGAGGCCGAAGTCCCAATCCGCCTCGTGCATCACGTCCAGCACGGGGTCGCGGTTCGCCTTCGGGTTGTAGATGTTCTCGTCGTCCCAGAGGAGGTCAGGCGTTCCGGGATCGACCCACTCGTCGGGCCGGTCGGCGGCGCCGAAGATATGCTGGGCGCTGTCGGAGTTGGCCAGATCGACGTAGAGCACGTCGGGGTCTTCGGCCTGGATGATCCGGATCGCCGCCTCGGCAATCCAGCGGTCCTCGGGAAACTCCCCGGGAAAGGACCCGAAGAACGCGGTCCCGAGGCTCCACTGGTGCCGGAGCGCCGGCGGACCGGGGTTCGTCCCCTCCTGGTCCTGATCGGCGTCGTCGTCGCTTGGCGGGTCGCCGAGCCGGTACGACCGCGGAGCCGGGACGTAGTCCGGGTAGTCCTTGCCGTGCACGACCAGGTCCACGGCCCCGTCCCGAAAGAGCTCGGCGAGCCAGACCTTTCCGCTGATGATCGCGTTGTACGTGGAGGCGGCGCCGCCCGAGGCGGGATCCTTGTTCACGTCGAAGACGGTCTGCACTCGTTCGCCGTCCGGTCCCCATCGAAGCAGATCGCGGGAGCCCTGCTCCATCACCGGGTCCCCTTCGGCATCCAGCCCCAGGTACTGGTAGTCGACCGAGTACAGTCCGACTGTACCGGCCCATGATCCGGTCAAGGCAGCGGTATGGTTCGGATCGGTGACCGCAGGCAGCACGCTGGATGCGCTGGACATTCGCGCTCCCCGGGAGGTGAAGGACAGGGCCCTCGGCATCAGCCGCTCGCCGGAGCCATCGAACCGCGTGCCTTTCCGGTTGAGATCGAGGTATCTCCGGCCGCCGCCATCGATCGCGACGTAGTAGATCTTCGGCCGGTTCCTGACCGTGGCGCGCAGCTCCAGGCTGCTCCGGAGAGTGCCTTGCCGCCATGCGCTCACCACGGCGCCGCCCCCCGCGCCGTCGACGAGTGATGGGCCGGCCGTGAGCTGGGCTACCGCACGGACGTTCCTCAGGGCGGGGATCGTCACCACGATCTGGTCGGATCCGTTTCCGACCCGCAGAAAGAGGGGATCCGCTTGGAAGAGGAGCGCCTGCCAGGCGGCCGACGGCCCAGCTGAGTTGCGGATGGTCAGAGACACAGTCGCGGGCAGGAGGCCCGTATTCCGGGCGGAGATGACGAAAGTCGTTCCGAGGCCGGCCGCGACGAAGTGCGGGCGGGCCGGAGCTGTGCTCACGACGCTCAGCTCGATGTCCGCCCCCGCCCATCCGGCGCCCAGCGGTGCGAAGGAAGCCGCCATCACGAAGCGAGCAATTGACCGAATTCTCATTTTCAACCTCCTTGGTCGAGAACCCGGCGCGCACTGTCTGCTCCCTGTAAATCAGTGACAAGACTCAAACAACGTCAGGGATGAATGACGTGCTTCGACACGCTCCGGTGACGTGCTTTGATGCGGTTTGCATCCGGTCCGCCTGGGTTGAAAACCCGGGTGGGCTCGGTTAGGCTGGGGTCATCTCTCGGTCGATCTCATCCGTCCCGACGATGCGCGAGCAAGGATCCCCTCCGCCCGGCGCCGCCCAGGCTGGCCGTCACCTGGACTCCTGGGGCGAGATCGCCGCGCACCTGCACCGCAGCGTCAGCACGGTCCAGCGCTGGGAGAAGCACGAGGGGCTGCCCGTGCACCGGATCGCCCACGCCAGGCTGGGCAGCGTCTATGCGACCACCACCGAGCTGGATGCGTGGTACGAGACCCGCAGCCACGCCGCGGCGCCTGCGATCGTGCCGGTCGGCGACCGCATACGGTTGGCCGTCCTCCCCTTCCAGAACCTGAGTGGCAGCCCGGACCAGGATTTCTTCAGCGACGGCCTCACCGAGGAACTCATCACCCACCTCGCTCGGCTGCGGCCGGATCGCCTGGCCGTCGTCGCGCGCACCTCGGCCATGCAGTACCGCCACACCGCCAAGGACGTACGCTCGATCGGCGCCGAGCTGGGAGTCGCCTACGTCCTGGACGGCAGCGTCCGCCGCGCGGGCGCCCGCCTCCGCGTCACCGCGCAGCTCGTGCAGACCTCGGACGGCACCCACATCTGGGCGGACACGTACGAGCAGGACCTCACCGACGTCATCGAGATCCAGACCGCCATCGCGGAGCGCGTCGGCGACTCACTGAGCCTCGAGCTGCTTTCAGACCGGCACGTCGCCCATGCCAAGGCCCGCCAGACGACCCCGGAAGCGCGTGACGAGTACCTGAAGGGACGGTACGTGTGGAACCAGAGGACACCCGACGCTCTGCGCCAGGCGCTCGCCCACTTCCAGCGAACGATCGAGCTCGACCCCGGCTTCGCCCCCGGCTACGTCGGCCTCGCCGATACCTACGCGCTCCTCGGCTTCTGGGGCTACGGCATCCTGGCCCCCGCGGAGGCGTCACGCATCGCCCGGCCGGCGGCGGAGCGGGCGCTGCGGCTCGACCCCGGCTTCGCCGAGGCCTACGCCACGCGAGGCTTCCTGGACTACGAGTTCGACTGGGCCTGGACGGCCGCCGAGCGGTCCTTCCGGCGGGCCCTGGAGCTGAACCCCAGCTACGCCACCGGCCGCCAGTGGTACGCCGTATGTCTGGCCCTGCAGGGGCGCTCGGCCGACGCGCTGGCCGAGATCGCGCAGGCGCGCGAGATCGACGTCCTGTCCTCCGTCGTCGACTATGCGGTGGCCTGGATCCACTACCTCGGCCGTGACTACGCGCGCGCGCTGCAGCACGGCGTCCGGGCGCGGCAGGACAACCCCGGCTTTGCCGTGACCCACATCCTCCTGGCCGCCGTCCATTCGTTCATGGGCCACGCGGGGGAAGCGCTCCGGGAGTACGGCGCCTACGACCGGCTGCGCGGCGTCAGCGCGGTCGGCATCACGTTCCGGGCCTGTCATCACGCGCGAGCGGGCGAAACGCGGCGGGCGAAGCAGGGGCTGGCCGAGCTGCAGAAGCGCGCGCGCTCGGCCGGAGCGTCCCCGTGGCAGCTCGCGGTGGTTCATGCGAGCCTGGGCGACATCGACGGAGCGTTCGCCGAGCTGGAGCGCGCGTTCGAGGAGCGCTCGGACTTCCTCGCCTACCTGAAGGTCGAGCCGCACTGGGATCCGCTGCGGTCGGACCCCCGCTTCGCCGGCATGCTGCGCCGCGTCGGCCTGAGCTGATGGACCTCGGTCCCGGACGCTGATGGCCGAGGCCGCCGAGGTCCATCACCCCGACGGCCGGGTCGAGCTGTCCGACCCCCGCCGGATCGAGGCGAGCCCGCTCTACAACCGCGACCTGGCGCCGGTGCCGCTGAGCCGGCGCAACTGGACCACCTACAACTATGCCGCGCTGTGGATCAGCATGGCCCACTGCATCCCGACCTACATGCTCGCCTCGGGGCTCATGACGACCGGCATGAACTGGTGGCAGGCCCTGCTCACGATCCTCCTCGGCAACACGATCGTGCTCGTCCCCATCCTCCTCAACTCCCACCCGGGCACGAAGTACGGCATCCCGTTCCCGGTCTTCGCCCGCGCCTCATACGGGACCATCGGCTCGAACCTGCCCGCGCTCATGCGGGCGCTCGTCGCCTGCGGCTGGTTCGGCATCCAGTCCTGGATCGGCGGCGAGGCCCTCCACACCTTCTTCACCAGCCTGCTGCCTTCCTGGCCGACCCTCCTCGGCGCCGGTCTCGGCGGCCACACCACGACCGAGTGGCTCTCGTTCCTGCTCTTCTGGGGGATCAACGTCTTCATCATCTACGAAGGCATGGACCTCCTGCGCAAGGTCGAGAACTGGGCGGCGCCCTTCGTGCTGGTGATGACGACCGTGCTCCTCGTCTGGGCGGTGAAGCAGGCGCACGGGCTGGGTCCCCTGCTCCATCAGCCGGGGCGCCTCCCCACCCTCGGCGAGTTCCTCCCGGTCTTCGTGCCGTCGCTGACCGCGATGATCGGGTACTGGGCGACCCTCTCGCTGAACATGCCGGACTTCACGCGCTTCGGGCGAAGCCAGCGCGAGCAGATGGTGGGCCAGGTGGTGGCGCTGCCCACGACCATGTCGGTGTTCGCGGCCATGGGAGTGATGATCACGAGCGCCACGGTGATCATCTACGGGCAGGCGATCTGGGACCCCGTGCAGCTCGTCGGCCGCTTCCAGGCGCCGGTCGTGGTGGCGATCTCGATGTTCACCGCGGTGGTGGCGACGCTGGCCGTCAACATCGCCGCCAACGTCGTCTCGCCCGCCAACGACTTCGCCAACGCGTTCCCGCGCCTCATCTCCTTCAAGACCGGCGGGCTCGTCACCGGGTTGCTCGGGATCCTGATGCAGCCCTGGCGGCTGCTGGCCGATCCCTCGGGCTACATCTTCACGTGGCTGCTCGGCTACTCGGGCGGGCTGGGCTCGATCGCGGGCGTGCTCATCGCGGATTACTGGATCGTGCGGCGAAAACGGCTACAGCTGGAGGACCTGTACCTGACCGGCGGCGCGTACCGCTACCGCGGCGGATGGAACGGGAACGCGGTGGCCGCCACGCTCCTCGGCTGCGCGCTGGCCTGGGGCGGTCTCGTCGTTCCCCCGCTGAAGCCGCTCTACGACTACGCGTGGTTCGTCGGCTTCGGGGTGGCCTTCGCGGTTTACGTGCTCCTGATGCGGAAGGGCTGACGCGTCAGGGCGGCGGCGGCTGCTGCCGCACGACGTCGCCCGGAGGGCAGTTCTGGGCCGCGGTGCGGACCTGCGCCTTCAGCGATTCCAGGGTCGCGCGGCCGGCGGGAGTGCGGATCTTGCCCGCCGCTTCGTCCAGCTTGCGGTTGGCCTCCGGCAGCGCGGCGTTCACGGTGTCGCAGTCCATGTTGTTGCGGATGACCGCGTTCGCCGCCGCCGACGCTTCCTCGAGCACGGCAGTGTCGGAGGTGATGTTGGCCACCGCCTCCTGGCGCTTGTTGCGTTGCTCACCGCCACAGCCGGACAGGGCCGGCGCGCCGAGCAGCAAGAGCGCCAGCAGGGCGCCCGCGGCTGATCGCCTCACTTGATGGGCTCTCCCTTCTCCACGCGGGCCAGGTAGTCGAGCAGCGTGGAGTCCTTCTGGCCGAGGGTCCTGGCCTTGCGTCCGTGGTCGAGGAAGTTCTTGGAGTCCTTGAGGCCGAAGTAGGACCAGGCCAGGAAGGTCTCGATCTGCATGTTGTTGGGTGCGGCCGCCGCGGCCTTGTCGAGGGCCGCGATCGCATCCCGGTATTTCTTCGCCCCCAGGTCGGCCTGTCCGAGGTAGATCCAGGCGTCCGCCCGGTTGTATCCCGGGGCGCCGGTGACCCTGGTGAGCTCGGCGATGGCGCGGTCCGACTGGTTGGCCGCCGCCAGCGCCGCGCCGAGCTGCGCCCGATACTCGAGGTTGGCCGGGTCGGCGGCGACCGCCTTCTCGTAGGCGGGGATCGCCGCGGCCGGGTTGCGCTTCAGCATGTGCTGCACGAAACCGAGCTGGTACTGGGCCTCGGCGCTCCCCGGGTCCAGCTCCACCGCCTTCTGCAGCTCGGGCAGCGCGAGGTCCGCCTGTCGCTTCGCGATGTAGGCCCGGGCCAGGCCCACGCGGATCGGCGCCGAGTCGGGGTGCTCGTCGCGGAGCTTCGTCAGGTCCTGGATCGCGAGGTCGGGCTGGTTGCTGGCCAGGTAGCCAAGGGCCTGGGCCACCGTCACTTCCTGGACGAGACGCTGGGCCTCGGTGTCGCCTTCGGCCAGCGCGGCGGCGGTGGAGGCGTCGCCCACGGCCTCCGAGGCACGGTTGAGGGCGATCTTCACCCGGGCCGACTCCTTGTACGCCTCGACCGCGCCGGGCGCATCCTCGATCGCCTTCTTCAGGATCGGCTCCGCCTCCGACGCGCGTCCCGTCTTGCGCAGGACGCGGGCCAGGCCCACGCTCGCGATCGCCCGCTGCTCGGGGTCGTTCATGGCCGACCGGTAGGCGGCCTCGGCCGCGGGCAGGTCGCCCTTGGCCTCCTGCGCGTAGCCGAGCGCGCTCGAAGCCGCCGCGCCGCCCGAGGCGGCGGCCTTCTGGGCGAGGGCGATCGCCTCGTCGCCTTTGCCTTCGCGGGCGCGAGCGCGCGCTTGGGCGATCACCGGCCAGACGCCTTCCGGGTCGGCGGCGGCGGCCGCTTCCGCCGTGGCGGAGGCGGCGGCCATACCGCGGACCTGCTGGAGGACGGCCATTCGGCCGAGGGCCTCGCCTTTTGCCGGGCCGGTGAGCTTGTCCGCGGCGGCCTTGTAGGCGTCGATGGCGGCATCGAACTCGTACTTGCCCTCGAGCAGCCGGCCGAGGCGCAGGGACGGCTCGCCGGTGGCGGTCGGCACCGCCGCCGCCTGCCGCAGCAGCTCCGCGGCGCCGTCCTTGTCGCCGGCCGCCGCCTTCTGCTCGGCCTGCCGCATCAGCTCGTCGGCCGAGACCGCCGCTCCGGCCGGGGCGGGCTTCTTCTCGCTCTTCTTGCCTTTCTCCTGGGCCGCGGCCGGCGCCGCGAGGGCCAGGACGACCAGGACTCCCACCAGCGGCTTCATTGGAACCCTCCCCGCGCAAGACGCGCACCGACAACTGTAAGGGCTGACTCGATGCTAGGCCCCGGCCGTGGCATCGTCAAATGGAAGCTGTCTTGACGGTGGCGTGGGACTTGCATATCGGCCATTGGATGCGTACGGGCGAATTCCGGATCTGCCCGCGGTGCCGCACGCGGAACAAGGCGACGGAGGCCCACTGCGTGCAGTGCGCCCGTCCGCTGTTCGGCATTCCTGTCGCGCGTCCCGAACCGTCGCTTTCCGAGGCAGCGGCCGCCCGCGCCGGCCGCTCCTTCTCCAATCTGGTGATCGTGGCCGGCATCATCGGGGCCCTCGGCGTCGGGCTCGCGGTGCGTCAGACCTTCCGCGGCGCGTCGCTGGAGCCGCCCGCGGCTACCGAGCCGGTCGCCGAGCCCTCCGTCTCCGCCTCCGCCGCGCCCGTGGCCGCCACGCCACCGCCTCCCGGCGGCCAGGACTTCGAGCAGGGCCGCGCGCTGCTCGACCGCGGCGACGCCCAGGGCGCGCTGCGGCGGCTGGCGCCGGTGGCGCAGGCGGAGCCGGACAGCGCCGTCGTCGCGCATGCCTATGGCCGCGCGCTCTGGGGCACCGGCTCGCGAGACCGGGCGGTGACCCAGTTCGAGCGCGCGGCGCGGATCGACCCCGGCAACGTCGCGTACCGGATCGAACTCGGGCGGGCGCTGGCCGCCTTGCGGCGCACGCGGGAGGCCATCCGGGAGTACGAGGCGGCGGTCTCGATCGACCCCGGCAACGCGGACAACGTCGCCGCCCTGGCGTCGCTCTACTCCCGCGCCGGCAACAGCGCCGAGTCGCGCGTGCTCCTCGAGCGGGCGGCCATGCTGCGGCCCAACGACCCCGAGATCATGCACCGCCTGGCGGATACCGCGGACGCCGACGTGCGTCCGGCGGTCAGCTATACGCCCTCCGGGTCCTCTGCGCTATCTGCTTCGTCCCTGGTCTCACGTCCCCCTGCCGTCCCTGCCTCCTCCGCGCTCTCTGCGTCGTCCTCGGTGCCCTCTGCTTCGTCCGCGGGGGTCGTCTACACGAACGACGACCTGCGGCGCGCGGGGGGCGGGCGGACCCCAGGCTCCGCGCCTCCCCAGCCGCCTCCGCTCGTCGTGCGGCCCGCGGTCAACGTCGCGCCCAGCTCTGCGGGTGGAGACGAGGCGAGCTGGCGCCGCAAGGCCGCGGAGCGGACCGAGGCGCTGCGCGCGGCGCAGAAGACCGTCGCGACACTGAGCGCCCGGGTCCAGGACCTGCAGCGCCAGGCGACCGGGCAGACGGACGAGGGCCAGAACCAGGAGCGGCAGCGCCAGCTCACCGACGCGCTCAACGACCTCGACGCGGCCCAGGAGCGGCTGGCCCGCGCCCAGCGGCGGCTCGAGGAGCTTCAGGACGCAGCGCACCGCAAGGGCTTGGACTTGAACTGAGCTGGGTCTCGGCATGCCGCTTGCACCTCCGCCGGGCATGACGGCCTCATTCGGCCCTCGCTTCCTCTTCATCCCCTCATCTCGTTCATTCGCAGGGGGCCTGACGCCGCAGGGTGCCCGGATCCATGTTCGGCTTCATTCGTCGTGTACTTTCTTACGCGGCGTTCGTGGGTGCAGTCGGCCCAGCCGCAGTGGCCGGAGACAACCCGGCCGCTGACGCGCACGTCGACGCGCGCTTCTATCTCGCCACGCGGTCGCGGCCCGCCTACGTGGAGCACGATCCCCGCGACCTGGCCGTGTGGAGTGCCCTCCAGTCCTTCTACCGGGCCCGGGACTACCGGCTCGCCTGGATGGGCGGCGGTCAGCCGTCGCGCGACGCGGAAGCGGTCGGGCGGATCGTGGCCCGGGCCCCGGCGGAAGGCCTGGACGGGCTGCGCTACCGGCTCCTGCCCCCCGCCCCGGAGACGGTCACCCTCACCTCCGACTGGAACCGCGAGGCCGACGCTGACGCCATCCAGGACGTCCAGATCACATACAACTTCCTGAAGTATGCGGCGGACCTCGCGGGCCGCTTCGACCCCAAGGCCGCCGGGCCCTTCTGGCTCACGCGTCCGCAGCCGCGGGAGCTGGCGCCGTGGCTGGAGGAGGCGCTGAGGACGCGGCGCGTCGCGCAGGCCTTCGCCGCGCTCGCGCCCGCGCATCCCGGGTACGGGGCCTTGAAGGAAGCCCTCCTTCGTTACCGTGCGATCGAGCGCGAGGGAGGCTGGCCGGAGCTGCCGGCCCGGCTCGCGCTGCGCCGGGGAGCACGCAGCCCGCACGTCGCGAGGCTCCGGGCCCGCTTGGCGATCGAAAGCGACTTTCCCGCCACGCCCGCCGCCGGCGGCTCCGGCGTCTACGACTCCGCCCTCGCCGAAGCCGTGAAGCGCTTCCAGCGCCGCCACGGCCTGGCGGCTGACGGAGTGTTGAGCCCGGCGACGATGGCCGCCCTGAACGTGCCCATCGGGGAGCGGATCCGGCAGATCGAGCTGAACCTCGAGCGGTGGCGCTGGCTTCCCCGCGACCTCGGCCGGCGATACGTGATCGTCAACGTGCCCTCCTTCGAGCTGACCGCGTACGAGAACGGCCGGTCCGCCCTCGCGATGAAGGTCGTGACCGGAAAGCCAGACCGCCCGACCCCGATCTTCGGAGAGGACATGACGACGGTGGTGTTCAGCCCGTACTGGAACGTCCCGCCCACGATCGCCGAGGACGAGATCATCCCCGCGGTGAGGAGGGACCCCGGCTACCTGAGGCGCAACAACCTCGAGCTCGTCCGCGGGACCCGGGTCGTGGGGCCGGCCGCCTTGTCGGGGCGGGGCGACGTCCAGATCCGGCAGCGTCCCGGTGCGCAGAACTCGCTCGGGCTGATCAAGTTCGTCTTCCCCAATCCCTTCAACGTCTACCTGCACGACACGCCGGCCGAGGCGCTCTTCGCGCGCCCGCGCCGGGCCTTCAGCCACGGGTGCATCCGGATCGAGAAGCCGCTCGCGATGGCGCGGTGGGTGCTGAGCGGACTGCCGCAGTGGACGCCGCCGGCGATCCAGGCCGCGATGCAGGGCCGACGAGAGCGTCAGCTCCCGCTGCCCGAGCCGATCCCGGTCTACGTCGCCTACCACACCGTGGAGGCCGGCGACGACGGCACCGTGTTCTTCTGGCCCGACGTCTACGGCCACGACGCCGCGCAGATGCCGTTCCTGCCCCGCGGCCGGCCGCCCTCACCGGTCCTGCCGTCGGTGGCCGCCGCCGACGACCTCAGACCCTGACCTCGAGCGCCGACTTGACCCGCCGGAAACGCGGGCGTAGCTTGAGCGCCTCCCGTGCGGCCCGTCTTCCTTGCGCTGCTGTGCCTCGCCGGCGCGCCGGTGCCCGAGCGCGCGGACCTCGTCATCGTCGACGCGCACGTGTGGACGGTCGACGACGCTCGGCCCGAGGCGCAGGCCGTCGCGGTGCGCGGGGAGCGCATCGTGCTCGTGGGCACGAGCGAGGAGGCGCGGCGGCTCGTCGGGCCCGGCACCCGCGTCGTCGACGCGCGCGGGCGACTGCTCCTGCCGGGCTTCCAGGATGGACACACGCACTTCATCACCAGCGGGATGGAGGTCGGGCAGCTCGACCTGAAGGACGCGGCGAGCCCGGAGGAGTTCGGCCGCCGGATCGCGGAGTACGCCCGGGGCAAGCCGGCCGGCGCGTGGATCACGGGCGGGAACTGGGACCACGACAAATGGCCGGGCGGCCGGCTCCCCACCGCGGAGCTGATCGACCGCTACGTCTCCGACCATCCCGTCTTCGTCGGCCGGTACGACGGTCACATGGCGGTCGCCAACACCGCCGCCTTGAAGGCGGGCGGCGTCTCCGCCGACACTCCCGACCCCGAGGGCGGCGCGATCGTCCGCAAGCCCGGCCGCGCCGAGCCGGAGGGTGGGCTGAAGGACGCGGCGATGGCGCTCGTGGCGAAAGCCATCCCCGAGCCGAGCCCGGCGGAGCTGGCCGACGGCACGCGCAAGGCGTTCGCGGAAGCGCGCCGGCTCGGGCTCACCACCGTCCAGGACATGCTCGCCGGCCCGGCTCATCTTCGAGCCTACGAGACGGTGCGCGCCGAGGGCGGCCTGACCGCCCGCGTGTACGGCCGCTGGCCGATCGCGGACTGGAAGTGGCTGGCCGAGCGCGTACGGGCACACGGCATGGGCGACGACCTCTTCACGCTGCGCAGCCTGAAGGGCTTCGCCGACGGGTCCGTCGGATCGTCCACCGCTCTCTTCTACGAGCCTTACGTGGGCGAGCCGAAGAACTTCGGCCTGCCCTCCGACCACTGGGTCCGCCTGCCCGAATGGTCGGTGGCCGCCGACCTGGCCGGCCTGCAGATCAGCATCCACGCGATCGGCGACCGGGCGATCCACGAGACGCTGGACATCTTCGACCGCATGCAGCGCACCAACGGCGCGCGGGACCGCCGTCCCCGCGTCGAGCACGACCAGCACACGCACCCGCGCGACTTCGCCCGCCACCTGGACGTCGGGGCGATCGCGTCGGTCCAGCCCTACCATGCCATCGACGACGGGCGCTTCGTGGAGAAACGCATCGGGCGGCGGCGCTGCATGACGACCTACGCCTTCCGGACGTTCCTCGACCACGGCATCCACATGAACTTCGGCTCCGACTGGTCGGTGGCGCCCCTGGACCCGATCCTCGGCATCGACGCCGCGGTGAACAGGGCCACCCTCGACGGCAAGAACCCGGACGGCTGGTTCCCGGAGCAGAAAATCACGGTCGCGGAGGCGGTGCGGGCCTACACCCTCGAGAACGCGTACGCCGCGTTCATGGAGGCCAAGACCGGATCCCTCACGCCCGGCAAGTACGCCGACCTCGTGCTGCTCGACCAGGACCTGTTCCGGATCCCGCCGTCGCGGATCAGGGACACCAAGGCGGACATGACCATCCTGGCCGGCAAGGTCGTCTACGAACGCGCCAAACGCTAACGTTGCCTCTGAACGCCGAGGCCGCAGAGGCCGCAGAGAACGGACAGGAAGTAAAACAGACAGTAACGGGAGAGCGCGCAAAGAGCCACAGCTGCGAGCGGAGCGGGATTCACTCCCGCGTAGCGAGCGGGGGGTCTGGGGGGTGCGCCCCTAGCACCCCCCAGCTCGATGAGGACCGGAGCGGGATTCACTCCCGCGTAGCGAGCGGGGGGTCTGGGGGGTGCGCCGCTAGCACCCCCTTGCTCGATTGGAGATCAGGACGGAGCGCGCGAAGGCGCACACCGCGCGGCCTGGTGACCGGGCTACCGCTGGTCGAAATCGTCGTGGATCAGACGGGCGACGTCGGCGCCGGTGACGAGGGCGTCGTTGTCGATCCCCCATCGCGTGTCCCGTACCTGGCGCGCGCAGATGGCGATGACGTAGCGCGTCCTCGGCGTCTCGACCACGCCCGCGTCGATCCGGACATGGCGGCGGATGCCGTCGGGCCCGGGCCGCTTCTCCTCGTCCCAGCCCGGCTTGTCCCCGACCTTGATCTCGTCTCCTTCCGGTAGCCGGCGCGGGATCATCGTGCGGAACTGCTGGGCGCGCAGGAGAGCCAGCATCTCGTCGCAGGCGGCGCGGCTCACCACCCGGCCTTCCGCGATCAGCTCCATGAGCCGGACGAGCTCTCGCGGCGTGCTCATGCCGAGGCCGAATTCCCGCTCCAGCTCGGGATGGACGTCGGCCTTCCCGTCCCGGAAGGTCGGCCGGAACAGCTTCGTGTCGACGAGCCCGTAGCCTTCGAGCCGGCGGTCGACGCTGGCGGTGCCCACGAGGCCGACGAGGAGGTTGGTGGCGGTGTTGTCGCTGACGCTGATCATCAGCGACAGCAGGTCGCCCACGGTCAGGCGCAGCCCGGCGTGCAGGTCCTGCAGGACGCCGGAGCCATCGACCTTCTCCTCCCGGGTGAGCACGACCTCCTTGTCCCGGTCGAAGCGGCCCTCCGCGATCTGATGGAAGACCTCCACCATGACCGCGGTCTTGATGGCGCTGGCGGTCGGGAAGCGCCGGTCGGCATCGACGAGGACCGCCTCGCCGCTGGCGAGGCTCTTCGCCGCGACGCCCATCACCGCGTCGCAGCGCTTCAGCCGCTCGCTGACGCGCGAGGCCAGGGAGTCGGAGTTCCGGGCGGCCACGGTGATCCCCAGCATGCCATGGAGAAAACCGCGGCGCTCCAGAGCCCCTCCTACGCCTTCAGGCCCTTGGTGAGCGGCCGCGTCCGCACGCGCTTGCCGGTCGCCGCGAAGATCGCGTTGCAAACGGCGGGGATGGCCGGGGGCAGGGCCGGCTCGCCGAGACCGGTCGGCGGGTTCTCGGTCTGCAGGAAGTCCACCTCCACCTCCGGCGGCGCATCGGTGATGCGCGGCAGCAGGTACTCGTGGAAATTCGACTGGACGGTGCGTCCCCGGTCGATCGTGATCGCCTGGGCCAGCGCCTCGCCGAGCCCGTCGATGACCTGTCCCTGCACCTGGTTCAGCGCGTTCAGCGGGTTGATGATCGGGCGCCCCACGTCGCCGGCCACCCAGACCTTGTGCACCTTCATCCGCCCGTGGGGATCGACGCTTGCCTCGGCGACCTCGGCGAAGTAGCCGGCGTGGCTGAAGTGGAACGCCACGCCGCGGCCCACCCCGGCCGGCGCCGGTCGCCGGCCCCAGCCCGATTTCTCGGCGACCAGCTCCAGGACGCCGCCCATGCGGCCCGCATGATAGCCCGCCTTGCCGTCCGGGTTGCTGACGAGGCGCGGGGCGGTCCAGCCGGAACTGCACCGGGTCCTTCCCCGCCGCGTGGGCCACCTCGTCGATGAAGGACTGGAACACGAACGCGAACGCGTTGCTGCCGGGCGCCCGCAACGGCCCGATGGCCACGCCGCCGAGCAGGCCATCGAGCCGGGTGCCCCCGGCGACGACGAAGGCGTTCCGCACCCCCGGCAGCGACTTCAGCTCGTCCACGTTCGCGGTCGCGACCTTGCCCCCGAAGACGGGGCACTTCTCGTAGACCGCGTAGAGCATGCCGGGCACCTTCACGTCGATGCCGAAGAGCGGCCGGCCGCTCACGATCGACGGGCCGTCGATGTTGTTCATCGGCTGGCCGATGAGCTTGTATTCCTTGGGGTCCTTGAAGGTCACCGAGGCCGGGTCGGGCGGAGCGAGCGTGGCGGCCTTGGCCCCGAGCGCGACGTGCTGCCCCCGGCGACCTGCCGCCCGTATCTCGCCTCGTCGCTGTCCTCTGCTCGATGCGGACGCTCTTCCAGTCGACGTCCAGCTCCTCGGCCAGGATCGTCGGGAAGGTCGGCCTGGCCGTCGAGATCATCCCGGCCGCCTTGTGAATCGCCTCGCGGATGCGGACGTACGTGGCACAGCGGCACAGGTGGCCGCTCCCAAAAAAAGCTCTTGACAAATTCCCTACTGATATATCATATAGCCGGATCATATATCATATAAAATCAAGGAAGCGGACAGATATCTCATCCACACAATGGTTTAGGGGCACGCAGACCTAGGAGGCGAAAGCTATGCCGACCGGCAGGAGACTCGCGCTCGCATTGGGGCTGTTGATCGCGGTCAGCCTCGACTCTCCGAAAGCGTGGGCCCAGTTCACCAGCTCGATCGACGGCACCGTCACGGATCCCAGCGGCGCCGTGGTGCCCGGGGCATCCGTCACCATTACAAATGAAGATACGGGCATCTCCCAGACCGTCCAGACCTCGACCGCGGGCTACTACCGGTTCCCGTCTCTCTCGGCCTCGCCCTACACCGTGAAGGTGGCCGTGACCGGCTTCAAGACGAAGGTGCTGGAGCACGTGCGGCTGCAAGCCGCGCAGACCAAGACCGTCAACGTCGCTCTCGAGCTGGGGGCGGCCGGGGCCGAGCAGGTCACGGTCACCGCGGAGGCGCCGCTGGTCGAGACGGCCGAAGGCCGGGTGTCGGGCCTGATCGAGGAGAACCAGGTCAAGGACATCCCCCTCATCGGCCGGAACTTCTTCAACCTCGTCGTGCTGACCCCGGGGGTGACCGGCCTGGCCAGTGGCGGGGGCAACGCCTACGCGCAGGCCACGGGCGACATCTACAACAACGAGTTCGGCGTCAACATGCACGCCAACGGGGCGCGGACCGAGTCCAACAGCTTCCTGGTGGACTCGGAGTCCGTCACCTCGAGCCAGCGCAACGGCGTCGCCAACGTCAACCCGAACACCGAGAACGTCCAGGAGGTGCGGGTCTCGGTGAACAACTTCTCCGCCGAGTACGGCCGCAACGCCGGCGCCCTCGTGAACATCATCACCAAGAGCGGCACCAACGACTGGCACGGCAGCGTGGGCACGTACTACTCGAACGACTCGCTGCAGGAGAAGAACGTCTTCCAGAGCTCGATCCCGAACTTCAAGCGGACCGAGTATGCCTGGGGCCTGGGAGGGCCGATCCGGAAGGACCACACGTTCTTCTTCCTTTCCGGGGACGTGCTGCGCTCGAACGTGGCCTTCAGCAAGGCCGCCTCGGTGCTGACGCCCCAGTTCATCCAGTTCATGCAGCAGGCCCGGCCGAACAACGTGTCGACGTACGTCGCCAAGACCTTCCCGTCGATCGTCGTCCCCGACCGGAGCTTCCAGACCGCCGGACAGCTGCTGGGTGCCGGCTGCTCCGGCTCCGAGTCC
>QHVM01000136.1 GCA_003223555.1 Acidobacteriota bacterium | reverse complement strand
CGAGAGGGTCAGGGCCACCACCCCGGAGACGATGACCGCGCCGGCCAGCGTGAAGGCGAACTCGCGGAACAGGGCGCCGGTCAGGCCGCCCTGGATGCCCACCGGCGTGTACACGGCGGCCAGCGTGATGGTCATGGCGATGATGGGCCCGACCAGCTCGCGCGCCGCATCGAGCGCGGCCGGGAAGGGACGCTGGCCGGCGTGGAGGTGCCGCTCGACGTTCTCCACCATGACGATCGCGTCGTCGACGACCAGGCCCACCGAGAGCACGATGGCGAGCAGCGTGAGCAGGTTGATCGTGAAGCCGGCCACCAGCATCAGGAAGACGGCCCCCACCAGGGAGATGGGGATGGCGACCACCGGGATGAGCACCGAGCGCGCCGAGCCGAGGAAGAGGAAGATGACGATCACGACGATCAGCAGCGTCTCGGTGAGGGTCTTCAGGACCTCGTCGATCGCGTCCTGGATGTAGGCCGTGGAGTCGTACGGGATGCCGGCCTTCATCCCGGCCGGGAGCTGGGCCTGGATCTCCGGCATGGCCCCGCGGACCTTCTTGATGACGTCGAGCGAGTTGGCCGTGGGAAGGACCCAGATGCCCATGAAGGTCGCGGTCTGCCCGTTGAAGCGGACGTCCGAGTCGTAGTTCTCGGCCCCTAGGGCCACGTCGGCGATCTCGCCCAGGCGCACGACCACGCCCTTGTCCTCCTTCACCACGAGCTGACGGAACTCCTCGGCCGTGCGCAGGTCGGTGTTGGCCACCAGGTTCACCGACACCATGGAGCCCTTGGTCCGCCCCAGCGCCGAGAGGTAGTTGTTCCGGGCCAGGGCGTCGCTCACGTCGGAAGGCGAGATGCCCAGGGAAGCCATGCGGTCCGGCTTGAGCCAGATGCGCATGGCGAACGTGCGGTCGCCGAGGATGTCGGCCCGCTGGACGCCGCCGATGGCGGAGAGCTTCGGCTGGACGACCCGCGTGAGGTAGTCGGTGATCTGGTTCTGGTCCAGGTCGGGCGACGAGAACCCGATGTACATGGCCGCGAACTGGTTGTCGGCCGTCTCCAGCTCGATGACGGGCGCCTCCGCCTCGGGGGGCAGGTCGTTGCGCACCTGGGCCACCTTGGCCTGGATCTGGGTGAGGGCGGCGTTGGTGTCGTAGTTGAGCTTCAGGTGGACGGTGATCGTGCTCAGGGCCTGGGCGCTCGACGACTCGAGGTAGTCGATGCCGTCGGCGCTGGCGATCACGCGCTCGAGCGGGCTGGTGATGAAGCCGCGCACCAGGTCCGCGTTGGCGCCCACGTAGGCGGTGGTGACGCGGACGACCGCGATGTCGCTGCGCGGGTACTGCCGCACGCTCAGCGAGCGGATGGCCTGCAGCCCGGCGATGAGGATCACCAGGTTGACGACCAGGGCCAGGACCGGCCGCTTGACGAAGAGATCGGTCAGGCGCAAATCAGTTGTCCTCCGGTCGGGGGGCGGGGTCGTTGCCGGGCCGGACGTCGTTGTTGACGTGGACGGCGACGCCGTTGCGGAGCTTGAAGACGCCGGAGGTCACGACCTCCTGGCCGGCCTCGAGCCCGGACACGATCGCCACCTGGTCCCCGCGCGTGCCGCCGAGCTTCACGAACTGCTGGCGCACGCCCCGGTACGTCTCCCCGTTCGGGCCCTTGACGTCGCCGACGATGAAGACCGAATCGCCGTACGGCGCGTACGCGACCGACGAGGCCGGCAGCGTGACGGCCGCGTTGCGCGCGCCCAGGAGCACCTCCGCCTGCACGAACATGCCGGGACGCAGCCGGCCGTCCCGGTTGGGCAGGGTGGCCTGGACCTGGACGTTGCGCGTCGCCTCGTCCACGACCGAATCGATGGCCGTGATCCGGCCGGCAAACCCGCCGGACCCCATGCCTTCGGCCGTCACGCGCACCTCCCCGTCCAGGCGCAGCCGCCCGACCTCCTGCTGCGGCACGGCGAAGTTCACGTAGATCGGCTGCAGGGCCTGCAGGGGCACGATCGGCGTTCCGCCGTTCAGGAACTGGCCGAGGTTGACCTGCCGGATGCCCAGCATCCCGGAGAACGGGGCGCGGATCGTCTTGCGGGCGATGGTGGCGCGGATCTCGCCCGCCTTGGCCTTGGCCTGCTCGTACTCGGCCGCGGCCCGGTCGTAGTCGGCCTGCGAGATGATGCCCTCCTCGCGCAGGCCGCGCGCCCGATCGAGGTTCAGGCGAGTCAGACCGCTCTGGGCCTCGGCCGCCGTCAGCTGCGCTTGCTCCTGCCGCGTGTCGAGGCGCAAGAGCACCTCGCCCTCGTGGACCGTCCGGCCGGAGTCGAACGCGATCGTCTCGACGAGGCCGGGCAGGTCCGCGCTCACGGTGACGCCGTGGACGGCCGCCACCGTGCCGATGGCGGAGAGCGACGCCGGCCACTCCTCCTGACGGGCCACGATGGTGGTCACCGCCTCGGGCGGCGGCTGGAAGGACGCCGCTTGTGCCGCGGCCGTCTGGATCTGCCGGAACTTCACGGTGCCGAGCACCGCGACGAGCGCGGCCATGCCGGCAAGCATGATGAACATCCTCTTAGCCATTGAGAGGAGCCTCCGTCAGCCCTGGACGATGCAGCGCTGAACTAAGATCCGTGAAAAAACGTCAAGGCCCGCAGCGCAGCGGCCTCAATAGATGAAGAAGGGAGTCGCGCTGCTCCTGGGTCAACCCCGCGTATAACTTACGCTCCGCTTCCTCGAGGGCGCGGGCCGCGGCGGCGTGACGTGAGCGACCTTCTTCGGTCAGCTCGGCGCGAATCGACCGCCGGTCCCGTGGATCGTCCACGCGCGCGACGAGCTTGTCGGCCTCGAGCCGATCTACGAGCTGAGTGATGTTCGAGCGAACGCAGGCGGAGGACTCGGCCAGAGCGCCGAGGGGAAGGGGCTCGCCCGCACCAGCTAATTTATTCATCACTTTGAATTTAGCCAGGGACAGCCCGATCGGTTCGATGGCCGCTTCGAGGCGCGCCTCGACCGAATGCAGGACCCCGATCAGATCCATGGACAGCTCCCGATCGGGCACTTCATTCACAACTGAAATATACAGTTGAGAGGCATCCCTGTCAAGGGGTGCCCTATCTTCTTTCTGTTGTCGGCCGGCGGCTCTTGCGGGCATGATCCACTCCAGGACTCATGGCCTGGGACATTCGCGGCAAGACCGTCTTCCTGACCGGCGCCAGCCGCGGCATCGGGTTCGAGGCCTCGGTGGCGCTGGCGCGGCTGGGCGCGCAAGTCGTCATGGTCGGCCGGGACCCGGGGAGGACCGAAGCCGCCCGCGCCGAGGTCACGGCCCGCAGCGGCTCGAAGGAGGTCTCGCACCTGCTCTGCGACTTCTCCTCGCAGGCGTCCATCCGCCGCCTGGCCGACGCCGTCCGCGCGCGCTTCGATCGCCTGGAGGTCCTCGTCAACAACGCGGGAGGCGTCCACAAGGCGCGCCGCGTCACCGTGGACGGCATCGAGAGCACCTTCGCCGTCAACCACCTCGGCTACTTCCTCCTCACGAACCTGGTGCTCGACCTCCTCGTGCGCAGCGCTCCGGCCCGGGTCGTCTCGGTCGCCTCGGTCGGCCACCGCCGCGCCAGCCTCGACTTCGACGACCTGGGCTTCGAGCGCGGCGGCTACGGGACCCTGCGCGCCTACATGCGCTCGAAGCTGGCCAATGTGCTGTTCGCGGCCGAGCTGGCCCGCCGTCTCGCCGGCACGGGCGTCACCTCGAACAGCGTGCATCCGGGCTCGGTGGATACGCATATCTGGTCCGGCGCCCCCCTCTGGGCGCAGCCGATCATCCTGCTCCTGTACCGGCCCTTAGGATCGTCAAGCTCGTCGGGAGCCCGGAGCTGGAGGGCGTCACCGGCCGGTACTTCGAGGAGGGAAAGCCCGTAGCCCCGTCGTCTCTCGCCGCCGACGAGGCGCTCGCGAAGTGCCTCTGGGAGACGAGCGCGGCGATGGTGGGTCTGGAGCCCGCTCAGGGCAGGGCGTACGCCACGTAGCTGCCCCCGGGCGGGTCCTTCGACTTGCCGCCCCCGGCGGCGATCACCACGAACTGCCGCCCGTTCACTTCATAGGTCGCGGGCGTGGCGTTGCCAGCCGCGGGCAGCGTCGTCTCCCAGAGCAGCTCGCCGGTGGCCTTGTCGAAGGCCCGCAGTTTCTTGTCGAAGCTCGTGGCGGCGATGAACAGCACTCCTCCCGCCGTCACCACCGGCCCGCCGTAGTTCTCGCTGCCGGTGCGGGTCATGCCCCGGGCGGCCAGCTCCGGGTACTCGCCGAGCGGGATCTTCCACGCGTACTTTCCCGTCGACAGGTCGATCGCGTTCAGCGTGCCCCAGGGCGGCGCCACGGCGGGATAGCCATCCGGGTCGAGGAACTTCTTGTACCCGTCGCTCAGGTACTTCATGTCCATGGGCGAGGGTCCCTGCGCGGCGACCTTGGTCTGCTCGCCCTTGGTGACGTAGTCGACGATGGCCCGGTTCGCTTCGTGCCCCAGCCGCGTGTACGACGGCATCCGCCCGCCGCCCTGGGCGAGGAGGGCCTCGATCTCGCCGTCCGTGTAGCGGTCGCCGATCCCGCGCAGCGAGGGGAACTCCGGCGGCGCCCCGCGCCGGTCGGCCCCGTGGCAGGAGGCGCACTCCTTCGCATACAGCTCCTGGCCGCTCACCCGCGGCGCCGGCGGAGGCGCTTCCACCAGGGTGAGGATCCAGGCCATCTCGTTCGAGTTCACGTACAGGAGCGACGTGTCGGGGTCGTACGCAGCGCCCCCCCACTCGGCCCCGCCGTCGAAGCCGGGGAAGATCACCGTGCCCTGCCGGCTGCCCGGGATGAACTGCCCGTCGCTCCTCACCTCGCGGAACCGCGCCAGCGCTGCCCGGTGCGCCTCGGGGGTGCGGGTGGTGAGCATCTCCGCGGTGAGGCGCTGGCGGGCGAAGGGCTCCGGCTCCAGAGGAAGAGGCTGCTCGCCGGCGGTGATCTCGCCGTCGAGGTCGGAGGGCGGCACCTTGCGGTACTCGATCGGGAACAGCGGCCGCCCGCTCGCGCGCTCGAACAGGTAGACGTATCCGGACTTGGTGACCTGGGCCACGCCGTCCACCGGCCGGCCGTCGCGGTTCACCGTCACCAGGACGGGAGGAGCGGGCAGGTCGCGGTCCCACACGTCGTGCCGCACGGTCTGGAAGTGCCAGACCCGCTCGCCGGTGTCGGCCTTGAGGGCGATGAGCGAGTCGGCGAAGAGGTTGTCGCCGGTCCGGTTCGCTCCGTAGAAGTCGTACGCGGCCGAGCCGGTCGGCACGAACACCAGGCCGCGCCGCGCGTCGAGCGACATGCCGCACCAGTTGTTCGCGCTGCCCGAGTACGTCCAGGCGTCCTTCGGCCACGTCTCGTAGCCGACCTCCCCCGGACGCGGGATCGTGTGGAACGACCAGCGCAGCGCTCCCGTCCGGACGTCGAAGGCCCGGATGTCGCCCGGCGGCGTCGGCAGCGTCTCGCTCGTCAGGCTGCCGACGATGAGCAGGTCCTTGTAGACGATCCCCGGCGTCGACAGCGAGACCATCTCCCTCTCGCCGGGCCGCAGGTTGTCGCGCAGGTCGATCCGTCCCGCCTGCCCGAAGCCGGGATCGGGTCGGCCCGTCGTGGCGTCCAGCGAGTAGAGGAACTGACGCACGGCCACGAACACCCGCGCGCGCTTTCCGTCCGACCAGTACATAAGCCCGCGGTTCCGCATCTTCCCCAGGACCTTCCGCCCCTCGTGGGGGTCGAACCGCCAGACCAGCCGGCCGGTCGCGCCGTCGAGCGCGACGACGTTGACCTTGGGCGTCGTGCCGTACACCACGCCGCCGATGACGAGCGGGTTGCACTGCATTTCGGATCCCGGGTAGGCGTCACCGCTGTCGAACGTCCACGCCAGCCTCAAGCGCCGGACGTTCGCGCGGGTGATCTGCTTGAGGGTCGAGTAGCGCCAGCTCCCGGGCCCTCCGCCGTAGCAGGCCCAGTCGCGTCCCGCTGCCGCGGGGGGGTCGTCGCCGCCACGCGCCCCCAGGATCCCCGCCAGCGGAAGGCCCAGGAGCGCCAGGACCAGGATGGACCGCGTCTTCGCAGGCATCGACTTCGAACCTCCGGATGGCTGTCCTCGCGCGGGCACGCCCGTGTCCGTGGAGGATGACACGAGCGATCCGCCCTTCGAGGCGCCGGCGGCCGCCGCGCAGCCACAGGATATCCCAGGGCGGCTGGCGCAACTCTTGCTCATCTGGCCCCGCTGAGATGACGAGGTCCGGCATGATCGGCTGGCCGCTTGCGCTCGGCCTCGCGCTGGGCGGCGGAGCTTCGGCGGGGCCCCAGTCCCCGGAGACGAAGGACGTGCCGACCTTCGGCGTCGCCACGGAGCTCGTGTACGTCCGGTTCCACGTCGAGCGCAAGAAGGGCTACGTCGACTCGCTCACCCGGGAACAGATCCGGGTCCTCGAGGACGGACGGCCGCAGACGGTCGCGCTGCTCGAGACGCCTTCGACCCGCGAGCGCACGGTCGCTCCCGACGTGACGCTGGCCCTCGACGTGAGCAGCAGCGTCATGGACGCCCGCCTGCTCGACGAATCGCTCGTGAAGGAGGTGTTCCTGGCCAGCCTCAGCCAGCAGGCCAGGGTCGCGCTGTGCGCCTTCGGAGGCGCGCTGCGGTGCCTCACCCCGCCGACCCGCGACGCCGACGCGCTCATGGCCGGCTTCGAGCAGGCGATCGACTTCAGCCGGCAGACGCGCCACGAGGGGACCCGGCTCTATGCGTCGGTCGCGGACGTGTGCCGAAGGCTGGACCGGACGCAGAAGTCGCAGCGGGCGATCGTCGTCTTCTCGGACGGCCTCGACAACCGCGGCGGCAAGGTGGGCGACGCGATCCGGGCCGCCAACGACGCCGACGTTCGCGTCTACGCGGTGAAGCTCAGCCAGGCGTTCCAGGCCACCGCGCCGAACCGACTGGGCGGCGGCGGCTTCGACCAGAACCGGGCGCTCTACGACTACAAGAAGCTCGACCTCGACCGCTTGGCGGCCGAGACCGGCGGCCGCGCCTACGAGCCGGGGTCGCTCGACCAGAAGGCCCTCGCCGCGATCCTCCGCAGCATCGCCACCGAGATCACGATGGAGAACGTCGCCGGCTATCAGCCGCAGGGGGCGCCGACCGGCCAGAAGCACCGCGTGAAGGTCGAGCTGGTCGACCGCTCGCTCGGCGCGATCCACGACGGCGAGCGGACGCTCCTCCGGTAGACCTGCGTCGGGTTCCTGCTATATTTCTCGGCTCGGCATGAAGGACCTCACCCGGGGCCCGGTGGGCGGCCACGTCCTGCAGCTGGCGACCTTCATCGCCATGACCATGTTCTTCCAGACCCTCTACTTCCTGGCCGACCTCTATTTCGTCGGGCGGCTCGGCAAGGAGGCGGTGGCCGGCGTGGCCCTGGCCGGCGGCGTGATGATGCTGGTCCTGGCCCTCACCCAGTCGCTCGGCGTCGGCGCCACCTCGCTCATCTCCCAGGCCCTCGGGCGCAAGGACCACCGGCAGGCCGAGCTGGTCTTCAACCAGGCCCTGGCGCTCTCCAACCTCACCGGGCTCCTCTTCGGCCTCTGGCTCTTCGCGCTGCGGGGCGCCTACAGCCGGTGGCTGGCCGCCGACCCCGAGACCGCGCAGCTCGGCGTGGAATACCTGACGTTCTTCGTCCCCGCTCTCTTCCTCCAGTTCCCGCTGGTGGCCATGGGGGCCGCCCTGCGGGGGATGGGCGACGTGAAGGTGCCGACGGCCATCCAGGTGGCCACGGTCGTCCTCAACATCATGCTCGCGCCGACGTTGATGTTCGGTTGGCTCACCCGCCACCCGTTGGGCGTGGCCGGCGCCGCGCTGGCCTCGCTGATCGCGGTCGCCGTCGGCTGCGTCGCCTTCACCGCGTACTTCCGGCGCGCGAAGAGTCCGCTGCGCTTCCGCGCCGCCGACTGGATCCCCCGGCTCGGGCTGTGGGGCGCGATCCTGCGCATCGGGCTGCCCGCCGGCGGCGAGTTCGCCCTCATGTCGGTGTACATGGTCCTGGTGTACGACATCATCCGCCCCTTCGGGGCGGCGGCCCAGGCCGGGTTCGGCATCGGCATCCGCATCGTGCAGTCGCTCTTCCTGCCCGTGGTGGCCATCGCCTTCGCCACCGCTCCCGTGGCCGGTCAGAACTTCGGCGCCCGCCGGGGCGAGCGGGTGCGCCAGGCCTTCTACTCCGCGGCCTCCCTGAGCGTGGTGACGATGGCGGCCCTCACCCTGCTCTGCCGGCTCGCGGCCGCGCCGCTCGTGCGCGTCTTCAACCCGGACGCGGCGGTGGTCGCCTTCGGCTCGGAGTACCTGCGCATCATCGCCTGGAACTTCCTCGCCTCCGGCATCGTCTTCGTCAGCTCCAGCGTCTTCCAGGGCATGGGCAACACGCTGCCTCCGCTCGGCAGCTCCTCCGTGCGCCTGCTGCTCTTTGCCGGGCCCGCCTACGCCCTTTCCCGCCGGCCGGGCTTCCAGTTGTGGCACCTGTGGTATCTCTCGGTGGCGTCGGTCACGGTCCAGCTCGCGGTCAACCTGTGGCTGCTGCATCGGGAGTTCGGGAGGAAGCTCCCCTCCGCAACGGCTCCTGTCCCGCAGCCGGTTGCAGCAGAAACGTAGGTCCGCAGGAGCGGCGTCCTCAGAGAGATCGCTAGACTTCGCCGCTTGAACGAATGCCGTCCG
>QHVM01000107.1 GCA_003223555.1 Acidobacteriota bacterium | reverse complement strand
ACCATCTCGAGCGCGCCCGTGAGGGCCGCCATTTGAACGACTACGGACGCAAGGCTGACGAGCAGCTGCACGCCGAACCACAAGACCAGGAATCGATATGCATGAGCGAGCGCCGGAGCATCAAGTAGGCCAGGACTCATGCTTCCCTCGCTCGGCCCTTCCGCAATCCGGGTCTGGATAACACCGAGATCAGCGGCGAAGCTCCATCGCCTGCGCCGGCTTCGTCCGCTGCATCTCGTTGTTCTGCGGCCGCGCTATGATGTGCGTGCGGTGCATGGCATCATCGTACAGCCGCGGCATAATGTACCGGGAACTGCCGATTCAGACTTGTTGGCGAGCGTCCACGCGGGCACGCCGTCGGTGTACGTCCACACAACCTCGCACTCCGCTGTAGTCGACGAAGTGCGAAAGCGTATGTGCTTCTCGACGATGTCGCCGCCCGTCCGGCCCGGCTCCGTGTTGGGGTAAACGCTGGAAACGCTCGTCACGACGGCACCCGGGTATTCTTTCAGGAACGCCTCCGCCACAGCCTTGTCGGATGGAGGGCATGGCCACCCGCATGCGATGACGGAGCATAGGGCCAGAAGAAGTCCGCCGCGCCAGCTCCGGAATGGCTGCAAGCACTGTCGCATCACGTCACACCACCGTGGGTCCGCAGAACACTGCGGATGAGCTGCGAGCCTCCCGCACCGATCGAGATCACGGCTGTGGCTCGTCAGCTCCATCCGCTTGTTCGCCTGCTCGCTCACTTCTCTTGGAGCCTCACGCTCAACCTGCATAGCTTTTCCGCGACGGGAAGTAGGTCGCTCGGCTTCGCCTGTGTGTAGCCCATACGCCCAGACTCGATCGTGCTGAGATGCGTGGCCACGTCGTGAGGAGATGCGCCCGATGCCAGCAACCGATATACGCCGCCCACGTATCCGTCGTATTCGTCCTGCGCCTCTGGAACGTCCCGTATTCCAATTGGGTCCCAGTCTTGAAGCAGGACTTTTCCAATCGCAGCCTGGATCTCCCGGGCGCGCCTCAGTTTCGCTTGGTCATCCATACGCTACCCGCGATCGCGCTCTCGGGCATCCCCACGTCGCACCTCTATGTCAGGCGAACACGTAATTGAACAGATCCTCGTAGCCATGATACCGCCAGTTACCAGGTCTGTTCATTTCAGGACGGGCGTGAGAGGGAGGGTCTCCAATCCTCGAGGGGCGACGTGCTTGTGAAGGATGGTGCATCGGGTTGATCAGATTGTACGGATCTGGAGGATGGACAGGGAACGCACGCCGATGCGCCCCGCACGGAGTAGGGCACCTGGCGGGCAACGGACGATCGGGGAAGGAACCAGCCAAGGGCGCCGGGCCCGGCAGCGTGGCCTTCGTGGAGCGGCGCCGTCCCGGCCGGCGCGAGTCCGCGGATCACAGGCCGTCCGCCGGGCTACGCACGCCGCGGCCCCCTCGATTGAGGACGTGGGTGTAGACCATCGTCGTCTGCACGTCCGAGTGGCCGAGGAGCTCTTGGACCGTGCGAATGTCGTAGCCGGAATCGATCAGGTGAGTGGCGAAGGAATGGCGCTAATGCCGGGCCCGGCATTAGAGGCATTATGCCGGGCCCCGGATTATGCCGGGTTCAAGCCTTCGGGCCGCGTGATTCTTGGGATCTCGCTTGAATAGGCCGGCATAATCCGCTTGGCTTCTCCTTCCGGCCGTGAGCGCCGGAGAAGGAGGAGACCATGACGGATTTCCCTCTTTCGGGCCCGCTCCGTCCGCACATCGATGCGTTTGCCGGGCAGTTGCAGGAGCTTGGGTACGCGAGCTCCACGAGGCGAGAGAAGCTCGGCGTGGTGGTGGACTTCAATCGGTGGCTGCAGCGACGGGAGCTGCTGGCCGCTGACGTAGACGAGCAGATTGTTGTCAAGTATCTCGGGCGACGACATCGTCGGAGTGATCCCGCGACGCTGCGCGATCTGCTTGGGATGCTGCGTGAAGCGGCAGTCATTCCCCCAGCTCCGGCGCGAGCGGGTGACGAAACGCAGCGGCAACGGATCGAACGCGAGTTCGAGCAGTACCTCGTCGAGGAGCGGGGGCTCTCGCAGGCGACGCTGAAGAACAGCCTGCCCTTCGTACGGAGCTTTCTCGTGCACCGCTTTGGGGCGAGCCCCATCGTCATGGATGACGTGCGCGCTCCCGACGTCACGCGCTTTCTGCTGCGGAAGCTGCGCACGGTTGGTCCCAGTCGGGCCAAGCTGATGGTGGGCGCGCTCCGTTCCTTCTTCCGGTTCCTTCGGTGGCGTGGGGACATTGCCATCGATCTCGCATCGTCCGTGCCCAAGGTGGCGGACTGGCGGCTGTCGGCATTGCCCAAGTCCCTGCAGGCCGACGAGGTGGAACGACTCATCGGTTCCTGCCGTCGGGGAACGGTCACTGGGCAGCGGGACTACACTCCTGCTGTTGCTGGCGCGGCTCGGCCTCCGTGCGGGCGAGGTTGTCGCCCTGACACTCGACGACATCGACTGGGAGGCGGGAGAGTTGGCGGTGCGAGGGAAGGGCGGTCGAGAGGATCGGCTGCCAATCCCACGGGAGGTGGGCCAGGCCATGGCCACCTACCTGCGTCAGGGACGGCCCCCGGACTGTTCCACCCGCCGGTTCTTCGTCCGGCGGAAGGCACCTCGGCGTGGCTTCGCCAGCTCCGTGGCGGTCTGCACCATCGTCAAGCGGGCACTCGAGCGCGCCGGCATCGCCTCGTCGCGCAAGGGTGCCCATCTGCTTCGGCATTCTCTGGCCACCGAAATGCTCCGCAAGGGTGGCTCCCTCGCCGAGATTGGCGAGATCTTGCGGCATCGCTCGGTGGACACGACAGCCATCTACGCGAAGGTCGATCTGACTGCTCTGCAAGCCTTGGCGCAGCCCTGGCCTTCGGCGAGGTGAGGCATGACCCCTCTGTTGACGGCCGTGGCTGACTACCTCAGCCTGCGGCGAAGGCTTGGTTACAAGCTGAGAGACCCCGGCATCTACTTGCACGACTTCGTCTCGTTCCTTGAACGGCAAGGGGCGTCTCACATCACGACAGACCTGGCCCTCCGTTGGGCGATGCAGCCAGCAAACGCCCAGCCCGCCCACTGGGCGGCGCGGCTCCGCGCCGTGCGGCTCTTCGCTCAGCACCACAGCTCATCGGATCCCGGCACCGAGATCCCACCCCTGGGGCTCCTCCCTTACCGGTTTCGCCGCAAGTTACCGCACATCTATAGCGTCATCGAGATCAGACGGCTGATGGCGGCGACAAGAGACCTTCACTCCACGACGGGCTTGCGTCCGTGGACCTACTCGACGCTGCTCGGTCTCCTCGCAGTGACCGGGCTCCGGATCAGCGAAGCCCTTGGCTTGAATCAGGCCGACGTGGATCTCAGGCAGGGCGTACTCACGATCCGAAGCACCAAGTTCAACAAGACACGCCTCGTCCCGTTGCACCCCACCACCCGGGATGCACTGCGCCACTATGCGCGCCGGCGCGAGCGGATCTTCCCGAGGCCGAAGACGCCAAGCTTCTTCATATCAGAGCGGCACACGCGACTGGAGCAGTCCTGCGTGAGCCGCACCTTCTACAAGCTGTCGCGCTGGGTGGGGCTGCGTGGGCCCACCGACCATCACGGACCACGCCTCCACGATTTTCGACATGCATTCGCCGTCCGGACGGTGCTGCGGTGGTATCGGCAGGGAGTTGACGTCGATCCACGAATGCCCGTCCTGTCCACGTACCTGGGTCACGGGCACGTCAGTGACACCTACTGGTACCTCTCCTCGGTGCCGGAGCTCCTGCGCTTGGCCGCGGCGCGACTGGACCGCTCGCAGGGAGGCATCTCTCATGACGACGTTTGCTAACTTCCCCAGCCTCCTCGAAGCGTTCTTCACGGACCGTCTGATGCGCCAGCGTCAGGCGAGTCCGCACACCATCGCGAGCTACCGCGACACCTTCCGCCTGTTCCTGGAGTTCGTGTCGCTTCGTCTGAAGAAGGCCCCCTCAGCGCTCTCGCTCGACGACTTGGACGCCCCCCTGATTGGCGCGTTCCTTGACCACCTGGAGCAAGCGCGCGGCATCAGCGCCCGCACCCGCAACGTCCGGCTGGCCGCGATTCACTCGTTCTTCAAGTACGCGGCTTTCCACCAGCCTGCGCACAGCGCGCTGATCCAGCGCGTCCTCGCCATGCCCAGCAAGCGGTACCACAAGTCAGCTATTGAATTCCTGAGTCGCTCCGAGATCGACGCCCTCGTGGCCGCGGCCGATCAGCGGACCTGGATCGGCCGTCGCGATCGAGCGCTCCTTCTCCTCGCCGTGCAGTCGGGGCTGCGAGTCTCGGAGCTGGTGGGGCTTCGCCGCCAGGATGTCGTCCTCGGCACTGGGGCGCACGTCCGGTGCCAGGGCAAGGGACGGAAGGACCGTTGCACGCCGCTTCGCAAGGAGGTCGTGGCGGTGCTGCGGGCTTGGCTGCTCGAACAAAATGGCCCACCAGCCAATCCCCTCTTTCCGAATATCCGAGGCGGACCGCTCAGCCGCGACGCAGTGGAGGACCTTCTGGCCAAGCACGTGCGCACGGCCAGCCTGCACTGCCCGTCGTTGAAACAGAAGCGTGTCTCGCCACACGTGCTTCGCCACTCGGCAGCAATGGACCTCCTCCACCACGGCGTGGACCGCTCGGTGATCGCCCTCTGGCTCGGCCACGAATCCGTTGAAACTACCCAGGTGTATCTCCACGCCAACCTGCAGCTGAAGGAAGCAGCGCTCGCCAGGACAGCCCCCTTCAACGTCCGAGCGGGCCGCTACCGCCCCGGCGACCGTCTCTTAGCCTTCCTGACGAGCCTCTGATTATGCCGGGTCACGCGGCGAGGGATCCGCCCATTCCCAGCCGATCTGCGATCCCACCCGGCATAATCCAGGACCCGGCATAATGGCGCAGCGTGTGAGGCGTGGCCGGTTTGGCGAGGGAAACCTGACGGACCGCCTGGGCCATGGCGCTCTGCACGACCGTCTCGTGGAGGTGGTGCCGGTGCTGGAGGCCGGTGTGGCGATCGGTGTAGAACGACGAGGCCGGGAAGACGTATTGCCATCTCCACTCGCGGTCGGCGTTCCGGTATTTCTGGGCCAGGGCGAAAGGGAGCGGAGCGCGACCAAGCCCGCGCCGAAGATCCTCATCGTGCTGCCGGTGCACCCTCGCGAGTTGGGCGAGGAGGCCTTGGCGGCAAGAAGTGGGCAGCACGGTAACGCGGTCCTTCGCCCCTTTGCCGTCGCGGACCGTCATCTCGTTACGATCGAAGTCGAGATCCTTGACCCGCAGGGACAGGCACTCGACGATGCGCAGGCCGGCGCCGTAGAGGAGCTGGCATACGAGCTGGGGGACGCCGCGCATCGCCTCGAGGACGGCCTTGACTTCGCCGCGAGTCAGCACCACGGGTAGCCGTTTGGGTGCCTTGGCCCGCTCGATCCCCCCGATGGGGCCGATGTCCACGCCGAAGGCGCGTCCATACAGGAAGAGGAGGGCGCACAGCGCCTGGTTTTGCGTGGAAGCGCTCACGCGCTCGGTGACCGCGAGGTGCGACAAGAAGGAGCGGATCTCGTCGGCGCCCATCCCTGCGACGTCGCGGGGTTCGTAGTGGGCAGCGAAGCGCCTGGCCCAATACGCGTAAGCGCGCTCGGTGCGGCGGCTGTAGTGGAGTGTGCGGATGGCCTGATGGAGGCGGTCGGCCAGGGCTGGCTCGAGGGCATCCGCCGGCGCGCGGGAAGCGCGGGCCGGAGGCGTGAGGATCGTGGAAGTCGAGAGGAACGGGGGCGGTGTAAGCGCCCAGAGGGGCGTCCTCTCGTCACGTCGAACGGGTATGGGCATCGGCGCCTCCCGCAGGGAGTCGACCGCGAATCAAGCGCGGCCAGATGAGGACTGTAGCGGGGGGAGGGGACGGCTTGGGTCCGCTGCCCGGAGTTCGGCGTCCGTTTGCCGCCCCGGCGAGCGCTTTGCTAGACTCGCCGTTTCGCGGGGGGAGCGTGATCCGGCCCTTCAAAGGCATCTGGCCGAAGCTCGGCGAGCGCGTGTACGTCGACGTCTCGGCCCAGGTCATCGGCGACGTCGAGCTGGGCGACCACGCCAGCGTCTGGATGAACGCCGTCATCCGCGGCGACGTGCACTCCATCCGCATCGGCGCCTACAGCAACGTCCAGGACAACTGCGTCGTCCACGTCTTCAAGGAGCAGCACCCCACGGTCGTGGCCGACCACGTGACGGTCGGCCACTCGGTGACGCTGCACGGCTGCCGGATCGGCTCGTACTGCCTGATCGGGATGGGGGCGACGATCCTGAACGACGCCCGCCTGGGCGACGAGTGCATCGTCGCCGCCGGCACGCTCGTGCCCGAAGGCATGGAGGTCCCGCCTCGCAGCCTGGTCATGGGGCTGCCCGGCAAGGTGCGCCGAGAGATCAGCGACCAGGAGCGCGAAGGCCTCCGCCGCTACGCGGCCAACTACGTCGATTACAAGGAGGCCTACCTCGCCGAGCGGGACCCGGGCGGCCGGTCGTGATCAGGGCCATCAAGGGCACCCGGGACATCCTGCCCGACGAGGTGGGAGCGTGGCACCGCGTCGAGAAGGCCGCCCGCGAGCTGCTGGCTCGCTACGGCTACCGCGAGATCCGCACGCCCGTCTTCGAGCAGACGCAGCTGTTCGCGCGCGGTATCGGCGCCGACACCGACATCGTGGCCAAGGAGATGTACACCTTCGAGGACCGCGACGAGGAGCGCTCGTCGCTAACGCTGCGCCCCGAGGCCACCGCGGGCATCGTGCGCGCGGTCATCGAGCACCACCTCTTCCAGACCGATCCCGCCCTGAAGGTCTACGCGCTGGGGCCGATGTTCCGCCGCGAGCGGCCCCAGAAGGGCCGCTACCGCCAGTTCCACCAGGTGGACGTCGAGGCCTTCGGGATGGAGGGGCCGTCGATCGACGTCGAGATCATCCAGGTCGCCCTTGGCTACCTGCGCGTCTGCGGGCTGACGGAATCGCAATTGATCCTCAACTCGGTCGGCGACGCGAAATGCCGCCCCGCTTACGTGGAAACGCTGCGCCGCGCGCTGCGGCCGGTGGCGTCCCGGATGTGCGCGGATTGCCAGCGCCGGGCCGAGACCAACCCGCTTCGCGTGCTGGACTGCAAGGTCCCCGAGGACCAGCCGATCATCGAGGGCCTGCCCAGGATCTCCGACCACCTCTGTCCCGAGTGCCGCGACCACTTCGCGGAGGTCAAGCGTGAGCTGGACCTGCTGGAGATCCCGTACCGGCTCGACCACCGCCTGGTGCGCGGCCTCGACTACTACACCCGCACGACGTTCGAGGTCACGAGCGGCGCGCTGGGCGCCCAGAACAGCGTGCTGGGCGGTGGGCGCTACGACGGCCTGGTGCGCGACCTCGGCGGCCCCGAGCTGAGCGGCACCGGCTTCGCCCTCGGCCTGGAGCGGCTCGTCATGCTCCTGCCCGCCGCGGCCGGCGAAGGCCGGTGCGACGCCTTCCTGGCCGTGCTCGCGACGGGCGCCCTGGACCGCGCCCTGCTCGCCGAGCGCGACCTGCGCGAGGCCGGGGTACGGGTGATGATGGACCACGATGGCCGCGGCCTGAAGTCGCAGATGAAGAAGGCCGACAAGCTCGGCGCCCGGTTCGTGGCCATCATGGGCGAGGACGAGCTGGCGAGCGACGTGTGGACGGTGCGGGACATGACGGCCTCGACGCAGGAGCGCGTGAGCGACGTCAAGCTGGCCGAGTACCTCGAGGGCAAGGTCCGTGGCTGACGCGCTGGGCGAGCTGAAGCGAACCCACTACTGCGGCGCGCTGCGCGAGGGCGACGTCGGCCGGCCGGTCACGCTCATGGGCTGGGCCGCCACACGCCGCTACCTGGGCGGAGTCGTGTTCATCGACCTCCGCGACCGCGAGGGGATCTGCCAGGTCGTGGCCCGGCCGGAGGTCTCCAAAGAGGCCCACGCCGCCGCCGACCGCGTGCGCGGCGAGTGGGTGCTGGCGGTCGTGGGAGAGGTGGCGAAGCGTTCGGCCGACACCGTGAACGTCAAGATCCCCACCGGCGCGGTCGAAGTCCTGGCGCGGGAGATCCGCGTCCTCTCCGAGGCCCGGACGCCGCCCTTCCCGATCGAGGACGAGATCACCACCTCCGAGGAGATCCGGCTCAAGTACCGGTACCTCGACCTGCGCCGGCCCCGCATGCAGCGCAACATCGCCCTGCGCCACCGGGTCACGATGGAGGTCCGGCGCTACCTCGACGAGCAGGGCTTCTACGAGATCGAGACGCCCTTCCTCACCAAGTCCACGCCGGAGGGCGCGCGCGACTACCTCGTGCCCTCGCGCGTCCACCACGGCAGCTTCTACGCGCTGCCCCAGTCGCCGCAGATCTTCAAGCAGATCCTGATGGTGGCCGGCATGGACAAGTACTTCCAGGTCGCGCGCTGCTTCCGCGACGAGGACCTGCGGGCCGACCGCCAGCCGGAGTTCACCCAGGTCGACATCGAGATGTCCTACCCGCGGGTGGAGACGATCGTCGACCTCATCGAGCCGCTCTACCAGCGGCTGGTCGCCCTGGTGGGGGTGGAGGTCCGCCGCCCGTTCCCGCGGCTGACCTACGCCGAGGCCATGGAGCGCTACGGCTCCGACAAGCCCGACCTGCGCTTCGGCATGCCGATCACGGACGTGACCGACGAGATGCGCACGCTCGGCCTCGACACTTTCCCCGGCCTCATCTCCGCCGGCGCACGGGCGAGAGCGATCGTGCTGCCGGCCTCCGGCGGCGTCTCGGGCACGCGGCTCAGGAAGATCAACGAGGAGCTGTGGCTGGGGCGGATCGTCGCCGACGCGCGGGCGAGCAAGCGAAACCTCTTCAGCCTCAAGTCGACCGACGAGGCGGTGGGGAACCTGGCCCGGAAGGGCGCCCGCGAGTCGGTGGCCCGCCAGATGCTGGACCGGGCCGGCGCCGAGCGCGACGACACCGTGCTGGTGGCGGTCGACGAGCCGGGGCCGCTCGCCATGGCGCTCGGCATCCTGCGCCTGGAGATGGGCCGCGCGCTGGGGCTCGTCGACGAGAAGGCCTACCGCTTCGTGTGGGTGACCCATTTCCCGCTCTTCGAGCGCGACGCCGCGGGACACCTCCAGAGCGTCAACCATCCCTTCACCGCCCCCCTCGACGAGGACCTGCCGCTGCTCGAGAGCGATCCCACCCGGGCCCGGGCCCAGGCCTACGACGTCGTCCTCAACGGGACGGAGGCCGGCGGGGGCAGCATCCGCATCCACGACTCGGGGCTGCAGGCGAAGGTGTTCCGCATCCTCTCGCTGAGCGAGGAGGAGACCCGCGAGCGCTTCGGGTTCTTCATCGAGGCGCTGCAGTACGGGACGCCGCCCCACGGGGGCATCGCGCTCGGCCTGGACCGGATCGTGATGATCCTGGCCGGCGAGTCGTCGCTGCGCGACGTGATCGCGTTCCCCAAGACGGCCAGCGCCACCGACCTCATGAGCGGCTCGCCGTCCCCGGTGCGCGACGACCAGATCGGCGACCTCGGGATACTGGTCGTGAGGAAGTAGCCGGGGCGAATCACACGTCCCGCAGCCGGCCCAGCTCCCCGATCAACAGGTGGACCAGGGCCAGGGCGACCAGGTAGACGGCCGAGATCGCGGCGAAGATCGGCGCGAACGAGAAGGCCTGGACGACCCGGCCGATCGCGAGCTGGGTCAGGATGCCGGTGAGCCCCCCGAGAGAGCCGCCGAGCCCGGTCACGGTTCCCACCACGCGCGCGGGGAAGACCTCCGCGGGAAGAGTGATGTTGCCCCAGGCCGCGTGGCCGAACGACAGCGCGCTCATGAGGGCGAGCGCGAGGCCCGGCCGCTGCACGCGGACGATCGACAGGCACAGCAGCGGCATCGCGCACGACACCGCGAGCATCGTCGTCTTGCGCGCGCGGTCGAGCGGCCAGCCGCGCGCGACCAGCCAGCGCGGCATCGCGCCGCTGAACAGGTTGCCGGCGAACAGCGCGGCGAACGGGATCCAGCCGTAGCGGCCGAGGGCGGCCAGGCTGAAGCCCCGCTCGGCCTGCAGGTACTTCGGGATCCAGAAGTAGAGGAAGTAGGAGATGGGGTCGGTCAGCGCGCGGGCGAGGATGCATCCCCACGCCGCCCGCAGGCGGAGCAGCCGCCCGATCGAGACGCCGCCGGCCGGCGCCTCGGGCGCCCGATCGCCCTCGCTGAAGATCAGCGCGCGCTCGGCCGCGCCCAGCCGAGGGTGGTCCGCCGGCAGGCGATAGGCGGCGGCCCAGACCCCGGCCCACAAGAAGCCGGCCGCGCCGGTGGCCACGAAGGCCCAGCGCCAGCCCCACCGCAGCGCGACGAACGAGACGACCGGCACCGCGATGGCGCCGCCGAGGGCGGTACCGGCGTTGAAGATCCCGACCGCGAGGGCCCGCTCGCGCATCGGGAACCACTCGGAGACCGCCTTCACTCCCGCGGCGAAGTTCACCGGCTGCACCGCGCCGAGGAGCGCGCGGCAGAGCGAGAGGTGCAAGGCGCTGCGGGCCAGGGCGTGCAGCATCGTTACCGCCGACCAGCCGGAGACGCCGATCAGGAAGCTGCGCCGCGTCCCCAGCCGATCCACGAGCCGGCCCGTCACCGCGTACATGACCGTGTAGCTGAAGAGGAAGGCCGAGGTGACGTGCGAGTAGTCGACGTCGCTGAACCCCAGCTCGGCCTGCAAGGTGGCGGCGAGCACGGACAGCGTCTGGCGGTCGAGGTAGTTGAGGGCGCAGGCCGCGCACAGCAGCGCGGCGATCGACCAGCGCAGGCGGGGAATCGGACCTCTCACGCGCCGTCCACGCGAACGACCGTGAGCGAGAAGGACTCGGCGTCCCATTCGGCCACGACCCGGCCGGCGGCCGAAGCCCCCACGCAAGCGGCGGGAATGGCGGACGCCATCGGCGCCACCTCGTCCAGGCCCAGGCCCGTCGCCCGCGCGGCACGCGCCACGGCCTGGTCGAGGGTGAGCGCGGAGCCGGCGAGCTTCTCGGTGCCGGGCAACACCACCCGGCCCTGGCCGTCGCGCTCGATGGCGAGGCGGCCCAGGGTGTACGGGCCGGGCGGGGCCGCCGCGCCCGCGGTCGCGTCGGTGACGAGCGCCGAGCGAGCGGGTGTCTTGGCCCGCACCATCGACTTCAGCGTCGCTGCGGGAAGGTGGTGTCCGTCGGCGATGAAGCAGGCGGTCAGCTCGTCGGCGGCGAGCTGCTCCCAGATGAGGTTGGGATGACGGGGAAGACCCGGAGCGCATCCGTTGCCGAGGTGGGTGGAGAGCGTCGCCCCCGCGCGCACCGCGTCGCGGACCTGCGCGGGCGTGGCGTTCGAGTGGCCGATCGCCACCCGCACTCCGGATCGCGCGAGGTGCTCGACGAGGGTGAGCGCCCCCGGCACCTCCGGGGCCAGCGTCACCAGCACGATGCGGCCCTTGGCCGCGTCCTGACGCCGGCGGAAGTCCTCGATCGACGCGGGCACGATGTGCTTCGCGGGATGCACGCCCCGGGCCTCGGTGGGAGAGAGGTATGGTCCTTCGGCGTGGATGCCCAGCATGGCCGGACCCGACCAATGGACGAGGGCACGCGCGCACGCGGCGAACTCCTCGGCCGGCGCGGTGATGAGGGTGGGCAGGAAGTGCGTGACGCCGGTCCGCCGCAGGGCCTCGCCCGCCGCTTCGAGCTGCTCGTCCGACAGGCCAGGCCGGTTGAAGTCGACCCCGGCGAAGCCGTTCACCTGCAGGTCGCAGAAGCCGGCCAGCTCGACCCTCATTGCTTCATGGGAGCGGGCGGCGAGGATACCACGCCGACCCACGGGCGCCCGCCACCCGCGCCCGATGCCCTGTGCTAAGCTGATGAGCATGCGGATGGCCGCATCGTCCCGCCGTCGGGCCCGTTCCAACATTTGCTGATCGACGCATGAGGCGCATCGCGGTCCCCGAGCGGGGCGCGGAGGCCCTCTTTGGCACCCACGACGAGAACCTGCGCTTCCTCGAGGACACCCTGAAGGTGCGCATCAAGAGCCACGGCTCGGACCTGATCGTGGAAGGCGAGAAGGCGGGCGTCGAGACCGTCGCGCAGATCTTCGACCAGCTCGGCGAGCTGATGAAGGACGGCTACGCGGTGGCCGCGGGCGACGTGCGGCTGGCCGCCCAGCTCCTGAGCCAGGACGGAGGGGCGCGCCTGCGCGACTACCTCATGAAGGCCGCGGTACGCGGCGGCAAGAAGGTGGTGGTGCCGCGCAGCCTCAACCAGCGGGTCTACCTCGAGCAGATCGAGGCCCACGACATGGTGTTCGGCATAGGCCCGGCGGGCACGGGAAAGTGCGTCGCGGGCGATTCGCTGGTCTTGACCGATAACGGGATGATCCAGATCCAGGACCTGGCATCCGGCACCAGGCGCGCAGAGGCTGTCCCGATCGACGTGGACGTGGTTGGAGTCGGCGGTGTCGAGCCAGCGACCCTGCTCTACGATGGTGGCGAATCCGACACGTTGCGCATCACCACTCGCCTCGGGTACTCCATCGAAGCGACCCCGGAGCATCCGCTGCTCGTCCTCGAAGCTGGCGGTCAGCTCGGCTGGCACCGCGCGGACGCGCTCCGGCCGAGCGACGTCGTCGCCTTGCAACGCGGGCAGTGTCTCTTCGGAAATCGGGTGGGGCTGGGCTGGACGACCCGCATTTCTCCGCACGACCGTTGTTCGAAGCCCATCAACCTGGAGACGCTGGACGAGGATCTCGCCTACGTGGTTGGCTTGATCGTCGGTGACGGCTGCTTGACCCAACGTAACCGCATCGTCCTATCCTCTGCCGACCCGGAGGTCGTGAGTCGATTCCGGGAGCTTGCCGCGCGACTGGGCCTGCACGTGTTCCCGAACGGCAGCCGGCCATACGATCACGTCATCGCCAGCTCAGGTCTCTATCAGCTTCTCGAACGTATGGGACTCTCCGTGGGGACGGCGCGGACGAAGCGCATCCCGCATGCGATCCTGACTGCGCCGGAGCCCATCGTCGCTTCGTTCCTCGCGGGTCTCTTCGATGCCGACGGCACGGTCGAGGGACGGGATGGGGTCATCACGTTCTCGACGGTGTCCCTCCGGCTCGCCCGCGAGGTCCAGACGGTGCTGTTGAACTTCGGCATCGTCGCCGCGCGCGGCATCAAGCGAGGCCGCGACCAGGGCCGACGGCACTACTCCGAGCGTCTGACGATCACCGGGATCGAGGCGGAACGGTTCGATGCGCTCATCGGGTTTCGCCTCCAACGCAAGCGTTCCCGGCGCAAGCTCAAGCGAGCGAACACCAACGTCGATGTGGTTCCATTCCTGTCCGGGCAAGTCAGACTCGCTGTACGATCCACGGTCTTCAGCCACGAAGAGCACAAGGTCTTCGACGACTACCAGCGGGGTCGGCGAAGACCTAGCTACGCAAAGCTGGAGTACTTGGTGGCGCTGCTGGAGCACCGGGAAGCGACTGACACTGCGCTTCAGCCCCTGAAGCAGATCCTGAGCGAGCAGCTATTGTTCCTGGAGGTCGCCGACATCACCGCCTCCCGCGCGCATGTCTACGACCTCACCGTGCCCGGGACTCACTCCTTCGTCGCCAACGGCTTCGTGAACCACAACACCTACCTGGCGGTGGCCCAGGCCGTGTCGGCGCTCCTCGGCAAGTCCGTGGCCCGCATCGTCCTCGCCCGGCCGGCCGTAGAGGCGGGAGAGAAGCTCGGCTTCCTCCCCGGCGACCTGCAGGAGAAGGTCGACCCGTACCTGCGCCCCCTCTACGACGCGCTCTACGACCTGCTCGACTACGAGAAGGTCTCGCGCCTGCTCGAGCGCAACGCCATCGAGGTCGCCCCCATCGCGTTCATGCGCGGCCGCACCCTCAACGACGCCTTCGTGATCATCGACGAGGCACAGAACACCACCATCGAGCAGATGAAGATGGTCCTCACGCGGATCGGCTTCGGCTCCAAGGTCGTGGTCACCGGCGACATCACCCAGATCGACCTGCCGGCGGGGAAGATCTCCGGCCTCGTCGACGCGATCTCGGTGCTGGGCGGCATCAACGGCATCTCCTTCGTGTACTTCGACGAGAAGGACGTCGTCCGGCACAAGCTCGTCCAGGCCGTGATCAAGGCCTACGAGGCCTACGGCGCGGCCCAGACCCCCGGCAAATAGGTCCCCGTGCCTCCCTCCGGCACCGGCCCCGCGCCGTCCTGGCACCTCGAGGTGATCCTGCTGAACCGCCAGCGCCGCCGCCGCGTCGCGGGACGCCGGCTCCGGCGCTTGTTGGAGGGCGCGGCCCGGCGGCTCGGGGTGAGCGGCGAGGTGTCCCTGGTGCTGACGCGCGACCTGGCGGTCCGCTCGCTGAACGCCCGCTACCGCGGCAAGGACGCCCCGACCGACGTGCTTTCCTTCCCCGGTCCCGGCGGGGAAGCGGGCCTGGGGGACATCGTGGTGAGCGTCGACACCGCCGAGCGAAACGCGCGCCGCCAGGGCCGCACGCTGCAGAAGGAGCTGGACGTGCTCGCCCTCCACGGCTTCCTCCACGTGCTCGGCTACGACCACGAGACCGACGACGGGACGATGGACCGCCTCGAGCGCCGGCTCCGCCGGGAGCTGCTGTGACCGCCGTCGTCGTCCAGGCCCTCCTGATGCTGGCGTTCACCGCGGCGTCGGTGACCCTGGCCGCGGTCGAAGCCGCCTTCTACCTGCTGAAGCGGCGCCGGCTGAGCCACGTCTCGCTGCAGAACCCGCGGGCGGAGCTGGTGAACCGCTACCTGCAGGACCCGCCCACGCTGCTGATGCCCGTGCACATGGGCACGTACACCGCGCACGTGGCCATGACCGTGATCCTGACCTCGCTGCTGCTGGACGTCCTCCAGCAATGGGCGCTGCCGCTCGTGTTCGTGTTCATGGTCGTGTACCTGCTGGTCTTCCGCCTCAGCGTGCCCTACACCTTCGTGCGCCGGAACCCGGAGCGCTCGCTGCTCGTCCTGCTCCCCGTCTTCCACCCCTACGCGCAGGCCCTGGCCCCGCTGGTGGCCGCCCTGCGCAAGCGCGCGGCGGGGGAGTCGGCGCTGGCCGAGGCGGACGAGACCAAGCCGCCCCGCGGCGCGGCCGTGCCCGAGGTGCCGCCCCCCCCGGTGCACGACCCCGACGAGGGCCGCCTGGTGGATGCGGTGGCCCGCTTCGCGGAGACGGTCGTGCGGGACGTCATGACCCCGCGGCCCGACATCGTGGCCGTGGCCGCGGCGGTCCCGGTGGAAGAGCTGCGGCGCCTGTTGCGGGAGACAAAGTACAGCCGGGTCCCGGTCTTCGGCGAGAACCTCGACGACGTGGTGGGGGTGGCGAGCGTCCGCGACCTGGTGGAGTACGAGGGCGACGGCTCGGACCCGGTGGGCTCGCTCGCCCGCCCCGCCTTCGTGGTGCCGGAGACGAAGAAGATCGCCGACCTCCTGAAGGAGTTCCAGGCCGGAAGGAGCACCTTCGCGGTGGTGGTCGACGAGTACGGCGGGACGGCCGGCCTCGTCACCGTCGAGGACATCGTCGAGGAGATCGTGGGCGAGATCAAGGACGAGTACGACGTCGAGGCCGAGCCGATCAGCGTCGAGCACGACGGGGCGGTGGTGGTGGCGGGCCGGGTGAAGGTGGACCGGCTGGAGCAGGCGCTCGAGGCGTCGCTGACCAACGGCGAGGAGGTCGGCACCGTGGGCGGGCTGGTGACGTCCGTCTTCGGCCGGGTGCCGAAGCCGGGAGAGAGCGTGGATTACCGCGGCTTCTCGGTCGAGGTGATGGACGCGGAGGGCAAGCGCGTCAACCGCGTGCGGTTCCGGCGCAAGGTGGAGGCGGCCGCGCCGTGAGGGCGTGGGTGGGGCTGGCCGCCGCGGGCGGGCTCATCGCGGCCTGCGGCGGCCCGACGGCGCCCATCACGCCTACCCCGTGGTGGCGGCGGCCGGCGACATCGCGTGCGGTGTCCCGCTGGGCGGCAATTCCTGCCGGCAGGCCGACACCGCCTTGCGGGTGATCGACTCGGCGCCCGACGTCGTCCTGCCCCTGGGCGACCTCCAGTACGAGTCGGGGGTCTACGCCGACTTCATCAACGTCTATGACGCGACGTGGGGCCGGTTCCGCGAGAAGACCCGGCCCGTCCCCGGCAACCACGAGTACCTGACGCCGAACGCGCAGGGTTACTTCGACTACTTCGACGGCCTCAGCGCGGCCAGCGGTGCGGCCGGCGACCGCGACAAGGGATACTACAGCTTCGACCTCGGCGACTGGCACATCATCGCCCTCAACAGCAACTGCGGCCAGGTGAGGGGGTGCGAGCGCGGCTCGCCGCAGGAGCTGTGGCTGCGCGCCGACCTCGTCACCCATCATCGTCCGTGCACGCTCGCCTACTGGCACCACGCGCGCTTCAGCTCGGGGCCCAACGGCAACCATCTCCAGGTGGAGCCG
>QHVM01000082.1:123755-245065 GCA_003223555.1 Acidobacteriota bacterium | reverse complement strand
CTCCTCGACACCATCCCCGATCACGAAAGGTCAGACGGGCGCTACCTGCAAGCGGATAAGCGCTACGCTTCGGATGCCGGCCCTGGGTGGTCGTGGGGGATTCGGAAGCGGCTGATTCCCAACGGAGCGCAGATCGAATCGTAGTGCGCCGGGATGTAGGGGCATGCAATTCCCACGCGAACAGAACGGATGTGGTTCTGTTGGCCGAAGAGGTGGCGGTGACGAAGGATCTGGCCAATCGCCTTGTCCAGCTCCGATGGATCGACCTTGACCTCCAGCAACAACGGCCGACCCGTGCTGTCTTGGAAGATCAGGTCCACGTACCCAAGCTCCCCGAAGTCTTGAGAAACCTGGAGATTGTTGCCTCGAAGCCGGAGGCCCGGTTCCAGGATGTCCGGATTGGCGACGATCTGCGCTACGAGCGCCGCATGCTTCTTCCCTGCCATCCCCCGCGACGACCGATTGGTCCATGCAGCCGGTTGAGGTATTCGAGCGGAGTCACTTCGTCGTCGCCAATTCGGCACGGGAAGACCTCCCGTAACGACTCTTCCTCAAAGACGAGGAGGAACGCGGGCGGCAGGTAGCAAAACCCTCGACGTCGACTGCCGAAGGGTCGCGACAGGCCTACCTTGTGTCGGGCCGCGAACTCTCTGAGCCGCGCGAACAGGGTCTCTTCCGTCTCTCTCGTGGGGAAGGCCGCGTCGACGTCCTGAGCAATGCATTGGGCGATCCGACCCTCGGCGCTGAGCCGCATGAGAACGTCGAGGATCTGCTCATGCGTTTGTGCGGTTTCGGCAGACTCAACAATCTCCTTCCTGAAGTAGTAGGCGAGTCGCATGATAGTGGGTCTCAGGTGCCTCGCTGTGGCCGAGAAGGGCCACCCGCGCAGCCGCTTCCTCTGGCAAGGCGCGGACCCGAGTATAGGTGGGAGGCGGGCATAGCAGGTCCGCACCGACCCAACAAGCAAAGACTGCGAGCTCCGCGCCCGCCGCAACATCGAACTCAGTTGGGTCGGTTGACGGCGCAATCGCTCGTCCCTCCTCAGCCAGGTTGGAGTCCGAGTTCACCTCCGCTTCGGTTAACCTGCATTCGTCGTCAGGGCTGCGCAAAGTCTACTCGCCCCGCCCGGTTCCCCGTGTTGTTTCGCCGTCAATCGTTCTCTCATCCTAGAGAGAGCGGCCTCGAACATTCTCAGATCCGAAGGAGGAGCAAGTTGGGTGAGCGCCTACGCGCTCACGAACGACTACGCGGCTGAGCCGGCTCACTTCGTTCGCCGCAGTTCGCGCTTGGTTCAGGCGGTTCCAGGAGGTTCTTTCTTCGGACAACGCCGCGGATTGGTCCTCGCCGGCACGGGCGTTGAAGTATCCCTGGGACCATGCAGCGCACCCTGTTCGACGAGATCACCTCGACAAAGGGCGATGAGCGTATCTCTACTCGTCCGCGGCGTGCCGCCATCGTCCCCGTCCGTCTGACGGAGGGCGAGCGGGACCAGCTCGTCGAGGTGTCCCGCGACCTGGGCATCAGCCTGTCGACGTACGTGCGCCAGGTGGTCCTCTCGCGGCCGCTGCCGCCGCGCCGGGCGGTGCGTCCGATCCCCGAGGTCAACCGCGAGACGTACCACGCCCTGGGCCGGCTCGCGGCCGACATCAATACCATCGCCCGACGCATGGCCGAGCGCCGTCGTGAACCTGGCGCGCCCGAGGTCCTCGAAGCTCTCGAGCTCGTGACCCGCTTCGTGGGGACCGTCCGGGCGGAGGTCCTTGGTACCACCCTCAGTCCGGAAGGAGGCGAAGTGTGATTGCCAAGATCACCCGAGGAGGCGGCTTCCGGGGAGCTGCGCGGTACGTCCTCGACGAACGGCGGAGCCTCGATCGCGATCACCAACCCGAGATCATCGGCGGCAATATGGCCGCCCGCACGAGCGCGGAGCTAACGCGGGAGTTCGAAGCCGTCCGGCAGCAGCGACCCGACATTCCCCAGCCCGTCGAGCATGTGGCGCTGAGCTTCGCTCGGGACGAACGCCCGCTGTCGAACGACGAGATGGCCAAGCTCGCGGACGAGTACCTCAAGCGAAGAGGCCATGACCCCGACCGCGTCCAGTACGTGGTCGTTCGACACCGTGACAAGGACCACCAGCACTGCCACATCCTGCTCAACCGGATCAGGACCGACCGGACGGTGGTCCCGCAGCAGTTCCGCGAGTACCTCCGGAGCCAGGAGACCTGTCGAGCCCTCGAGCGGGACTTCGGCCTTCGGCGCGTGCGGAACGAACGCCCGCGCCTCGACGAGCGACCGCCCACCAGAGCCGAGGACCGTATGGCACGAGACCGAGGCTTAGTCTCGGAGAAGGAGCAGCTAAAAGCCCTGATCCGCGATGCGGCGAAGGACCGGCCCACGATGAGTGAATTCGTGAGGCGACTCCGGGCCAAGGAAGTCCAGGTCCGGGCCAACATCGCACGGACTGGCCACGTGAGCGGGATCAGCTATCGCCTCGATCACGTGGCGGTGAAGGGGAGCGGCCTCGGCCGGGCCTACAGCTTCGAAGGCCTCCAGAAGCAACAGGGCGTGCGCTATGACCGGAGCCGAGACCTGCCGGCCCTCGACCGAGCCGCGCGGGCGACGAAGGGTCTTGAGCCGATACGTCGGCGCCGGCGGCCGTTGCGCTTGCCTTCACCCACGCGGGCTCTCAGTCGGCTGCCCGGCTACCAGGAAGTTCGCACTGCGCTCTGGCTTGCGCACAACATGGAACTGGCTAGCCGAGCGCCGGGCCGGGCGGTCTTGAACATCGCCGAACGCCTGCTCCCGCCCGACGCCAGGACTGCCGTTCGCGTCATTCGCAGCGTCATCGATCTTTCGCGAGGCAGGTGATCCATGAGCGAGGACGAGAAGGCCGAGGCCGCGGCCCCGAGTCTGGACCCGCGAACCGCGGAGGTGCTGCGATTTCTGGATCGGGCCAAAGGGACGATCGCAAGGATTGAGGTTCCGACGGCCTCCCCGTCAGCCGCGAACCTGGCTCTCGAGCTGCGAGCGTTGCGCGAAGGGCTGTCCCAGACCGCGCCCAACTTCGAGGCGACGGCGCAGAGCCTGGACTCGACCGCGCGAGTCCTCGAGCGTGTGATTACCATGGCCGGCGAGAGGCTCGTGGCCTTCCGACGAGGCCAGGACGGCGCCGTCAGCGAGCTTCGCGTGTCAGTAGACAGGCTCGTACGTCAGGTGGGTGCACTGGGCGCATGGCGTGCCTGGTGGACGAGGCAGGTGGCTACCTGCGCTGTGGTGCTCGCGCTGGTCCTTGGCGCCGGGATCGCGCTCGCCTGGCGAGCCCACGCGTTGGCGCAGGGCACCCATGACATTCTGCAGCAGATCCTCCAGAACCAGACCAAGGCACAGGCCACCAAGAGCGGGAAGCGCAGATGAGTCTTCACTTGTGACCCCGGAGCGAAGAGGGTCACCCAAGGCTGATGGTTGGCGCTCCCGGTGTCTCGAGCCGCAGGGGAGCGGGGCTGGTGGGCGGGGAGGTCACTTGAAAACGTCGTGCAATAGCGGTACGGTTCGCGCCTAGTCATCCCTCGTCATGGAGATAGCGCTGACGAGCGTCGCCATCGTCATCGCGCTCGTGTGCGCGGCAGGGGCGTTCTTCGCCTTTCATCGTTACTTACGCCTGGAGAGGACCCTTCAGGAGTGTGTGCAGCGTGATGTTCAGGTGTGGAAGCAACGGGAATGGGATGGCGTGTTAGCGCAGTCGCGCGTGACGGCTATGGCTGAAGCAGCCGCTGAGCTCGCCCAATGGAGAACCGACCACGAGATCCTTATCCGCGAGGACGCAGTCAAGCGAAGCCAAGCTGTGATCTCGGGCAAAGTCACTGAGCATCTCGCTCCATACCTCGGCGACTTCCCATTCAACCCGAAGGACGTTCGGTTCCTCGGCAGCCCAGTAGACCTTGTGGTATTTGACGGGTTGGATGCGGGAGATCTACGAGATATCGTTGTAGGTTCCGGAAATTCTGGCCGGTCAATTCCGGAAATTCTGGCCGGTTGAAGTAATGCCTCGGTCGGGGTCGGTTCGTCAAGGCCGAGGTGCTTGGTGCGCATCGAAGGTCCGTCGAGTGTGAGCAGCCGACCACGCTCGAGGACGCGGTCGATGATGGCCTGAGCAAGGTCCTCGTCATGGAGGACGAGGCCCCAGGTGTTGAGAGCTTTGTTCGTGGTGAAGATCATTGAGCGCTTCCGACGGTGTCGATCGTTTACGACGTGGAAGAGCATGTTGGCAGCGTCGGTGCCGTAGGTGAGGTAGCCGACCTCATCCACCACAAGCAGCGCTGGGTGAGTGTATGTGGCCAGCGCCGCGGCCAAGCGGCCCTCGCGAAATGCCGCTGAGAGATCATCGATCAGCTCGGCCGCGGTGACGAAGAGAGCATCGAATCCGTTCTGGATGGCCCTGTAGGCAATGGCGACGGCAAGATGCGTCTTGCCGCGACCGGGCTTGCCGGTGAGGATCAAGCAGCGGCCTTCGGTGACGAAGTCCGAAGCCAGGGCGGAGCCGAGCAGCGACAGGCGCACCGTGGACTGGTACGTGAAATCGAAGTCGTCGATCGTCTTCAGGAAGGGGAAGCTCGCCCATCGGGAAAGACGGCCCAGACGCGTCTGCTGACGCTGGGCGATCTCTTCGGCCACGAGCAGGGCCAGGAAGTCTCGGTACGACCACTCCTCCTTCTCGGCGCGCTGCACGAGCTGGCGCCAGATTCTACGAGCGCTGGCCAGATGGAGACGCTTGAGCAGGGCGTCGAGCTTGTCATCACCGGGCATCATCGTCCGTCCTCCCCCTCGGCCAGAGAATTTGGCGCCGTGCTCGCCCGCGTCCAGGCTCTCCGCTGCGCTCCGACCCCGCTGCGCGGGGCTTCGGCCTGGACCCGGGTTGCGCGCGGCGCCGGATCTGCTCTTGCCGAGGGGGAGGACCTCTCCGCTCGGAGACGACGCGCCAGGAGGCCGCAGGAGCGACGATCTCGACCCTGGACGACCTGGAGGTCGTCCCCGTTTTCATCACTTACGGCGATCGCGGGCTTCACAGCGGGAGCTCCCGCTGAGTGGCGGTGGCCAGGCGCGCGGGCGTCTCGAGGTAGTGGGCGATGTACTCCGCCCCGATCGCCTGCTCGGCCAGGCCGCGCGCAAAGGCGGCGCGGAGCACTTCCTTCCCGTGCCGCTGCAGCAGCTCGTGGAGCCGGTCGATGTCTCGGATCCACACCTGTGGTCTGCGGTGCGTGAGTTCAGTGAGGTACTCCAGCGCTTCCCGGCCGATCTCCAGCAGGTGCTCGCGCTGCATGTAGCGCTTGGCCCGCTTGCCGGCCGCCGCGGCCACGCGCTGGGCCCGGTGCTCAGGCAGCGTCGACTTGGCCGCCGGACCGAACAGACGAGGATGCGTGGCCGCGTAACGGCCGGCCACGATGCGCACGCGGTCCCGGTAGAGGTAGAGCGTGCCGGGAATCCCCATCGACTCCGGCGGCATCGAGTACTCGTGCGTGTCGTGGACGACCACTCCCGTCGGCCCGATGGCGATCGGTATGCGCAGAGCCAGCTCCGCAGGAGCGACCTTCAGCGGTCGCAGCCGAGGCTGTTCCTCCTTCACACGCTCCGCCGGGATGACGCCCGTGGCGCGCGAGGGCCGCTGCGTGTTGACCTCCGCCAGCCATTCACCAAGCTGTCGCCGGAGATCCTCCTCGTCCAGGAAGCGACGCTGCTTGAAGAAGGATCCCTTCACCCACTTGACCAGGTTCTCCACCGCACCCTTCTGCTCCGGGCTGTGCGGCCAGCACAGCTCGATCCCGAGCCCAAGGTCCAGCGCCACCCCGGCGAAGGTGGGGTTCCACTCCGTCACCTGGCCATCCCGTCCCCACGACTTCGCGATCGTCGTCGGCCGGTCGAAGACGGCCAGGAGCGGGATGCCGCCCATGGCCGCGAAGTGATCGGTCATCGTGCGCACCAGGGTCTCCACCTGCTGGTTCGGTACCACGGAGACCTCGACCCAGCGCGAGTACTTCAGCCGAGAGCCGAAGAAGTGGACGCGCTTGGTCGCTCCGTCCAGGAAGCGCACGTCCACCTCGCCGAAATCGTGCTGGGTAAATTCTCCAGGGAGCCCTTCGAAGCGCGTGACCAGGCGGACGTGCCTTGGCCTAATCGCGTGGATCAGCTCGTAGAGCGCACTCTTGCCGCCGGCATACCCTTCCAGCCGCGCGCGCCGCACCACCTCCACCGCGAGCAGATGGGGCTCTTTCGCGAGCTGCGCGACCACGAAAGGCCGAAACGGTTCAGCCTTCGACGGCCGACCGATCCGCCGCTTGTCCCGTTCCGCCTCGTTGTCAACGTGACTGACCGGTACCTCATCCTCGACGCGGCGGATGCTTCGTACCGACACTCCGGCTAGCTTGGCCACTTCTTCCTGCCCGTGGCCGGCGCGTCGCAGAACCTGGATCTCGTGACGCTTCAGCATGTCGATCATCCTTTCCCTCGCTGCTCCCTGCAGCGAGTCTGGCCCCCGAAGACGTCAGGGCGGACCGGCCAGAATTTCCGGAAAAGATGAGGTCAGAATTTACGGAACCAGCAGGGGTCGCTCCCAGTCACGTTCACGATGTCAAGCTGGTCACGGGCCCGGGGGAGGGCCGGCAGGTACGGTGCGACGATGTATTGGTAGAGCGCCTCTAAGCAAGGACACGAGGGCCACAATCGGGAGCCTCGTCCTCGACTGGAGCCGGCTCGCGGTCAAACATCGGTGTCGCTCCGCGGCGGGCCAGCCGTGAGCCGCGCCGGGCGATGGGGTCTTGGGGGTTGCGACTGACGACCGCGCGCAGGCGTAGGTTAGGGCTGATGCCCGACACTCCGGCGCCCGCGAAACCGCGACTTGAGAAGGGCGTGGCCGTTTCCGATGATACCACTCGTCCCCGAGTCGTCCCCGGCACATAGCGCGCTCTGACACTCGAGTGATGGGACCAGCTAAGTACTTTTGAGTCAGTGATTAAATGGTGCGCCCCGGGCGATTCGAACGCCCGACCTACAGATTCGTAGTCTGTTGCTCTATCCAGCTGAGCTAGGGGCGCACGGCCGAAAACAAGATCATAGCCGGGCGGGCGTGGCCTGACAAGCCGCAGCTAGAACGCCGCCCCGACCGCCACCTTGCCCAGCACGTAGAGAGTCCACAGGCCGACGGTGCCCGCCGCGGCGGCCCCGGTCGTGCGGCGCGAGGCCACCGCGAAGCCCGACGAGAGAAGCCACAGGATCCAGAACGAGAACAGGTCGAGGCTGGAGGCGAGCACGTAGAGCGGCCGGGCCGTCTTCGGCCGGTCGAGGAACATCGCCACGCTGGCCTGCACGGCCTCTTCGGGAGGCACGTTCCAATCGCCCTTGAGGGACATGACGAGCAGGACCAGCGGCGTCGTCACCAGGGCCACGGCGAAGAAGCTCCAGGCCACGACGGCGAGCGACTGCGCGTAGGTCAGCTCGGCGGCGTAGAAGAACCGGAAGATGAAGAAGAGCGCGAGGCCGACGACCAGGGTGGTGACGATCGGCGCGAGGACGACGAGCGTCCACACGAAGGGCTTGAACACCCGGGTCTGCATGTCGAGCGCCCGCTCCACCTGGGCGGGGTCCATCTTCTCGGCGCGGCCGGACTGCTGGAGCTGGTTCCGCGAGAACTCCCGCACGTCCACCCTCGGCATCCAGACCGCGGCCAGCCCGATCCCGAGCGCCGTCCAGCCCACGAGGGGGAGCCAGAAGCGGGGCCGGGCCAGGATGGAGGCGAAGGCGTCGCGGGGCGAGAAGTACACGGCCGCGAGCTGGGAGCCGGCGCCGAGCTGGGGCGATGCGGGGGCGGACGCCACGGAAGGGGCAGACTATGCCCGGGGAAGAGCGGGCGTCAAGCCCGCGGGAGCGTCACTCGTACCGCAGCGCCTCGATGGGGTCGAGGCGGGCCGCCTTGGCCGCCGGCCACAGGCCGAAGAACAGGCCCACCGCGAGCGCGGTCGCGAAGGCCACCATCACCCAGCTCGTCTGGATCACCGCCGGGAAGGGTGAGAAGCGGTCGACGAGCCAGGCCACCCCGCCGCCGATGAAGATCCCCAGCAGGCCGCCGGTGCCGGTGAGGGTCATCGCCTCGGTCAGGAACTGCCAGAGGATGTCGCGCTTCTTGGCCCCCAGCGCCTTGCGCACGCCGATCTCGCGCGTGCGCTCGGTGACCGAGACGAGCATGATGTTCATCACCCCCACGCCCCCCACCACGAGCCCGATCGACGAGATCGCGATCATCACCATGTAGATGCCGCCCGTGATCCGCCGATACAGGTCCGTCAGCGTGTCCTGGGTGAACACGGCGAAGTTGTCGGGCGCCAGGTAGCGCAGCTTGCGCTTGCGCCGGATCGCGTCGCGGATCTGGTCCACCGCCCGGTCCAGCACCGCGGGCGAGATCGGCTTGACGTCGGCGATCATGAAGTTGAAGCGCTGGTCGCGGCGTTGGATCGAGCCCCGCGGGATGAGGATGATGTTGTCGCGGCTCATGAAGAGGAACTTGCCCTTGCGTTCCATGACCCCGATGACCCGGAACCGGCGGCCGTCGAGGAAGACCTCCTTGTCGATGGGGTCGACGCCGGCGAAGAGGGCGTCGACGACGTCGGTGCCCAGGACCGCCACCGGCGACGCACGGTCCACGTCGACGTCCGAGATGAAGCGGCCCTTCTGCACGAACGCGTCGTGGACCGTCTCGTAGGCGGCGGTGGTGGCGAAGGTGGTCGCGTCCTGGACCTTCTGGTTGCCGTACTTGATCAGGTCCACGCGGACGAACTCCATCGGCGAGATGGCCCGCACGAGGGGCAGGACGGAGATGGCCTGCACCTCGTCCATCGAGAGGGTCTTCCTCTTCCTCCACTCCTCGTCCGAGATGTGCTCGCCGGGGGCGGCGGGCCGGATGAGCAGGACCGAGGAGCCCAGGCTCTCGATCTGCCGGGCCATGCTCGCGTTGAGGCCGGCCACGATGGAGCTCATGCCGGTCACGGTCATGATCCCCATCACGACCCCGAGGATGGTGAGGCTGGCCCGCAGCTTGTAGGCCTTGATGGCGGCCAGGCCCATCCCCACCGCCTCCCGCATCGAGAGCAGGACCGGCCAGCGCGCGGCGATGGGGCGGGTGAGCCTCATTCGTTCCTGAGCGCGACCACCGGGTCGAGGGAGGCGGCCCGGCTGGCCGGATAGATCCCGGCCACCAGCCCGACGAGGCTGGAGACGAAGAGGGCGAGGCTCACCGCCCACAGCCGCACGGGGGCCGAGAAGTCGGCGGACATGATCCCGCCCAGCACCGCCGCGAGCGCCATCGAGAAGGCGGTCGCGCCCACGATGCCCAGGGCGCCGCCCAGGGCCGAGAGCAGCACCGATTCGACCAGGAACTGCCGGAGGATGTCGCGCCGCCGGGCGCCCAGGGCCTTGCGCACGCCGATCTCCCGGATGCGCTCGGTGACCGAGACGAGCATGATGTTCATCACCACCACCCCACCGATGATGAGGCTCATCGCGGTGACCACGATGGTGACCACGTAGATGCCGCGGGTCGCGCTCTGCCAGAAGTCCATCACCGTCTCGCCGGTCTCGATGCTGAAGTCGTCGGGCTTGGCGAAGCCGAGGTGGTGGCGGGCGCGCATCACCACCCGGGCCTGGTCCTGGGCGGTGTCCATGAGGTCCATGGTGCGGGCCTCGGCCTGGATGATGATGGAGCGGCGTGTACCGTAGAACTTCCGCCAGGTGGTGATGGGAAGCCAGACGAAGTTGTCCTGGCTCTCCCCGAAGATCTTGCCCTTGCGGTCGGCCACCCCCACCACCCGCACCTCGTGGTTGTCGAGCAGGATCGTCTTGCCGAGGGGCTCGGTCTCGCCGAAGAAGGCGTCCATGACGTCGGCGCCGATCACCGCCACCGGCCGCGCGGTGTCGACGTCGTCGGCGATGAGCTGGCGGCCGGAGATGAGGTCCCGCACCGAGCCGATGCGGCTGAAGTTCTCGGTGATGCCCATGACCTGCACGTCGGGCTGCTTGGCGCGGCCGTGCTTCACGGTGCGGGTGACCTGCACCAGGGCCCCCACCTCCCCGCAAGCGTCGCAGGCCGCCTTCACCGCGTCCATGTCGGTGAGGATGACGTCCTTGCGCTTCTGCATCTCCAGCCACATCGCGCGGCTGGTGATGATGTCGGGCATCTTCTGGACGCTGAAGCTCCGGCTGCCCAGCGAGAGCACCTGGTTGGCCATGTAGCGGTCCAGCCCTTCGGTGATGGCCACCACCGCCACCACCGACGAGACGCCGATCAGGATCCCGAGGACGGTGAGGAACGAGCGCAGCTTGTTGGCCCGCAGGGCCGACATCGCGATCCTGGCCGCCTCCGAGAAGGGCATCAGCCTCTCGGCGACCTCTGCGGATTCATCTCCGCTTCTCGTCCGATTCGATCTTGCCGTCCCGGATGTGGATCGTGCGTTGGGCGTGGTCGGCGACGTCCTTCTCGTGGGTGACGAGGATGATCGTGTTGCCCTCCGCGTGCAGCTTCTCGAACAGCCGCATGATCTCCTCCCCGGTGACGGTGTCGAGGTTGCCGGTCGGCTCGTCGGCGAGCAGGATGGCCGGGCCCATGACGAGGGCCCGGGCGACCGCCACCCGCTGGCGCTGGCCGCCCGACAGCTCGTTGGGCTTGTGGGTCATGCGGTCGGCGAGGTCCACCATGGCCAGCGCCCGCCGCGCCCGCTCCATCCGCTCGTCCTTGGGGATCCCGGCGTAGACGAGGGGCAGCTCCACGTTGTGCAGCGCGGTGGCGCGGGGCAGCAGGTTGAAGGTCTGGAACACGAAGCCGATCTCCCGGTTGCGGATGGCGGCCAGCTCGTTGTCGTTCATCTCCGAGACGACCTTGCCCCGCAGGACGTACCGGCCGCGGCTCGGCGTGTCCAGGCACCCGATGAGGTTCATGAGGGTGGACTTGCCGGAGCCGGAGGGTCCCATGACCGCCACGTACTCGTTGGGGGCGATGGTGAAGCTGACCCCGCGCAGCGCGTGGATCTCCTCCGCCCCCATCACGTAGGTGCGCCAGAGGTCCTCGGCCCGGATGAGGGAGCCGTCGGCCTCGGCGGCCGCCGCGGGCGGGGCGGAAGGCGGCACGGCCGGGGCGGAAGGCGGCACGGCGTCCGCGCTCACGATCGGGCCTTGGGGGCCTCGGCCCTGACCTTGGCCTGGTCCTTGAGGGTGCGGAGCGTCTTGTAGGAGCCGATGACGACCTCCTCGCCCTCCTTCAGGCCCTCGCCGATCTCGATCTCGGTCTCGCCGATGATCCCCGTCTTGACCGGGCGGAAGGCGGCCTTGCCGCCCTCGACGACGAAGACGCCCTCCTTCTCCTGGCCCTTCTCGGGCGGAGCGGTGGGGTCGCTCTCCGAGGCCTGCACCGCCGCCGGGTCCATGACCTTCCCCTGCTTGCTGATCTCGCGCACCACCACCGCCTGGATGGGGACGGCGAGCACCTTCTCCTTGCGGGCGGTCGTGATGTCGGTGGTGGCGTTGAGACCCGGCCGCAGGGTGGGCGGCGGGTCCTTGAGGGTCACCTCGACCTTGAAGTCCTTGGCCTGGTTGGCGGTGTTGGTGCTGGCCGCCTGCTGGGTGGTCAGGCCGCGGGGGATGGCCGACGAGCCGATCTCGGTCACGTCGCCCTTGATCTTCACGCCCTCCAGCGCGTCCACCCGCACCTCCGCCGGCTGGCCGATCCTTATGTTGCGGATGTCGGTCTCGTCCACCATGACCTCCACCTCCATGACCGACAGGTCGGCCACGGTCATGATGACGGTGGGCGAGAAGCTCTGGGCGCCGATGACGGTCTCGCCCTCTTCCTTCTGGAGGTTCGTCACCACCCCGTCCATGGTGGAGACGATGGTGGTCTTCTCGAGGTCGTCGCGGTTGGAGGCCAGCAGGGCCTCCTGCTGGTTGATCCGCCGCTTCTGCGCTTCCACGGCCGCCGCCTTCATCTTCAGCTCGGCCTCCGACTGGTCGAAGGCCTGGTCGGAGATGAGCTTCTCGGCGTGCATCCTCTTCTGGCGCTCGAAGGCGAGGCGGGACACGTCCACGTCGGCCTCGGCCCGGGCGAGATCGGCCTTGGCGCCCTCGAGCGCGGCCGCCGACTGCCGCTCGCCGGCCGCGATCCGGGTGGAGTCGATGCGGGCCAGCACCTGGCCCTTCTTCACCGTCTCCCCTTCCTTGACCAGCAACTGCTCGATCCGGCCCGAGACGTTGGCGCTGATGTTGACGTAGCGCTTGGGCTTGATCTCCCCGGAGGCGGAGACGACGGAGACGAGGTCGCGCCGGCCGGCCTTCTGGGACTGGACGGCCACCTGGCCGCCGCGGCGGGCCTTGACGTTGTAGGCGACGATGCCGCCCAGCACGACCACCGCGGCGATCCCCGCGATCACCCGCTTACGCCGAGTCGTCATTCGACCTCCAGCCATACGGGTCCTTATTCGACTCAATACGCACGAAAGATCCCTCGGGTTTCAGCTTCCTGCTGGACGGAGCCATTCATGTTAAGACACGCGGCCCCGTCGCTCAAGCCGCGTTCAAGGCCGTGGACAGGGGGCCCGCCGGGCCGGATGCTATAGTGTCGGCATGGTCGCCGACGAGCGCGGGCGCACGCCCGCCGACGTCGACATCGCGGAGATGGAACGCCTGCTCTCGCTCGCCCTCGACCGGGGGGGCGGCTTCGCCGACCTCTATTTCGAGCACCACCGGACCTCCTCGATCCTGCTCGAGGAGGGCATCATCCGCACCGCCTCGGCGGGGCTGACCTGCGGCCTCGGCGTGCGGGTGGTGGCCGGCGACCGCACCGGCTATGCCTACACCGACGACCTGTCCTGGCCGGCCATGGCCCGGGCGGCGCAGACCGCCGCCCACATCGCCTCCGACACGCGCGCCGTGGCGCCGCAGGCCGTCACGCCGTCGCCGGTGGAGCGCCGCTACGCTCCGGCCGCCATCGGCGCCCTCGGCCTCACCGAGCGCATCGCGCTCGTGGAGCGGGCCGAGCGGGCGGCCCATGCCTACGACCCGCGGATCGAGAAGGTCGTGGCGACCCTGGCCGACGAGGTCAAGCACGTGCGGATCGCGAACTCGGCCGGCGTGCTGGCCGAGGACGTCCAGCCGCTCTTCTCCATCCGCGTCTCCGCCATCGCGGCCGAGCACGGCGTCCGGCGCGAGGGCACGGCGGGGGGCGGGGGCCGGCTGGGTCCGGAGTTCTTCGAGGAGCGACCGCCCGAGCACTTCGCGCGCGAGGCGGCGCGCATGGCGGTGACGCTGCTGGGGGCGAAGGAGGCGCCCGCCGGACCCATGCCGGTGGTCCTCGCTCCCGGCTGGCCGGGGATCCTGCTCCACGAGGCGGTCGGACACGGGCTGGAGGGCGATTTCAACCGCAAGGGCACCTCCGCGTTCTCGGGCCGCATCGGCGAGCGGGTGGCGGCCGCCGGCGTGTCGGTGGTCGACGACGGCTCGATCCCCGACCGCCGCGGCAGCCTCAACGTCGACGACGAGGGGCAGGTGCCGGGGCGCACCGTCCTCATCGAAGACGGCATCCTGCGCGGCTACCTCCAGGACCGGCTCAACAGCGGCCTCATGGGGATGAGGCCACGGGCAACGGCCGCCGGCAGGGGTACGCGTCCATCCCCATCCCGCGCATGACCAATACCTTCATGCTGGCCGGGCAGGACGACCCGGACGACATCGTCCGCTCGGTGGGCCGCGGCCTCTACGCCAAGCACTTCGGGGGCGGCCAGGTCGACATCACGAGCGGCAAGTTCGTCTTCTCGGCCACCGAGGCGTACCTCATCGAGGACGGACGGATCGGGCCCCCGGTGGCGGGAGCCACGCTCATCGGCAACGGACCCGACATCCTCACCAAGGTCACCCGGGTCGGCCACGACCTCAAGCTCGACGAAGGGGTCGGCGTGTGCAGCAAGGCGGGCCAGCACGTGCCGGTGGGCGTCGGCCTGCCGACGATACTCGTCTCCGAGATCACGGTCGGGGGGACAAGGCAGTAGCGCGGGCCAGCCGCGCGGCGAGCCAGGCGAGCAGCGGCAGCGCCACGCCGGCGAACCCGACCGCGGTGAGCGCCAGGGCATCCAGGTAGAAGCTGAAGCCCCAGGACTGCTCGGGCATGTGCCAGCGCAGGAACACCCCGTTGCGCCAATAGACGATCGCCATCCGGACCAGGAACAGGTACCCCAGCAGCGCCGCCGACAGCCAGGCGACCCTGGCCAGCGCGGAGAGGGGCGCCGGCCGCAGCCGCCGCTCCATCCAGGCCGCCGCCAGCGCGACCGCCAGCGCGCACGCCGCCGTCGCGGCGCCCATGTCCTTCATGAAGAACCGGCCCAGCCACTCGTCGCGGTTGACGGCGCTGAACGAGTACTCGAGGCCCGCCGCGGCGAAGAGGCCGTGGTACAGGAGCGCCGCCGAGATGCCGGCCAGGACGGCCAGGGCCAGCTCGGCCTCGGTGAAGAGACCCAGGGCCCGCAGGCCGGCCAGCGCCAGCACGGGAGCCAGGACGAGGGCCGCGAAGCCGGCCAGCCGCGCGCGTTCTTCGCGCCTCAGCCGGTCCTGCCGGGCCGCCTCGGCCCGCTGGGCCAGCGCGCCCAGCCGCGCCTCGACGCCGCCGGCGGCGGCCGGCGCGGGAGCCGGGCCGGAGCGCCCCGATAGCCATCCGACGTACTGGTCGACGAAGCTCCGCCGTTGCTCGTAGAGCGCCTCGAGCACCGCGCGCCGCGTCGCCGGAGACAGGTCGAGCAGCTCCAGCAGCGGGCGCCCCTGGCTCGAGGCGGGGATCTCGATGCCGAGCAGCGCGGCCACCGTCGGCGCCAGGTCGACCTGCTCGGCCGAGCCGGTGGAGCCGGCCCGGACGGGACCGCCCACCATCACGAGGGGCACCCGGATGACCGACTCTTCCGCTCCGCCGTGCCCACCGGCGGCGGTGTGGCCGTGATCGGCGGTCACGATCAGCACCGAATGCTGGCGGTCGATCTCGGGCGCCAGGCGCCGCAGCTCCTCGTCGACCGCCTGGGCGGCAGCCTGGTACTGCGGGGAGGAGGCGCCCCAGGCGTGCCCGGCCTCGTCGGCGATCGAGAAGTCGAGGAGGAAGAGGTCGGGCTCCCTCTCGCGCAGGAGCGCGCGCGTCGCCTCCCCCATCCACCGCAGCTCGGCCTCGAGCTTGTCCAGGTCGCGGCTGTCGGCGGGGTCCATCCGGCGGTAGACGATGCGCTCCGAGACGTACGGCGCGAACAGGGTCTGGGGCGCGGGCCCGGCGGCCAGGGCCGTGCTCAGCCCTTTGCGCTGGGCGGTCTGGAACAGGTGCTCCACCGGCAGGGGCCGCGGGTTGAAGTTGGTGGCCTGGCCGTGGATCTCCTGCCACGCTCCGGTCATCATCACCGCGCGGCCCGGCAGCGACAGCGACGGCAGCCCCACGCGGCATTCCGCATCGGCCCCCTGCCGGCGCAGCTCGTTGAGGAAGGGCATGGCGCGCGAGGCGTGATAGGCCAGGCCGTCCACCAGCACGATCACCACCTGGCGGACGAGCGGGGGACCGGCGACGGGGTGAGGGTTCTTGAAGGCGAACGGCGTCTGGTAGTGGGTGAAGGCGCGCCAGGCCCGCCCGCCCAGCTCACGGCCGAGGAGCCCGAGCGCGACGAGCACGGCCGGCAGGAGCAGGAGCCGGCCTTTCGCGGGACGCGTGGCGATGGAGCCGCTCCTAATGCACCCCCGCCATCAACCGCTTGATCGGCGGGGTGAGGACGGCGAGGACGACGGCGGAGAGGGTGGTGGTCAGGAAGACGGCGCCGAAGAGCCGGGGCAAGGGCATCTTCTCGAACATCCCGGCCACGTGGCCGGCCAGGAAGTTCCCGAGCGAGAGGGCCAGGAACCACACGCCCATCATCAAGCCCACGATGCGCGCCGGCGCCAGCTTCGTCACCGTGCTGAGGCCGACCGGCGAGAGGCTCAGCTCGCCGAGGGCATGGAAGAGGTAGAGAAGGATCAGCCACCAGGGGCTGACCTTCCCCTGGCCGCGGGCGTAGAGCTGCGCCGCCACCGCCACGAACAGGAAGCCGAGGCCGAGGAGCAGGAGGCCGTAGGCGAACTTGGCCGGGCTGGACGGCTCGTGGCGGCCGAGCCGCAGCCACAGCCAGGCGAAGACGGGGGCGAAACCGACCACGAATACGGGCTCCACCGACTGGTACCAGCTCGACGGGAAGGACCAGCCGAACATCACGTTGCGGGTGTACTGGTCGGCGAAGAGGTTCAGGCTGCTCCCCGCCTGCTCGAACCCGATCCAGAACAGCGTCGCGAAGACGAAGAGCACGATGATCGCCCCGATGCGCTTGCGCTCGGTCGTGCTGCGGGCGCCGGTGCGGAGCAGCCAGGCGAAGAGCACCGCGGTCAGGACGAGCATCACCCAGTCGCGGTAGGGCCAGACCAGGTAGAGGAGGACGGAGGCGGCCGCGATGGCGCCGGCGAGCAGGGCCCACTGGCGGCCCGCGCCGGCGGGCGCTTCGGCCAGCTCGCCCGCCCTCCCGAGCCGCTTCTTCCCCAGGACGTACTGGACGAGGCCGAGCGTCATGCCCACCCCGGCCGCCCCGAACCCCCAGTGCCAGCCGACCTTCTGGCCGAGGTAGCCGCACACGAGGGGGCTGATGAGCGCGCCGAGGTTGATCCCCATGTAGAAGAGCGAGAAGCCCGCGTCGCGCCGCGGGTCGTCCCGCGTGTAGAGCTGCCCCACGATGGAGCTGATGTTCGGCTTCAGCAGGCCGGTGCCGAGGACGATGAAGACCAGGCCGGCGTAGAAGAGCGGGCGCACGTTGGCGGCCAGGCAGTAGTGGCCGAGCGCGATCAGGATCCCGCCAACGAGGACCGCCCTGCGCAGGCCGAGCAGCCGGTCGGCGATCCACCCGCCGGGGATGGCCGTGAAGTAGACCGAGCCGGTGTAGAGGCCGTAGATGGCCGCTGCCCGCTCCGTCGTGAAGCCGAGCCCGCCCGCGGCGGGCGAAGCGACCATGAACAGGATGAGGATGGCCCGCATCCCGTAATAGCTGAAGCGCTCCCACATCTCGGTGAAGAAGAGCGTCGTCAGGCCGCGGGGATGGCCGGCCAGCCCGGCCGTGTCGGGAACGAACACCGCCTCCGTGACCGGGCGGTCGGTGGCGGCGCTGGCCTCGTCCCGGTCGACCGGCAGGGCCATAGACGGCAAGCCTAATCGATGGCCTGCGGGATGGGAAGGCCGGCCGCGACCGTGGCAGAATCGCGGCGGATGGACTACCGCGACCTCGCGGCCGACCTGCTGCGCAAGGCGCGCGCCCAGGGCGCCGACGCCGCCGACGTGCTCGTCGGCGAGGGGACGGACTTCACGGTGACGGTGCGCAAGGGGGAGGTGGAGACCCTCAAGGAAGCAGGGAGCAAGGCGCTGGGGCTGCGCGCCTTCGTGGGCCGGCGCAGCGCCACCAGCTACACGTCCGACTTCTCCCCTTCGGCCCTCGCGGCCCTGGTCGCGGAGACCGTCGAGATGGCCCGCGTCACCGGCGAGGACCCCGCGGCGGGGCTGCCCGACGAGGTCGCACCTCCGGAAGAGCTGGAGCTGGGTCTTTTCGATCCGTCTCCCGCCGCGCTGCCGACCGCGGAGCGGATCGAGTGGGCCCGCCGGGCCGAGGCGGCCGCCCTGGCCGCCTCGCCCGAGATCACCAACTCCCAGGGCGCCACCTACGGCTCCGGCGAGGACACGGTCGTGCTCGCCAACAGCCTCGGCTTCGCCGGCCAGTACCGCACCTCCAGCGTGTCGCTCTCCGTCGTCCCGGTGGCCGAGCGGGACGGGGCGATGGAGCGCGACTACTGGTACACGACCGGCCGCGGGCTGGGTGACCTGCAGGCGCCGGAGGAGGTCGGGCGCGAGGCCGCGGCGCGCACCCTGCGGCGGCTGGGCGCGCGCAAGGCCGCCACCTGCGAGGTGCCGGTCGTCTTCGACCCCGAGACCGCGGCGGAGCTGCTGGGCCAGGTCTTCCGGGCGCTGTCGGGCTACTCCGTCTTCCGCAACGCCACGTTCCTGAAGGACCGTCTCGGCCAGCAGGTCGCCTCCCCCCTGCTCACGGTCGTCGACGAGGGGCGGGCGTTCCGCGGCCTGGGGTCGCGGCCCTTCGACGGAGAAGGCCTGCCCACCCGCCGGAACGTTCCCCTCGACGCGGGCGTGCTGCGCTTCTACCTCTGCGACAGCTACGCCGCGCGCAAGATCGGCGCGCGCCCCACGGGCAGCGCCCGCCGCAGCGTCGGCGGCGCGCCCACGGTCGGCCCGGCCAACCTCTGCTTCGCCGCCGGCGAGACGCCGCCCGCGGAGATCGTGGCCGGGGTCGAGAGCGGCCTCTACGTCACCGACCTCATCGGCTTCGGCGTCGACCTCGTCTCCGGCGACTACTCGCAAGGCGCGGTCGGACAGTGGATCGACAAGGGCCGCTTCGCCCATCCCGTGCACGAGGTGACCATTGCCGGCAACCTCAAGGAGATGCTGCTGGAGGTCGACGCGGTCGGCCGCGACCTCGTCTTCCGGGGCTCTTCCGCCTCCCCCACCCTGCGCATCCGCCGGATGACGGTCAGCGGCCGCTAGTGCGGTGAGCCGCCTGCGCTCGAGCGCGGGGGCGGCGGGCCTGGTCACGCTCGCCACGCTCCTCGCCGCCTATGCGTTCACCCCCGGCGTGAGCCGCGCCGCCGGCGAGCAGGACCCGGTCGTCTTCCAGAACTTCCACGAGCTCGAGACGCGGGGCGGAGTGCCTTACCGCTGGAGCAAGGGCGGCCACCGCCGTGACGAGCGCGCGAGCGTGATCGCGCTTCCCCAGGTCGGACGCGGCGGCGGCGTGTTGCAGCTCCAGGTGCGGACGCCGGAGGACGCGCCGCCGGTCCCGCTCAGCCTGAGCGCCGGTGGACGGACGCTGCTCGCCGCGGACGTCCACGGCCGGAGCACGTTGTCGGCCACGATCCCCCGCTCCGCGCTCGAGGGCGGGGACCTGCGCGTCGTGCTCTCTTCGCCGGCCTGGACGAGGGGCCGGGATGCCCGGGCGCGCGGGGTCGCGGTCGAGCGCGTGGGGTGGACCCCCTCGGGGTGGGCGCTGCCCCCGGTGCGGCAGCTCTTCGTGCTGCCCTCCTTCGCCGCCGCCCTCGCGCTGCTGCTCGGGCGCTTGCGCGTCTCGTCGCGGGCGGGACGGCTGGGGCCCGCGGTCGCCGGAGGGCTGCTGGCCATCGCCGCGGCCGGGCGGCCGCTCGAGGTCGCGCCGTTCACCCACCGGCTCCTGATCGGGGTGGTCCTCGCCCACGCGGCGGTGCTGCTCTGGGCGGCGCTCGTCCGCTCCCCGGGCCGTCGCTGGTGGGAGCCGCCCGGAGAAGCCGCGCCGGGCGCGCTCGTCCTCTTGATGGTGGTGGGCTACCAGATGCTCGTCGCCTATCACGGCGCGCTCTGCTGGGAGACGCACCGCTTCTGTCCGACCGTGGTCGCGGGGACGGTCGGCCTCATCGTGCTCGGCAGCCTGGCCGTGGTCGCCGCCTGGCCGGCGACACGGGCCCGGGAAAGGCCGGCCCTGCTCGTCGTCGCTCTCGGCGCCGCGGCGCAGGCGGTCGGCGCCGCCGTCCTGGCCTTCCACCGGCCGGCGGTGGACTTCACGACACTGTGGACCGCCGCCCGCGACTTCACGCTGGGCGGCTCGCTCTACAAGCCGGCCGAGGTCGCGGCCAACCACTTCGGCGCCGTCTTCAAGGTGCCGCCGTTCTACGGCATGCTGCTGCTCCCGTTCTCCCGGCTCGAGGTGCGCACCGCCCTCGGCATCGACCGCGCGATCGACGTCGTGCTCTACCTCGCCGCGGCGGCCGTCCTCTTCGCGTGGCTCCGGGCCCGGGTGGGGACCGGCGTCGCGGTCGCCGGGGTGGCCGCCGTCCTCGGCCTCATGCAGCCGGCCTTCGACACGATCGCCTACGGCCAGATCGACATCGTCATCCTGCTCCTCGGGACGCTCGCGCTCGTCGCGTTCCAGCGCGGCCGCCACGGCCTCCTCGGCCTCGCCCTCGCCCTGGCCACGCTGCTCAAGCTCTACCCGCTGGTGCTGGCGCTGTTCCTCGCCGCGCGGCGCGAATGGAAGGCCGTGGCCTGGACGGGGGCCTGGCTCGTGGTCCTGAATGCGGTCGCCGTCGCCGCCCTGGGCGGACCCGAGCACGTCGTCTACGCGACGGAGGTCCTGCCCCGCATCGGCGGCGGCACCGGGTGGGTGGAGAACCAGACCTGGAACGGCTTCCTGGCCCGGCTGCTGCTCTCCGCGCGCCGGCCGGAGCCGGTCCACGACCGCACGATCGACCTGCTGACGTGGGCGGGTTTCGCGCTCGCCGCCGGCGCGTCGGCGATCGCGGCGAGCCGCTGCCCCCAGCGAGGCTCGACGGCCGCCGCCCTCCATTTCGGCCTCTTCCTCGTCGTGATGGTGATGGCCGTCCCGGCGGCCTGGATCCACTACGAGACGGTCACCGCCATCACGTTCCTGGCCCTCGTCGCCAGCGCCGCCCAGCGTCCCCTTTCCGCCGGCTCTGCCTTCGCCCTGGCGCTCGCCTTCGGTCTCGTCGCCTATGGCAACCAGTGGACCTTCTACGACGGCGGGCCCCGTCCCGGGCTCACCGCGCTCCTGCTCTCGCGGGAGCTCTACGGGCTGGCGCTGCTGTGGGCGATGGCGCTCGTCGCCGCTCAGCGGCTGGTCTTGACCTCGGTCCAGGCCCGGTCGTAGAGCAGCGTGGCCTCGCCGACGTCCTGGATCGTCTCGGTCCGCGCGAGCACGTCGCCGGGCGGGAAGATGGCCGGGTTGCGCCGCATCGACTCCGGCAGCAGCGGCATCGCCGCCCGGTTGGGCGTCGAGTAGCCCATCGTGCGGCAGATCTCGGCCGCGATGTCCGCCTCCAGCGTGAAGTCGATGAACGCATGGGCCAGCTCGGGATGGGGGGCGCCGGCGGGGATGGCCAGGCTGTCGATGAACAGGCCCGAGCCCTCCCGGGGCACGACGTAGTCCAGGCGAGGGTCGATCCCCATGATCTTGGCGAACTGGCCGTTCCAGCCCTGGGCGAGCCAGACGTCGCGGGAGAGCAGGATGTCCTCGAAGCTCGACGAGTTGTAGGTGCGCACGAGCGGCTTCTGGACGATCAGGAGCTGCTCGGCGGCGCGCACGGAGGCGGGATCGGTGGCGTTGAGGCTGAAGCCCTTCCACTTGAGCGCCGCTCCCAGCGCCTCCCGCCCGTCGTCGAGCATCAGGATGCGGCCCCTGAAGCGCGGGTCCCACAGGGCGCCCCAGGAATCGACCGGCCCGGTCTTCGTCTTGTCGTAGCCGATCCCGGTCGTGCCCCAGAAATAGGGGACCGAGTAGCGGTTGCCGGGGTCGAAGTCGCGGTCGAGGAAGCGCGGGTCGACGTTCGGGAGGTGCGGCACGGCGGAGTGGTCGAGCGCGCGCAGCAGCGACTGCTTCTGGAGGATCTGCACCACGTAGTTCGAGGGGCAGATGACGTCGTAGCCGGCGTTGCCCGCCTGCACCTTGGCCATCAGGGCCTCGTTGCTGTCGTAGAGGTCCACGTTGACGCGGGCGCCCTGCCGCCGCTCGAACTTCGCCAGCGTCTCGGGCGAGATGTAGGCCGACCAGATGTAGAGGTTCAGGACGCGCTCGCCGCCCGCCGGGCCACGCCCCAGGAGGAAGGGCGCGCCGAGCACGGCCAGGGCCGCCCCCACCGGCACCGCGGTGCCCCAGCCCCGCCGGCCCCGCTCCAGCCGCGAAGCGGCCCACAGGAGGAGGCTGGTCGCCACGAGGAGCAGGGTCGAGACGGCGTTGATCTCCGGCGACACCCCGCTCTTGACCATGGAGTAGATCTGGATGGGGAGCGTCGTGGACCCGACCCCGGCCACGAACGAGGTGATCACGTAGTCGTCGATCGACAGCGAGAAGACCAGCAGCGCCGCGGCCAGCACGCCGGGCGCGATGAGCGGCAGGGTGACCCGGAAGAAGGCCCGGAGCGGCGTCGCGCCCAGGTCGGCGGCGGCCTCCTCCAGGCTGCGGTCGAAGCCGGCCAGCCGCGCGCGCACGACCACCACCGCGTAGGACACGGAGAAGCCGACGTGGGCGAGGATCACGGTCAGGAAGCCGAGCCGGAGGCGCAGGGCGGCGAAGAGCAGCAGCAGCGAGGAGGCCATCACGATCTCGGGAACCACGATGGGCAGCGTGACCAGGGTGTCGAGCGCCGGCTGGCGGCGGAAGCGCCAGCGGTGGAACGCGACCGCGGCCGCCGTCCCGACGGCGGTCGCGATCGCCGTCGCCGTGACGGCCACCTTGAGGCTGTTGCGCAGCGCGGCCAGGATCTGGGGGTCCTGCGCGGCCCGGGCGTACCAGTCCAGGGTGAAGCCGGTCCAGGCCGCGGTGAGCCGGCCGGCGTTGAACGAGAAGGCGACGAGCACCAGGATCGGCGCGTAGAGGAACAGGTACACGCCCGCGCTCACCGCGGCGAGCGCTCCGCCGCCGGACCTCACGCGCCCCCCGCCTCGCGCAGCGGGCGGCGGAAGACGGCCAGCAGCAGCAGGACGACGAGCGAGAGCAGGAACGAGAGCGCGGCCCCGAAGGGCGCGTCACGGACGACGGCGAACTGGCTCTGGATGAGCGTGCCCATGTACATCGTACGGGCGCCGCCCAGCAGGTCGGGCGCCAGGTACGCCCCCAGTGAGGGGATCAAGACGAGCACCGCGCCGGCTACGATCCCGGGGCGGCTCAGGGGAACGGTCACGCGCCAGAGCGCCCGGGCCGGCCCCGCGCCGAGGTCGGCCGCCGCCTCCAGCAGCGCGCGGTCGAGCTTCTCGAGCGAAGCGTAGAGGGGAAGGATCATGAACGGCAGCTCCCCGTAGACCTGCCCCAGCAGCACCGCGGCGTCGTTGTAGAGGAGGTTGAGCGGGCCGAGGCCCACGTGGGCCAGGAGCAGGTTCACGACACCTTCGGTGCGCAGCATGAAGATCCAGGCGTACATGCGCACGAGGAAGCTCGTCCAGAAGGGAAGGATCACGAGCACCAGCAGCGCGCTGCGGACGCGCGGGGGGGCCTTCCTTCCCAGCCAGTAGGCGACCGGGTAGGCGAGGAGCAGGCACAGCAGCGTGGTGGCCAGGGCGAGAGCCACGCTGCGGGCGAGGATGACGAGGTAGAGCGGCTCCAGGGCCCGGCGGTAGTTGCCGAGGCCCCACTCGTGGATCACGCCGCCGTAGACCGACCGCCGCCCGAGCGAGGACTCGAGCATGAGGATCTGGGGCGCGAGGAAGAGCGCGGCGAGCACGGCCAGGCCCGGCAGCAGGAGCAGGAGCGCGGCGCGCCGCGTGGTCATGGCGGCTCGGACCCCTCGCTGTCGAGGCGCAGCACCGCCTCGCCCGGGAACGACACCGTGACCGACTGTCCGCCGCTCCGGACGCGGGCCGGACCGGCGGGCTCGGCAACCGTGAGCGTCTCGTCCCCCACCCGCACCCGCCAGTCCGTGCGGTCGCCCAGGTAGATCTTGTCTTCCAGCTTGCCGGCGAGCCGGTTCTCGCCACTGAGCTGGGGGGGGCTAGCGTTGTCCCCGCCTTCTTCGAGCCGTATCCGCTCCGGCCGCACGCCCACCCACACCATCTCCCCCGGCCGGTAACCGCCGTCGTCGGCGGCGCTGAAAGCGGCTCCCCCGCGGGTCCGCAGCTGCGCCCGTCCGCCGTCGATGGAGACGACCGTCGCCTGGAGCAGGTTGCGAACGGCGAGGAAGTCGGCCACGAAGCGCGTGCGCGGCCGCTCGTAGAGCTGCTCGGGCGGGCCCACCTGCTCGATCCGGCCCTGGTTCATGACCGCGATGCGGTCGCTCATGACGAGCGCCTCGTCCTGGTCGTGGGTGACGAAGACGAAGGTGACGCCGAGCCGCTCCTGGAGGTTCTTCACCTCGACCCTCATCTCCTGCCGCAGCTTCAGGTCGAGGGCGGCCATGGGCTCGTCGAGCAGCAGCACCTCGGGCGCCAGCACGAGCGCCCGGGCCAAAGCCACCCGCTGCTGCTGGCCGCCCGAGAGCTGGGCCGGCCGCCGCTCGCCGAGGCCGCCCAGGCGCACCATCTCCAGCGCCTTCGCCACGCGCTCGGCGATCTCGGCCCGGCCTCGGCGCCGCATCTCGAGGCCGAAGGCCACGTTGCCGGCCACGGTGAGGTGCGGGAAGAGCGCGTAGTGCTGGAAGACCGTGTTGACCGGGCGCCGGTGCGGCGGCAGGGCGGTCACGTCGCGGCCCGAGATGAGGACCTGTCCCGCATCGGGCGACTCGAAGCCCGCCAGCAGGCGCAGGAGCGTCGTCTTGCCGCACCCCGAGGGACCGAGCAGGGTCAAGAACTCGCCCGGCCGCACCTCGAGCGACACGTCCCGCACGGCCACGACCTCGCCGAAGGCCTTGCGCAAGCCCCGGAGAACGACTTCCCCCGGCATTTCCCGGGGAGTTTAGCCGAGCGGACGGGCTAAGCCGTCAATTCTTGCAGCGTGTCGTCGAGCTTGTCGAGCAGCTCGTCCACGAGCGGCCGCGGGATGTTGAGGGCCGGCTCGACGCGGAGGGTCTTGGCGTTGAGCAGCGTCCCTGCCACGAGCACCCCCCGCTTGAACAACCCCGCCGCCACCGAGTAGCCGAACTCGGTGTCGACGAACTCGACGCCGATGAGCAGGCCGAGCCCCCGCACCTCCATCAGGTGCTCCGGGTAGCGCCGCTGGAGCCGGCGCAGCTCGCCCATCAGGTACTCGCCGGTCGCGGCGGCCTGGCCCGGCAGGTCCTCCTCCAGCGTCACGTTGACGGCGGCGATGCCGGCCGCGCACGCGAGCGGGTTCCCGCCGAAGGTCGAGGAATGGATGAAGGGGTTGGGCTCGAGCACCTTCCAGATCTCGGGGGTGGACATGAAGGCCGAGAGCGGCATCACCCCGCCGCCGAGCGCCTTGCCCAGGCACATGATGTCGGGCACCACGTCCCAGTGCTCGACCGCGAACATCTTGCCGGTGCGGCCCATGCCGGTCTGGACCTCGTCGGCGATGAGCAGCACGCCGTAGCGGGTGCAGACCTCGCGCACCCGCGGCCAGAAGTCGGGCGAGGGGACGATGGCGCCCGCCTCGCCCTGCACCGGCTCCACCACCACCCCGGCGATCGCCATGCCCACCGCCTCCGCCTTCCGCAGCTCGTTCTCCACCGCCTGGGCGTCGCCGAAGGGGACGAAGTACACGTCCTGCAGCAGCGGCTCGAAGGCGAGGCGGTACTCGGCCTTGCCCATGAGGGAGAGCGAGCCGTAGCTCTTGCCGTGGAAGCCGCGGATGCAGGAGATGAAGCCGGGCTTGCCCGTGTAGAGCCGGGCCAGCTTCATCGCTCCTTCGACCGCGTCGGTGCCGTTGGAGATGAAGAAGCAGTCCTGGAGGTCGCCGGGGGCCAGCTCGCCGAGCAGGCGCGCGAGCGCGCCTCGCAGCGGGTCGAGCAGCTCCTGCGAGCTGAGCGGCATGCGGTCGAGCTGCGACTTCACCGCCCGCACGATCTTCGGGTGGTTGATCCCGGCCGAGTAGATGCCGTACCCGCCCAGGCAGTCGATGAAACGTCGGCCGGTGACGTCCTCGAAATGGCTGCCCCGGCCGCTCCACTCGACGGCCGCGTACTCGCCGCTCTCGGTCACCGCCTTGCGGTACTCGAGGAAGCCGCGGTTGTAGTAGTAACGGAAGTTGTCGATCGTCTCGGTCACGATCTTGCGCCGCTTGTAGTCGTTGAGCTTGTGGGCGTTGATGAGGCTCAGCCAGCGGCGGGATTCCTCGATGATCTTCTTGCGCGACATGCCCGGCCGGGGGACCCGGGGCATCACCCGCACCCGGTCGCTGCGCCGCCGGCGGGGCTTTTCGGTCTGATCCTTGATGGGAACGATCTCGGCCTTCGGCATGGCGACCTCTCGGTGGATGGAGCGACTCCGTTGCGGCTTCTGGCGGCTCCCCTGCGGCGAGGCGGAGCGGAGGCTAGGTGTCGCGGAGTCGAGGAGAGGCGGCCGACGGCTTGAGGAAGAATTCCCGGTTCATGTCTCGCACCGGATCGGAAGGACGACCAGGAGAATCCTATCCGGTCGGGCGATGCGCGTCAAACGGGCGTTCGGCGCGCGAAGCGAAGCACTGGCGCGCAATCTCTCGATTCTGAGTGTTCGGCGCGCGAAGCGGAGCGCGCCGCATTCGGCATCAGAAGCGCCGCAGGATGCTCAGCTCCACGCGGCGGGCCGGCAGGCGGTAATACTGCGAATCGCCCAGCTCGCTTTCCGACACCGGCGCCCGCTCGTCGCCGAGGTTGCGGCCGGCCACGCGCGCCTCCCACTTCCCCGTCCGCCAGCCGAGGCCGGTCGATACCTCCGCGTAGCCGGGAGCCAGGGCGGTGTTGCGCTTGTCGAAGTAGCGGCTGCCCACCAGCCTCAGCTCGGCCGTGGCCACCAGTCCGCGGGGAGGGGCGTACGCGAGTCCCGCCGAGCCCATGTGCCGGGCCGACATCTCCAGCCGCTTGCCGGCGAGCTGGGTCGGGACGCCGTCGAACTCGGTCAGGTAGTCGCGGAAGCGCGCGTCGTGGAACGAGTAGGACGCCCGCCCGCTGAGATGGCCGGCCAGGCGCCAGACGGCGGTGGCTTCGATCCCCTTGAAGCGCTCGCGGCCCGCGTTGGCCAGCGCCGGCAGCCCGCCGATCGCCTGGGCCACGACGAGGTTGCGGAAGCCCATCAGGAACCCGCTCAGCTCGACGTCCAGCCGGCCGCCGGCCAGGCGCGACTTGATCCCGGCCTCGAGCGCCTGCGACGTCTCGGGCTCCAGGATGCGCTCGCCGCCCGCGGGCTCGCTCGCGGCGAAGTTCAAGTCGAGGGCGGCCGGCTTGAACGTGTCGCTGTAGCTGGCGAAGAGCCGGACGCGGTCGGATCCCCGCTGCCAGGGCGTCCAGGCCAGCCCGGCGCTGCCGCTCAGGCGCAGGTCCTCGCGCTCCCGGCCGGATTCCTCCCCGGCGCCGCGGGAGGCGTTCGGCTCTCCCTCTTCGCGGCTCTCGGCGGTCCGGTTGAGCCGGGCGCCCGCCTGCAGCCGCCAGACCGGCGAAGGATTCCACTCGCCGAAGGCGTAGAGCCCCGAGAACTCCCGCCGGTCGCCGATGTCCTTGTCGAACACGGTCGGCTCGGCGACCACCGGCGCGAACGAGCCGTCGAGCGGCGCGAAGTAATCGAAGGCGGCGCCGTGCCCCTCCGCCCCCCCATGCAGGTGGTCGACGCCGGCCACGAGCTTCCAGCGCTCGGCCGCTGCCCACGCCAGGTGGGTGTCGAAGTAGAGGTCGCTCACGCCGATCGTGCCCCGCTGGCCGCGGGCGTCGGGCGCCGCGCCGCCGAGGTCGGCCAGGAACCCGCGGAAGACGTCCTGGCTCGAGCGCGTGAAGGACAGCGTCGTGGACCAGGTTCCCCGGCCCAAGCCGTGGTCGTAGCCGGCGGCGGCGAAGAACCGACGCTCGTTGAGGAAAGCGCCGTCCGGGTTGTGGTTCGCGTCGAGCGGGACGCGGTCGGAGAGCGCGCCGCCTTGCCGGGGATGCGGGCTGGCCGGATCCTGGTCCAGCCACGTGCCGTCGAGGTCGAGGCGCAGCCGGCCGCTTCCGACAGCGCGGCTCCCCCGCCAGAGGACGTGCCCGCGGTCGGCGCCCGAGCGGTCGTCGCGGTAGCGCTCGCGACCGACGTCGGCGGAGAGGCGCGAGTCGAAGCCGAGCCACCTCGGAAGACCGACCTCGCCCCGGATCGCCCCGCTGCCGTAGCTTCCTCCGGACACGCCGGCGCTGCCTCGACGGTCGGCCGGGCTGCGCCGCACGACGTGCACGACCCCCACGAACGACGTGGCCCCGTACATGACGGGCGCCGGGCCGCGCAGCACCTCGATCCGTTCCACGTCGTCCAGGCTCAGGCTGGCCAGGGCGGGATTGAACGCGCCGCCCCACGGCACGCCGTCGACGACCAGCAGGAAGGCGTCGAACTCCTTGAGACCCCAGAACTCCGGCACGGAGGCCGCCGGGCCGTTGTCGCCCCCGGGGGCCACGTCGACGCCCGCGAGGAGAGCCAGCGCCTCGTGCAGGTCGGTCGCGCCCCGGTCCCGCAGCTCGTCGCCGGTGAGCACGTCGATGGCCGCCGGCACGTCGGCCGGCGTCTCGGGAATGCGGGTGGCGACGACCTCGACGTATTCCGACCGCGACGGAGAGGGGCTCGGCGATGGAGATGGGCTCGTCTGCGCGCAGACGACCGGCGCATACAGGAGCCACAGAAAGACGGCGCTCTTCCTCAGTGGCATCAAGACCCCGGAACCCAGATTCTAACCCGGCTCCGCGTCGGCGGCCGGGCTTAGAATGGCCCATGCCGTTTAGCGCCGAGCCGGCCCAGGCCCACGACATCGGCCCCGCGCGCGAGCTGCTCCACCGCGTAGAGCTGCCCGAGGAGGGGGTGGTCGACCACTTCGGCAACTACCTGGTCGTGCGCGACGCCAGCCGGCTGGTGGGGCTCTGCGGCGTGGAGGTGTGCGGCGACGACGGCCTGCTGCGCAGCGTGGCGGTCGACCCCGACTATCGCGGCGAGGGCATCGGCGGCCTCCTCGTCGCGGGCGCGCAAGGGCTGGCCCGCAAGCTCAAGCTCGAGGGCCTCTACCTGCTCACCACGACGGCGGCCGACTTCTTCCGCCGGCATGGCTTCGAGGACCTGCCCCGGGACAAGGCCCCGGAGGCGGTTCGACAGTCGTGGGAGTTCCGCGCCGGCTGCCCGTCCAGCTCCACCCTCATGCGCTGGCCGGCGCGGTCTCAGCCGGCACGGGGATAGAGCCGCACCGCTCGCTCCACCTCCGGCTCCATCCGTCCCAGCAGCATCAGCCGCCACATCCGGAAGTCCCCGCGCAGCGACCACAGCGGGTAGGTGAAGGTGGCCGGACGGTTCTTCTCGACGAAGAAATGTGCGATCCAGGCCGGCCCGTAGCCGAGGACGGGCGCCGCGGCCAGCCACCACGGCGAGCGCAGCGCCGCCGCCACCACCGCCCCCAGCACCAGCGTCGTCCCCGCGAAGTGGAGGGCCCGGGTGGTCCTCCGGCTGTGCTCGGACACGTAGAAGGGCCAGAACTCCTCGAACGTCCTCAGTCTCTCCATGTCAGGCTCCTCGTGCTCGAATGCGGCGAGCTTCGCTCCGCACGAAGCTTCGCCCATGCGCGCTTGCGGGAGTGGATCCCGCTTCGCGCGGTCAGGGAGATGCTCCGCTTCGCTCGCCGAACGCTGCCCCGTCAACACCTCAGGTTCCGGGCGAAGGCTCCACCATGCCGAGGCAGACGAGTCCGAGCAGGCTCCGCTCGGTCTCCTCCGCCGGCAGGGAGAGCGCCGAGACGAGCTGCCGTACGGTCCGCGTGCCGTCCACCCGGCCCAGCACCTCGCTCTCGGCTTCGTTGAGGGCGATCTGCTGGAAGCGCAGCACCGGGTCGGCGCTCAGCACGACCGGTCGGTCGGGGTCGCCGAGCGCGTGCCGCACCGCGGCGGGGTCGGCCACGCTGCGGGCCGCCTCCAGGATCACGTCGCCGGTGAAGACCTTCAGCGTCGCGTCCTCCTGCAGCGGGGTCTCCACCTCCTGCTCTTCGAAGGACCATTCGCCGTCCTCCCACCGGAACGCCTTGCGCAGGACCTCCTGCACGTGCAGGGCGAGGGCGTCCTCGAGCAGGTGCTCGTCGAGGATCCGCAGCTCCTGAAGTACCTGGCCCAGCCGCTTTCGCTCGCGCAGCACGCGGGCGGTGGCCCGGTCGAGGTCGGCCTGGCTGAGCAGCCCGGTCCGCACCAGCACCTCGCCCATGTGGTCCTCGGCAGCGTTGGTGTCGGCGTGGACGATGTGTCCCTTGCGGAAGCGGGCGCTCCGCCGTTCCGCACCGCGCTTGAGGTGGAGCAGGCCGGAGCGGCGCTCGACGTAGAGGCGGCCCAGGACGACCGGGAGCGCACCCTGGGACAGGCTTCCCTTCACCGCGAGCCTCCAGGGCAAGGGAACGGCAGAGTATACTCCGTGGCTTCCATGACCGCCCTCGCGCTGGCCCGGGAGATGGGCCACGAGGAAGTCATCCTCGTCCAGGACGCCGAGGCCGGGCTCCGGGCCGTGATCGCCATCCACGACACGGCGCTGGGGCCGGCCGTGGGCGGGACCCGGATGCGCCCGTACCCCGGCCTCGAGGAGGCGGCGATCGACGCGCTACGCCTCTCCCGCGCCATGACGTACAAGGCGGCGCTGGCCGAGATGCCGCGGGGCGGCGGCAAGGCGGTCATCCTCGGCGATCCCGGCCGCGACAAGACCCGCGCGCTCCTCGCCGCCTACGCGCGCGCGATCGACCGCCTGGGCGGCCGCTTCCAGACCGGGGCCGACATGGGGATCGACGGCCGCGACATCGCGGTGATGTCCCGGCTCACCCGCCACGTGAGCCACACCCCGCCGGGGGCGAAGCTCGACACGGCCGAGCTGGCCGCGCTCGGCGTCTTCTCGTCGATCCGAGCCGCCGCCGCGGAGCTCGGCCGGCCCCTCCGTGGCCTGCACGTCGCCGTGCAGGGCCTGGGGCAGGTCGGCTACCGCCTGGCGCGGATGCTGGCCCGGGCGGCGGTGCGGCTCACGGTGGCCGACGTCGACCCGTCCCGGACCGAGCGGGCGGCGGCGGAGCTGAAGGCGGAGGTCGCGCCGCCGGAGGCGATCTGCGACCTCGAGGCGGACGTGCTCTCACCCAACGCCGCCGGCGGCGTCATCGACGACGCCGCGCTGCCCCGCCTGCGGTGCCGGGCGGTGGTGGGGGCGGCCAACGATCAGCTCGCCGAGCCGCGCCACGGCGACGCGCTGCACGAGCGCGGCATCCTCTACGGCCCCGACTACGTCGTCAACGCGGGCGGGCTGCTGAGCCTCCTCTACGAGCAGGGCGAGACGGACGAGGCCGGCGTCACGCGACGCGTCGAGCAGATCGGCGAGCGGCTGGCCGCGCTGTGGCGGCGGGCGCGGGAGGAAGGCGTGGCGCCCCACCGCCTGGCCGACCGCATCGCCGAGGAGCGCCTGGCGGCGGCGAGGCGGGCTCGGTGAAGCTCAAGGTGGCCGGGGCGGAGCTGGCCTGCGAAGTGGCGGGCACCGGACCGGCGGTGCTGCTCCTCCACGCATTCCCTCTCGGGCTCGCGATGTGGGACGAGCAGGCGGCGGCGCTGGCCGACGGCTACCGGGTCGTGCGGTTCGACTGCCGGGGCTTCGGCGCGTCGCCGCCCGGCGACGGCCTGCTCACCATGGAACGGATCGCGGACGACGCGGTGGGCGTGCTGGACCGGCTCGGCCTGGCGAGCGCGGCCGTGGGCGGCCTCTCGATGGGGGGCTATGCGGCCTTCGCCCTCGTCCGCCGCCACCCCCAGCGCCTCCGCGCCCTCGTCCTGGCGGACACGAAGGCGGGAGCCGACTCGGTGGAGACGCGGGCGGTCCGGGCTGCGCAGGCGCAGCAGGTCCTCCGGGACGGGACGCCCGCGATAGCCGGCGCCGTGCTGCCCAAGCTGCTGGGGGCGACCAGCCACCGGGATCGGCCGGATCTCGTGGCGAGCGTCCGGCGGATGATCGAGTCCAATCCCCCCCGCGGCATCGTCGACGCGCTGGCCGGCCTGGCCGCCCGCGCCGATTCCAGCCCCACCCTGCGGGAGATCCAGGTCCCGTGCCTGATCGTGGTCGGGGACGAGGACGAGATCACCCCGGTCGCGGAAGCGCAGTTCCTCCAGCGCGGCATTGCCGGGAGCCGGCTGGCCGTCGTCCCGAAAGCCGGCCACCTGACGAGCATGGAAAATCCGGCCGAGTTCAACCGCCAGGTGCGGTCGTTCCTCGACGGCCTCCGGTAACGGCGCGGCCGGGGACAGCCGCCTGACCTCTTCGGTAGACACCCCGTCCATCGTCCCCGCCGGCCGGGCCGCAAACACGCGGTTTGCGTCTGGCTCGGCGGTTGCAAAGGAACCTCGCGGTGCCGAACGATCCGGGGGGACGGGGCGATGGGAATCCGGGGGGCGCGGGTGCTCGTGGTGGACGACGACGTGGAATCGTTGGAGGCGGTGGCCAGGCTGCTCCGCGGCCGGGGCGCGCAGGTGATCACGGTATCGAGCCCCGGCTGCGCGCTCGCGACGGTCATCGGCGTCGTCCCGGACGTGATGGTGGTGGACCTCGACATGCCCGGCCAGCACGGGATCGGTCTGGTCCGCGCGATCCGCTCGCTGTCCCCCGAGAAGGGCGGCCAGGTCCCGGCCATCACGGGCCACCTCGCCAAGCCCCTCGACGCCGAAGCGCTGGTCGAGCTGGTGGACCGCCTGGCCGGCCACGCCGTCGAGCGCCGGCGGATGGCGCTCGACCGGCGGCAGTGGCCCCGCGACGTCTCTCGCGACCGCCGCGCCGAGGTGCGCGACGAGGCCTCCGCCACCTGCGCGGTGGAGACCGCGCTCCAGCCCTAGCGTCTTTCGAAGGCCGGGCGGAAGCCCAAGCCGGTGAGCGTGTCCCACGAGACCGGCCGGCGCCGGAGCGCGTGCTATCATCCCCGACCCCCGGACCGGCCGGGTCTCCGAGGAGAAGCCAGCCATGCGTATCGGCGTCCTGCGCGGCCGCGAGAACTCGTTCCCCGACGCGTTCGTCGCCCGCGTCAACTCGATGGACAAGGGGGTCGCCGCCGAGTTCGTCCAGCTCGGAGGCACCAAGCTCAACGAGCGGGTCCCCTACCGGGTGGTCCTGGATCGGATGAGCCACGAGGTGCCCTACTACGCCGTCTACCTGAAGATGGCCGCGCTGCAGGGGACCTACGTGATCAACAACATCTTCTGGCGGAGCGCCGACGACAAGTTCTTCGGCTACGCCGCGGCCGAGAAGCTGGGGATCCGCGAGCCGAAGACGGTCGTCCTGCCCAATCGCGCCTACGTCGAGGACGTCAACGACGAGAGCCTGCGCAACCTCTGGCCGACCGACTTCGAGATGTACCTCTCCTTCGTGGGGGCGCCCTGCATCATGAAACCGGCCTTCGGCGGGGGATGGAAGGACGTCAACAAGATCCACAACGTGGACGAGCTGATCTTCCATTACAACGCGTCGGGACAGAAGACGATGATGCTGCAGGAGTTCATCGCCTGGGACACGTACGTGCGCGTACCGACGATCGGCCGCCGCCACGCCCGCGCGATCCGCTACGATCCCGCTCCCCTCGGCCGGGGCGGCTACAACCAGGACTACGACGCGCTGCCGCCGGCGGTGCGCGACAGGGCGGAGGAGCTGTCGCTGCGCTTCAACCAGGCCCTCGGCTACGACATGAACGCGCTCGAGTTCGCGATCCGGGACGGCGAGTACTACGGCATCGACCTCACCAACTACACGCCCGACCTCGACTACCGCAGCTTGAAGGACGCCCACTTCCCCTGGGCGGTGGAGAAGATGGCCGAGTTCGCGGTGGAGAAGGCGTTGTCCGGCGAAAGCACGCCCCGGCCACCGGACTTCCGGGACCTCATGCTGCGGTGAGTGTCTTCGAAGAGCTGCGCGTCCCGCCGGGCGGGAAGTTCCGGCTGAAGGACCGCGACCCCGCCCACACCGCGGGGTTCGAGTCCAAGAAGGAAGCCAAGGACCGCCTGGTCCAGGGCATCGAGCGCCTCCGGGAGCTTCAAGAGCGGCTCTACGCGAGCGACCGCTACGCGCTGCTCTTGATCTTCCAGGCCATGGACGCTGCGGGCAAGGACAGCACGATCGAGCACGTCATGTCGGGGGTCAACCCCCAGGGATGCCAGGTCTACTCGTTCAAGGCGCCCTCGGCCGAGGAGCTGGATCACGACTTCCTGTGGCGCACGAACCGCTGCCTGCCCGAGCGCGGCCGGATCGGCGTCTTCAACCGCTCGTATTACGAAGAGGTGCTGGTCGTGCGAGTCCACCCCGGCATCCTCGCCGCCGAGAAGCTGCCCGCCGAGCTGGTGGACGTGGGCATCTGGAAGCAGCGCTTCAAGGACATCAACGCCCTCGAGCGCTACCTGGCCCGCAACGGCACCGTGATCCTGAAGTTCTTCCTCCACGTCTCCAAGGAGGAGCAGCGCCGGCGCTTCCTGGCCCGGCTCGACGAGCCGCAGAAGAACTGGAAGTTCTCGGTGAGCGACGTGAAGGAGCGCGAGCACTGGGACGAGTACATGGCCGCCTACGAGGACATGCTGGAAGCGACCAGCACCGAGCGCGCCCCGTGGTACGTCGTCCCCGCCGACCACAAGTGGTTCATGCGGATGGCGGTGGCCGACGTCATCGTCGAGGCCCTCGAGGCCTTGAAGCTCGAGTACCCGACCGTGACCGAGGACAAACGGCGCGAGCTGGACGCGGCCCGGAAGATGCTCGAGGGAGAGGAAGCGAGGATCTAGTGTCTCCCGGCGGACCCGGCGAGGGCGATCTCGTCGGCCCGATGGGAGAGGCTCTCGGGCGGCGACGCCGGCGGCTGGGCCAGGAAGGCGGCCACGATCCGGCCGAGGTATTCGGCCAGCGGCTCGTGGCGGAAGCCCAGCTCGGTCTTGGCTCGCGACGGGTCGAGGAAGGACATCCACCGGCCGCTGAAGGGCGAGACGGCCACGACGTCCAGGCCGGCGGTCTCGATCTGCGACGATGGCACGGTGACGAGGCGCGGCGAGGCGCCGAGCCGTTCGGCGACCACCGTCAGCGCCTCCCGCAGCGTGGGCGTCTCGTCCTGGGCGAGGTTGTAGGCCTGGCCAAACGTGTCGCTCCGGCCGAGCAGCGCCGCCGTGGCCCGCGCCACGGCGCCGGAGTAGACGTGCCTCATCGGGCGCATCCCGCCGTCGGGCAGGACGACCGGGCCGCCGTCGAGCAGGCGCCAGAGGTAACCCTCCAGGCGGCGGTGGTGGTCGCGCTCGCCGTTGACCATCGGCAGGCGCAGGCGGGTCGACGGGAACCGCTCCGCCTGCCATGCGCGGGCCAGGACGTCCTCCGCCGCGCGCTTGCCCATGCCGTAGTCCCACTCTTCCTTCTCCCTGGCAAGAGCGGGAGCCGCCATGAGGGGACCGTCGTAGTCGTCCTCCCGGGCCGGCGTGGGCCGCGGCTCGCGCACCAGGTACACCTGGCCGGAGGAGATCATCACGTAGTGGCCGACGTGACCTCGCAACACCCCGACCGCTTCCGCGGCTTCATCACCGTTGAAGACAGCGAAGTCGACCGCCGCGTCGAAACGGCGCCCGGCCACCAGGCGAGCCAGGTCGCCCGCGGTACGGTCCCCCCGCAGCCGCTCCACCCGCTCCCCGAACGGGTCGGGACGGGTGCCGCGGTTGAAGAGGGTCAGCCGGTGCCCGCCGGCGAGCAGGCGCCAGACGAGCTCGTAGCCGACGAAGCGCGTCCCGCCCACGACGAGGACGCGCACCCGTCAGCTCCGCTTGTGGATGTTGTAGACGCCCCGGCCCTCGGCGACGAGCAGGCCGTCCTGGGTGACCGCGATCCGCACGTGGCAGACGCGGTTGCCCTTGCGCACGAGCTGGGCGTCGGCCCGCAGCGGACCGCCCAGCCCCGCCGGCTCCAGGAAGTCCACCCGCAGGTCCACCGTGGAGACGGACTCGCCCGGGCCGAGGGCGGACCAGGCCGCGACCCCGCCCGCGGTGTCGATGAGCGAGGAGAGCACGCCGCCGTGCAAGGCTGGACGCCGGAAGTCGCCCACGAAATCGGGCCGCACCGGCAGCACCAGAACGCACGAGCCGGCCGCCACCGATTCGCCGTGCATGCCCAGCAGGCGGTTGAACGGCACCTGCTCGGCCATGATCCTCAGGAGCTGCTCGGGGGTCTGCATGCCGGGCGCCTAGCCTGCCACGTCCTCCCGCACGCTGACAACCGCCGCGTGCTTGACCCCGGCGGCTCGGCTCTAATAGCCTTCCCGAAATGCCGCGGGCGAACCGCCGGGCGCGCATCACGTCGCTGGGGCGCTACGTCCCCGAGCGCGTGGTCACCAACGCCGACCTCGAGAAGATCGTCAACACCAACGACGAGTGGATCCGGACCCGGACCGGCATCGAGCAGCGGCGGTGGGCCGAGCCGGGCACGCCGACGAGCGAGCTGGCCACGAAGGCGGTCCGGGAGTGCCTCGAACGCCGGGGGCTCGACGCGGCCGAGCTGGACCTCATCGTGGTGGCGACGGTGACCCCCGACACCGTCTTCCCCGCCACCGCCTGCGTCCTCCAGGACAAGCTCAAGGCCACCCGGGCGTGGGGCTTCGACATCTCGGCCGCCTGCTCCGGCTTCCTCTACGCCCTGACCCTGGGGGCGCAGTTCGTCGAGACCGGCGCCCACGACAAGGTCCTCGTGGTCGGGGCCGACGTGATGACCTCGATCCTGGACATGCAGGACCGCACCACCTGCGTGCTCTTCGGCGACGGCGCGGGGGCGGTGCTGGTCGAGCCGTCCGCGGACGACACCGGCATCATCGACTTCTACAACGAGGTGGACGGGGCGGGAAGCTGCCACCTCTACATGCCGGCCGGCGGCAGCGCCCAGCCGCCCTCCCACGAGACGGTGGAGAAGCGGCTGCATTACGTCCGCCAGGACGGCGCCCACGTCTTCAAGTACGCGGTGCGGAAGTTCGCCGAGGCCACCAAGCACCTGCTCGACCGCAACGGGCTCGTCCCCGCCGACGTCGACCTCTTCGTGGCCCACCAGGCCAACGTCCGCATCATCGACGGGGCCAGCGAGCGGCTGGGCTTCCCCGAGTCGAAGGTGCTGAAGAACATCCACCGTTACGGCAACACGACCGCCGCCACCATCCCCCTCGCGCTCGGCACCGCGCTCGACGAGGGCCGGCTGCGCCGCGGGGACCTCGTCCTCATGGCCTCGGTGGGGGCGGGATTCACGGTGGGCACCGTGCTCGCGCGCTGGTCCGGCCTGGCCTGGGACTAGCGACCGGCGCGTCGCGAGTCACGTCCTCGGGCATGAAGCGTCCGGCGCGCGGAGCGGAGCATTTCGCTGGTCGTCTCGCCGAGGATTCACTCCGAGGCGAGACGCTGGATGACGAAGAGTGCGTAGCGGAGCGCGCCGCATTCACCCGTTAACGAATTCGTGCTCGGAGAGGCGGCAGGTGAGGACCGGGCAGGGCGCCTTGCGCACCACCCGCTCGGTGGTCGACCCGAAGAGCGCCTTGTCCAGGATTCCGGTGCCGTGGGTGCCGAGGACGATCATGTCCGCGGTCTCCTCCCGGGCCACGCGGACGATCTCGGCCGAGGGCTTGCCCTGGGTCACCATCTCGCGCACCGCGACCTTCCTTTCCCGGGCCAGGGCGGCCAGCTTGGCCAGCTCGGCCTTGGCGTAGCCGGACATCTCCTGGAAAACCTCGGCCATCGGCACCGGGAAGAGGTCGCTCGCGTAGCCGACCGGGATCGTCTCCACGACGTGGAGCAGGAGCAGCTCGGCCTCGAACTCCTCGGCGAAGGAGATCCCGTAGCTGAGGGCGTGGCGGGCGCTCTCCGAGAAGTCGGTGGGGACGAGGATGCGCTCGAGCTTGATCATGGCGGGCCTCCTCCCGGACGCTGCCGCATCTTACCGCTGGCCGATCCGGGCGCCCAGACCGCGCGCCTTGACGCCGCCCGCGGCGCGACTGAATAATGGTTCACTTATCGCGCGGAGGCCGCGAGTGGACACCGTGAAGCCGGGCACCGGGCTGCGCAACGTCGTGGCGGGCGAGAGCGCCATCTGCTCCATCGAAGGGGAGCGGGGCCTCCTCGCCTACCGGGGCATCGACATCCACGCGCTGGCCGAGCATTCCACCTTCGAGGAGGTCGCCTTCCTGCTCCACCGGGGCCAGCTTCCCCGCCGGGCGGAGCTGGCCGCCTTCACCTCCGAGCTGGTGCGGGAGCGCGCCGTGCCCGCGCCCGTGCCGGCCCTCCTCCGCCTGCTGCCCCCGGCCACGCACCCGATGACGTCGCTGCGGACGCTCGTCTCCGCCCTGGGAGCCTTCGATCCCGACGCGGGCAACGAGACCCCGGCCGCCAACGCGCGCAAGGCGCTGCGGCTCACCGCCCAGATGGCCACCCTCGTCGCGCTGGTCGAGCGGGTCAGGAAAGGCCAGCCGGTCCTGCCTCCCGATCCCGCGCTCTCCCACGCCGCCAACTTCCTGTTCATGCTCACCGGGGAGAGGCCGCCCGCCACCGCCGAGCGGGCCATGGACATGGCCCTCGTCCTGCACGCCGACCACGAGTTCAACGCCTCGACCTTCGCCGCCCGCGTCGCCGCCTCCACCCTGGGCGACCTGCACGGCGCCATCACCTCCGCCCTGGCCACCCTCAAGGGCCCGCTTCACGGCGGGGCCAACGAGGCGGTGATGAAGATGCTGGAGGAGATCGCCTCGCCCGAGCGGGCCGAGCCGTGGCTGCGCGAGGCCCTCGGGGCGAAGAAGAAGATCATGGGCTTCGGCCACGCGGTCTACCGGACGGAAGACCCCCGGGCGACCCACCTGCGGCGGATGTCGCGCCAGCTCGGGGAAGCAGGGGCGGACCGGCGGTGGTTCGAGCTCTCGGAGAAGATCGAAGGCCTCATGCGCGCCCAGAAGGGCCTGAACGCCAACGTCGACTTCTACTCCGCTTCCGTCTACCACAGCCTCGGGATCGCCACCGACCTCTTCACGCCCGTCTTCGCCGTGTCCCGCATCGCCGGCTGGACGGCCCACGTCCTCGAGCAGCTCGCCAACAACCGCCTCATCCGCCCGGAGAGCGAGTACACCGGCCCGCGCGACGTCGTGTACGTCCCCCTAGACCGCCGGTAGCCGTGGACAGGAGACGCTTCCGGCATGAACGCTCGGCGCGCGCAGCGCAGGGCGAGCAGCATCTTGATTGTGAGCGTCCGGCGCGCGAAGCGGAGCGTGCCGCATTCGGATTACGCGGAGCGAAGTGCGCGCATTCACACCTCTCCGGCGCGAGCGTCCGGCGCGCGCAGCGGAGCGTTTCCTCTGCCGCACGCGGACGGGTTCACCCCGGCCGCGTGCGCTTGATGACTTCATGCGCGGAGCGGAGCGCGCCGCATCCGCATGCCGTGGACCGGAGCATGTCCGGCATGAACGTCCGGCGCGCGCAGCGGAGCGTTTCCTCTGCCGCACGCGGACGGGTTCACCCCGGCCGCGTGCGCTTGATGACTTCATGCGCGGAGCGGAGCGCGCCGCATCCGCATGAATAAAGACCCGATGATCTACGCGGTGGCCGGCATCGTCTTCGGCTTCGTGCTCGGCTACATGGCGGCGGGCCTCGGCGACCACGCGGAGTCGCGCGTGCCGCCGCCGGGCGCGGGCGCGCCGACGGCCGAGGCCGAGGTGGCGCCGGCGCCGGCGGCCGGACGCGCCCGAGCCGGCGCGGCCGCGACCCCGGACCCCAACGAGGTGCGGGCGCTTGAGTCCCTGGCCGCGCGCGAGAAGGCAAACGTCCAGGCCCGGATCGAGCTGGGCAACCTGCTCATGGATCACAGCCAGTTCGACGAGGCGGCCCGCTGGTACCGGGAGGCTCTCGCGCTCGCGCCCGACAACAACGACGTGCGGGTCGACCTGGGGGCCTGCCTCGTCAGCGCCGGCAAGGCCGGCGAGGCGCTGGCCGAGTTCGACCGGGCCCTGGCCAGCGACCCCGGCCACAAGAAGGCGCTCTACAACAAGGGTATCGCGCTCATGCAGACCGGCCGGCCCAAGGACGCGGTGGCGGTGTGGGAAGGGCTGATCAAGCGCTATCCGGACGATCCGCAGCTCCGGGGCCTGCGCGAGCAGATCGACCAGGTGCGCGCCAGCCGGAGGCCGTCGTGATCCTCATCGTCGCCTTCGTCCGCTTCCTGGTCGCGCTCTTCCTCGTCCGGATCGGGCTGCGGTTCGTGGCCGGCCTGGTCGAGGGCCTGCGCGAGCCGCCGGCCGCCACGCCCGCCCCCGGCGTCGACATGGTGCGGGACCGCATCTGCAACACCTTCCTCCCCCGGGAGCGCGCGGTGAGCGCGGTCGTCGGCGGCCGCCAGATGCACTTCTGCTCGCCGGCCTGCCGCGACCGCGCCCTGGCCCTGCCCCCCGGCCCGTGAACGGCAGCGACCGGATCCGGGCCGATATGGTCGAGGTCGGCCGGCGGCTCTACGCCCGCCGGCTCATCGGCGGCAACGAGGGCAACATCTCGGTCCGTGACGGAAGCGTCCTCTACGTGACGCCCGCCGCGGTCTGCAAGGGCTTCCTCGCGCCCGAATGCATCGTGAGGACCGACCTCGAGGGCCGGCCCCTCGACGGGGGGCGCGCCTCGACCGAGGTCCTCATGCACACCGCGGTCTACCGCCGCCGGAGCGACGTGGGCGCGGTCGTGCACGCCCACCCCCCGACCGCCACCGGCTTCGCGGTGGCCGGGATCCCGCTCGACCGGCCGCTGACCGCGGAGGCGGTGGTGACGCTCGGCGTGGTGCCCGTGATCCCCTACGGCACGCCTTCGACCTCCGAGCTGGCCGACAACGTCGGCCGCGCGATCTGCGAAGCCCAGACGCTCCTGCTCGCCAACCACGGCGCCCTCTCCGTCGGGGTCGACCTCTACCAGGCCTGGGAGCGCATGGAGACCCTCGAGCAGGTGGCGCGCGTGGCGCTGGTGGCGCGGCTGCTGGGTCGAGAGGGCCACCTCCCGGCCGCCGACGTCGAGCGGCTGGCGGCGATGCGCGAGCCGGCCGGCTACCCTCCGCCGGTGTGCGCGCCGGAGCCGCGGCCCTCGCCGACGCTGGCCGCCGGCGCGGAGGGCGGGCCCGCGCGGTTCAGCCTCAGCCGCGAGGAGCTGGTGCGCCTGCTGGCGGAAGCGATCGAGCGCTTCCGTACTTGACTTCCGGCCACGCGCCGGTCCAGAGTCTGACCGCATTGGCCGTTCAGGGGAGGCAGCATGGGTGAAGCGCTGGGCATGATCGAGACCCGGGGGCTGGTGGCGATGATCGAGGCCGCCGACGCCATGGTGAAGGCGGCGAAGGTCACCCTCGTCGGCTACGAGAAGATCGGGTCCGGCTATGTGACCGCCCTGGTGCGCGGCGACGTGGCGGCGGTCAAGGCCGCCACCGACGCGGGCGCGGCGGCCGCCCGGCGGGTGGGCGAGCTGGTCTCCGTGCACGTGATCCCCCGGCCGCACGCCAACCTCGAGGACGTGCTGCCCATCGGCAAGGCGGCGAAGTAGACCCCCTCCCGGCCCCGGCTCTCCCTCATGATCCTCGCGCGGGTGGTCGGCACGGTGGTCGCCACGCGGAAGGACGAGCGCCTGCTGGGCTCGAAGTTCCTCCTCGTGCGGATGATCGACCCCCGCGGCAAGGACGAGGCCGGATACGTGGTCACGGTGGACACGGTGGACGCCGGCCTCGGCGACCGCGTCCTCGTCGTGAGCGGCTCCTCGGCCCGCATGGCTTCCGGCCTCAAGGACTGTCCGGTGGACGCGGCCATCGTGGGCGTCGTCGACACCGTCGAAGTGAAGGACTGAGCCGTGTTCCTGGCCCGCGTCATCGGCACCGTCGTCGCCACCCGCAAGGACCCCGGCCTCGCCGGAACGAAGCTGCTCGTCATCCAGCCCTTGCGCCCGGACCGCGCCCCGAGCGGCCGGCCACTGGTCGCGGTCGACTCGGTGGGCGCGGGAGCGGCGGAGGAGGTCTTCTACGTTCGCGGGCGCGAGGCCGCCCTGCCCTTCCTGCCCGCCGAGGTCCCGACCGACGCCGCCATCGTGGGCATCGTCGACCACTGGAGCACGTCCTGATGCTGATCGCGCGCGTCGTGGGCAGCGTCGTCTCCACGCAGAAGAACGGCAAGCTCGAAGGAGCCAAGCTCCTCCTCGCCCAGCCGCTCGACCTCGACGGCCAGGACCGCGGCCCCGCGGTGATGGCCATCGACGCGGTCGACGCCGGGGTCGGCGACCGCGTGCTCCTGGTCCTCGACGGCAAGGCGGCGATGATGGCGCTCGACCGCGGCCTGGCCGGGGTAGACGCGGCCATCGTGGGGATCGTGGACTCCGTCGAGATCGCGGGCTAGCCCGGCCGGCGCTAGAATCGCCTGGTGGACGACAATCGCATCCGCGAGCTGACCGAGGAGGTGCTCTCCCAGATCCGCGAGGGCGGGACGCCGGCCACGGCGGACCTCGAGTCGCGGGTGTCCGCCCTCGAGGAAGCGGTGGCCCGGCTCCAGGCCGGCCGCCTCCGGACGGCGGCGCCGGCCGCGGTCCACGTCCACACGCATCCCAGCCTCCAGCTGCTGAGCGTCCCGGGCGGCTCCGACCGCTGCATCATGGAGCCCGACAAGCCGTGCGTCAGCAGCGGGTCCTGCCGCACGCTCGGTCACTGACCACCGGGCCGAAGCCGGCACCCCAGCCCGGTAGAATGCCTTCCATGGCGGGCGTCCGGACGATCCTGCACGTGGACATGGACGCCTTCTACGCCGCCATCGAGCAGCGCGACCGCCCGGAGCTGAAGGGCCGGCCGGTCGTCGTGGGCGCCGACCCCCGAGGCGGGCGAGGGCGGGGCGTCGTCGCGACCGCCTCCTACGAGGCGCGGGCGTTCGGGATCTCCAGCGCGATGCCGATCTCACAGGCCTGGAAGCGCTGCCCCCACGGCGTATACGTCCACCCCGACATGGACAAGTACGCGGCAGTCTCGAAGGAGGTGATGGAGGTCGTGGGCGGCTTCAGCGACTGCGTGGAGCCGGTCTCGATCGACGAGGCATTCCTCGACGTCACCGGCAGCCGCCGCGCTTTCGGCGACGGCGAGACGGTGGCCCGGCGGCTCAAGGAGGCGGTTCGCGAGCGGACCGCCCTCACCGCCTCGGTCGGCGTCGCGACGTCGAAGCTCGTGGCCAAGGTCGCCTCCGACATGCGCAAGCCCGACGGTCTCGTGGTGGTGCGGCCCGGCGCCGAGGCGGCCTTCCTGGCTCCGCTGCCGATCCGGCGCCTGTGGGGGGTGGGACCGAAGACCGAGGAGGAGCTGACGCGGCTCGGCGTCCACACGATCGGCGCCCTGGCCGCCCTCGACCCCGGCCGCCTGGCCCGGAGGCTCGGCACGCACGGGCACGACCTGATGCGGCTGGCGCGGGGGGAAGACGATCGCCCCGTGGTGGCCGACCCGGGCGAGACCAAGAGCCTGGGCCAGGAGCATACCTTCGACAAGGACGTCTCGGACCTCGCCGCGCTGCGCGGGACGCTCCTCGACCTGGCCGATGCGGTCGCCCGCCGCCTGCGTGGCCACGGCCTGCGCGCGCGCACGCTGACGCTCAAGTACCGCGACGAGGGCTTCCGCACCCTCACCCGCGCGGAGACGCTGCCCGAGCCGACCGACGCCGGCGACGTCCTCTTCCGCGTCGTCTGGCGGCTCTTCGAAGGCGTGCATGGCGAGCGGCGGGTGCGCCTGCTCGGGATCTACACCTCCGGCTTCGGGGCCGGGACGCAGCTCGATCTGTTCGCGGCGGCCGCCAGCGCGGCCGACCAGGTGCGCGACGCCGTCGACCGGCGCTTCGGCGAGGGCACGCTGACCCGAGCCAGCCTGATGGTGTACCCGGAGCGCCGGCACACGCGGGACCGCCGGGGCAGCCGGCGCCTGCGGCGCTAGCTGGGCTACTTCTTGCGCGTCGTGCGCCGGCGGGCGCGCGGCTTGCTCCGCGCCCGGCCCCGTATACGGCGCGACGCAGAGGCGCGGCCGCCGGCCTTGCGTCCCCTCGCCGGCCGCCCGCGCGAGCGGCTTCCCCGCACCTTGCGCGAAGTGGTGGCGCGCGTGCCGCGGGCGCGGGAACGGGCGCGCGGCGGCTTGCGAGGAGCCGCCGTCGAGGATGCGGGCTTCTCGGACCCACCGACTCCGACCGCGTGGACCGCCTTCTTGGCCACACCGGCCACCGCCCCGGCCGCGCTGCCGACCGCGGTGCCCACCACGGAGCCGACCTTCTGCGCCGCCGTGCCGACGCCCGACGCCACCGTGCTCGCGGCCGACCCCACGCCCGAGGCGACGGTGCTGGCCGCCGAGCCCACGCCTGAGGTCACTGTCCCCACGATGCCCTTGTTGTCGGATTCCGCCATCGACTACCTCCTGATTGGCCGGGTCACGCCGGCCGCCTCAGGCCGGACGTCACGCCGGAGCGAGCGAGTCATGGTCAGCCCCACCGCCATCGGCGGGGTGTCGACTGACAACGGGGGAAACTCCCGGCTCCAACGATCGCGCAGCTCGTTGAGCACGAAGGAGACTTCAGCCACCGTGAACCAGCCGTGTCCGTCGGATGAGGAGGACGCGGTCCCTTCGCGGTGGGAATCTGCAAGGCGCATGCCGCTACCGACCCGCCGGTCGGCTGACGAGGTTGGCCAGCAGCCTGTAAGCCCCCGGGGTCCCGGCCGTGACCTGGCGGAACAGACCCAGCCCCACGTAGGTCCATGTCCCCTGGCCGACCGGCGCCTCGACGAGCGCTCCCTTCCTCACGCCCGGGTTCAGCGGAAACGGGTCGGTCATCGAGACCAGGTCGACGTAGCGCGGATCGCGGGCGTCCAGGAAATAGGTGCCGCGCTCCTGCACCCAGCCCTGCCAGTCCCCGGGGCCGATCCGGTTGGGAGTGGTGAAGACCGGGTCGGCGGGCACCAGCACGGTGACGGGCGCGTCCTCGTCGGTGATCCGCGCCGTCTCCTCGATCACGCGGGGCTTGCCGTCCGGCGTGCGCGAGCTGTCGTCCACGATGCGGATGACGGCGATCGAGGCGGGGTAGGGCGCGAAGGGGCTCTCGGGCAGGGCCTCCCCTCCCCCGGCCGGTCCGGTGCGCCGCGCCGGGGCGGCCAGGACGTTGAAGTCGGCCCGGTTGTACTGGACGACGAGGTGGCCGCCGCCGCGCACGTAGTCCATCAGGCGCTGCTGGTACGAGCGCAGGTCGGGCCGCGCGCCGTACGCGCGGATGCCGAGGACGATCGTCGTGTAGCGCGAGAGGTCGCCGTAGGCCAGCTCGTCCACACCCAGCATCGTGACCGGGACGCCGATCTGGCGCAGGGCCTCCGGCACGTCGTCTCCGGACCCCATCACGTATCCAACCGATACGCCGGGGGCGACCCGCACGTCGAAGGCTTCCACGCGGGCGGAGGCGGGATGGAAGAGGTGGCGCTCCTGCACGTGGTCGTAGGCGATCACCTGGTAGCCCTCGCGATATTCCCGGCCGCCGGCGGAGGCGACCGCCCGGACCTCGTAGTTTCCGGCCTCCAGCGCGGCGGGAGGGCTGACGAAGAAGCGCGCCGCGATCTCCTCGCCCTCGAAGCGGAAGCTCAGCGGAGTCTCGGCCGGCTCGGCTCGCCAGCCCCGGGGAACCTCCAGCCGCACCGTCGCGGAGGCGGGGCCGGAAGCGCCGTTCAGCACACCGACGCGGAACTCCTTGCGCGCGCCGGAGGCGGAGAGCGGCGCGACCGCGACGTCGGGGGCCAGGCGGACGGAGAGCAGGGGCACGACGTTCACGACCTTCTGCTTCTCGCCTCCCACCCACGGCCCTTCGTAGCGCCAGAGGGCGGGAGCGCGCGTGCGGGCGGCGGCGCCGCCCGTGCGCCAGTCGAGCTCGGCCACCACGTCGGGCGGAGCCCACGGCAGCCCCGTGAGCCGGGGATCGTCCACCTCGTAGCGGTCGCGGCCGTTGCGGCGGTGCCAGTAGGGCTGGGAGGGCCGGGCGCTGTCCGAGGCGGTAACCGCGAACTTCACCTCCAGCCCGTGCCAGGCCCCCAGCTCCTTCGGCCCTCCGGAGACGTTCCGGGCCGACCAGCCTTCGGGGACCCGCAGCGCGAGGCCGTCGACGGCGAGCGGGACCGGCCCCTGGTTGAAGACCCGCGCCGTCACGCCGAAGGTCTGGCCGGGCACGACCTGGCCGTCTTCGGCCCGCACCTCGAAGGAGAGGCCCTGGGCCAGCTCCAGCGCGGCGGCGGCGGCGGCCTCCTCGTCGGCCAGCCGGTCGGTCATGCGCCGGCGGGCCGGCCCGTCGAGCCCGCTCTGGTCCACCCGGCGGCGCAGCGCACGCAGGCCGTCCACCGCGATCCGCAGCGGGGGCAGCGTCTTCTCGGGCGCCTGGACGTCGAAGGTGGCGTGGACGTCGTCGATGCGGCGCTGGAGGAGGTCCAGATCGCCGTCGAGGAACGGCACGCTGGCCTCCTGTCCGGCCACGAAGCGTCGCAGCCCCTTGAGGGACACGTCGATGCCGTCCAGGATGTCGCTCTCCTTGGCCGTCACGGCGGGTGCGCTGTCGACGAGGTAGTAGACGCCTTCACCGGGGCCGGGCTCGGCCTTGAGCTGGCTCGCCCCCTGGCAGCGGTGCGACGCGCGGGCGATGCTCCCCAGCTCCTGCCACGACATCCCGAGCAGGGGATCGTACACGCCCGTCGGCACCGTGACCGGAGGCGGCCCGGCGATCGGCTCGCGCCCGCCCCCGACGCCACCCTGGTAGATCTTGCGCGCCTGCCAGGGAGACAGCCCCGAACGGACCTGCTCCGGGTAGCGCGCCGGATCGGCGGCGGCCCGGAACGCCTCCACGGCCAGCCGGGCCGAGGCCTGGTGGTGCTGTCCGCCGCCCTTCGACTCGAGGGAAAGGGTCAGGATCACGTCGGGCTCGAAGGCCCGGATCCGCTGCACCACGTCGCCGAGGGTCTCGTCGTGGCCCCACTTGCGGAAGGTCTCGTCGACGCTGAACGAGTAACCGAACTCGTAGGCGAGCGAGAAGTACTGCTCGACGCCATCGTAGCGGTGCAGCGTGGCGAGCTCCTCCGTGCGGAGGACGCCCAGGGCCTCGAACAGCTCGGGGCCGATCGCGTTCTGGCCGCCGTCGCCCCGGGTCAGGGTCAGCAGGCCGGTGCGGATCCCGCGGCCGCGGGAGAGCGCGACGAGGACGCCATTGTGCTCGTCGTCGGGATGGGCCGTGACGTAGAGGACGCGTCCGGTCACCCCGAGCCGCCGAAGGGCGAGGCCCAGGCCCGCTCCTCCCTGGGCCTGCGGGATCGGCGTGAGCTGGGCGTGGAGGGGGACGACGGCGACGAGGCAGAGCGCGCAGAGGACGAGAAGAGAGCGGACGACGCCGAAGTCGCGGAGCCGCGTGACCCTCATGTCGTGGCGATTCTACCTTCCGCCGCGGCAAAGCCTGCTAAGCTTTTCCTCCGGAGCGCGCTCGATGGCTCTCGCCGTGCATCCCGACGAGCGGCCGGCGCCGGCCGTCGCGGCGCTGGCCGCCCAGGTCCAGGCCGACGGCGGCCGGCCGCTGGCCGCCTACCGCGAGCCCGTGGGCGGCCATTGGCAGCTCTTCGCGCTCCTGCCCATCGACAAGGTCGCCCCCACCCCCTACCAGCGCGACCTCTCTCCCACCCACGCCAAGCGGCTGCAGGAGATGGTCAAGAAGATCGACCGCTTCGTGGACCCGATCGTGCTCGTCTCGCCGCAGCCCGGGGTGTACTGGACGCCGAACGGCCACCACCGATTGAAGGCCCTCCAGAAGCTGAAGGCGGACTGGGTGCCGGCGATCGTGATCCCCGAGACCGAGGTCGCCTTCCAGATCCTGGCCCTCAATACCGAGAAGGCCCACAACCTCAAGGAGAAGTCGCTGGAGGTGATCCGGATGTACCGCGGCCTGCTCGAGGCCGAGCCCAGGAAGGGCGAGCAGGACTATGCCTTCCAGTTCGAGGCGGCCCACCTCATCACTCTCGGGCTGCTCTACGAGGCCAACAAGCGCTTCGCCGGGGGAGCCTTCGCGCCCATCCTGCGCCGGGTGGATGCCTTCCTGCCCGGGACCTTCGCCAAGACGCTGCCCCAGCGCGAGGCGAGGGCGGAGGCGGTGCGGGCGGCGGACGAGGCCCTGGGCCGGGTCGTCGCCGAGCTCAAGAAGCGCGGCATCCGGCATCCGTTCGTGAAGAACTACGTGCTCGCCCGCACGACGCCGCTGTCCCGGGCCCGGAAGACGCTGCCCTCCTTCGACGCGACCTTCGAGAAGCTGCTCGCCGCCATCGAGGCCTTCGACGTCGCCGCGGTGCGCTACCAGGACGTCCAGCGCAGCGCGCTCATGGCCATCCCCGCCGCGGAGTAGCCCGCCCCGGCCCGACCGGCTCTTTAACGCAGAGGACGCAGAGGGGAAAGAAAACGCCGGCTCGGCGCTGGAAAGAGACCCCTATCTGTTCTCCGCGGCCTCTTTCTGTTCTCTGCGACCTCTGCGTCAAAAGACCAGGAGCCGGGCGCCGGAGCTGTTCCCGGCTACTCCTGGAGCTTGAGGTTCAGCGTCAGGCGCAGGTGGATGTTCACCTGGGCGGTGCCGTTGTTCAGGATGACCTCCACCGGGATCGAGATGTCGGTCTGCCCCGGCGCGCCGCTGAGCTGCACCGACACCGGGGCCGTGGAGATGGAGGACGACGCCGACACCGCAGAGGAAGCGGCGGGTGCAGGACGAGGGACCGGTCCGCGCGGAGGGGGTGCCGGTGCGGAGCGAGGCGTGGGGACCGCCGGCGCCGGGCGCGTCGGGGCGACCGCCACCGGCCGCACCGGGGGTGCGGCGACGGCCGCGGGCGCGACCGCCGGGCGGATTGGCGGGCGCGGGGGAGCGGAGCGGGGCGGCGGGCTCTCCAGGCTGATCTCCTCGATCTCCGCCTCCTCCTCGTCGATCGCCTCCAGGCTCAGCTCCGGCTCCACGATCGGCTGGCTGATCCGCCGGCGCAGGTCCGCCGCATCGTTCGCCCCGCGCACCAGCGTGCTCTTGGTGTCGACGCGAGGAGCGGTCGTCTCGGCCGCCGCCATCAGGACCGGCTCCTCGTCCACCGTCAGCGAGATCTCCTCGGCCTCGCTGGTCGGCAGCTGGATCTCCTCGCCTTCCATGCCGGCCGGCAGCTCCAGCTCGATGTCCGCATCCCCGGTCACCGCCGCGGCCCGGGCGCCCGGCGGCAGCGTCGAGACCGGCCCGCGGGCCGATGCCGGGGACGCGGAGACGGCCGAGGCCGGGCCGGCCGAGGGCACCGAGGAGGCCGGGGCGGCCGCCGCGGCCGGCTTGACGGGAGCGGTGGCCGTGGCTGAGGCGGCCGGTCCTTCGGCGCCGCCGTACTTGGTGGCGAGGGTGCGGAAGACCAGAGTCGTCGCCCCCTTCAGCGTCTCCTCGACGCCGATGCCCTTCATGGCCACCGCCTCGAAGTAGGGCAGCCCCTTCGGGTTCAGCTTCTCGTTCAGGATCTCGATGGGCAGCGCGTTGGGCAGGTCACGCTTGTTGTACTGCAGGACGGTCGGGATCTCGTCGGCGTCGATCTCGTTGGCCTCCAGGTTCTCCTTGAGGTTGGCCACCGAGTCCAGGTTCGCGTCCAGCATCGGCTCCTGGCTGTCGGCCACGAACACCACGCAGTCGGCCCCCTTCAGCACCATCCGCCGGGTGGCGTTGTAGAAGACCTGGCCGGGCACGGTGTAGAGCTGGATCCGGGTCTTCATGCCGCGGATCGTGCCCAGCTCGATGGGCAGGAAGTCGAAGAACAGCGTCCGGTCGGCCTCGGTGGCGAGCGACAGCATCTTCCCCTTGTTCTTGATGGGGAGTTTCTCGTGGATCCACTGGAGGTTCGTGGTCTTGCCGCAGAGGCCGGGGCCGTAATACACGACCTTGGCCGTCAGCTCCTTCGTGGAGTAGTTGAAGAGGACCATGCCGCTCAGGAAGGCAACCCTGGCATTCTAAGGCCCGGGCCCGGACCGGATCAACCTTGGTAGAATTCCCGCATGCTCTTGACGACTGCCGCGCTTCTGCTCGCCCAGGCCGCTGCCTCCCCCTCCCCCAGCCCCTCCGCACCCGCCGGACCCGTGGTGGTGCTGGAGACGAGCCTGGGCCGGATCCGGGTCGCCCTCGACCAGGCGAAGGCGCCCATCTCGGTCGCCAACTTCCTGAAGTACGTGCGGGCCGGACACTATGCGGGCACGGTCTTCCACCGTGTCATACCGGGCTTCATGATCCAGGGCGGGGGCATGAACGCCGAGCTGAAGGAGAAGCCCACCAGCCCTCCCATCCGCAACGAGTCGCGCAACGGACTGCGCAACCTGCGCGGCACGATCGCCATGGCCCGCACGAGCGATCCCAACAGCGCGACCGCGCAGTTCTTCATCAACGTGAAGGACAACCCCTCCCTGGACTTCGGCATCCGCGGCGCCGGATATGCCGTCTTCGGCCAGGTCTTGGAGGGCATGGACGTCGTGGACCGGATCGTGGCCGTGTCCACGACCACCAAGGGGCCCTATGAAAACGTGCCGGTCACCCCGGTCGTGATCAAGAGCGCGCGCGTCGAAGGCGCCGCGGCCAGGCCGGCGGCCGCGAAGCCCTCGGCCTCGCGCTCGACCCGGACCCCGGCCCGGCGGGCGTCGCCCGGCCCCCAGGCCACGCCGAAGCCGTGAGCGGCGCCGGCCGTTGGGGATCGCTGGCCGTGGCCGCGGCCTGCTCGGCCGTCCTGCCGCTGGCGGCCCAGGACTGGGTGGCCCCGCCCGAGGAGCGGACCCGCCTCAATCCGATCGCCGTCTCGGCCGACGCGCTGCAGAAGGGCCGCTTCCTCTACCGCAAGAACTGCCAGCGGTGCCACGGGGAGAAGGGCAAGGGCGACGGCCCCTCCGGCCGCTACGGCGTCAAGCCGCCCGAGGACCTGACGAACCCGGCCAAGCAGGCCAAGCTGACCGACGGCGAGATCTTCTGGAAGGTCTCGACCGGGCTGCGGGACGGCGCGGACGTGATCATGCCGGCCTACAAGCGGGAGATCCCCGCCGATGAGGACCGCTGGAAGGTGGTCCTCTTCGTCCGTACGCTAGCCCTCCCGCCGCCCTCACCAAATCGCTAACGAATTAAACGCAGAGGCCGCCGAGGAACGCAGAGAAGCAAGAACAAGTGCAACGAAGGCGCGCGTGTCCCGGAGCGCGCGACTCGTTGATGGATCCGATATCGACCGCGCCGTCCTCTGACCGCGGTCGATCAGGACGGAGCGCGCGGAGTGGACACCGCGCGCCCGGCCAACTGCTTCATCAAAGCTCGGAGAACTTCTTGACGAGGTCGGCGGCCTTGGTCGCGTCGAGCTTCAGGACGGCCTCGTCTCCGGCGCGCCGCGCGTAGTAGGCCCCCCCCTTCTCCCCCACCTCGAAGAAGCTCTCGGGCTTGTCCTTCTCCCGGATCGTCACCTTCAGGGCAGGGTGGTCGAGGCCGTAGGTCTCGGCGCCCGCGGGCTTGTCCAGGAACTCCTGCACCTCCACCCCGCCGACGAGGAACAGAGCGTCCTGGACCTTGGTGGTGTCGAGGTCCTTGCCGTCGGGGACCGTGCGCTTCCACTTGGACGTCTCGACGCCGTCCTTGTCCTTCGACGCCGTGCGGCCGTAGGCCTTCTTCGCGCCGCCGGCCTCGACGTTGAAGCCCTCCACGTCGAAGCTCGACACCTCGAGCAGCCGCTTGGCCCGCAGCGCGTCCTTGCCCTTGCCCAGCTCGTCGACGATCGCGTCGGGGATCACCGCCACCAGGCTCCGCCCGCCCGCGCGGGCGTAGTGCTTCTTGTCCCCGGTGGCCCCGCCGATCTCCAGCGTCTTCGTGTTGCCGTCGGCGAGGCCGAGCCTCACGACGCGCGCCGGCTTGTCGAGGCCGTAGGGCTTGAGGTCGCCGGGCTCCTCGGCCGCCACCGATTCCATGCGCAGCGTCTCCACGTTGCCGAGCAGGCCGTCGACCGACCACCGTCCGGCCCGGGTGGCGAGCGGCGCGGTGAATCCCCATTCGCCTCGCTCGTCGCGGGCGAGGGCGTAGCCGCCGTCGGGGCCCGTGACCTCCAGCTTCCGCACCGCGTCGCGCTGGACGTGCAGGAGGTCGCGGTCGCGCAGGTCGAACGGCTTCTTGTCGAACGTGTTCGCGCTGTAGGCGGCCACCGTGAACACGCGCGGCCGGTTCGGCTGCTTGGCGTAGACCGAGCCTTCGTCCGGCGTCTTGTTGCCGAAGAGCACCTCCTGGGCGGGACCACCCTGCTGGACGACGGTCACCTTCGTCTTCGGAGGGTCGAGGCCGAACTCGGAGAGCTTGCCCGGCGTCTCCGAGACGACCTCGTCGATCTCCAGCCCCTCCAGGCTGGAGAGCACCGACTCGGCCTCCTGCGCGTCGGCGGGGGCGGCCTGGGGAGCGGTGAGGCGCCAGCTCGTCCCGTCCTTGACGAGCTTCACCTCTTCCTTGCCCGCTCCAGCCAGGCTCAGCTCCTTGACCTTTGCCTTGTCGAGGCTGACGACCTTCTCCTTCGACTTCTCCGGCTTCCCCTCCTTCTTGGACTCGACGAAGTAGACGTAGGCTCCCAGGCCGCCCAGCACGGCCAGGACCGCGTAGGTCTTCCAGAAATCGGGCAGCTTCATCCGCGGCGCTTCCACCAGGCGGCGATGCCCATGACCACGAAAGCGCCCGGCACGAGGAGCAGCGAGACGAGAAGCACGTTCTGCTGCTGCTGCCGGGTGACGAACAGCCGCTGGTCCTCGGGTTCCTTGGCCCGGATGGAGATGAGGTCGACGTCCTGGGCCAGCCAGGCCACCGTGTTGAGGAAGAAGTCCTGGTTGCCCTGGAAGCCGAGCAGCGCGTTGGTGGCGAAGTCGCTGTCGCCGAGGACGACCACCCGGCCCTCGGCGGGCGCCGGCGGCTCCTCGGCGGGGGAAGGAGACACCGACGCGGCGGGCGACGGCGAAGAGGGCGGCGAGGCCGGCGCCGGTGGGGCCGGAGGGCTGGCCTTGACGGTGGCCACCGCGCCGAGAGAGATCGGTCCCTTGCGGTCCTTGCCCTCGTTCATCTCCACCGGCTCCTTCAGGGTGAGGTCGGTCTCCGCCCACGACGCGGGAGAGGTCTGGAGGAGGTTCTGCACGGTCACGCCCTCCACGGTGCCCTTGCCGGCCTCGGCGCTCCGCGCGGTATGGAAGACCGTCATGACCCGGAAGTCCTTGGTGATCTCGTGGAAGGGATACGAGGCGGCGATGGGCGTGAGGGCCCCCGTCCCGAAGATCTGCCCCACCGGGGAGACGTCCACCACGATGTCCTTGCTGAGCTCGATGTTGAACTCCTTGGCCAGCGCGTCCAGGTTGGGCGTGGGGAACTTCACCTCCGGCTCCGACATCACGAGCAGTTTCCCGCCGCCCTTCGCGTAGCGGCGCAGGGCGTCGATCTCGGTCGGCAGCAGGTCGCGCTGGGGCCCGGCCACCACCATCACCGTGCAGTCGGCGGGGACGGCGGGCTCGCGGGCCAGCAGCACCTTCTTCGTCTCGTACTGGCTCTTGCCGAGGGCGGTCTTGACGGCCGAGAAGCCGCCGTCGGCGCCGTCGTCCATGTCCCGCTCGCCCTCGCCCTCCACGAAGCAGACCGTCTTCTTCTTCTCGCGGGTCACCTTGATGAAGGCGTTGGTGAGGTCCTGCTCGGAATCGTTGGTGGCCTTCTCGCGCTTGCCGCCCCGCTCCACCACCAGGATCGGCCACGGGCCGCGCACCTCGTAGGCCTGGGCCTTGGCCGGGCTCGCCACCGGGTCCACGAACTCGACCTTCACCCTCGGGGAAGCGGCCTGATACTCCTTCATGCGGTCCTGGGCCGCCGTCCTCTCCGCCGAGCGCTGGAAGTAGGTGATCTTGACGTCCTCCTTGAGCCCGGCCAGCACCTTCTTCGTCTGGTCGGAGAGGCTGTAACGCTTGTTCTTCGTGAGGTCCCACCGCTTGGTGTGGCGGTAGACGAGGTAGTTGACGAAGCCGAGGATGCCGACGACGGCCACCACCAGCACGGCGGTGTTGGCCCCGTACTTCATCTGCCGGCGGCCCACCCGTTTCGAGACGTCCTCCCAGCGCAGCAGCAGGTGGGCGAGGATCAGGGCGGCCCCCGCGATGAGGTAGGCGTCGGGCTTGCCGGGCAGCGCGTGGCCGGAGCGCTGCCACGCCTCGGACCCGACGATGACGGCCAGGCCGAGGGGAGCGAGCAGGTCGATGGCCCTCTTCATCATGCCCTCCACCGCTGGCTCTGCACCGATTGGTGGGCCAGGAACAGGCCGAAGGCGATGAAGCTCAGGTAGAAGACGACGTCCTTCAGGTCCACCACCCCTTTGACCATGTCTTCCATGTGCGTGGTCACCCCGAGGTAGGCGATCGCCTTCATGACCGGCCCCGCCCCGGGATCGTCGGCCCAGCCCAGCGTCCACACGCCGAGGAAGAGGCAGAACGACAGGATGCCGGCCACGATCTGGTTGCGGGTGAGGGTGGAGACGAACACCCCCAGGGCGAGGAAGCACGACCCGAAGAGCAGCAGGGCGAGAGCGCCGGTCAGCACGGGCTTCCACTCGGGGGGCGTCGACGCGTAGTGCCAGATGAGGGCCAGGTCGACCAGGCCGGCCAGGATCATGAGGCCGTAGAGGCCGGCCGCGGCCAGGAACTTGCCGAGGACGATCTGGAGGTCGGTCAGGGGCGCGGTGGCGAGCAGCTCGATCGTCCCCTGCCGCTTCTCCTCGGCGAACAGCCGCATCGTGAGCATCGGGGCCAGGAACAGGGCCACCACCGCCATGTTGTGCATCACGGGACGGATCAGCAGCTCGTTCAGGGACATCTTGGGGCCGCCCCCGAACTCCATCTGCTGGGCGGCCATCATGGACTCCCGCAGGAAGAACGAGAACGCGAAGTAGAAGAAGATGCCGAACAGCAGCGCCCACACGGTCAGCGAGACGTAGGCGATCGGGCTGCCGAAGTAGTGGCGCCACTCCTTCTCGACGATCGCCGCCACGTTGCGGAGCGAGGTCATGCCGTCACCTCCGCGGAGCGCGGGGCGGCCGGGGGGGCTTCGGCGCGGGCGGCGTCGGTGGTGGTGAGGTGGAGGAAGATCTCCTCCAGGCTCATGCCCACCTGGTGCAGGGCGAGCAGGTCGAGGCCGCGCGAGACCACCGCGCGCGCGATGTCCGGCCGCACGTCCCGTCCCGGCTCCGCCTCCACCTCCAGCGTCGCCACCCCCGCCGACTCGGGACGGGGACGGACCGAGACCACCCCGGGTACCGAGCGGACCGCCTCGGCGGCCGCGGTCGCCTCGCCCCGCACGTCGACGCGCAGCGCTCCCGCGCCGCGCAGGCGGCGGGTGAGGTTCTCCGGCGTGTCCTCGGCCACCACCTTGCCCTTGTTGATGATCACCACCCGACCGCAGGTCATGGAGACCTCGGGCAGGATGTGCGTGGAGAGCACGATCGTGTGGTCGCCCCCCAGCCCCTTGATGAGCTCGCGGGTCTCGATGATCTGCTTGGGATCGAGGCCCGCGGTCGGCTCGTCGAGGATGAGGACGTCGGGGTTGTTCAGGATGGCCTGGGCCAGGCCCACCCGCTGGCGGTAGCCCTTGGACAGCCGGCCGATGAGCCGGCCGCGGACGTCGCCGACGCGGGTCTTGTCGACCGCCTCGTCGATCTTGCCCTTGCGCGACGGGCCGGGGATGCCCTTGATCTTCGCGCAGAAGTCCAGGAACTCGTCCACCTCCATGTCCGGATAGAGGGGCGGCGTCTCCGGGATGTAGCCCACGCGCTTCTTCACCTCGATCGGCGCCTCGAAGACGTCGTAGCCGGCCACGCGGGCCGTGCCCTCGGTGGGCGGCAGGTAGCCGGTGAGGATGCGCATGGTGGTGGTCTTCCCCGCCCCGTTGGGGCCGAGGAAGCCGAGGATCTCCCCCTTCCGCACGCGGAAGGAGATCCCGTCCACCGCGGTCGTGCGGCCGTAGCGTTTGGTGAGGTTCTCGACCTCGATCATTTCAATCCAGCCTTATGAAAGGGACGGCGCCCGGAAGCGGAGCGAGCACGTTCGGCGGCCGGGCGGGCCGTCCGCGAGCCAGTCAATTTCGGTGAGAGCCGGTAGTCGCTGCGGTGCATCCTGGGTGACCCGGGGCCATGAGGCCTGGAGTCCCGGGGGCGCCCGCGCGCTCCGGCTTGCCGCCGGGCGCGAGGCGAGGAATCGTATGATAACGAGCGGGGTTTCGAGCTGTCAAACGAGCGCCGCTTCTCCACCCACGCCGCCGAGCTGCGGCGGATGGCCGACCGCGTCCTGGAGGTCCCGGACCTCGACGGCCTCGCCCGCCTGCTGACCCGCGAGCTGCCGGCCGCCCTGGACGTGCCCGACGCGACGCTGCTGCTCTGGGACCGCAAGCTCGACTCCTTCCAGGTGCTTTCCTCGGGCGGCGCGGCCGGGCAGGCCCTGGCGCCGGGCCAGATGGTGGACGCGCCGGAGGCCCGCTTCCTGCTCTCCGACGGCTTGCTCCTCGAGACTCCGACCCGGCCTCCCGGGCGGAGCCGGGACGGGGTCCTGGTGCCCCTGCTCGCCCGCAGCGGCCTGGTGGGGATGCTGGTCCTCGGGGCGCGGCGGGGGCGGCGGCGGCGTCCGCTGCGCGCGGTGGAGGCCCGGGAGCTGTCCTCGCTCGCCGCGCGGGCCGCCCTCGCCCTCGAGAACCACCTCTACCAGCGGGAGCTCATCGCCTCCGAGCGCATGGCGGCCCTCGGGACGATGGCCGGCATGCTCGCCCACGATTTCCGCGGCCCCATGACGGTGATCCGCGGCTACGCGGAATCGCTGGCCGACGACCCTGGATCCTCGGCGGAGGTGCGCGACCGCGCCCGGCTCATCACCCGGATGGTGGACCGCCTGGACCGCATGACGACGGAGACGCTGGACTTCGCGCGCGGGGGGCGGCGCCTCGCCCGCCGCCCGCTGGCCCTCGGCGCGATACTCGACGAGCTGGCGGCCGGCGTGCAGGCCGAGCAGCCGACGCTGGAGCTGGTGCGCGACTTCCGCGTGCCCCGGGACGTGGTGGCCGCCGTCGACGTCGACAAGCTGCGCCGCGTGGTGAGCAATATCGCCGCCAACGCCCGCGACGCCATGGGCGGCCGGGGCCGGTTCCACCTCGGGGCCGAGCTCGTGCCCGCTCCGCCCGCCGACGGCGGGCCGCGCCTCGTCCTCACCCTGGCCGACGAGGGTCCCGGCGTGCCCCCCGAGATCCGCGACCGGCTCTTCGAGCCCTTCGTCACCCGGGGCAAGAAGGGCGGCACCGGCCTCGGCCTGGCCGTCGCCCGGCGCTTCGTCGAGGACCATGGCGGCACCCTCGAGCTGCTGCCCGAGGGTCCGGGGGCGCGCTTCCGGATCGCGATGCCGGTCGCCGCGCCCCCGCCGCGGCAGGAGGAGGCGGCCCGGCGGTAGAATGATGGCCGGTGCGGCTCAAGCGACCCACGGGAACGGCCGTGCTCGTCCTCGCCGCCCTGCCGGGTGCGTGCCGCTCTCCCGATCCCCGGACCGTGCTCGAGGTCACTGACGTGGAGACCTACTGGGCGATCGACCCCGCGCAGGGCGACACGCAGTACATCGCCCCCGTCGTCCGCTTCGAGGTCCACAACAACGGGACCCGGGACCAGCGCACCGTCGAGGCCCAGGTGACCTTCCGGCGCAAGGGGGAGGACGCCATCTGGAGCTCGGCCTGGCGGAGGGTGGCCGCGCCCGGTGACAAGCTCCTCCCCGCCGGCAGCCGGGCGCTCGTCGTGCTCAAGCCCGAGGGGGAGGGCCGCTACTTCTCCACCGGGCCTCCCGAAAGCATGTTCCGGCACGAGAGGTTCCGCGATGCCACGGTGGAGGTCTTCCTGCGCATCGGATCCTCCCGGTGGACCCGGTTCGCCACCGCCGACGTGGAGCGGCGCATCGGCGCGCGCAGCGTCCAGGCGGCCGGCCACTGAGATGACCCGCATCGCCTTCGAGCACCTGAGCGGCCCGGACCAGGGCCGCTCGGTTTCCGTCCCCCGCCTGCCGGCCACGATCGGGGCCGACCCCGCGGCGGACGTGGTCATCGCCGGCCTCGCCCCGCGCCACGCCGTCCTCCACCAACGCGACGCGGACGTCGTCCTGGTCGACAGCGGCTCGGCGCTCGGGACCTTCCTCGCCGGCCACGAGATCCAGGAAGCCGTGCTGCGCGACGGCGACACGGTGGAGCTGGGCCGGGGTGGTCCCCGCCTCCGCTTCCGCCTCCCCGACGCCCCTCGCCGCGTGGCGGAGAGGAGGCCGGCGGCGCCGCGGCTGTCCGAGACCATGGCCTTCCGGATGGTCCATCAGACGAGCCGCAGCTTCCGTCGCGCGCTGGCCGCGGTGCTGATCGTGGCCCTCGCCCTGCTGTCCTGGAGCTATCTCCAGTCGCGGCGGCTCGGCCGCGAGGTGGCGACCCTCCGCCGCGCGGTGCAGCAGGCGGACACCGAGCGGCGCGCGTTCGAGGCCCGCGTCGAGGCCGAGCGCCGGCGCGGCGACGCCGACCGGCTGAAGCTGGAGCAGGTTCGCGCAAGGGAGGCGGAGCTGCTGCGCCGGCTCACGGATCCCGCCCGCGGCGAGGTGCAGGTCCTGCGGGACGAGCTCGGCTCGACGCGCGAGCGTCTCCAGGCCCTGGAGTCGGAGCGCGCGGCCGGCGAGCGCATCATCCGGGAGTTCGGGGCGGGAGTGGCGCTCATCCAGGGCGCCTACGCCTTCGCCGACGCCTCCGGCCGGCCGCTGCGGTACCGGCAGGACGAGTCCGGGGAGCCGGTCCGGGACAGCGACGGTGGGGCGGCCCTGGACCCCGAGGGCACCGGGTCGGTGCACACCGTCGAGTATTACGGAACCGGCTTCCTGGTGGACGCGAGGGGTCTCATCCTCACCAACCGCCACCTGGCCGAGCCCTGGTGGAACGACGACGAGGCCGAGAAGCTGCAGAAGGCGGGCTATCGGCCCCGCCTCAGCTACCTCCGCGGGTTCTTCCCCCAGCAGAAGCAGCCCTTCGAGCTGGCCCTGGAGAGACGGTCGGACACCGTCGACCTGGCCCTGCTGAGGGTGGAGCTGGGGGGAAGGAGGATCCCCGTGCTCCCCCTCGACCGCTCGCGCACCGGGTCGGTGGCCGGTCAGCCGGTGGTGGTCGTGGGCTACCCGGCGGGACTGGAGGCCATCCTGGCCAAGGCCGAGACGGTGGTGGTGAAGCAGATCCTGGAGTCTCACGGCACCAACTCGGAGCGGGTGACCGAGGCGCTCAGCGTGCGGGGCCTCATCCGCCCCTCCACCACCCAGGGCCATATCGGCGACATCACGCGCAGCGACATCGTGTTCGACGCTCCCACCACCCAGGGCGGCAGCGGGGGGCCGATCTTCAACAAGAACGGTCAGGTGATCGCGGTGGAGTATGCGGTGCTTCCGAAGTTCGGCGGCAACTCCTTCGGCGTGCCCGTGACCTACGCGCTCGAGCTGCTCGAGCCGCGCTCCGCGCTCCGGAAGAAGTCCGCGGCGGACTGAGCGCTATACTCTTCCGCCGATGAGGCTGCCCCCATCCGGGCCGCGGCGGGACCTCGCCATCGCGCTCCTGCTCGCCCTCGCCGCGGCGCTCTTCCGGCTCCCCCGGCTGGGCGTTCCGGACGAGGAGGTCTTCGACGAGGTGTACCACGCCAAGACCGCCCTCCAGTACCTGAAGGGCGAGCCGCCCACCGAGTGGGTGCATCCCCCGACGGCCAAGCTCCTCATCGCGGTCGGCGTGTGGCTGTTCGGTTACGTGCCCTGGGCGTGGCGGCTGCTTCCCGCGCTGGCCGGGGTCGCCCTGGCCCCGGTGTTCTATGCGCTGGCCCGGCGGGCGACCGCCGGCGAGCGCGCCGCGGTGCTCGCCTCGGTGCTGCTGCTGTGCGACGGCGTCTATCTCGTGCAGAGCCGCATCGCGATGACCAACATCTTCGCGGTGCTGTTCCAGGTGGCGGCCGCGCTGTTCATCCTGCGGGCGGCCCTCCGCCCGCGCCTCTCCGCTCCCGACATGGCGCTGGCGGGCGTCTTCCTGGGCCTCGCGCTCTCCACGCGCTGGACGAGCCTGTGGGCGGCCTCCTTCCTGGGCCTCGTGCTGCTCGCGGTGCGGCGGCTGCGCCTCATCAAGCCCCGCGAGCTGGCGCTGGCCCTGCTCGCCTTCGTCGTGCTGCCGGTGGCGGTCTACGTCCTCAGCTACGTCCCCTGGCTGCGGCAGGGGCAGGGGCACTCGCTCAAGGAGCTGTGGCCCCTGCAGCAGGCGATCTGGCGCTACCACTCCGACCTCCGCGCGACGCATCCCTACTTCAGCAAGTGGTACACCTGGCCGTGGCTGTACCGGCCGACCTGGTATCACTTCAAGCAGACCGGGGAGACGATCCGCGGCATCGTGGCCATCGGGAACCCCGCGCTGTGGTGGGCCTCGGTGCCGGTCACGCTGTGGGCGCTTGGCACGGGTGCGCGCGAGCGGGATCCCCGCCGGCTGTTCTCGGGCCTCGGCTTCTGCCTCCTGTACCTGCCGTGGGGGATCTCGCCCCGCACGCTCAACTACGGCCACTACCTCTTCGAGGCCATCCCGTACGCCTGCCTCAGCCTGGGGGGACTCCTCGACCGCGGATGGGAGGGAAGATGGGCGCCGCTGGCCCGCGGCTACGTCGCGCTCGTGGTCGTGCTCTTCTTCTTCTTCCTGCCCTTCCTGATCGCGCTGCCCGTCCCGGCCGGCTGGTACTTCCACGATCTCGGCGGCGGGCTCCGGCCGTGGACGTGGTTCCCGAAGTGGGTCTGAAGCGGAAGGCTTGCTGACCGCCGCGACCATCTTCACCGCCACCTACCTGGTGGTGGCCCTGGGCCGCGCGCCCGGCATCCGCCTCGACCGCACGGGAGCGGCGGTGGTGGGGGCGGCGTTCATGGTCGCCTTCCACGTCGTCACCCCCGAGCAGGCCTACGGCATGGTGGACCTCGGCACGCTGGTGCTCCTCTTCGGGACCATGGTGATCGTCGGGCACCTCCGCCTGGCCGGGTTCTTCCGCTGGGTGGCCGCGGCGGTGGCGCGGCGGGCCGCCTCCCCGCGGGGGCTGCTGGCGGGGCTGGTGGCGGTGGCCGGCGTGCTCTCGGCCGTCTTCGTCAACGACACCGTCTGCCTGGCGCTCACCCCGCTGGTGCTGGAGGTGGCCGCCGGCCTCGGCGTGCGGGCGACGCCGTACCTGATCGCGCTCGCCACCGCCAGCAACATCGGCTCCACCGCCACCCTCACCGGCAACCCGCAGAACATGCTCATCGGGGTCGCCTCCGGGATGCACTACCGCGCCTTCTTCGCCGCCCTGGCTCCCGTGGCGGTGGTGGGTCTCCTCGTCGACTTCGCGGTGATCGCGCTCGTGTACCGGCGGGAGCTGGCCCGGCCGTTCGCCGCCCGCGCCGAGCCGCGGGCGAGGCTCCATCCGTTCCTGACCCTGAAGAGCCTCGCCGCCTCGGTGGCCATGATCGCGTGGTTCTTCGCGGGGGCCAACGTCTCGATGGTCGCCTTCACCGCGGGGGCCGCCCTGCTGCTCACCCGGCGCGTGAAGCCGGAGAAGGTGTTCCTGGAGATCAACTGGAACCTGCTGACGCTCTTCGCCGGCCTGTTCGTGGTGGTCGGAGCGGCCAGGGCGGCCGGCGTCACGGATGCCCTGTTCGATGCCCTCCACGCCCGGGAGGCCCACGGGGTGGTCTCCCTCGCCGCGTCCGTCGCGGTGCTGTCGAACCTGGTCTCGAACGTTCCCGCGGTCATGCTCTTCACCCATCTCGTGCCCGACCTGCCCCAGCCCCATCGGGCGTGGATCACGCTGGCCATGGCCTCCACGCTGGCCGGCAACCTCACGCTCGTCGGCTCCATCGCCAACCTCATCGTGGCCGAGGGCGCGCGCAAGCTCTCGCCGCTCGGCTTCGCCGAGTACCTGAAGGTCGGGGTGCCGGTGACGCTGCTGACGCTGGCCGCCGGGCTCGTCCTGGTGCGCTGACGGCCGTTTGCTATACTCGATGGCGGAGGACGTTTCGCGCATGCCGCTGATGACCGACGACGTCGCCTCCCAGCTCAAGGAGGAGTTCGCCCGGCTCGTCGAGCCCGTGCGGCTGGCGGTGTTCTCCCAGGCCCTGGCCGATCCCGAGTCCGAGCAGGTGCGGCGCCTCGTCGAGGAGCTGGCCGCCATCGACCCCCGGCTGACGGTCGAGTCGTACAATTTCGTCCTCGACAAGGAGAAGGTCGAGTCGCTCGGCATCGCGCGCATCCCCGCCATCGCGGTGATGGGGAAGGACAAGGACTACGGCATCCGCCTCTACGGCCTGCCGTCCGGCTACGAGTTCGGGACGCTCGTCGAGGCGATCCTGGACGTGTCCCGGGGCGACAGCGGCCTGTCCGACGAGACACGGGCCGCCCTCATGGAGCTGCCGCGCCCCGTGCACCTCCAGGTCTTCTCGACCCCGACCTGACCCTACTGTCCCCGGGCGGTCCGCCTGGCCATCCGCTTCGCGATCGAGAGCGACAAGATCACCGCCGACGGCGTGGAGGTGACGGGCTATCCCGAGCTGGCCCAGAAGTACGGCGTCTCGTCGGTGCCGAAGACGGTCGTCGGCGAGACCGTCGAGTTCGTGGGCGCGGCCCCGGAGTCGCTGCTGCTGAAGCACGTGCAGCAGGCGGCGGGCGGGAGCACTCTGGTAGTCTGAGGCAGTGGGTCGGGCCTGAGCGGCGCGCGCGCCCCCGCGCCCGCCGCGAGATCTACATCGATGCGTTCCGGGGGCTGGTGGCCCTCGTCATGGTCCAGGGCCACCTCGCCGAGACGCTGCTGTCCCCGGCCGCCCGCGCGGATCCCCTCTACCAGCTCCAGCTCCTCTTCCATGGCTCGACCGCGCCGGGGTTCCTGTTTGCCTCCGGGTTCGTGGCCGGCCTGCCCCGCGCTCCCCTGTCGGCCCGGGCCAGCCTCCGGCGCGCACGCCGGCTGTTCTTCATCCTCGGCGTCGGCTACGCCCTGAACCTTCCCTACCTGTCGCTGTGGAAGACGGTGCTGCAGGGCACCCCGGCCGAGAAGGCCCATGCCCTCTCGTGCAACGCCCTGCACGTGATCGCGGTGAGCCAGCTCTTCGTCCTCGCCCTGCAATGGGTGGCCGGCCGGCGCTGGGTGGGAGCGGCGGGCGCGCTGACGCTGGCCGTGCTCGCCGCCACTCCCTTCGTGTGGGCCTCGGACCTGTCGCGCCGGCTGCCCCTGGCCGCCGGCGCCTACTTCGACGCCCAGGCCGCCCCCTCGCCCTTCCCGGTGTTCCCCTTCTCCGCCTTCGTGCTGGCGGGGACGGTCGCCGGCTCGGCCCTGGGCCGGCAGGGCGCGGCCACGCGCGCCCGCCGGGCTCTCGTCTGGGGCGGCGGGCTGCTCGTCGCCGGCGCCGCCATCTCGTTGGCGCTGAGAGGCCGGGTCGATTTCTGGGGGCCGTCGCCCGGCTACGCGCTGCTCCGTCTCGGCGGCCTGCTGCTGCTCCTGCTCGGGATGGAAACGGCGGCCCGGCGAGAGTGGCCGGGCATCGCGGCGCTCGCCCTCATCGGGCACGAGACGCTGCTCGTCTACGTGCTGCATCTCCAGCTGCTCTACGGCGGAGTGCTCCGGGCGGCGCCCCTGGCGCCGTGGGCCGACCGGCTCGGCTTCGGCGCCGCCGGCGGCGTACTGCTGCTGATGCTCCCGGTGCTGCTGCTGGCCGCCGGAGCCTGGCACCGCCTGAAGGTCCGCTCCCCGCAGTCGGCGCAGGTGCTGCTCTCCTTCCTCACGGTGGCCTTCGTCTGGGAGTTCCTCACCCGGCCGTGGTAGGCTCGCCGCGATGGTCCTTCCCCTCGTGGAGACGGTGGCCGATCCTTCACCGGCGCGTGAGATCGACTACTGCCGGGCCCTCGAGGAGGGACGGATCCTCTTCTTCCCTGGATCGCCGTTCGAGCTGCCGGAGGCGGAACGCGCGGTCCTCCTCGCTCAGCGCCAGAGCGGGGCGGGCTACCACAAGAACATCGCCTACCGCCCGGCCCAGGACCGGGTGACCGGGTTCGCCCGCGGAACGAGCGCCGACGCCGAGCGGCTGCGCGGCGCCCTCCGGCTCTATTCGCGGCGGGCCACGGAGTTCGCGGCGTGGCTCCTGCCGCGTTACGCGCGGAGCTGGAGGGTCGACTTGGCGAGCTTCCGGCCCGAGGAGGAGGAGGGGCGGGAGCTGCCGCGCCGGTCGCGCAACGACCTGCTGCACGTCGACGCCTTCCCCACCCGGCCGACCCGGGGCGACCGGATCCTGCGCCTCTTCACCAACGTCAACCCGGCCGAGGCGCGGGTATGGCTCACGGGGGGCACCTTCGAGCAGATCGCGCCCCGCTTCGCGCCGCCGGCCCTGGTTGAGCGGGCACGGCGGGACGGCCTCGCCGACCGGCTGCGCAGGCTGGCGCGATGGGCGGGGCTGGACGTGTCCGTGCGCTCCCCCTACGACCGCTTCATGCTCTCCTTCCATCATCACCTGAAGGAGAGCGCGGAGTTCCAGCGCTCGGTCGAGAAGCGCCAGGTGGAGTTCCCGGCCGGCTCGACGTGGATGGTGTTCACCGACATGGTCTCCCACGCCGTGCTGAGGGGACGCTACGCCCTCGAGCAGACGTTCCTCGTGGCGCGGGCCACCCTGGTCCTGCCCGACAAGGCCCCGATCGCGATCCTGGAGCGCATCGCGCAGGGGCCGATGAGCTGAGCGGGGACCGCGGCCCGCGCCGAGCGTGCGCAGGGCTGCCGGCGCCGTCCCCGAGAGCATAGAATCGGAGGGAGGAGCCTCATGATGAACGCAAGAATCGGCGTTGCCGCCCTGGGCCTTGCCACGCTCGCCGGCTCGGGCGGCTGCTCCCGCAACGAGCCCGCCCCCACGCCGGCGCCGGCGGCGTCCGCCGTCCCGGCCGGGGCGCCCGCAGGCGGCGTGGCCGAGGCGGCGCGGACTGTGCTCATGGATTCGGTCGTGCTCGGCCACAGCCTCGCTCCCGATGGAAGCGTGTCCGCGGCCGGCGCCGCTTTCGCCCAGGGCAACCCCCTCTTCGTCTCCCTGAAGGTGAGCGCGATCTCCCCCGGGACCGAGGTCAAGCTCTCCTGGTATTCCCCCACCGGGGCCGGAGAAGGAGACGACCAGCTGGTGGTCCCGCCCGGGGCCAACGTGGTCAATTTCCGAGCCAAGGACACGTCGGCCTGGCCGGCCGGCACCCATCGCGTGGAGATCTGGGCCGGAGGGGCGAAGGCGGGAGAGAAGACCTTCACCATCACGCCCTCCGGAAGCCCTGCCGCCCCGTCGAGTCCCCGCTAGAGAGCCGGTACGCCCGGCCCCGGCGTGATCTGGCTGGACGAGATCGGCGAAGCTGACCGCCTCCACGTCGGAGGCAAGGCGTTCGTCCTCGCCCGCCTCCGGCAAGCGGGCCTGCCCGTCCCCGACGGTTTCGTCGTCGCCGCGGACGAGGTCATCGGCGAGGGCGGCGAGACGGCCCTCCTCTCCGCCGCCGCCCGCCTCGGCGGGCGGGTGGCCGTACGCTCGTCGGCTCTCGTCGAGGACACCGCCGAAGCCAGCTTCGCCGGCCAGTACCGCACGCTGCTCGACGTGAGCGCCGAGGTGCTCGTCCCGGCCGTCGAAGCGGTGCGTCGCTCGGCGGAAGCGGCGGCCGGTTACGCGCGCGTCATGGGGCTGGCCGTCGACGGCAGCCTGACCGTCCCGGCCGTCCTCGTCCAGCGCTTCGTAGAGCCGCGCGCGGCCGGGGTCGTCTTCACCCGCCATCCCGCCGAGCCGGACGCGATGCTCGTCGAGTCCCACCCGGGCCGGGGCGAGGCGGTGGTATCGGGCTCGGTGCGACCCGACCGATACGTCCTCGACCGCGAGACGGGAGCGCTACGGGAGGGACCGGCCACGGGAAGCCTCCCCGCGCCCGACCTGGCGACCGTCTTCCGCCTGGCGCGCCGGGTCGAGGATCTGCTGGGCGGACCCCAGGACGTGGAATGGGCGGTCAGCTCGGGCGGCGTCGTGCTGCTGCAGTCCCGGCCCATCACCGCCGGGGGCGAGGCGCCCCGCGACCCTCGCCTGCGGCGCCTCACGCGCGCCAACGTCGGCGAGGTGCTGCCCGATCCGGTGACCCCCCTGACCGCCTCGACGGTGGTGGCGCTCCTCGAGCAGGCCTTCCGCGACGTGGCGAGCCGAGCCGGGCTGCTTCCCGCCGATGCTCCACCGTTCCTGGTGCTGCACCGCGAGCGCGTCTACCTCAACCTCTCCCTCTGCCTCGAGATCGGCCGCGGCCTGCCCGGCCTCGCGAGCGACGACGTCGAGCGCCTGGTCCTCGGCGGCGGCGCCGCGCAGCGGGTCCGTCTGCCCGTCAGCGCCTGGCCGCGGCTGGCCAGGGTGCTGGCCCGGCTGCGGGTGATGGCGCGAGGGCTGCCCGAAGAGATCGCCTCTGCGCAGCAGGCCCTCGCCCGCCGGCCGTCACGGGCAGCGGTCGCGGCCGCCCGCGCGGACGAGCTCGCCGCAATGCTCGAAGGCCTCGAGCGGACCGGCCTCCTCGTCGCCACCGCCCACGTCGCCACTTCGGGCGCGTGCGGCGTGCGGCTGGCGCTGCTGGCCCGGCTGCTCGCGCTCCTCGCGCCGGGCGAGGCCGCGCCTCGCGTGAACCGCCTCGTGACCGGCCTGGCCGGCCTCGACAGCGCGGCCCCGGTCGCGGCGCTGGAAGTCCTCGCCGGGGAGGCGCCCGCGCATCTGGAATGGGTGGCCTGGCTCGCCCAGCCGACGGCTCGAGCCACCGCGGCGCTGCGCCGGGGCGACGCGCCGCCCGCGCTGCGCGCCCGCCTGGCCGATCTCCTGCGCCGGTGGGGCCATCGCGGCCTCTCCGAAGGAGAGCTGCGCTCGCCCACCTGGGAGGACGATCCTTCGCCGCTGCTCGCCGCCTTGCAGGCGCGGCTGTCCTCGGCGCGGCCGCCGGGGTTCCGGGCCCGGGCCGCCGGGCAGCTCGGACGCGCGGACGAGGCGGCCATCGCCTCGCGGCTGGGGCCGCTGCGGGCGGCCCTCTTCCGGCGCGGCCTGGCCTCGGCGCGGGAATGGGTGACCCGGCGGGAAGCGACGAAGTCGCTCGCCGTCGTCCTCGTCCAGCACGGCCGGGACATCGCGCGCGCGGCGGCGAGCCGGCTGGCCGCCACCGGCGCGCTGGCGGCCGAGGACGACGTCTTCTTCCTGACCGCGGGCGAGCTGGGCGCGGCCCTGCGGGGGGCGGCCGTGTCCCGGCCGGCGGTCGCGCGCCGCCGGCGCCGCTGGGAGCGCGAAGCCGCGTTGGCCGCGCCGCGGGAGGTCGACTTCTCGGCCCCCGGGGCGGCGCCCCCGGCGGAAGGCGACCTGGCCGGCCTCGGCGTGAGCGCGGGCATCGGCGTCGGGCCCGCGCGCGTGGTGCGCCAGGGCGAGACGGCGCGGATCGAGCCGGGCGAGGTGCTGGTGGCGCCGGTGCTCGACGCGGCCCTCGGCCCCTTGCTCGCCTCCGCCGCCGGGGCGGTGGCCGAGATGGGGGGCCTGCTTTCGCACGGCGCGGTCGTGGCCCGGGAGCTGGGCGTGCCGTGCGTCGTGGACGTGCGCGATGCCACGCGCCGCATCCGCGGCGGCCAGCGCATCCTGGTCGACGGCGGCGCGGGACGGATCGTGCCGTGGCCGGCCGAAGCGGGCGCGAGCGCGCGCGGGGCCCTCGCCTGGCCTCCGGCGCCCGGAGAGGACTTCCCCGCGCTGGACGATCACCCCCTGGCGCGGGAGAGCGTGTACTTCAACCTCTTCGACCCCACGAGCCGTCTCGGCATCGTGTGCTCTCTCGGGCTCAAGGCGGGCGGACGGGGCGAGGGGGTCCTCGCCCTTCTCCTGCCCGACGGGAAGCTTCTCTTCGCGCTGGAGCGCGGCGACGGCCGCCGGGACGAGGGCGCGCTGGCCGTGGCGGGCCTGGCCGGGGGCTGGAGGCCGCCGCGCCTGCGGGCGGCGACGCGCCTCGCCGAGCACGAGGCCGACGCCTTCCCGCCCGGCCCCCTCCCGGTGCTGCTCGCGCCGCGCACCGTGGAGGCGACGATCGACCTCGCCTTCCGGCCGACGACCCCGGCCGTCGACCTGTGCGCCATCGTCGACGAGGACACCCGACGCTTCCTGGAGCCGCTCGGCGCCCATCACGTCGAGCAGTCGGGGACGGCGGAGGGCGAGGTCGTGGTGGACGGGCGGCGCTTCACCTTCGTGGGAACGGGGAGCCGCGACCACTCCGCCGGCCGCCGCGACTGGGACGCCGCCGACCACTGGGGCCTCTTCACCGTGCGCCTGGGCGAGGACGTCGCGCTGCACGCGCTGGCGGTGTGCCTGCGCGGCCGGATGGTGGAGGGGGGCTTCCTCTGGCGCGGAGGAGCGCTCGAGCGGGTCACGCGCGTGGAGCACGCCTGGGTCGAGGACGCCGGCCGGCCCCGCTCGGTCGAGCTCGAGGTGACGACCGACGCCGGTCCCGCCCTGCACGTCAGGGGCACGGTCGTCTCGACGCTGAGCGTGCCCGTCCAGCCCGAGAGCCGCCCCGGCCGCCATCTCGCCGGCCGGCCCTGGCGGCTGGTCCTCGACGAGAGCTTCACCCGGTACGAGGGCGCCGGCCGGAGCGGCTTCGGGATCGCCGAACGGGCTCGGCGTTGAGCCGGTTGCCGGCGGGAGCCTACGAGCTTCTCGTCGCGCCGGCGGCACTGGCCCTCGCCTTCATCCACGCCCGCCGCGCCCTCGGCGGACGGCGGGCCGCGGGAGAGCTTCTCGCCCTCGCCGCCTATGGATACGCGCTGGAGATCGCCGCCATCGCGGCCTTCGCCGCGCACGAGTACCCATCGTCCTGGCGGGTCGCCCCCGGCGGCGTGCCCCTGGCCGTGGTAGCGGTATGGGCGGCCGTCATCTCGTGCGCCATGGCGGTGGCCGTCCGCCGCGGGAGCGCCACGCCGGCCCGACGAGCACTCGCGGCCGCCCTTCTCGCGATCGCGGTGGACCTGGCCATGGAGCCGGTGGCGGTGCGGGACGGGCTCTGGCGGTGGACGCCACCGGCCGCGTGGCTCGGCGTGCCCGTCGGCAACTTCGTGGGCTGGGCGGTCATCGTCGGCTCGTACACGCTCGGCGCCGAGTGGTGGGCGGGATCGGGCCGCCCGACCCGGGAGGCGCTGCGCCGCGGCGGCCTCGCCCTGGGCTCGGTCCTGGCCCTGCTCGCGGTGGGCGTCCTCTGGCGAGCCACCTCCGCCGAAGCGCTCTTCACGGCTCGCCGGGCGTGGATCGCCTGGGGAGCGATGTTGCTCGGCGCCGCCATCGTCGCGCGCAGGAGCGGCGTGGCCGGAAACCGCGAGACGCTGGCCGGCCGGCTGGGGTCGGTTGCCGGACCCCTTCCGGGGATCGTCCTCCTGGTGGTGGCCTTTCCGTTCCTCGTCCAGGCTCTGCTGCTCGCCGACCCGGTACTGATCATGGCCGCCGTGGCCCCGTTCGGCCTGCTGCTCTTCGCGGTCCGGTAGCGCAGCAAGCAAAGCGAGGAAGCGCCGCTTCGCCCGTTCCCTGGCGTTCGGGCGAGCGCAGCGGAGCATTTCCTTCAGTGCGCGCCGCGGGATTCATTCCCGCGAGCGCGCATGACGAAGACCCATGCGGAGCGTAGCTCGCCCGCAGGGCGAAACCGCTTCGATCCCCGGCGTTCGGGCGAGCGCAGCGGAGCATTTCCTTCAGTGCGCGCCGCGGGATTCATTCCCGCGAGCGCGCATGACGAAGACCCATGCGGAGCGTAGCTCGCCCGCAGGGCGAGACCGCTTCGATCCCCGGCGTTCGGGCGAGCGCAGCGGAGCATTTCCTTCAGCGCGCGCAGCGGGATTCATTCCCGCGAGCGCGCATGACGAAGACCCATGCGGAGCGTAGCTCGCCCGCATTCGAGATTACTTGAACAGCTTCTTCAGGTTGAGGAGCGCACTGTCCTTGGGCGACAGCACCTCCAGCTCCGCCCGGGCCAGGCGGTGGCGCGGGTTGAGGCGCACGGCCGCCTGCATCTCGGCCAGGGCCCGCGCCCGCTGCTTCATCACCTTGTAGTAGAGGCCGAACTGGTAATGGATGTCGGCGTTGTTCGGCTCCAGGCGCAGCGCGTCGAGGAACTCACGCTCCGCCTGCTTGGCGGTGCGCGGGTAGCTGGCCATGGCGATGGCCAGCCTCACCCGGTGGGCGGCCACGCGCGGGGCGAGGTCGACGAGCTTCTCATAGACGCGGACGGCGTTGGCGTAGTCGGACACGGTCATCCGCACCTCGCCCTCGAGCAGCAGGTGCTCGAGCTGGGCCGCGCCGGCGAAAGCGCCGTCGGCGGTCCGCGCCTCATTGGCCGGGACCGGCTCGGACGGCGCCGCGGAAGCGGCCGGCGCGGGGGGGGCGGGCGCCTGGCGGGCCAGGCGCAGCATCGCGGAGGCTCGGCCCAGGATCACCTCGAGGTCGGTCTTCAGCGCCTCGTCGTCCCCGGCCGCGTCGAGCAGCGTGTGGTAGCGCTCCATCTTGTCCTCGAGCGCCTTGATGAGCTCCTCGCGGGGCGCGTTGCGGGAGACCTTCAGCCACATCTCCCGGTCGAGGTGGGCCGAGCGCTCCAGCTCGTCGTCCAGCTCCTGCCGGATGGCGTCCCGCGAGGAGGGGTCGGGCTGGAGGCGGAGCGCGGACAGCAGGAAAGTACCCGTCTCCATCTGCACGACCGGCTGCTCGGCGGGATCGGCGGCGCGCTCGGCGTCCTCCAGGACGCCCGAGGCGAGGAGCGCGTAACAGGCGCGCAGGCGGGCGAAGGACAGGCCGCCCGGCTCCCAGGCCAGCCGCCGCAGCGTCACCTTGCGCCGCGCCTGCTCGAGGATCTCCCGCTCTTCGGGCGGGCAGCCCTTCATGTCGAAGGCGAAGGGGGTGATGGCCACCATGCTCACGCGGCGGTCGAGGTCGCCGAGGCCGGCCGCTACCAGCTCGGGGCTCGTCATCAGGCGGATGCCGTCGTAGAGCATGCGGTGGACGGAGAGGCTCACCATGTACTCGAGCGGGATGGCCGAGCGGCGGTCCTCGAAGGCGGTCACCCCTTCCGTCAGCTCGAACAGCGAGCGCACGATGCGGTCCACCTGCCGGGCCACCGAGCGCCCGACCTCGTTCTTGTCCAGGACCCCCGCGTGGACGAGGGCGTCCCCGAAGCGGCGCTTTCGACCCTCTTCCCGGAGCAGCGCCGAGGCGCGGTTGAACTCCTCGTCGGTGATCCGCCCCAGGGCCACCAGCGACTCCCCCAGCCGGTCCTTCTTGAGGTTGCTGGCCGCGAAGACGATGCGGCCATGGTCGAAGAACACCGTCTTGACGGTGCGCCCCGACTGGACCTGGAGGTCGCCGCTGCGCCGGTCGATCGACAGGTTGCGCAGCGTCTCGCTGATGGGAGTGATCGCGAGGTCGGTCAGCATGAGGGTCCCTGATACCATGCCCGGCCGGGACCGACAACCGCCGGGGCGACGCTGATCACCCTACGGCGCGGGCGGCACCCTCTCGTCCACCCGCAGCTCGGCCACCCCCCAGCGATGGGCGCCAGGCCGGGTGAGGACGAGGCGAAAGGCGCGGGACGGCGCGGGCGGCGTGAGCAACAGCACCTGGCTGTGGCTCTTGCCTTCCACGCGCTGGTCGTCGAGCGGAGGCCGCCCGGGACGCGTCGGGGCCTCGTCGAAGCGGCGCCCGTCGGCGGACACGAGCAGCTGCAGCTCGCGGGCGGCGAAGCGGCCGTTGCCGTCGACGTCCAGCTCGATCCGGTCGAGGAGGACCGGCGCGGGCAATCTGACCTGGAGCCAATCGCCCGGCCGCTGGACGCCCTCGGTCCGCCACCAGGTGTCGTCGCGGCCGTCGCAGGCCAGCGGCATCTCGGCGGGGTTCTCGGGGGCGGACAGCCATGCCGGGTCGAGGCGGACGCGCCGCCGGAGGGGACGCTGGGCGGGAGGAACCCGCCACACCGTGAGGCGCGGCCCGTTCCAGGCGTTCACGGGCGCGGTTTCCAGCAGCTTCTCGAGGCCGGCCAGGGAAGCCGGGTCATCGCGCTCCGTGCTCACGACGAAGTCCGCCTCCCGGAGCTGGGCGCGCTGGCTCGGCCCCAGGTGGTCCATCTCCATGACCTCGACTCGTGAGGGGTCGAGGCCGAGCCGCTCGACGCTGGAGATGACGAGGCTTCCCCGAGGCGCGGCCGGCTCCATGGCGTCGAGCACACGGTCGCGGGTGCTGGGGGCGACCACGCCGCGCAAGTAGGCGACCGACGAGACGAGCGGCACCGCCGCCGCCACGGCGGCGACGGCGCGGAAGGCGAAGCGCCACGGGCCGGCCAGCCGCTCCGCCCCCAGGCCGGCCAGGACGAACCCCACGCCGAGCGCAGGCAGCAGGAAGCGGTCGTGGCGGATGTCCGAGGTGGCCAGCACCGCGGTGGCCGTCGCGGGAAGAAACAGGAAAGGGATCCATATCCGCCAGGCGCGGAACGCGGACGGCAGCGCGGCCAGGACCAGCAGCACCGCCGGCCATCCGAGGGCCTTGGGCCAGACCTCCAGGTAGAAGAGCAGCATGCGCGGATAGGACACCGGGCTCAGGCCCCGCTCCTGGTAGTGGTAGCCGACCTGGGCCCTCACCCCGGCGACGAAGTCGGCCATGTGCAGGACCGCGTAGGGGCTGGCCAGGACGAAAGCCGCCAGGGCCACGCCCGCCGTGGCGAGCAGGCCCCGCCACCGGGGTCCGGGCGCGACGAGGCGCCGGGCGAGGTAGGAGGGCACGAGGAACACCGCCGAGAACTTCACCGCCCCCGCCAGGCCGAGGCCGAGACCGGAGAGCAGGTCGCCGCGAAGAGTGACGCCGACCCGGACGAGCGCGATGAGCACGGCCAGGCAGAGGGCCTGCAGCACCACGTCGGGACGGACCATGTGGGCCGTCTCCACCGCCACCGGCGAGACGGCCAGCAGCAGGGCCGCCAGCAGCCCCGCCCGGGGGGAGGCCACCTCCCGGGCCAGCCGAGCGGCCAGCGCACACGAAGCCACGCCGAAGGCGGCCACCAGGGCGCGGGCGGCCAGGTAGGCCGCCGGTCCGGGCGGATCGTGGGGCAGGAGGCGGACGAGCGGATACAGCATGTAGAAGAAGAGGCCGGGGTACTGGTAGTAGCGATGGTCCAGGTCGCCGCTGCGGATCATGAGGGCCACGTTGTCGAGGAACACGGCCTCGTCGGGATGCGGCGGCTGGCGCAGGCCCCATCCCAGCCCGGCGAAACGCAGGGCGGCGGCGAGGAGCAGGGTGGCCAGGAGGGCGGCGCGCCTAGCGCAGCTCACGCCACTGCCCTGCCATCTCGCGCAGGATCGCGGCGATGACGTCCAGCGAGGAGAGCTTGGACGAACCCCGCGTGCGCGGGAAGTAGTCGAGGCCGAGCTGGATCATCACCGCCCCCGCCTTGCGCGCCCGCAGCAGCAGCTCGGCGTCGATGAAGCTGCCCTCGCTCTTCAGCTCGATCCGCTGGAGCAGCGAGCGGCGGAAGAGCTTGAAGGCGAAGTTCACGTCGCGGATGCGGAGGCCGAAGAGCAGCCGCACGAGCAGGTGGTAGCCGATCGTGTACAGCGCGCGGCGCAGGCCCTCGGACGTCCGGTCGAAGCGATAGCCGGCGAGCAGGTCCGCTTGCTGGCCCTCCAGCAGGCCCACGGCCCGGGGGAGCTGCCCGAGGTCCACCGGCAGGTCGGCGTCCGTGTAGAAGACCAGCTCCTTCGAGGCCGCGGCGTAGCCGGCTCTCAAGGCGCCGCCCAGGCGACGGTTGACCGGGTTGTGGACCACGCGGATGCGCGGGTCGGTCCGGGCCAGACGCTCGGCGAGGGCCGGCGTGGCGTCGGTGGAGGCGTCATCGACGAGCACCAGCTCCCACTCGGCCCCCATCCCTTCCAGCACCGCGCGGGCCGCGGCCACCGCCCGCTCCACGTAGGCCTCCTCGTTGTACATGGGGATGACGACGGAAAGGGAGGCCGGCATGCCGCGGCGCAGACGCCTTCCGCCCTCAGGCGGAGGGAGCCTGCTCGGCGAGGGCGCGGCAGGCCCGCGCCGAGTGGGCGTCCATGTCCAACTCGCTGTGGAAGGCGAGACGCACCTTCCGGTTGCGCCCGACCACGTAGGTGACGCGCTGGACCATGCCGAGGATCGGCCAGCGCACGTCGTAGGCGCGGACGATCCGCTCCTCCGGGTCGCCGACGAGCGAGTAGGGCAGGCGCAGGCTCTCCCGGAAGCGGTCGTTCGTCTCCTGGGAATCCCGGGACACGCCGATGACCTCGCAGCCCGACGCCTGGAGGTTGTCGTACTCCCGGCGGAACCCGCCGGCCTCCTTCGTTCAGCCGGCGGTGAACGCCTTGGGGAAGAAGAAGACCACCGCCGCGCGCTCGTCGAGGATCTGGTAGAGGGTGCGGCCGCCCACCGCGAAGTCCGGCGCCGTCTCGCCCCGCTTGAGCATGTGCCTCCACCATAGTCCGGCGCCCGGCCCCGGCGCAACCGGATAGAATGCGCTTCATGCGGGCGGTCATCGTCGGCAGCGGCTCCGAGATCCCCCCCAATGCCGTGACCAACCAGATGCTGGCCCGCATCATGGACACGAGCGACGAGTGGATCCGCGAGCGCAGCGGGGTGGAGACGCGCTACTACGTGGACCTCGGCACGGCCACCTCCGACCTGGGAGTGGCCGCCGCCCGCCGGGCCCTGGCCGAGGGGGCCACCGCGCCGGAGGACGTGGACCTGGTGGTCTTCGCCACCATGACCCCCGACTACTATTTCCCGGGCGCCGGCCCTCTGCTGCAGGCCAAGCTCGGCCTGCGGAACGTCCCCTGCTTCGACATCCGGCAGCAGTGCGTGGGCTTCCTCTACGGCCTCCAGCTCGTGGACGCCCACGTCAGGGCGGGCCTGGCCCGCACCGTGCTGCTGGTGGGGGCCGAGGTCCACAGCGGCTTCATGCCCTACTCGGCCGCCAACTGGGATTATCTCTACGGCCGGTCGGACGTGCCGCCCACCCCGGCCGAGCACGCCTGGAACTCCCGCTTCCGTCACCTGACCGTGCTCTTCGGCGACGCGGGGGCGGCGGTGGTGCTGCAGGCGCAGGAGGACGGCTCGCGCGGGATCGTCGATTCCGTCCTCGGCACCGACGGGGCCGATTACGACAAGCTCTACGTGCCCGGCACCGGCTTCAAGCACCGGCCCTACACCGACCCCGAGCAGTTCGCCCGCGGCGACCACATCCCGGTGATGGACGGCCGCTACGTCTTCAAGCTCGCCGCCACCCGCATGGTGGAGGTCGCGCAGCAGGTCCTCGCCCGCAACGGCTTGAGGATCGACGACGTGGCGCTCGTGCTCATGCACCAGGCCAACCGGCGGATCAACGAGCACTGCCAGAAGGCGCTGGGGGTCCCCGACGACAAGGTCGTCCACAACATCCACAAGTACGGCAACACCACCGCCGCCACCATCCCCCTGCTGTGGGACGAGTGCGCCCGGCGGGGAAGGATCCGGCCGGGGGACCTGGTGTTGCTGGTGGCCTTCGGGGCCGGCATGAGCTGGGGGGCGACGCTGGTGCGGGCCTGAAGCCGCGTCAGGCGGTCGCCTTAGCGCATCAGCCTTCGGGCTCCCCCGCCGTCCCGGCCGCCTCGTCGTCCGCGTCCTCGGCTGGCCCGGGGCCCGGCTCGGCACGGGACTGCGCGGCGGCCGCCGCCGCATATTCGGGTCGTATCCTCATGCCCGGTCCCGACGGGACGAAGCCCGCCGCGCGCAGCGTGGAAGCGAGCGCGCTCCGCGCGACCGGCTCGCCGTCGACGCTCATCCAGACGACGGCGCCGTGCCCGGCCGCGGACCAGCCGCCCACCGCTCCGGCCAGGGCCGCGGCCGAGCGCGAGCGGGCGGGCTCGTCCGCAGGCAGGAAGGTCGTGATCTCTCCTTCGCCCGGCCGGAGATGCGCGACGAGGGCTCCGTCGACGAGGACGACGTGGGAGCCGGCGGCCCGCTGCAGGCGGCCGGCCCCTGCCTTGGGCCACGGCAGCGAGGCGCCGTACGGGCTTGCGGGGTCGGTCGCGGCCAGCACCGCCACCGAGAGACGCGGCGCGTCGGCGAGCGCGGAGGACGGCTCGCGCCGCGCGCGCAGCCGCTCGAGCGCGCCCGGGTGCGCGAACTGGGAGCCCCCCAGCCCGGAGACGAAGTATCCGCGCCGCACCCGACCCGATTCCTCGAGCGCGCGCAGCACCGGGTAGAGCGCGGCGAAGCCGCCCGGGACGCCCTCCGCGATCACCGCGGCCCGGGTGAGCACGCCGTGGCGAGACAGCAGCTGCTCGGCCTGGGCCTTGGCGCGCTCGGTGGGGGTCGGCGTGCGCGAGGCCGGAGGCGGGAGGAGCAGGCTCCAGCGCCCGCCCGCGCTCGGGGGCGCGTGACGCCGGGAGCGGAACGGCGCGGACGGGCGGGCGGGGCGGCGCCGGCGGCCGGGGCTGCGCGCGAAGGCCCGCAGCGCGCCCAGGGTGTCGTTGGTCACCTCGCCCGCCCACACCAGGTCCCAGAGGGCGTCGAGCACCGGCTGCACGAGCCCGCCCCCGGCGGCCTGGTGCAGGTCGGCGAAGAAGCTCGCGCCGTGACGAGCCAGATGCTCCCGCAGGCGGTCGTGGACCTCGCCCTTCGGCTTGTCGGCCCGCGGCGAGTGGAGCAGCCAGAGGTCTTCGGCGAGGAAGAGCGCGACCTTGCCGTCCCGCTCGCCGAGCGGAGCGATCCCCACCCATACGACCTCGCCCGCCGCACAGGGTGCGTCGAGGTCGGCCGGGCGGTAGCCGGGGATGCGGGCGAGCATCACGTCGCGCTCGAGGACCGAGGCGGGCACGACCGCGCCCTGGAGCTGCTCGACGACCTGCAGGACGGCCTCCGATCCGCTCTGGAGCGGACGCAGCTCGCCGGTCGCCACGTCCTGCCAGTCGAGGAGGAGCCGGGCCAGGGCGGCGGGCTCGGCCGGCTCGACCTGCCGGCGGAGTCGGGCGAGCGAGCGGCGCCGCAACGCCTGCAGCACCGCGGCGTCGCACCACTCGCGGCCAATGCCGCCGGGACGGAACTCGCCTTCCAGCACCCGGCCCGCCTCGGCCAGGCGGCGCAGGGCCTGTTCCACGCCTTGCTCGGCGGTGGCGTAACGCCGCGCGATGTCAGTCCCCGTGAACGGCCCGTGGGTGCGGGCGTAGCGGGCAACCACGTCGCGCAGGGCGTCCCGGGCCGGGTCCAGGAACGCCCCCGGCAGACCTGGCGGCGGAGGCACCCCGAACGCGTCGCGCAGGCGGCCGGCGTCCTCGGCCGCCGCCAGGCGCTCGTCTCCGGCCAGGCTCACGAAGAAGGCGCGCCGCGCGTCGACCAGGGCGGCCGCCCAGCGCTCGGCCAGCTCCCGCGGAGCGGCGTCGGCCTCGTCCCCCCGGGCGGGCGGAGCGACGCGGGCGGCCAGCTCGTCGCGGGTGAGGTCGCCGAGCCGGACGAGCAGGTCGTGCACGGCGTCCGCTCCGTGGGCGCGCCGCCGCTCGTCCAGGCATTGCCGCTCCTGCTCCACCTCGGCCAGGACCGCGGGGTCGATGAGCTCGCGCAGCTCGGCCTCGCCCAGCAGTTCCCTCAGCTGGGCCTGGTCGACCGAGAGGGCCTGGGCCCGGCGCTCGGCCAGGGGCGCGTCGCCGTCGTAGATGTAGTTGGCCACGTAGCCGAAGAGCAGCGACGCGGAGAAGGGCGAGGGGCTGGCCGTGTCGACCGTCACCAGGCGCAGCTCGCGGCGGCGGATCCGCCGCAACAGCTCCAGCAGCGACGGCACGTCGAACACGTCCTGCAGGCACTCCCGGTACGTCTCGAGGATGATCGGGAACGAGCCGAAGCGAGCGGCCACCGCGAGCAGGTCGGCCGCGCGCTTGCGCTGCATCCACAGGGGCGAGCGCAGCCCGGGCCGCCGCCGGGGCAGGAGCAGCGCCCGGGCCGCCGCCTCGCGGAAACGCGCCGCGAACAGCGCGCTCCGGCCCAGCTCGGCCACCACCAGGTCCTCGACCTCCTCGGGTTGCGGGACGAGCGCGGTCGCCTCGGGCGGCCGCTCGCGGTCGGGGACGCGGACGACGATGCCGTCGTCGCTCCACAGCGTCTCCACTTCCGCTTCCCCGGCCGCGCGCATCCCGGCCTGGAGGGCCAGTGACCACGGGGCATGGACACGCCCACCCCACGGCGACAGCAGGCACAGCCGCCAGTCGCCCATCTCGTCCCGCGAGCGCTCCAGCACCAGCGTCCGGTCGTCGGGCAGGACGCCGGTCGCCTGGCGCTGCTCCTCGAGGTAATCGAGGAGGTTGTCCGCCGCGACCGGGGCCAGGGCGTGCTCGTCGACCAGGCGGCGCCGGCCCTGATCGCGCGGGTGCGCCGCGAGCTCGCGCGTGAGCGCGCCGACCGTCCGGCCCAGCTCGACCGGGCGCGGCTCCCGGTCGCCGTGCCAGAAAGGCATCTTGCCGGGCTCGCCGGGCGCGGGGACGACCAGGACCCGGTCGCGTGTGATCTCCGCGATGCGCCAGCTCGACGCGCCGAGCACGAAGACCTCGCCCACCCGGCTCTCGAACACCATCTCCTCCGGCTCCCCGGCGCCTCCTGGCCTCCCTCGGCCAGGAAGACGCCGTAGAGCCCGCGGTCGGGGATCGTGCCCGCGTTGGCGATGGCGAGCCGGGCCGCGCCCTCGCGCGCCCTCACCGTGCCACGGAGCCGGTCCCACACCAGACGCGGGCGCAGCTCGGCGAACTCGTCGGACGGGTAGCGGCCGGCCAGCATGTCGAGGACGCCCTCGAACTGGGCCCGGGGCAGCCTGGCGAAGGAGGCGGCCCGGCGCACCAGAGCCAGCAGCGAGTCCACGCTGCGCGGGCCTTCCGTGCAGACGGCCACGATCTGCTGGGCGAGGACGTCGAGGGGATTGGCGGGGACGCGGGTCGCTTCCACGGCGCCTTGCTGCATGGCGCGGGTGATGGCGGCGGTGGAGAGCAGGTCGCCGCGGTACTTGGGGAAGATCACGCCGCGGGAGACCGCCCCGGCCTGGTGGCCGCCGCGCCCGATCCGCTGCATCCCCGCCGCCACCGAAGGCGGGGTCTCGATCTGCACCACCAGGTCGATCGCCCCCATGTCGATCCCCAGCTCCAGGGACGACGTGGCCACGATGGCGGGCAGGCGGCCCGCCTTGAGCGCGTCCTCGATGGCGATCCGTTGCTCGCGGGCGACCGAGCCGTGGTGGGCCCGGACAAGCTCCTCGCCGGCCAGGTCGTTGAGAGCGGCGGCCAGCCGCTCGGCCAGCCGCCGGCTGTTCACGAAGATCAAGGTGGAACGGTGGGCGCGCACGAGCTCCAGCAGGCGGGGATGGATCGCGGGCCAGATGGACCGGCGAGCGACGGCGCCCGCGGGTTGGCTGGCCGCCTCGGCTAGCCTGCCGTCGGGAGCGGTCGCCGGCAGCACCTCCCCCAGCCGCGACATGTCCTCGACCGGGACCTCGACCTTGAGGTCGAACGCCTTGCCCTCGGCCGCGTCGACGATCGACACCGGCCGGGGCCGCCAGGCGCGGACTCCTTCGCCGCCACCCAGGTAACGGGCAACCTCTTCCAGCGGACGCTGGGTGGCGGAGAGGCCGACCCTCTGCGGCGGCGTGCGCGCCAGCTCCGCCATCCGCTCGAGCGAGAGGGCGAGGTGCGCGCCCCGCTTGCTCCCGACGAGGGCGTGGATCTCATCCACGATCACCAGCTCGGCCGAGGGGAGCATGGCCCGCGCCCGCGAGGTCAGGACGAGGAAGAGCGACTCCGGAGTCGTGATGAGGATGTCGGGCGGATGGCGCGCCATGCGGGCCCGCTCGGCGGCGGGGGTGTCGCCCGTGCGCAGACCGATCTCGGGCCGGTGGAAGTCGATGCCCCGGCGCTCGGCGGTGCGGGCGATGCCGGCCAGGGGCGCGCGGAGGTTGCGCTCCACGTCGAAGGCCAGGGCGCGCAGCGGAGAGACGTAGACGACGCGGCACCGCTCCGCCGCCGGCGGTGCCGGCGTGAACATCAGCCGGTCGATGGCGGCGAGGAAGGCGGCCAGCGTCTTGCCCGAGCCGGTCGGCGCGAGGACGAGGGTCGAGTGGCCGGCCGCGATCTCCGGCCAGGCCAGCCGCTGGGCCCGCGTCGGGCCGGGAAACGTCGCCGCGAACCAGTCCTCGACCGCGGGGTGGAAGCCCACGGCTTCAGGATGACATGGGCCGCGCGATGCGGCGCGCCCTCAGGGCCGGGGAGGCGCCGGCTTCGCCGCCGTCCGGCCGGCGTCGAGATGGTCCCAGTTCAGGATCGTGTTGAAGACGAGGGCGTGGCTGCCGTGGGTCTGCCAGCGCCACATCGGGTTGTTGGCGAAGAGGACCACGTGCCCCTTGCCGAGCGGGCAGTCGATGACGGCCGGCCTCTCGGCCAGCTCCTCGCCCTTGTCGAGCATCCCCGAGACCCACAGGTCGTCCTTCTTGGCGAACCGGGCGACCACGCGCGGCAGGCGGTCCTCGGGCGGGAGCTGGTTGCGGACGAAGTCCAGGATCTCCTCCGGGATGTCGGCGATCGTCTGCGGCGGACCCTTGGGCGTCTCGGGAGGCGCCACATAGGGACGGCCCTGCGGGATGTCGGGGTCCTTCGGCCCGCCGCGGCCGGAGACGCGGCCTTGCGTCGGCGGCCCGAAGATCTCGGCGAAGCGCTGGGCGCCGCCGAGGGCCACCGCCGGACCGGCCTCGAAGGCGGGCGCCTGGTTGAAATAGACGGCGAGGGTCTCGCCGTAGCCGTACGCGATGGGGCTCGCACGATCGACGATCGTCGCCCGCACCACGCTGCCGCGCGCCTGCAAGCCCCGGGTCTCCGCCACGTCCACCGCCTCCACCAGGCCCGTCCGCACCGGCAGCACGGCCGAGCTGGCGGCGGCGACGAGCGCGCCTCCCTGCTCGACGAAGCGGCGCAGGTGGGCGAGGCCTTCGAACCCGATCCCGCCCCGCATGTCGTCCGTCTTGTCCGGCCCGCCGAGGTTCGGGTACCTGTCGCTCGGCGTCCAGGGGACGGCGTCGGAGGCCTGGATCCCCGCGATCTCGCGCTGCACCGAAGCACCCCCGGTGGGCGGGAAGACGATGACGTCCCACCGCGAGCGCAGGTCCGGCGTGTCGCGCACGACGTGGACGGAGACGTAGTCGTAGGGCACCGCGTAGCGGTCGAAGGCGATCCGCCACCAGCCTTCGTTCTGCGTGTTCAGCCAGTCGTGGACGATGGCGACCCGCGGCACGCCGACCTGGTGCGCCTTCACCTTCGGCGCCGCGTCCAGCGCCACCACGGTCAGCGAGAGATCCTTCGCCGCCCGCTCGACCGCCGCGCGATCGGCGCCGGTGAGGATCAAGGCGCCGGGGGCGAGCCTCGATCCCCCGGCCTCGAACCCTTCCTCCGCCGCCTCGAAGGCGGCGTCCCTCAGCCGGAAGCGCAGCGCGGCCACCTGGCCCTCGGCCCGGTTGACGACCACGAATACGCCGCCCGTCCCGGCGAGGCCGCCCGGCGCCCGCCACCCCCCAGCGAGCTTGCTCATGGGCGCCTTCAGGATCGACGTGTCGGTGACGCGGACGGTCTTGACGTCGTGCAGCGGCCCCAGCGTCCAGCCGGTGTCGTCGTAGGGGCGGGGGTCGCTGACGTTGTACCACTGCGTGTCGAGCAGCATGTCGGCCAGCCGGCTGTAGGGCTGGTCGAGCCGGATGACGTACGAGCCGGCGGGAAGCGAGATCTCCTTCTCGACGTCCTTGCCCTTGTCGTCCCTCGTCTTCTCCTTCACCTTGACCGCCGCGCTCGTACGGTGGGCCTCGAGGCCCTGGATCTGCAGGGCGGCCAGCAGGTCGGAGATGCCCGCGAGCCGCGGCTCGTCGCCCGGGATGACGTAGGCGGCCGGGCCTTCCTGGAACGGCTTCTCGATCGAGCGCCGGCTCTTCAGGTAGAAGTTGTGCAGGAAGCGCTCCTTGTTGTCGGCCACGAACTTCATCGCGAGCAGGAGCGCCGACTGCTGCAGGTTGACGTTGTTCCGCATCGACCACTTCACCCGGGGCAGGGGCGGGTTGGGCCGGAACCACGTCCGCTCGCTCTGGCCGCGGACGGTGCGGTCCCTGGTGTCGGCTCCGCCGTTGCCGAAGGTCTCGTAGAAGCGGCCGATCGCGTTGTGCCCGTTGGCGGCGTAGAACATGTAGTTGGGCGCCCATCCGTCGTAGAAGCCGTGCGTCCACACCCCCGGCACGCCCCGCTTGGTCATCTCCTCGATCTCGTGGTAGGCGAGCAAGTGCCACTCGTCGACCACGATCGGGTCCAGCCACGCGTTGTAGGGCCCGGTGCCGGTGGAGGTGTAGAGGAAGGGCACCGACTCGTGCAGGTCGTGGATGATCGTCGGGTGCCATTCGAGCGCGGCCTTGATGACGTTCTGGCTCTGCTTCAAGGCGAGGCCCAGGCCGTCGCGGTTGTTGTCGTGGGCGACGTAGCGGCCCCAATAGAGAAGAGAGGGCGGGGTGCGGGTGGGGTTGTCCTTGCGGTAGCGGTAGAGGTCGACCATCCTCTCGCGGCCGTCCACCTCCAGCACCGGCGTGAAGAGCACCAGGCAGTTGCGGCGGATGGCCTGGACGAACGGGGTGTCCTCGACCGCCAGCCGGTAGCCCAGCTCCATGAGCATCTCCGGCGAGCCCGTCTCCGGCGAGTGCATGGCCCCCGTGCACCAGTAGATGGGCAGGCCCTCGGCCACGCGCCGTGATCTGCTTCAGGCGTTCGAGCCGGGCCAGGTTGGCCTCGTCGGAGATCGCGACCAGGACCTGCTCCCGCCCTTCCTCGGTGGTGCCCATGGCGAAGACCTTCACCCGGGGGGAGGCCTTCGCCAGCTCGCGGAAGTAGCCGTGCACGTCCCTGGCATAGGTCAGCCGGTCGGGCGCGCCCACGACGTAACCGAGGACCTTCTCCGGGCTCGGCACCTTCGCCGAAGCCGGCAGGTGGTCCACCAGCTCGGTCAGGAACATCGGATCGGTCGTGTACTGCTTGATCTTCTGCGTGTAGGCAGCGTCGTCGACCTGGGCGAAGAGGGCGCCGGGGAGGAGCGCGAGCACGACGGCGGCGACCTTGTGTCGCATCGTCATCGACGGACTTCCTTCGCTCTGGCTCAGGCCGCGGCGAGCTGCGAGGTGCAGTGGGGGCAGCGCTTGGCCTTGACGGGGATCATGCTGGCGCAGAACGCGCACTCCTTGGGCCCCGCGCCCGGCTTCAGGATCCATCGGTTCACCTGCCGAACGAGCAGGAAGACGGCGAAGGCGACGATCACGAAGGTGATGATCGTGTTCAGGAACACGCCGTAGCGGATGACGGGCGCCCCGGCGGCGGTGGCGGCGGCGAGGGTGGGATAGCCGCCGCGTGACAGGTCGAGGAACAGCTCGCGGAAGTCCACGTGCCCGAGGAGCAGGCCGATCGGGGGCATGATCACGTCCTCGACGAGAGAGTTCACGACCTTGCCGAAGGCCGCGGCCAGGATCACCGCCACCGCCAGGTCCATCACGTTCCCCTTGAACGCAAACTCCCTGAACTCCTTGATCATGAGTCCCTCCTCTGAAAGCAGACCACGATTCTAACGCGGGCCTTGCCTTGCCGGCCCGGTCGTGATTTCCTCAAGGGACCGCGATAGAAGAGGTGCTCTCTCCATGATGCGCCGTCCGGCCACCCTCGGCCTCGCGCTCCTGCTGTGCGCGGGGGCGACGCTCCCCGCCTTCGCAGCCGAGGTCCCGCCCCCCGAGTCGGTCCTCGGCTTCAAGGTCGGCGAGGACCGCAAGCTGGCCGACTGGATGCAGATCGTCGGCTACTTCAAGCAGCTGGCCGCCGCCTCGCCGCGGGTGAAGGTCGAGGAGGTGGGAGCGACGACCGAGGGCCGCCCGTTCCTCCTCGTCACCGTCACCTCCGCGGCCAACATGGCGCGCCTCGAGGAGATCCGGCGGGACAACCTGCGCCTGGCCGATCCGCGCGGAGTCGCCGAGGACGAGGCGACCCGCCTCATCGAGAAAGGCAAGGCCATCGTGGCCTTGAACTTCGGCATCCACTCCACCGAGGTGGCCGCGCCCCAGACCTCGATGGAGACGGCCTACCGGCTGGCGACCGGACAGGACGCCGACACGCTGGACGTCCTCGACAAGACGGTCGTCTTGATGATCCCGTCCCACAACCCGGACGGGACGCAGAAGGTCGTGGAGTGGTACCGCCACTCGCTCGGCATGCCGTGGGAGGGAGGACAGATCCCCTTCCTGTACCACAAGTACACCGGCCACGATAACAACCGCGACTGGTACATGTTCACGCAGGCCGAGAGCCAGCTCACCGTGAAGCACCTCTACGACCGCTGGCGGCCCCAGGTCGTCCACGACCTCCACCAGATGGGCGCGCGGGCGGCCCGCATCTTCGCGCCGCCCTACGTCGATCCCTGGGAGCCCAACGTGGACCCGGCGCTCATCGAGGCCGTCAACGGGCTCGGCTCCTACATCGGGGCGCGCCTGACGAGCGAGGGCCGGAAAGGCGTGGTGATCCATGCGATCTACGACGGGTGGACGCCGGCCCGCGCCTATCCCCACACGCACGGGGGCGTGCGCATCCTGACCGAGTGCGCCTCCGCGAAGATGGCCACGCCGATCGAGGTCGCCTTCAAGGACCTCGAGCCGGGGATCGGGTACGACGCGAAGCAGGCGGCCTGGAACTTCCCCGACCCGTGGCCGGGCGGGACCTGGCGGCTGCGCGACATCGTCGACTACCAGCTCTCGGCCAACCGGGCGGTGCTCGACCACGCCGCCCGCAACCACGAGTACTGGCTGCGCACCTTCTACGCGGTGAACCGGCGGGCCGCGGAGCGCAGGCAGCCCTACGCGTTCGTCGTCCCCGCCGCCCAGAAGGACCCGCTGGCCACGTCGCGGCTGCTCTGGGTCATGCGGGAAGGTTCGGTGGAGGTGCACCGCGCCCGCGCGCCCTTCACCGCCGCCGGCCGCAGCTTCCCGGCTGGGTCGCATGTCGTCCTGATGGCCCAGCCCTTCAGCGCCTTCGCCAAGTCGCTGCTGGAGCGGCAGCGCTACCCGGACCTGCGGCAGTGGCCGGGCGGCCCTCCGCAGCGCCCGTACGACGTGACCGCCCACACGCTGCCCCTTCTCATGGGAGTGGAGGTCGTGACGGTGGAGACGCCCTTCACCGCCGACCTCGAGAAGGTGGACGCGGTCGGCGTCGCGCCCGGGAGCATCGAGCGGGGGCGCGGGCGCTTCTTCGCCCTCGGCCACCGGAACGGCGAGCTGGTCGCGCTCGGCCGCCTGCTGCGCGCGGGAGTGCCGGTGCGGTGGGCGACGGCGGCCTTCCTCGACCGCGGCCGGAACTTCCGTCCCGGCACCCTGCTCGTGCCCGAGAACGCCCGCGCCCGCCTCGAGCCGATGGCTCGCGAGCTGGGCTTCACCGCCTCCCCGGTGAACGCCTCCGGGCCGAGCCTCCTGCTGCGCAGGCCGCGGGTCGGCGTCTATCAGTCCTACGTGCCGTCCATGGACGAGGGCTGGACCCGCTTCGTCTTCGAGAAGCAGGTCGGCGTCGATTACCAGACGCTCCACGATGCCGAGGTGCGGGGGGGCGGCCTGCGCGCCCGCTTCGACGCGATCGTGCTGCCCGACCAGTCGCGCCGGGCGATGGTGAACGGCAATGCCCCGGGCTCGATGCCGCCGGAGTACGTCGGCGGCCTCGGCAAGGAGGGCGTGCAGAGCCTCAAGGCCTTCGTGGAGCAGGGAGGCACGCTCGTCGCCCTCGACTCCGCCAGCGACATGGCGATCGCGGAGTTCTCACTCCCCGTCACCAACGTCCTCGCCTCCTTCAACCGTGGCGACCGCCCGGAGGAGGGCTCGGCTGATCAGGCCTCCAAGGACTTCTACTGCCCGGGGGCGATCCTCGAGGTGGAGGTCGAACGCGAGAGCACCAGCCCGCTGGCGCACGGGCTCGAGCCCACCGGCGTGTGGTTCGAGGGCAGCCCCGCCTTCGAGACGAAGAGCGGGATCCTCCTGGCGCGTTATCCCCTGCGAAAGAACCCGCTCATGTCGGGCTGGCTCCTCGGTGAGGAATACCTTCACGGCAAGGGCGCGCTCGTCGAGGTGCCGCTCGGGACGGGCCGGGTGGTGCTCTTCGGCTTCCGGCCCCAGTACCGGGCCCAGTCCTGGAGCACGTACGTCCCGCTGCTGAACGCCCTCTACGCGTCGGCGGCCACCCCGCTCGCTCGATGAGCGGCCCGAAGGCGGGAATGACGCGCCTCCAGCGCAGCGCGGGCCTCCTGGCCGCGGCCCTGGCGGCCGGTCGGCTGCTCGGCGCTTCTCCCGTCCCGAGGCCCGAGGACGTGATCGGCTTCCGGCCCGGCTCCGACCGCAAGCTCGCCGACTACGAGACGATCGTGAGGTACTTCCGGGCCCTCGACGCCGCCTCCGCCCGGGTCATCGTGCGCGACATCGGCCCCACCGCCGAAGGCCGCGCGATGATCGCCGCCTTCATCAGCTCCGAGGCCAACCTCAAGAAGCTCGACCACTACAAGGAGATCGCCCGCCGGCTCGCCCTGGCCCGCGGCCTCGACGACGCCCAGGCCCGCGCCCTGGCCGCCGAAGGCAAGGCCATCGTGTGGATCGACTCCGGCCTCCACGCAACCGAGGTGGCGCCGGCCCAGCACGCCCCCGAGCTGGCCTGGCGGGTGGCCACCGAGGAGAGCGACGAGATGCGGCGCATCCGCGACGAGGTGATCCTCGTCCAGGTCCCGGTGATGAACCCCGACGGCCTCGACAAGGTGGTGGCCTGGTACAACCGGAACCTCGGCACGCCGTACGAGGTGGCGCCGATGGTGGAGCTGTACCACCGCTACGTCGGCCACGACAACAACCGCGACTGGTACATGTTCAACATGCCCGAGTCGCGCAACGTCGGCCGGCTGCTCTACGACGAGCTCTTCCCCCAGATCGTCTACAACCACCACCAGTCGGCGCCCTTCCCGGCCCGCATCTTCGTGCCGCCCTTCGACGATCCCATGAACCCGAACATCCCGGCGCTCGTCATGCGCGGCGTGAATCTGGTGGGCGACGCGATGACGCGGCGGCTCGATCAGGAAGGCAAACGCGGCGCGATCTCGCGCATCGGATTCGATACGTGGTGGAACGGCGGCATGCGCACCGCGCCGTACTTCCACAACATGGTCGGCATCCTCACCGAGACCGCGCTCTGGCGCTACGCGACCCCCCACGAGTACGACCCCGCGAAGCTGCCGAGGCGCTTCCGCAACGGCGTGCCCACCGACACGCCCACCACCTTCTACCCGAGCCCCTGGCGGGGCGGCTGGTGGCGCCTGCGGGACGCCGTCGACTACATCCTCACCGCGTCCCTGGCCACCCTCGACGTGGGCGCGCGCAAGCGGAGCGACTGGCTCTACGGCATGTACCTCATGGGCCGCGACGCCATCGCGGCCGGGAAGAAGGGCGATCCCTACGCCTACGTGATCCCGGCCGCCCAGGCGCAGTTCGATCCCACCGCGGCCGCCAAGCTGGTGGACGTCCTGCGCACGGGGGCCGTCGAGGTGCACCGCGCCACCGCCGAGTTCAAGGCGGGCGACAAGACGTTCCCGCGCCAGTCGTTCGTCGTCCTCATGGCTCAGCCGTTCCGCGCCTACGCCAAGGACCTGCTCGAGACCCAGCGCTACCCCGACCGGCGCGAAGGGCCGAACGGGCCGCCGCTCCGGCCCTACGACATCACCGGTTGGACCCTCCCCGCCCAGATGGGGGTCGAGGGCTACTGGGTGGCCAGGCCCTTCGAGGCTCCGCTGGAGCCGGTGACCGGGCCGGCGTCCGAGCCGGGCGCCGTGGCCGGAGGAGGAAGCATCTACCTCCTCTCCCCGCGCTCCAACGACGCTTTCCTCCTCGCCAACCGGGCCTGGAAGGCCGGCGGCGAGGTGCGGCGCGCGACGGCCGCCTTCGGCGCCGGCGGCCGCGATTTCCCGGCCGGCACGTTCGTGCTGAACGGGCTCGCGCGGAGCGCGGCGGAAGCGGTGGCTCGCGAGCGCGGCCTGCCCGTGCTCGCCGTCGAGTCGGTGCCGTCGGTCGCCGCGCTCGCCGTCATCAAGGCGCCCCGCATCGCGGTCTACCGGTCGTGGGTGCCGAACATCGACGAGGGCTGGACGCGGTGGGTGCTCGAGCAGTACGAGTTCCCCTACCGCACGCTGCTGGACGCCGACGTCCGCCGGGGCTCGCTCCGCGAGAGCCTGGACGTCATCGTCCTCCCCGACGCGCCGGAGAAGTCCATCCTCGACGGCAACGCGCCCGGCAGCGAGCCCCCGGAGTACACGGGCGGGCTGGGCCTGGCGGGCGCCTCGGCCCTCGAGCAGTTCGTCAAGGACGGCGGCACGCTCGTGGCCCTCGACTCGGCGGCCGACCTGCCCATCGACCTCTTCGGCCTCGGCGTGCGCAACGTTCTGAAGGGCGTGCCGGCCCAGGAGTACTACGCGCCCGGAGGGCTGCTGCGGGTGGGCTTCGACCCCGCCCAGCCGCTGGCGTGGGGCCTGCCCAAGGACGGGTACGTGTTCGTCGAGAACGGGCCGGCCTTCGACGACCGACCGGCCGGGCGCAGCCGCGCGTCGTGGCCCGCTTCGCCGACCGGGACGTCCTCTACTCGGGGTGGCTCCTTGGCGAGTCGAGGATCGCGAAGAAGGCGGCGCTGGTGGAGGCGCCGTTCGGCCACGGCCGGGTGGTGCTCTTCGGCTTCCGCCCCCAGTTCCGCGGCCAGCCCCATGCCACCTTCAGGGCGCTCTTCAACGCGCTCCTTCTTCCTTCTTCCGGATGACTCAGACCGCCCGCCCGCTCGCAAACAGGTAGAGCGACTCGAGGCCGCCCGAGAGCGGGCCGAGGAGCCGCCCGAGAAGACCCTGGCTGTCGGCGTGAGTGAGGTCGACGGCCTGCATCAAGCCCTCGCTGAAGCTCTCGGCGTCGACCTTCCCTCGGCCCTTCCTCGCTGCGCGCTGGGCGGCGAGCACGCCCGCCGCGTTCAGGAAGCCCACCGCCACGGCCAGCTCGTCGAGGACCGGACGGCGCCCGGTGCCGAGCGTCGCCACGGCAGCGCGGAGGTAGTTCCAGGCCACGGCGTGGATCTCCGGATCGCTCGGATCCAGCTCGGCCGCCCGCGCCGCGGCGAGGTCGAGGCCGGGGAGCCCGGGGCCGACGCCGTGGGCGTGCGCCACGAGCTGCTCGCGCGCGGCCACCACCGCGAACAGGAAGCCCCGGAAGAGCAGCCGGCCGAGGGCCGAAGGCGGGCGCGGAGGCAGCGGCTGCTCGCTCTTCGCGGCATAGCGGCCGGTCAGCTCGACGTACTCGGCCAGCCGCGGCGGGGGCAGGCGCGCGACCCGGTGACGCGAGAGGTCCTCGAGGAAGCGGGCCATGCGCATCACGTTGGCGCGCAGGTCAGGCCGCGCGGCGCTTCCCGGCCGGTCGAGCATCTCGCGCAGGATGGCTCGCAGCGTCGCCAGCGTGTCCTGAGGGAGAGCGCGGCCGGCCACCAGCTCGACCTTCAGCTCCCGCTCGGGATAGTCGCGCTGCCATGCCTTGCGCAGAGCGGCGATGTCTCGCGCCTGCGCGCCGAGCGGAGCCCCCATGCTCTTCACCACGGTCGGGCAGCAGAAGCTGACCGTCACGACCGCCGCGCCCTCCGCGGGATGAAAGCGCAGCGGGAACAGGCGGCACGTGAGCGGCTTGTGCTCCGCGCCCAGCTCCTCGTGGATGCGGCAGCGGTTGTCGGCGGAGAGGAAGCCGCAGGCGCCGTCGGCGCGCTTGCGGATGCGGGCATAGCCGCCGGGCAGCGGCTCGAAGGGGTCGGCGTCGGCGCCCTCGGGCACGTCCTCGCGCTCGCGGTAGTAGCGCTCGGCCTTCGCCTGCCGGTACGCCTTCACCTCCCCCGGCGTGAGGGCGATGTCCCAGCCGCGGCGGCAGCACCGGCCGCACTGGCTGCACGTGAAGCGCTGGTCCGGATCGAGGCGGAGGGCGCCCATGTCGCCTTATCGCGGCGGCGGCAGCTCCCATGCAGCCGCCCGCGAGCGGTATTCCGCTTCGGGAAGCTGCACCAGTACCGGGCGGGCGGCAGGGTCCAGCCAGCGCAGCAGGGCCTCCATCGGCGACGGCTCGAAAGCGGTGCAGCCGGCGGTCGTGGAGGCGGGGTCCCGGCGGAGATGAAGGAAGATGCAGCTTCCGGCGCCGGGCGCGACCGGCGCGTCGTTGTGCCCCACCCAGACGACGAAACGGTACAGCTCGTCGTCGCGCCGCATGTCCTCGGCCGAGGACCAGTCCTTCACCACCCGCGTCGTATCGGCGAGCTGGTTGTAGAAAGCCGAAGTGGGGTCGTCGACGCACTCCAGGCTCTCGGTGGCCTGGCGATACGGCATTCGGGTGCCCGGCGGCGCCGAGGGAGCGTAGCCGGTGACGAGGCGCAGGTCGAATGCGCCCGCGGGCGCGCGCCCGTCGCCCTCCTTCTTCACGGGGCCTTCGAGCCGCGCGGGATGCAGCCCGCGGCCCCAGGCCAGTCCGGAGCGACCCAGGGAAACGGGGAAGGCGGGTCCCACCGCGCGCCAGGGCGCGCGCGGCCCGGCTCGCTCGTACCGGCGCGACTCGCCCTGCGTGGCGGACCAACCGGCGGCCACGGAGAGCACGAGCTGGTGGGTCTCGCTCGGCAACGGTGAAGCGAGCAGGAGCGCGAGGAGCAGCGTCACGGGAGCAGTTTACCCGAGGACGCGGCCGGCTCTCGCGTTTGACCGTGCCGCGGGCCGTCCGCTAGACTGGTCCTTCCGCCGTCGTTGGGAGGTCGTCCAACGGTAGGACACATGGCTCTGGACCATGGAATCGGGGTTCGAGTCCCTGCCTCCCAGCCATCCCCTCGGTGACCTAGATCCGGTGAACGACCGCGCTCGCGACACGCACGACCTTCGCGCGCGCGTCGGCGTGCGGGCGCTGGTCGCCTCGCAGATCCGCGAGGTCGCCAACGCCGGCATGGGCGACCCCGGCGTCCTGCCGTTCTGGTTCGGCGAGCCCGACGAGGTGACGCCAGAGTACATTCGCAGCGCGGCCGTCGCCTCGATCGCCGCGGGGGAGACCTTCTACACGCAGAACCTCGGCATCCCCGAGCTGCGCGAGGCGATCGCCGGTTACGTGACGTCGCGGCATTGTCCGGTGGCGGCCGGTCAGGTCGCGGTCACCTCGTCGGGCATGAGCGCGCTGATGCTCACCCTGGAAGCGCTCGTCGACCCCGGCGACCGCATCGTCTGCGTGACGCCGGTGTGGCCCAATCTCACCGAGAGCCCCAGGATCCTCGGCGCGGAAGTGGTGCGCGTCGGGCTGCGATTCGGTGAAAAGGGCTGGCAGCTCGATCTCGAGCGCCTCCTCGGCGCGCTGGCGCCGGGAACGCGCGCGGTCATCATCAATTCGCCGAACAACCCGACCGGGTGGGCCCTCGAGCGCCAGGCTCAGGAGGCGATTCTCGCGCAGTGCCGCCGGCACGGCATCTGGATCATCGCCGACGACGTCTACGAGCGCCTGTACTACGAAGGCGGCTCGGCCCCCTCCTTCCTGGATCTGGCCGACGCGGGCGACCGTGTCGTCAGCACCAACAGCTTCTCCAAGGCATGGCTGATGACCGGTTGGCGGCTGGGCTGGATCATCGCCCCGCCGGCGCTGATGCCCGACCTCGGCAAGCTCATCGAGTACAACACCTCCTGCGCGCCGGCATTCGTGCAGCGCGCCGGCGTGGTCGCGATCACCGACGGCGAGCCGACCGTACAGCACACGCTCGGGCGTCTCCGAGCGGCGCGCGATTTCCTCGTCGCGCAGCTCGACGCCATCAACGGCATCGAAGTCGCCTCGCCTCCGGGCGCGATGTACGCCTTCTTCCGCGTCGAAGGCGTCGAGGATAGCCTCGACTTCTGCAAGCGTCTCGTCCGCGATGCACGGCTGGGTCTCGCCCCTGGCAGCGCCTTCGGACCCGAAGGCGACGGCTTCCTGCGCTGGTGCTTCGCCGCCAGCCAGGAACGGCTGGCCGAGGGCGTCCGGCGGCTGGCGCGCTATCTGAAGCTCCTGTAGGGATGTAGTTCTTCGGACGCCGACTGTTGCACCTCGTCTATCTGCCCGTCGATCCGAAGTGGGACGACCTTCGCGCCGACGCTCGTTTCCGGGCGCTCCTGAAGCGCTGTGGGCTGGTCACACCGGCCGTGCGGGCCCGCTGACGACGTCGCGGAGGGGGCGGCCGAGGATGCGCCCGCGCGCCTGGCCCAAGCGCTGCCGCAGCATTGGAAAAGGTCTTCGTTGGAACGAACAGTCACCGAAGGACTTGGCCGGTCAGATGAAAGTCAACAACAAGTCAACGCCCGGACATGGACCCTTTGCCCGCGAGACGCGTATCAAGGGTCGCTATCCCTCGGGGGTCACCGGGCCATGACGAAGCTCGCCGGCGTGTTGTGTTGTCTTGCCGTCTCGATCGGAGCCCGGACGGCCGCCGCCCAGCAGCCCGTGGAGCGGCTCGCCTATGACGACTGCTACGTGGACTACTGGAGCGACGAGCCACAGCTCTGGTGCCACATCGTCGTGGCCAACCCGGATGGCTCGAGCGCGGTGTCCGTCGCCGAAGGCATCGATCTCTCGTGGTCCCCCGACGGATCGAAGCTCGCGCTGAGCGGAGGGCCGCAGCGGGACGACATCTTCGTGCTGGAGCTCAACGATGGGACCCTCACCAACCTGACCAACGACCCCGCCCCGGATACGGAACCGGCGTGGTCGCCGGACGGGGCGAAGATCGCGTTCACGAGCACCCGAACGGGGACGAGCGAGCTCTTCGTCATGAAGCCCGATGGATCCGGCCTCACGCAGGTCACCCATGAGGTGGGGTTCGTGGGGCAGCCGACCTGGTCGCCCGACGGCGCCCGGCTCGCGTTCGACTGCGCGGTCGTGGCCGGAAACCTGGACATCTGCTCGATGGCGGCCGACGGCACCGATCTCGTCCGCCTCACCGACGATCCGGCCTGGGACTCGGGCGCCGCCTACTCGCCGGATGGGACGAGGATCGCCTTCGCGACGGGACGGTACGGCCTCACCGAGAGGACCGCCGTCATGAACGCCGACGGCAGCGCCGTCAGCCCGATGGGTGACGGCGTCGGGGCGGTCCGGCCGGCGTGGTCATTGGACGGCAGCCGGTTCGCGGGCGCGGTCGTGACCCACGTGTGCGAGGCCGACGGCCATCTCTGCTACGACACGGTCTACGTCGGCAACGCCGACGGCACCCACTTCCATATCGTGGCCGGCGGATCCAACCCCTCCTGGACGCGCCGCACGGACACGCCGCGTCCGTTCGCCCGGTTCCACTACGCGTGCACCGCCCTCTCGTGCACGTTCGACGGCTCGCCTTCGTGGGATCTCGGCTCGCCGATCACGTCCTACGCTTGGGACTTCGGCGACGGCGCCACTGGCGACGGCGCGAGCGCGAGCCACACCTTCGCTGACCCCGGCCCTCATACGGTGACGCTGACGGTGACCGACGAGGCCGCCCTGACGGGCGCGCAGAGCCAGACCGTCGTGGTCGCCGCGAACGTCCCGCCGGTGGCCTCGTTCACGGCAACATGCTCCGGACTCTTCTGCGACTTCGACCCCCTGTCCTCCTCGGACGCGGACGGGTGGATCGCCGGATTCAGCTGGGACTTCGGGGACGGGACGACGCAGGGCGCGCAGGGCCAGGGTCTCTATGTCTTGCGCCATTACTATCCGGCGTCCGGCAGCTACACGGTGACGCTGACCATCACCGACGGCCTCGGGGCCACGGGCACCCAGAGCCAGGTCGTCACCGTCGGCAACCGTCCACCCGTGGCCGCGTTCACCTCGACCTGCAGCGGTCTCACTGCGGCTTCAACGCGTCCTCGTCCTACGATCCCGACGGCACGATCGCGGGCTACGCCTGGACCTTCGGCGACGGGACGACGGCCGCGGGCGTGAACATCGGCCATTCGTATGCGGCGGGCGGCAACTTCACCGTGGCCCTTACGGTCACCGACAACCTCGGAGCGACGGGCACCACGAGCCATGTCGTCACGTCCGTCAACACGCCACCCGTCGCCTCGTTCATGTCGACTTGCGGCGGGCTCACCTGCAGCTTCAACGCGTCTGCGTCCTCGGATTCCGATGGAACGGTCACCGCCTACGGTTGGGCTTTTGGAGACGGCACGACCGGGTCGGGCGCAACCGCCACCCATGCATACGGCACGGCCGGCGCCTACACCGTCACGTTGACGGTCACCGACAACGGTGGCGCCACGGCCGCGCAGAGCAGGGCCGTCACGGTGACCGAGGCCCACATCGGCGACCTGGACGGCAGTGTTTCGAGCCAGGGCGGGACTTGGACGCCGACCGTCACGATCACGGTCCATGACAGCAGCCACGTCCCGGCCGCCGGCGCAACCGTGACCGGCTCGTGGTCGACCGGGGGCACGGCCTCGTGCACGAGCGATCTCAGCGGCCGGTGCGTCGTGGCCAGGTCCGTTCCCGCCGCGATCAAGACCGTGACCTTTGCCGTGACCGGCCTGACCCACGCGACCATGACCTACAAGCCCGCGGACAACCACGATCCCGACGGCGACAGCAACGGGACCAGCATCGCCCTGAGCAAGCGCTAGAGCGCGGGACCGCATCCACAATATCCCCGCCCCTCGTACGTCTATACGAGAGGATAGAGGGATGGAAGCGCTGGTGGGTGAGGCCGGCCGGAGGGCGGACGCTCCGTCGCTTGAAGCCTCTGTCACGCGGAACCGTAGGCGGCTCCTCGACTTCATCCGGCGGCGGATCGGCAACGAGAGCGACGCCGAGGACGTCCTCCAGGACGTCCTCCTGCAGCTCGTGGCGAGCTACAGCGTCACCGAGCCGATCGAGAAGCTGACCGCGTGGCTCTTCACCGTCGCGCGGAACCGGGTGGTCGACTGGTATCGCAAGCGGCGGCCGGCCCCGGCGCGGGAGCGGACGGCCGACGACCGCAAGCCAATCAGCGTGGACGACGTCCTCTTCGACCCGGCGGACGGCCCCGACCATGCGTACTGGCGCTCGGCGGTGTGGGCGGAGCTGGAGGATGCTCTCGACGAGCTTCCCGGGGAGCAACGCAGCGTCTTCATCGCCCACGAGCTGGAAGGTGCCAGCTTCAAGGAGATCGCCGGGCGGACCGGTGTGCCGCTGAGCACGCTGCTCTCGCGCAAGCACTACGCCGTGCTCTTCCTGCGGCAGCGGCTCCAGGACCTGTACAACGAGCTCGACCGGCGATGAAAGGAGGAATCACGTGAGATGGTGGGTTCGGAGGATCGTGGGCGGCATCGCCTTCTTCATCGCCGCGATCGGCGTGCTGTCGGTGGTGACGATGCTGCTGTGGAACGCGCTGGTCCCCGCGCTGTTCAAGGGACCGACGGTGTCGTTCGGGCAGGCGGTGGGCCTGCTGCTGCTGTCCCACATCCTGCTGCGGGGAGCGAGCCCCGGGCGGTATGGTTACGGCTGGGGCCGCGAACGGTGGCGCCGGCGCTTCGAGGAGAGGCTGAGGACCATGACCCCCGAGGAGCGCGAGCGCTTCCGCGAGCGGTGGCGGAGGCGGTGCGGGTCGCCGGACGACCAGGAGTCCCCGCCGAAGACCGAGCCCCGCGTGTAGCGGCGCGTCGCGCCAAGGTCCTCCTGCCCCTTGACGCCCGGCGAAGGCGCGTGCTAAAAGCCATTAGCACTATTACCTGAAGAGCCCGGCGTCCCCCGCGAGTCGTCGACCCCTCCGGCCCCCTACCCGGCGATCGATGCTCTCGGGCCTCGTCACTCGCGGGAGGAGGAGAAATGCGCGAGTCATCCGGTAGGCGCGGAAGCAGCCGCCTCGTCTGGTCTTCGACCCTCGCGTTGCTGCTCGTCACCCTTGGCGTTCCCGCCTACGCCCAGTTCGACCGCGGGCAGGTGAGCGGCTTCGTGCGCGACGAGCAGGGCGGCGTGATCCCGGGGGCGGCGGTCAAGGTCACCAACCAGCAGACCCGCCTCGAGCACGCCTACACGACGGACACCAGCGGGTACTACGTCGCGCCCCTGCTGCCGCCCGGCACCTACGACGTCTCGGTGGAGCTGAGCGGCTTCAAGAAGTTCGTGAAGACGAGCGTGAAGGTGGATGCCAACTCCAAGGTCCAGGTCGACGCGACCCTCGTCCCCGGCGGCCTCCAGGAGGCGGTGACGGTGGTCGGCGAGGCCACCCCGCTCCAGTCCAACACCGGGCAGGTGTCGAAGACGATCGAGAGCAGGCAGATCCAGGACCTGATGCTGAACGGACGCAACCCGATCAACCTGGCCCTGCTCAAGCCGGGCGTCCGGGGCGGTGCCGGGGGCTCGATGAACAGCTTCCAGCCCGACAGCCTGAGCAACGGCGGGTTCAACATCAACGGGTCCCGCAGCGACGAGAACCTCATCACGATCGACGGCGCCATCGCGACCCGGACCCGGTCGGCGGGCGCCATCATCGGGACCGTGAACGTCGATACCGTCCAGGAAATGCAGGTTCCTCGGGAGGGCAGATCCGGTTCGTGACCAAGAGTGGCGGCCGCGATTTCCGGGCGGACGTCTTCGAGTTCTACCGCAACCCCAAGCTGGACGCCAACTCCTGGAGCCGGAACGCCAGCCCGCTGCCCGAGCAGAATAGCCGCCCGGCGGCCTATACGTTCCACCAGTTCGGCTACGACATCGGAGGGCCGATCCCGGGCAAGTTCAACGCCGATCGGGACAAGCTCTTCTTCTTCTTCGCCCAGGAGTGGATCCACAACCCGCGGGTCGGCACCAGCACGGGCATCGTGCCGACGGCGGCCATGCGCAACGGTGACTTCAGCGAGCTGCTGAACTCCGCGAACCCTTTCTTCGGCCGCACGGTCACCATCCGCGACCCACTGACCGGCCAACCCTTCCCGGGAAACGTCATCCCGAGCAACCGCCTCAGCCCCAACGGGGTCGGCCTGCTCAACTCCTATCCGCTGCCGACGCCAGGCTTCCAACGTGGTGCCCAGAACTGGATCGGCACCAGCCCCAACCCCCGCGATACCCGCAAGGACACGCTGCGGCTGGACTGGGTCCCCAACTCCAGCAACTCCATCTCCATCCGCGGTTCGCTCTTCCACTGGACCTCGGTCGACGACTTCCGGGGCACCTTCCCCCTCGCCCGCACCGACTGGAGCCGGCCCAACGAGAGCGCCTCGCTGAGCTGGACGAGCACGCTGTCGCCCCGGTTCATCAACGAGGCCAACTTCGCCTTCTCCCGCGACCGCGTCTACATCGAGGTGTTCCGCGGAACGGACGTCTTCGAGCGCAGCAAATACGGGATCAACTACCCCTACATCTTCCCCGACAGCAAGCTGATCCCCGACAAGATCCCCACCATCTCCATCGCGGGCCTTTCCGACGTGGACGGCGGCCCCTACCCGGCCTTCTCGCAGGGGCCGATCTGGACCCTCTCCGACAACCTGACCCACATCCGCGGCCGTCACACCTTGAAGGCCGGCGTATTCGTCGAGTACTCCGGTGAAGACGACATGGACCAGATCAACGTCAACGCCCAGCCCGGCGACACGAACAACCAGAACGGACGGTTCGAGTTCAGCGACAGCCGCTCGGGCGGTGCCGGCAACGCCATCGCCAACGCGGCCATGGGACTCTTCACCAGCTACGGCGAGATCGGCGCGAAGTCGCGGACCCAGTGGCGAGCCCTGGCCGTCGACGCATTCCTGCAGGACAGCTGGAAGGTGCGGAGCAACCTCACGCTCGAGGGCGGGCTGCGCTGGTCGTTCTGGCCGCCCTGGCACGCCCAGCTCAACAACATCGCCATGTTCGACCCGGCCTTCTACAACCAGGCGGCGGCGGCGATCATCGATCCGAAGACCGGCGCGGTCATCGGCGGCGATCGCCTGAACGGGATCGTGCTTCCCGGCAGCGGCTTCCCGTCCGCGGCGCAGGGCCAGATCGAGGCCGCGGGCAACCCGGACTACCAGCGCCTGTTCCACGGCCTGCCCCGCGGGTTCTCGGAGACCCACTACGCGACCTTCGAGCCGCGGCTGGGCATGGCCTACCAGATCAACCCCAAGACGGTCGTGCGGCTGGGCGGCGGGATCTTCCACACCCGGGTCCAGCTCAACGACTCCACGCTCCTCGGGGGCAACCCGCCCATCCAGTTCAAGGTCGGGGTCAGCAACGGAGTGGTGGACCAGCCCACCGGGACCCAGCAGGCCACCTTCCCGTTCGTGATGACCATGCAGGACCTGCAGTTCAAGCACCCGACGGCCTACGACTGGAGCGCTTCGTTCCAGCGCGAGCTGCCCTTCGACGTGGCGGTGGACGTCAGCTACGTGGGCCGCATGGGGCTGCACCTCCAGCGCGAGCGAAACATCAACCAGCTCTTGCCGGGCACCCTCCAGGCGAACCCGGGCGTCAACGTCAACGCCCTGCGCCCCTACAAGGGCTTCGGCGTCATCCGGCTCTCCGAGAACGCGGGCCGGTCCATCTACCATGGCCTCCAGGTGAGCCTCGAGCGGCGCTTCCGGGGCGGTCTGGGCTTCGGCGTCGCCTACACCTACTCCAAGCTGCGCGACAACGCCTCGGACAAGCGCAACATCATGTTCAATGCCTACGACGACAGCGGCTACTGGGGCATCTCGGACAACGACCGCACCCACGTGCTGAACTTCCACTACCTCTACGAGCTGCCCTTCTGGCGCAACCAGGACACGCTGGTGAAGAAGGTGCTGGGCGGCTGGCAGGTCTCCGGCGTGACCTACTTCCAGTCCGGCCGGCCCCTCTCGGTCTGGCGCGGCGACGACGTCGCGGGCGTGGGCGAATCGACCCCCCAGCCATGGAACCTCGTCGGCGACCCGAGCGTGCCCAACCCGCAGTTCTCGCAAGGCGTGAGCAAGGACCAGAACTTCTGGTTCAACCCCGCGGCCTTCGTGATCCCGGCCCAAGGCACCTTCGGCAACGCGGGCCGCAACATCCTGCGCAGCCCCTGGTTCTCGGACTGGGACATCGCGCTCTTCAAGAACGTGGGCCTGGGCGGCAAGCGGCGCCTGCAGCTCCGGGCCGAGGTCTTCGACTTCCTGAACCATCCCAACGTCGGAGACCCCAACGGCGGCAGCGCGACCGGCTCCACGAACGGCGGGGTCACGATCGATCCCCGGAACGCCGCTTTCGGCCGGGTGCTGACCAAGACCAACGAGCGCAACGTGCAGCTGGGGGTGAAGTTCAGTTTCTGAAACCGGGATGCGGTGCGCTTCGCTCCGCGTGAACTCGTCATCAAGCGCCTCGCGCCGGAATGAATCCGGCGCCAGGCGGCAGAGGAAACGCTTCGCTGTGCGCGCCGAACGCTCACAATCGAGAGAGTGCCGACGTTGCGCTCGCGCGCCCGACGCTCGGGGCCGGAGCGATAGTTCAGCAATCTGCTAGGGAGCCGAAGCGTGAGTGACCACAAGCTGGACCGCCGTGAGTTCGTGAAGTCGGCGGTGGGGGCGGGCGTGGGCCTGGGCATCCTCGGCCGCGCCGCTCCCGCCCACGCCCGCATCCTCGGCGCCAACGACCGCATCAACGTGGCCCTCATCGGCGCCGGGGGTCGCGGCTCGTACCTCTTGCGCTGGGTCATGGAGACCGGTGGCCAGATCGAGCCCGCCGCGCCGGTCTTCGGAGCCGGCGCCCGGGAGCGCAAACCGCCCGATCCCGCGCTGGCCACCCAGGTGGTGGCGGTCTGCGACGTCTACGCCAGGCGCAAGAACAAGGCGGCCGAGTTCGCCAAGTGCGACTCCGCGCTCGACTACCGGCAGGTGCTGGACCGCTCCGACGTGGACGCGGTCATCATCGCCACCCCCGACCACTGGCACGCCCGCATGGCCCTCGAGGCGATGGGCAAGGACAAGGACGTCTACCTCGAGAAGCCCGTCACCCACACGGTGGAAGAGGCCAAGAACCTCGCGGCCGCCGTGAAGAAGACCGGCCGCGTGCTGCAGGTCGGCTCGCAGACGACCAGCTCCGACCAGTGGTGGAAGGCTCGCCAGGCCATCCAGGACGGGATGATCGGCAAGCTGCTCATGAGCCAGGGCTCCTACCACCGCAACTCCGACAAGGGAGAGTGGAACTGGACGATCGATCCGGACGCGGGACCGGACGGAAAGGGCGACGACTTCGTGGACTGGAAGATGTGGCTGGGCGACGCACCCTCCCGGCCCTGGGACGCCGACCGCTTCTTCCGCTTCCGGAAGTACTGGGACTACTCGGGCGGGATCGCCACCGACCTCTTCTACCACGTGATGGCGCCTCTCAACATCTGCTGGGGCGAGGCACAGTTTCCCCGCCGGGTGAACGGGAGCGGGGGCATCTACGTGTTCAACGACGACGGCCGCGAGGTCCCCGACACGTTCACCCTGACCGCGGACTACCCGAAGGGCCATTCCCTGGTGCTCAGCTCCAGCATGGCCAACGACACGCACATTCCGGGGCTGATCCGCGGACACGGGGGCACGATCGTGATGGTGCCCGACGGGAAGTTCGAGGGGAGGGTCGACTACATCACCGTGACCCCGCAGCCCATCGCCAAGGACGCCTTCAAGGCGAAGCACGGCACGATCGAGATGAAGATCGAGACCGAGCCGCGCGAGTCCCACATGGAGAACTTCCTCCGCTGCGTGCGCACGCGGAAGACTCCGGTCCTCGACGCCGACACCGCCTACCGGGCGATGGTCCCCATCGGCATGGCCGTCCAGTCCTACCGCGAGGGCCGGGTCCTCTACTTCGACGAGGCAGCCGAGAAGGTCGTCGCTACCCCGCCCCGAGTCTGAGGAAGACCGCTCCGGGACAAAAAGAAAAGGGCGCCGGAACCCGGCGCCCTGGACTTCACCGGTAGAGGTGACTCGTTAGTACTTCTTCTTCGCCATGGGCTTCTTCTCGGCCGTCGCGGTCGAGCCCATGGAGGGGCGAATGGCGGAGATGTACTGATGCTCGCCGGCCGCGTTGGCCATGACGGTGAGGCTGACCTTGTCGCCCGCCTTGAGCTTCTTGAGCTCGGCGATGGCCGCCTTGCCCTTGACCGGATGCGTCATCTGCTCGCCGTTGACGGTGACGGTGGCGGTGTTGGCGGTCGTGTCGACCGAGACCACCTCACCCTCGGCCTTGATCGGCTTCAGCTTGGCGGAGGCGGAGGACTTGTGATGGGTCGTGCCCGCCGGTGCGGCCTGGGCCGTCGCGACTCCCGCCGCCAGGAGGAGGACCAGCAGCAACGAAAGTCTCTTCATGAGGGGCTTTCTCCTTTGAAGAACAGGTTCTAGAACCATTGGTTGAGCGCTCGATACCGAATGGAGCGAGAGCAAAGGAGATGCCAACGGTCCCCAGTCCGGATTGAACCGGAAGTCGTTCGGCGCAAAAGAAAAAAACCGCAGCGCCCACGCAAGAAGGCCGCCGTCGCGTGCACGAGATCGTGCACAATCTACGTTTTGGTCAGGGCGCGAAGCTGAGGGTCAGGATGTTGGACTGCACGCCATCCAGTTCGGCCCAGCAGTGGAGCTGGCCGGCCTTCAGCACCTTGAGCCGGCGCTGCTGGGGGCCGTTCCCCCGCCAATCGAGACGAGGTTGCGGTTGTCGAAGAAGAACTCGATGTCGCCGAGGCCGTTGGTCTCCTTGCCGTCTTCGTCCTTGGCGGTGGCGTCGATGCGGGCGAGCCATCCCACGTGGATGTCCTGGTCGGGATCGGGGTTGGAGATGAAGTTGCCGAAGCCGTCCTCGACCGTATACAGGCGCAGGGTGAGCCGGGCGGCGGGGGCGTCGTTGACCACCTTGGGCTCGCAAAGACCCTGGGCACAGGGAGTGGGAGTCGGCACGGGGGTCGGAGTGGGAGCGGGCACCGGCGTGGGTGTGGCCGTCGGCAAGGGGCTGGGGAGGATCGCGCTCGTGGGAGTGCCGCCTCCGCAGGCGGTCGCGAAGACGATCGCCGATGCCGTCGGCATCAGTCCCGCCCGCCTCCTCCGTCTCTCCTCCACGCCCGCGTCCTCCTTGCGGCGGCGACGGGCCGCCGCTCGAAAACGCGGATCTTAGCCGCCCGGACGCGAGGGGTCAAGCGCGGGAGGGGCGGCGGCGATAGAGTCTGCCCGTGGACCGCCGGAGCTTCGCATCGCAGCTCACCCTGGCCGCCTGCGTGGCCGTGCTCGCGGTCGCGGCTTTCCGCTTCGCCGTCGCCGGCTTCTACTATCTGCGCTCGCCCTACAGCCGCGACTACGGCGAGGGGGTCGTGCTGGCCCTCATCCGCCTGCTCGCCGAGCGCGGAAACTACTTCGCGCGGGTGGACGAGTATCCGATGATCCACGGCAACTATCCGCCCGTCTTCCCCGCCCTCAGCGTGCCGGCCTTCCGGCTCTTCGGCCCGTCCCTGGCCGGCCCGCGGGCCCTCTCGCTGGCCTCCACCCTCGCCCTGATGGGCGTCGTGCACGCGGTCGTCCGCCATCACGCCCGCGACGGCGCCCTGGCGCTCTGCGCGGCCCTTCTCCTCGTGGCCCCGTGGTTCGTGGTCACCTGGGCGCCGCTCGGCCGCGTGGACATGCTGGCCTGCCTCTTCTCCGCGGCGGGCCTCTGGCTCTTCCCCGGCTCGGCCGACGCGCCGGGCCGGCGGCCGTGGGCCGGCTCTGCCTGCTTCGTCCTCGGCGCGTTCACCAAACAGACGGCGCTCCTCGCGCCGGCCGCGGTCCTGCTGTCGATCCTGGCCCGGCCCGAGGGACGCTGGCGGCTCCGCCCCTGGTTCGTCGGCTTCGCGCTTCCCGCCGGGGCCGGCCTGCTGGCCCTCTCCGCCGTGACCCGCGGCCAGGCCTGGACGCACCTCGTCACCTATACCGCCGCCGCCGATTACAGCCTGGCCGCCCTCGTCCGAGGTTACGCGTCGTTCCTGGCCTGCTCCGGGCCCCTCGTCGCTCTCGTCCTCCTCGGGCTCGCCGCCCGTCCGGACCGGCTGCTGGTCGGCGCCGAGCTGGCCTTCACCTTCTACTGGCTGCTGAACCTGGCCGCGCTGGCCACCACCGCCAAGGCGGGCGCGGCCCAGAACTACCTCGTCGAGCCCTGGCTGGCCACGGTGCTGCTGGCCGCGCTCGCCCTGGGCGCCCTGCGCGAGCGCAGTCCCGAGACGTTCCGGTCGTGGCCGGCGGCGATGCTGGCCGCGGCGGCAGTGGCGCTGCTCGTGGGCCACGACGCCGCGCGGCTGCCGCGGCCGATCCGCAACCCGCGACAGGCGACGGAGTATCAGGCCCTGGACGAGGAGGTGCAGTCGACGGCGGGGCCGATCCTGTCCGAGAACCTGAGCGTGCTCGTGCGCAAGGGCAAGCCGGTCCTGGTGGAGCCGTTCGGCATGCTGCTGCTGTCGCGGAAGGGGCGCTGGCAGCCGGACCGGCTGGCCGCCGACTGCGATGCCGGGCGCTTCGCGCTCATCGTCTACGAGGACCGGCTGCGCGATATCCCCGGGCTGGATGCCTGCCTCGACCGGCGCTACCAGCTCGTCAGCCAGCTGGGACCCTACGACCTCTTCCGGCCGCGGGCGGCCGGCGCTCGCTGATCAATCAGCCCCGACGAGCTTCTACCGCGGCCGAGCTGGGGGCGGACCGGCGGCCGCCCTCGCGCACCATCTCTTCCAGCCGGTCCAGCCCCGCCTCCATGACGTCCCGCGGCGGGCCGAAGGAGAAGCGGACGTGGGACTCGAAGCGGGAGTGGCGGGCCGTGCGCCGCTTGCCGGGGTTCACGTCGAAGAAGATGCCGGGCACCGTGATGACCTTGCGCTCGAGAGCGGCCCGGAAGAACCTCATGCCGCTCGCGAGCGGCTCCGGAAGCTCGGCCACCGAGCCGAAGCAGTAGAACGTCCCCTCGGGCGGGACGTCCAGGCGGACCCCGATCTGCTTCAGGCGGGCGACCATGAGGTCGCGCTTGGCCCGGAAGACCCGCTGCAGGGCGTCGGTCTCCGCGCGCGTCCACTCCGGCGTCAGCAGCCGCAGGGCCGCGCGCTGGAGCGGGCGCGAGCCGCCTCCGTCGAGGAAGGAGCCGGCGGAGGAGACGGCCTCGATCACGTCGCGGGGACCGAGGATCCAGCTCACCCGCCAGCCGGGATAGCGCCAGTTCTTGGTCAGGCCGTCGAGGATGACCACCGGGTCGCGGTCCACGTCCTCGATGCAGGCGGCCGCGCTCACGACCGGCGCCCCCGCCCCGTCCCACACGTAGTGGGAGTAGAACTCGTCGAGGACGAGGCAGCAGTCCAGCTCGCGGGCGGCATCGACCCACCCCTGCAGCTCCGTCCCCGCCACCACGCGGCCGGTGGGGTTGGCCGGGTTGGAGGCGAGCACGGCCCCCAGGCCGCGGCCGAGGATCTCCTTGCGCAGCTCGGCGGCGGTGAACGCGTAGCCCTGCTCGGGGTCGAGCAGGATCGGGATGGAGCTGAAGGCGCGGAAGATCTCCAGCAGCTCCTCGTAGGCGGTGTAGTCGGGCAGGAAGTGGCCGAGGTTGATGCCGCCGAGGGCCGCCGCCACGCGGGTGAGCGCGGCGCGGCCGCCGCCGGCGATGGCGACGTTCTCGGCCCGGTAGCGGCTGGCCCGCCCGCGCCGGTGCAGGGCGTTGTACAAGTCGGCCACCGCCGCGCGCAGCTCCCAGATCCCGGCGATCGGCGCGTACTGCAGGTCGCCCGGGTCCACGCCGACGTTGTCCACGCGCGGAGGACCGCCGGGCAGCGCGCCGGTCTCCGGCATGCCCTGGCCGAGGTTGCTCCACTCGGCGGAGCGCGCGTCGTAGCCGCAGCGCGCCGCCTCTCCCATCACGAAGATGACGCCCGTGCGGGGGACGGGACGGAAGGCCTGCGGCCGACGCTCCGATCGCGCCATTTCGATATAGTCTCATGGGATGATCACGGCCCTGGCGTCGCTGCTGCTGGCCGCCGCCACCGCGTCGCCGGCCGTCCGGCCCTCGCCGGCCCCCGCCGCCGCTCCCCGGCCGAAGCTCGTGCTCGCGCTCGCGATCGACCAGTTCCGCTACGACTACCTCACCCGGTTCCGCGCCGAGTACACCGGCGGCCTCCACCGGCTACTCGAGCGGGGGGCCGTGTTCACCCAGGCCCGCTTCCAGCACTTCCCCACCGTCACCGCCATCGGCCACAGCACCTACATGTCGGGCGCGCTGCCGGCCGTGAGCGGCATCATCGGCAACGACTGGTACGACCGGGCCACCGGACGGTCCGTCACGAGCGTGTCCGATCCGGCGGAGAAGATCCTCGGCGGCGCCGGCGAGGGCGCTTCGCCCCGGCGGATGCTCGTGAGCACCGTGGGCGACGAGCTGAAGATCGCCACCGGCTCGCGGGCCAGGGTGATCGGGCTCTCCTTGAAGGACCGCAGCGCCGTCCTGCCCGCGGGCCACATGGCCGACGGCGCCTTCTGGTACGACCCGCAGACGGGGCTGTTCGTCAGCAGCACCTTCTACTTCGCCGCCCTGCCCGACTGGGTGGCCGGCTTCGACGCCGGGCGCCCGGCCGACGCGTTCCGGGGGGCGAGGTGGGCGGGGGGGTCCTTGCCGCCGGAGGCGGGGCCGGCCCTCTACGGCGCCGTGTACTCCAGCCCTTTCGGCAACGAGCTGCTCGAGGCGCTGGCCGAGCGGGCGGTGGAGGCGGAGCGGCTCGGGCAGCGCGGGGAGACGGACCTGCTCACGCTGAGCTTCTCCTCCAACGACCCGGTCGGCCACGAGCACGGGCCGGACTCAGCCGAGGTGCGTGACGTCTCGCTGCGGACCGACAAGACCCTGGGCCGGCTCTTCGCTTTCCTGGAGGCGCGGGTCGGCATGCGCAGCGTGCTCGTCGTCCTGACCGCCGACCACGGCGTGGCTCCCGCGCCCGAGGTCGAGGCGGCGCGCCGGATGCCCGGCGGGCGGCTGGCGGTGGGAAGCGTGCGCCAGGCGGTGCAGGCAGCCCTGGCCGGGCGGTGGGGAGAAGGCCAGTGGGTGGTCAGCCCGTCCGACCACTCCATCTACCTCAACCGGAAGCTGATCGCGGACAAGAAGCTCGACCTAGACGAGCTGCAGGACGCGGCGCGGGACGCCGCCGAAACGCTGCCCCACGTGCTGCGGGCCTTCACGCTCCACGAGCTGCTCTCGGGGGCCGCCGCCGGCGATCCCCTGGGGCGCACGCTCGTCAACAGCGTGCAGGCCCAGCGCAGCGCCGACGTGCAGGTGCTCGTGGACCCCTACTGGATGTTTGCCGCGACCGGAACCACTCACGGCAGCGTCTTCGGCTACGACACCCACGTCCCGGTGATCTTCATGGGGCCGGGCATCCGCCCCGGGATCTACCGGCGCGAGGTCACCGTCAACGACGTGGCCCCGACGCTCGCCGAGATCCTCGGCGTCGAGACGCCGAGCGGGGCCGCCGGCCGCGTGCTCGACGAGGTCCTTGCCTTCCGCTGAAGCCGTCCCCCGCGCGGCCGGGCCGGGACCCGCGGAGCGGAAGCGGCTGCTGGCCGGCCTCGGCCAGCCGCCCGTCGAAGCGGCGCGGTTCCTCCTCGGCAAGGTGCTCGTCCGCCGGGCGAGTCGCGCGGCGCTGGCCGCCCGCATCGTGGAGACCGAGGCCTACCTCGGCGAGGAGGACCCGGCTGCCCACGCCTACGGCGGCCGCCGCACGCGCCGCACCGAGCCGCTCTGGGGACCGCCGGGGACGGTCTACGTCTACTTCATCTACGGCATGCACCACTGCCTCAACGTCTCGGTGGACCGCGAGGGCCTTCCCGGCTGCGTGCTCGTCCGGGCGGCGGAGCCGCTCGGGCGGCTGCCGGCCGGCTCGCTGCGGGGGCCGGGCCGGCTCTGCCGTGCGCTGCGCCTCGACACCTCCGACAGCGGGCGTCACCTCTTCGATCCCGCCTCGCGGCTGACGCTGCGGGAGGGGCCTCCCCCGCGCCGGATCGGCGTCTCGGTGCGGGTGGGGATCCGCCAGGCCGCCGACCGGCCGCTGCGCTTCTTCGACGTCGACAGCCCCGAAGTGTCCTAGGCATCTGTTGGGGCTGGAAGGGCAACTACGTGAGGGCGGCGGTGCAGGTCACGCTTCCGTCGTCATGTCCCTGGAACGTCACCAGCGTGCTGGACGCCGGCGCCAAGTAGGGCAGCTCGTTGTTCGGCGTCGGCGGCGGCTGGCTGCCGGGCAGGACGCACGGCCAGAACCCGATCTGCTCGTGGTTCGGGCCGCCGGTCATCAGCAGCGCGATCGACCAGCGGCCTCCGCGGAGGCTGCCGAGCGGCGGGAACGTCGCGACGCGGGACAGGTAGATGTCGTCCTTCGGGACGGTGATCGTCTGCGTCGCATCCGTTTGCAGCGAGGGGTCGGTCGTCTCGCTGTCGGACGACACCCACTCGCCGACCCACTGGAACTGGTACGAGTCATAGGGCAGCGTGGCCAGCGGCCCATTGGGCGGGAGGCGGAATTCGACGACCGCGATCGCCGGTGAGTTGGGGTCGAGGCTGCCGGGAATTTGTATGGTGCTCTGGCATCCCGGCAAGGCGAGGCAGAAGACCGCCGGCAGCAGGGCGTGCGCCCGCCCGCCCGCCGCCGACATGGCGCGGGCCGCTACCACAGGCGCAGCCCGCTGTGGAGCTCGACGTAGTGATCGCGCTTGACGATGGTCACCGCGGCCGGGCTCAAGCGGAGACTCTGCGGTCCCGCCGCCGTCTCGAACGACACCAGCGAGGTGGTCAGCGGAATGACGGGGAGGGTCAGGGCCGGCCCCACGTCGATGTGGATGGGCAGCTTGACCGAGTAGCCGGGGATGCCGAGGACGGGCTGTGCGCTCGTGGGACTCACGCTCACCCGGACGGCGTCCAGCGTGGTCGGCGCCTGGTGGGAGCCGGGTTGAAAGATCAGGATCGAGGTCTTGGCCACCTCGGCCGTCGTCCCGAGCGTGAACGTGGAGCCGACCCCGCACCAGGCGGCGTCGCCCTGGCCGGTCACGGCGATCTTCGAGGGCGAGATCGAGAAATGGAGATGGCTCACGGTCACGGTCCAGTCGGAATTGCAGATATCCGTGGTCGTGCACAGCGAGGTCATCGGCACGCACGCCGTCACGCTGAAGTCATAGTGTCCGGTGAGCTTCAACGGGCCGAGAGCGTCCGCCAGCCCGTTGAAGGTCGACTCGTAGACCCGCAGGACGACCTTGTCCGGGATCCCGGGCCGAGGGGGCGGGTGGAGCGCGGAGGGTCGCTCGTCCGCAGCCGCTCCCGGTGACAGGGCAATGGTGAGGACGAGCGTGGCCGCCACCACCGGCCATGCGCGACGGTCCCCCATGTCAGAAGCCCACGTCGACGTTCAGCACCAGCTTGCCCGGCTGGACCTGGGTGGTCACGCCGGTGACGTGAGCCGTCACCGTGCGCGTCCCGCCCCCGGGAAGGGGAAGGGTAAAGATCTGGGGGGCGACGGGGACCGCGAACCCGTAGAGCTTGGCCACGTCGATCTGGGTCAGGACGACGCCGGCCGACTGCACCGGAACCTTGAAGGTGCCCACGGTGATCCGCAGCCGGCTCGTCGACGGGTCGAAGGCGACCGAAGCGGGCACGGTCCGCGTCTCGCTCGTGACCTGGGTGTTCACCTGGGCGCGGACGCTGGCGGTGAAGGTCATGGCTTCCGGCCCGAGCGTGAAGCGCGCGTCGGTGACCCACCACTGCCACGGGACGGCGCTGGATGCCGGCGCCGGGCCCGGAGGGTGGTAGACGCCGGAGGCGGATTGCACTCCCATCTCGGCGACGAGCTGATTGAGGACGAGCTGGGGCACCTCAACGGTGGCGTTCTGCGCCGCCGCGAGGCGGGGATGAAGGAGGATGCCGCACAGGGAGAGGAGGACCCATCGCGATCGTGATCTCATCGCGCCCTTCCTGATGCGCCCGGCGAACGCTTCGCTCGGCTGGCCGGGAATATAGCGGACCGCCGTGTCACAGGCAAGAGCGAAGCGACGGGTTGCCGGGCCCCGAGGTAGACTCAGGCATCACAGAGCGAGCGCGGGGCTTGCTCTCGCGCGAGCGGAAGGCGGCACCATGAAGCGCGACGTGTTCGGGGCCCGCGGCACGCTGCGGACCGGGCAGGGCGAGGTGGTGATCCATCGGCTGGCCGCCCTCGAGCGGGCCGGGCTCGCCCCCGGCCTGAGCCGCCTTCCCTTCTCCATCAAGATCCTCCTCGAGTCCGTCCTGCGAAACCTGGACGGCGAGCTGGTGACCGAGGCCGACGTGAAGAACCTCGCCGCCTGGGACGCGGACACGCCGAAGGACGTCGAGCTGCCCTTCATGCCCGCGCGCGTGATCCTCCAGGACTTCACCGGCGTGCCGGCGGTGGTGGATCTGGCGTCCATGCGGGGGGCGGTCAAGCGGCTGGGGGGCGACCCGCGGCGGATCAACCCCCTGGTGCCGGTGGACCTGGTGGTCGACCACTCGGTGCAGGTGGACGTCTACGCCAGCCCCGACGCGCTGCGGCGGAACGCGGAGATCGAGTTCGAACGCAACCGCGAGCGCTACGAGTTCCTGCGGTGGGGCCAGAAGTCCTTCGCGGGCTTCCGCGTGGTGCCTCCCGCCACCGGCATCGTCCACCAGGTCAACCTCGAGTTCCTGGCCAAGGTCGTGATCAGCCGGGCCGAGAACGAATCCCGGGCCGCATTCCCCGACACGCTGGTGGGGACCGACTCCCACACCACGATGATCAACGGGCTGGGCGTCCTCGGCTGGGGCGTGGGCGGCATCGAGGCCGAGGCGGTCATGCTCGGCCAGCCCCTGTACATGGTCACACCGCAGGTGGTCGGCTTCCGGCTCACCGGGCGGCTCAGGGAAGGCGTCACCGCCACCGACCTCGTGCTCACCGTCACCCAGCTCCTGCGCAAGACGGGGGTGGTCGAGAAGTTCGTGGAGTTCTACGGGCCCGGGCTCGGCCAGATGAGCCTGGCCGACCGCGCCACCGTGGCCAACATGTCCCCCGAGTACGGGGCGACCTGCGGCTTCTTCCCGGTGGACGACGAGACGCTGGCCTATCTGCGCCGGACCGGCCGTACGGCCTCCGAGGTGGAGCTGGTCGAGCGCTACTGCAAGGAGCAGGACCTCTTCCGCACCGACGCCACGCCCGATCCCGTCTTCAGCGACACGCTCAGCCTCGATCTCGCCGAGGTCGAGCCGAGCCTGGCCGGGCCGAAGCGCCCCCAGGACCGGGTGCCGCTGCGCCAGATGAAGACCGCCTTCCGGCAGGCCCTGACCGCGCCGGTGAAGGACCGCGGCTTCGGCCTCGCCGAGTCGGACCTGCCTCGCACCGCCCCGGTGGAGATGCTGGGCGAGCGCGCCGAGCTGCACCACGGCGCCGTCGTCATCGCCGCCATCACGAGCTGCACCAACACCTCGAACCCCTCGGTGATGCTGGGGGCCGGGCTTCTCGCGCGCAAGGCCGCCGAGCGCGGCCTGCGGGTGCCCCGCTACGTCAAGACGAGCCTCGCCCCCGGCTCGAAGGTGGTCACCGAGTACCTGGAGCGCGCGGGCCTCATGAAGGACCTCGAAGCGCTCGGGTTCCACCTGGTGGGCTACGGCTGCACCACCTGCATCGGCAACAGCGGGCCGCTGCCCGACCCCGTGCACCGGGCGGTGGCCGACGGCAAGCTGGTGGCGGCGGCGGTGCTGTCGGGCAACCGCAACTTCGAGGGCCGGATCAACCCGGACGTCAAGGCCAACTACCTCGCCTCCCCGCCCCTCGTCGTCGCCTACGCGCTGGCCGGCACCACCGACCTCGACCTCGCCACCGAGCCGCTGGGAAAGGACCGCGCCGGCGCTCCCGTGTACCTCAAGGACGTGTGGCCCGGCCAGGCCGAGGTGGCGGCGATGGAGGCGTCCATCCGCGAGGAGATGTTCTCCCGCACCTACGCCAACGTCTTCGACGGCAACGCGACCTGGAACGCGATCCGCGTGCCCGAGGGCGACCTGTTCGCGTTCTCCGGGGAATCCACCTACATCCAGGACCCGCCGTTCTTCCAGGACCTGACCCTCGACGTCCCGCCGCCGCGGGATGTCGAGGGCGCGCGGATCCTGGCCGTCCTGGGCGACTCGGTGACCACCGATCACATCTCCCCCGCGGGGGACATCGCGGAGGACAGCCCGGCCGGGAGGTACTTGAAGTCCAAAGGAGTCTCCCGGCGCGACTTCAACTCCTACGGCTCGCGGCGGGGCAACGACCGGGTGATGGTACGCGGCACCTTCGCCAACATCCGCCTCAAGAACCTGATGGTCGCCGGCACGGAGGGCGGGGTGACCATCCACGTTCCGTCCGGGGAACGGATGGACATCTACGACGCCGCCGAGCGCTACCGGAAGAAGGGTACGCCGCTGGTGGTCCTGGCCGGCAAGGAGTACGGCAGCGGCTCGTCCCGCGACTGGGCGGCCAAGGGCACGCTGCTCTTGGGAGTGCGGGCAGTGGTGGCGGAGAGCTTCGAGCGCATCCACCGCAGCAACCTGGTCGGCATGGGAGTGCTGCCCCTCCAGTTCAAGAGCGGGCAGAACGTCGAGAGCCTCGGTCTCACCGGCCAGGAGAAGATCGCCATCGCCGGCCTGCGAGGCGAGCTGAGGCCACGCCAGGACCTGACCGTGCAGGTGGAGCGCCCGGACGGGACGAAGGACTCGTTCGCCGTGACCGCCCGGCTCGACACGCCGGTCGAGATCAACTACTACCGCAACGGCGGCATCCTCCACACGGTCCTCCGCAAGATGCTGAAGATCTAGAAGGGCGCCGAGCGCAGGGCAAGCAGGGGCGCCGAGGGCGCCGGGGGCTCCCGAGCGGTAACGAAAGCGGGCTTCGTCCGTCCAAGGGCCGAGACATCCGAGGGAGGTGCCCTTGACCGAGGCGACCTGCGTGTTCACGGGCCAGAACTGGGAGGCCGGCGTGCTGCGCGCCGAGAGGCCGGTGCTGGTGGACTTCTGGGCCGCCTGGTGCCCGCCCTGCCGGAAGATCGGCCCCCTCGTCGACGAGCTGGCCCGGGAGTATGCCGGCCGCGTGACCGTCGGCAAGCTCGACGTCGATTACAGCCCGGACGTCGCGGTGCGTTACGACATCGTGTCGATTCCGACCCTGCTCGTGTTCCGCAACGGGCGGGTCGTGGACCAGCGGGTGGGCGCGCTGTCCCCCCAGGAGCTGCGGACCCTGCTCGACGCCCATGCCCCGGAGAAAGTGACCGCTTCCAAGTGATGGACGTGGGGCCCGGTCGGGATTACATTCAGCCCATGCCCGGGCCTCCCGAGGAGCCGCCTTCCGAGGAGCCGCGTCCGCGTCCGCTGCTCACCCGCGCCCTCGCCGAGCACGGCGACCGGCTGTACGCCTTCGCCCTGCGCCTCACCCGGGACCCCGACCTGGCCGCCGACGCCGTGCAGGAGGCCTTCACGACCGCGCTGCGCAAGTTCGACAGCTTTCGAGGTGAGGCCAACGTCGCGACCTGGCTGCACCGGATCGTCTACACGAAGGCGGTGGACCTCATCCGTCAGCGCGGCAAGGAGACGCCCCTGCCCGAGGACGAGGACGGCCTCCTGGGGCCGGACGACGACCGCCTGGCCCGCGTGCCCGCCTGGGCGCGGCCACCGGACGAGATCCTCTGGGGGAGCCAGACGCACGAGGCGCTGGAGGCGGCGCTGCAGCGGCTGACGCCACTGCAGCGCGCGGTCTTCACCCTGCGCGAGATGGACGGGCTGTCGACGGGCGAAGCGGCCTCGGTGCTCGGGTTGGAGGCGGGGACGGTGCGGGTGCACCTGCATCGGGCCCGCCTGCGGCTGCGGGCCCTCCTCGCCGACCACTTCAAGGGAGCGGTACCGCGATGAAGTGCGACGATCTGGCCCGCCGCTTGACGGATCTGCGCGACGGCGCCCTGGCCGAGAGCGACTGCGCCGCCATCGAGAAGCACCTCGCCGAATGCGCCGACTGCGGCGATCTGCACCGGGACTTCGAGGACCTGGCCCGGCTGTGCCGCGAATCGCCTCGGCCGCGCATGCCCCTGGCGGTCCGGCGCCGGATCGAGCAGGCGCTGGCCGACTAGCGGCCGTCCACGCGGGGGAAGGCCGCGAGCAGCGCCTGGTACGCCTCGGCCGTGAAGGCCGTCCAGGGCGCCGGACCACGGCCCCCGCCGGCCTGCGCCGCGCGCGCCTCCGCGCTGCTCACCACCCCCAGGTAGGGCCCGAGATCGATCACGGGGAGCTGTCCCCCATGGGAGTCGATCACCCGGATCCACTCGTTGGCCACCAGGGCGTAGCCGATGTCGCTGGGATGGACGCCGTCGTAGCCGAACAGGCCCCCGGTGAGGAACGCGCTCGTGAGCGTGATGCCGCCGATCATGCGGCCGTGGGCGGCCAGGTCGGCGAAGAAGGCGTTGACGTCGAACACCGGGATGCCCGCTCCCTGGCAGATCTCGGCGATGGCCTGGTTGAACTCCGCCACCCGCGCGTGGATGGACGCCTGCTCCCCCGGTCCCAGGACCACCTCGTCGGGCAGGCCGACCCCGGTGCCGCCGAGCGAGGTCGGGATGCCCTGGCCCCGGAGGAGCAGGGGCGCCGCGGCCAGCGTCACGAGCGCGCTCGCGGGCAGGGGCCCGCTCGGCCCCAGCAGCGGCACCGTCTGGCCGTTCACGCGCACCGGCACGCCCGTCGTGGGATTGACGACCACCGGCGCGATGGTGGTCACGTAGGGAATGGACGTGACCTCGGGGACGTTGGCGGCGACGACGAAAGCTCCGCTGGCCTTGACCGCGTTCACCACCGACTGGAACGCGGCCCGGAAGCTCGCCAGCGGCGTCATCGTCACGCCCTCGATCGCCTGCCCGCGCAGGGCGGCGCCCAGGATGTCGTTGTTCCCGGTCCACAGCGTCAGCACCGTCGGCTTCAGGGAGAGCCCCTGAGCGAGGGCGGTGCCACCGCCGCGCAGCACGAGGTCGTGGAAACCGCCGGCGTCGGTCACCCGCGTGAGCAGGTCCGTCACCGTCGCCCCGGGCACGCCGAGGTTGTTGTAGGGCCGCGACAGCGTGAGGCGCAGCGGCGCGCCCTGGGTGGCGGCCTTCGGCGCCACCACGGGGGGGATCAGGCTCAGCAATCCCAGCTCGGTGGGGATCCCCGGGTCGGAGACGAGCGGCTGCTCGAAGCCGGTCACCGCCGCCTGCCGGGCGAGCAGCGCCGGGTACGAGCTTCGCTGGTGGGTCTCTACGAGCGACCCGTTGGAGTAGCCGGCGGTGAGGCTGTCGCCGAGGGCCACGTAGGTGGAGAAGCTGGTCTGGGCGTGCGCAGGGCCGCCGGCGGACCAGAGGGCGGCGGCGAAGGCGGCGCCGGCCCCTAGAACGCGTAGCCGATGAAGATCCCGACCGTGAAGGCGCGGCTCTTGTAGGTGCCTTCGAAGCCGTCGCGGTTCAGCCCCGCCGTCGAGCGGTCGCGGGCGAGCACGAGCCAGCTCGCGGCGTCGACGCTGAGCGATCCCGACCGCCACGACGCGCCCAGGCAGAACCCGTTGCGGTCGGCGTCGGGCAGCAGCGGGGAGAGGCTGGCCGGCGGGGCCGGGGTCTCGTCCCAGAAGTAGCCGCCGCGCACGGTCCACGTGTCGTTCAGCGTGCGCTCGGCGCCCAGACGGTACTGGAAGGAATCGCGGTAGTCCTCGGTGATCGCCCCCGAGAGATCCGTGCGGTCCGGGAAGGTGACCGGGATCGACTGGAAGGCCGACCACCGGTACCAGTCGACGTCCGCCTCGAGCACCCAGTCGCCGCGATGGTAGGCCAGGCCGCCGGAGGCGAAGGCGGGGAAGGTGATCGAGGAGCGCAGGGGCAGGCTGCCCGCCGGCAGCGCGCCCGCCACCCGCGCGTCGAGCTGGGCGTTGCCGGTGGAGATCGGCGCGAACGACGCCGTCCCCTCGTAGTCGACCTTCACCCGGTGCCGGTAGCTGACGCCGATCGACAGCTCCTCGCTGACCTTGGCCAGCACCCCCGCGTCGAAGCCGATGCCGGTGTCGGTGCCGGCCTCCATCCGCTCGGCGGCCGCGTCCACCGGCTTGAGCGTGAAGGGATTGATCACGGGGATGCGCCGCTCGAGGGTCACTTTCGAGAAGCGCACGTCGAGCCCCGCGCCCACCGCCAGGCGGTCGGCGAGCTTGAAGGCCACGGTCGGGTTCACGGCGAAGCCGCCGAGGGCGGCCTTCTGCGAGATGTACCGCCCGCTGAAGCGGTCGGGCTCGGCCCACTCCGTCTTCAGCCCGAAGGGCACGTTCACCCCGATCCCGAAGGCCACCCGGGGGCTGAACGGCTGCGTGTAGTAGGCGGCCGGCGGCAGCAGCACCGAGACGGAGTCGTGCTCGCTCACGCCCGCGCCCGGGAACGGGCTCGCGCCCTCGAAGCGCCACGTCGGCATCACCGCCGTGCCGCCGAGGTAGACCTGCTTGCGCCGGAGGAAGGCGATGCCGGCCGGGTTGTGGAAGATGGCCGAGGGGTCGGAGGCCTGGGCGGTGAAGGCCCCCGCGAAGCCCATGCCCTGGCCGCCATGCTCGAACAAGGCGAAGCCCGCCGCCCGCCCGGAGGCGGGAGCGAGCGACAAGACGAAGGCAAGGATGACGCTCCGCAAGAGGCCGGCAGGAAGACGCGTGTCTCGAGGCCGCCCCCGGGAAGGGGCGCGAAGCGTACGAAGCCGCCCAGGTCGCGGATGTGCCGCACCGCGTCGCCGAAGGGGCCGGGATCGCTGCCGGCGGCGATGCGCTGCTGGTCGTCGGGGCCGAGCGCGCCGTCGTGCGCGAGGGCGAGCATGAGGAAGTCCCGCTTCACCTCGCCCTCTGCCCCGCGGAGCAGGACCGGCTTCCGCTCGCAGCGCAGGGCGACGGACGAGCGGGCGGGCACGATGTCGCCGAGGGCGGAGATGAGGCCCCCCAGCGTACGCTGCAGCTCTTCGGTCCCTCCGCGGGGCAGCGCGGTGCCGGGGGGGATGCGGGACTGCACGTTGACGCCGCGTGCGTCGAGGGGCGCCCGGTGCAGGGCGAGGGTGCTGCGGACGAGCGCGTCGAGATCGCCGGGGACCGGGGCAGGCGGGGCGGAGGCGCCCGAGGCGGCGGCCGGGGACGCGGCGTCGGCGGTGGCCAGGCCCTCCACCAGCCGCCTCAGCCGCGACGCGTCCGACCGGATCGTTTCGACGGCCGCCCGGGCCGGCCCGCCCCCCTCGGCGGAGAGCCGGTCGAGCTGGGCAAGAATGGACGCCAGGCCGAGGTTCATCTCCCGCACCAGCCCGGCCAGGGCCTCCGCCAGCTCTACATTGGAGCGGATCGAGCGGTGGAGCAGCTCCTCGGACACCACTCCACCCTCGGCCGACGCCGGGGAGGGCGCGGCCGGCGGCGCCTCCGCCGAGGCCGCGACCACGATCCGCGCCGGAGCGGCGGGCGTCTCGTCGGGCGCGCGGCCGGGCGCCCCTCCACCCGCCCGGCGCAAGACGGCCGCGAAGGCCTCCGCCACCGTCTCCGGCACCGCCGCGGGGTCCAGTCCCTTCTCCTTGAGGTTGTACTTCACCGCGATCGCGGTGAGCATCTCCTGTACGACGGCGACGAAGGTCTCCATGACCCCCTCGCCGCGGGAGGCGACGGCGGGAAAGGCCCGCCGGTTCCAGGTGTTCAGCGCCTTTCCCAGCTCGGCCGTCGAGAGCAGGTCGGGCAGGTCCTGCTTGTTGTACTGGAGCACGAGGGGCAGCTTCTCGGGGACGAGGCGGTTGGCGAGGAGGTTCACCTTCATGTTCTCGAAGGCGGCGACGTTCTCCTTGAGCAGCGACCGGCGCGAGTCGGCCACGAACACCACCGCGTCCGCTCCGGCCAGCACCACGCGCCGGGTGGCGTTGTACTGGACCTGGCCGGGAACGGTGTAGAGCTGGACCTTGAAGTCGTAACCCGAGATCGCCCCCAGGCTGAAGGGAAGCAGGTCGAAGAAGAGCGTCCGGTCCTGGGCGGTGTTGAGGGAGATCAAACGGTTGTTGCCGGCGGGGTCGGTGAGGCGATGGATGTGCTCGAGGTTGGTGGTCTTGCCCGACTGCGCGGGCCCGTAGTAGACCACCTTGGCCTTGATGGTCCGTTCCGCAAAGTTGAACTGGACCATGGTGGCCGATCATAGCAAATGCGGAGCCCTCCGGCGGAGGCGCGCCCGCGTTGACGTCATCCGTCGCCGGCCGCTATAATCGCGGTTTCGGGCGAGGTCCGACGGGCCCGGGAGGATGCTCATGGCACAGCGGTGCGACGTCTGCGGGAAGGGCCCCCAGTCCGGCAACCGGATCAGCCACGCCCACAACGTGACCCACCGGCGCTTCAACCCCAACCTCCGCCGGGTGCGCGCGGTCCAGAACGGCGTGCAGCGGCGCCTGCGCGTGTGCACGCGCTGCCTGCGCTCGGGCAAGGTGGCCAAGCCGGCCCCCGCCCGCAAGCTCGCCCCTTCCGCGGCGTAACCTTTTAATTAACGCAGAGGCCGCAGAGAGCGCGCAGAGGCCGCAGAGAACAGACCCTCTACAGGAAGCTGGGACAATTCTCCCGGCGCCAGCGTTCGGCGCGCGCAGCGGAGCGTTTCCTCTGTCGATAACGGCTGGCGCGGAGCGGAGCGCGCCGCATTCGGAATCAAAACGCAGCGATGACGTCGATCTCGATCTTGACCCCGCGGGGCAGGGCGGCGGCCTGGATGGTCGAGCGGGCGGGCGGCTCCTTCCCCAGGTACTTGCCGTAGACGTCGTTCATCTGCGGGAAGTCGGTCAGGTCGGCGAGGAAGACGGTTGCCTTGACCACGTTCTCCGGTCCCATCTTCGCCTCCTTGAGGACGGCGAGGACGTTCTTGAGGACCTGCTCGGTCTGGACCGTGATGTCGCCCTCCACCAGCTTCTCGGTGGAGGGATCGATGGGGATCTGGCCGGAGACGAAAAGCAGGCCACCGGCGATCACGCCCTGCGAGTAGGGACCGATGGGAGTGGGGGCGTGTTTCGTGGCCACGTGCTTCTTGGGCAAAGTTGATCCTCCTTATTGACGCGGGGGCGCCAGCGGTGCCCCCCGGACCCCCGCTCGCTGCGCGGGAGTGAATCCCGCTAGGCTCGCCGCCGTGGCAATTGGCATCCCAAGCCTACTGGCAAGACGGGCTCAACATCAAGGGCCCGCGCTAGCGGGCCACGCTGTGGCGCTCGACCTCGATGACGCCGCTCACGCCGCGGATGGACTTGACGACCTTCTCCAGGTGCTTGAGATCCTGGATGCGCAGGGTCAGCTCGATGGAGGCCGTCTGGTCGTCGAAGGTCCGCACGTCGGCGTCGCGGATGTCGGTGTTCATGCCCGCCAGCATCGTGGTGATGGCGGCGAGCAGGCCGGGCCGGTCCTCCACGCCCACGTTGATCCGGACCTCGTAGGCCCCCTCGGATCCCTGTTCCCACTCGACCGGGATGCGCCGCTCGGGGTCGTACATCAGGTTCACGACGTTCGGGCAGCTCTGGGCATGGACGGATACTCCCTTGCCGCGGGTGATGTAGCCCACGATCGGCTCGCCCATGATGGGGTTGCAGCACTTGGCCCGGTAGATCAGCAGGTCGTCCGTGCCCCGCACCTTGATGCGCTCCTCCCCCACCCGCAGCAGCCGCTTGACCGCGTCGGCGAGCGGCCGCGGCTTCTCGGGCTCGGGAGGGGCGAGCTTTTCGGCCGGCAACAGGCGGGCGAGCACCTGGCGCATCGACACCTTGCCGTAGCCGACGGCGGTGAAGAGGTCGTCGGGCCGGCTCCCCACCCCCAGCTCGTGGGCCAGCGATTCCAGGCGGGCCGGCTCCAGCTTCTTCGGCGTGAGGTCGTAGCGCTTCAGCTCGCGCTCGAAGTGCCGGCGGCCGATCTCGACCGCCTGCTGCCGCTCGGCGATGTTCAGGTAATGGCGGATCTTGGCCCGCGCCTTGTTGGTCACGGCCAGGGCCAGGTTGTCGCGGCTGGGATGGTGGCCGGGCGAGGTGAGGATCTCCACGATGTCCCCGTTCTTGAGCTTGTAGCGGAGGGGGACCATCTTCCCGTTCACCCGCGCCCCCACGCACTGGTGGCCGATCTCGGTGTGGATGGCGTAGGCGAAGTCCACCGGGCTCGCCCCCCGCGGCAGCGTCTTGACCTCCCCCTTGGGCGTGAAGCAGTAGACCTCCTCCGGGTAGAGGTCCAGCTTCAGCGAATTCAGGAATTCGTGGGGATCCTTGACCTCCTGCTGCCACTCCAGCAGCTGGCGGAGCCAGGCGAAGGCCTGGTCGTCCTTGTCGAAGCCGCTCCGGCCCTCCTTGTACTTCCAGTGGGCGGCGATGCCCTCCTCGGCCACCCGGTGCATCTCCAGGGTGCGGATCTGGACCTCGAAGGGATGGCCCTCGTCGCCGATGACGGAGGTGTGCAGGGCCTGGTAGCCGTTGGGTCGCGGCATGGCGATGAAGTCCTTGATGCGCCCCGGCACCGGCCGCCAGAGGTTGTGCAGGATCCCGAGCACCGCGTAGCAATCGGGGATGGTGGGGACGATGACCCGCAGGGCCACGAAGTCGTAGACCTGGTCCACGCCGATCCGCTGCCGCCGCAGCTTCTGGTGGATGGAGTAGAGCCGCTTGATGCGCCCCTCCAGCTCCGCCTGCATGCCCGCCCCGTGGAGCTTCTCGTCCACCACCCCCTTGATCTTCTCGATGAAGGCGATCGCCTCCCGCCGGCGCTCCTCGACCTGGGCCGCGAGGTCCTGGTAGCTCTCGGGCTCCAGGTACTGGAAGGCGAGGTCCTCCAGCTCGTTCTTGATCTTGCTCATGCCCAGGCGTCCGGCCAGCGGCGCGTAGATGTCCATCGTCTCGCGGGCGATGCGCTGCCGGCGCTCGGCGGGCAGGTACTGGAGGGTGCGCATGTTGTGGAGGCGGTCGGCGAGCTTGACCAGGATGACCCGCACGTCGTCGACCATGGCCAGGAGCAGCTTGCGGAAATTCTCCGCCTGGCGCTCCTCGGAGCTGGAGAAGGGGATCTTGCTGATCTTGGTCACGCCCTCGACGATGTGCAGCACGTCGTCGCCGAAGTGCTCCTTGATGCGCTCCGGGTCGGTGAGCGTGTCCTCGAGCACGTCGTGGAGCAGCCCCACCGCCACGCACGCCGGGTCCATGCGCATCTCGGCCAGGATGGCCGCCACCTCCAGCGGATGCACCAGGTACGGCTCGCCCGAAGCGCGCGTCTGTCCCTTGTGCTCGACGGCGGAGAAGATGTAGGCCTTGCGGAGCAGCTCGAGGTCCGCCCCCGGGTGGTGCTGCCGGACGTTCTCGTAGATGTCTTCGAAGCGGATCATCGGCCGCGGGAGCGCAGAGCACCGCCGCGCCGCGCGGCGGCGCGTCGCATCATCAGTTTAGGAGCCGGGCAGCGGAGCGTCAAGGCAGCGGCCCGCGCGCGCCGCGAGGTTGACTTGCGTCGCGGACGTGGGCCATAATCCCCTCCCTCGATTCGCCTTGAGGGCCTTTACCCTCAACCTTTTCCAGGGAGACGGCTCATGAAGCTCCGGCTGCAGGCGCTCGTCTTTGCCGGCCTCGTCCCCCTTTTCGCCTCCGGCTGCGCGCGGGTGAAGTCCAAGGCGGCGATGAAGGACGGCAACAAGGACTACAAGGAGGAGAACTTCAAGCGGGCGGTCGTCGACTACGAGCGGGCGGTCAACCTCGATCCCCGCTTCGCCGAGGCATGGTTCTACCTGGGCAGCTCCCATCAGGCCCTCTTCCGTCCCGGCAAGGACACCCCCGACAACCGCGAGCATCTCGAAAAGGCGATCGAGGCCTACAAGAAATCGCTGGACGTCAACTCCGGCCGCTCGGCGAACCTGAAGAAGGTCAAGGTCAACACGCTGGGCGCGCTGACCGCCATCTACTCCGACGACCCCTACAAGGACTTCGACAAGGCGAAGGAGTACGCCGAGCAGCTCGTCGCCGACAATCCCAACGACACCAAGAACCTCTACGCGATGGCCAACCTCGACGAGAAGTTCGGGAAGGTCCAGGAGGCCGAGGACCTCTACAAGAAGATCGCCGAGACCAACCCCAACGACCCCAAGGCCTGCGGGGCGCTGGCCGCCTTCTACAACAAGCCGCTCTGGAACGGGAAGTCCAAGTTCGACCAGGCCATCGCGACCCTGGAGCGGTGCGCCTCGCTCGATCCCAACGACGCCAGCGGGTACCAGAAGATCGCCAGCTTCTACTGGGACAAGGCGTACCGCGACCCCACCCTTTCGGAAGAGACCAAGAACCAGTACGCCGGCAAGGGCCTGGAGAACGTGGACAAGGCGCTGAAGATCAAGCCCGACTACT
>QHVM01000082.1:123234-123749 GCA_003223555.1 Acidobacteriota bacterium | reverse complement strand
ACCGGGTGAAGGCGACCGTGACCAAGAACCCCCGGCAGCGGCAGCAGTTCCTGGACGAGGCGGCTACGCTGCAGAAGCAGGGCCTTGAGCTGAAGAAGCAGCAGGCGGCCGAGCAGGCGAGCCCCGCGCCCGCGGCGGCGAGCCCGAGCAGTCGCTAGAGCCGGGCTCCGGCTCTACTCGCCCGCGCCGGCTTCCTGGAGCATCTTCTCGGAGATGATCCCGATGCGCTCGACGCCCGCCCCCCTGGCGACGTCCATCGCCTCCACGACCTTCCCGTAGGGGACCTTGCCCGACGCCTTCACGAAGATCGTCTTGTCGGACTTGGTCTGGAATATGTCGGCCAGGCGGGTGTGCAGCTCCTCCATGTTGCTCACCGGGCTCTTGTTCACGGTGATGACCGCGCCGGCCGGCGAATCCTCCAGCCCGAGCACGACCTGGTTCGACTGGGTCTGCTCCTGCGGCGTCGGCTTGTTGGTGTCGGCCTGGGGCAGGCCGATGTCGAGGCCCTTCTGGGC
>QHVM01000082.1:0-123007 GCA_003223555.1 Acidobacteriota bacterium | reverse complement strand
GGCCTCCCGGAGCAGGTCCATGACCTTCATGACCTGGGAATACTCGAGGTCGGTGTCGGCCTTCAGGTAGACCGTCCGCTGCCCCTCGGGCAGGTCCTCGAGACGCTCCTTGACCTGGGCGGTGAGGTCGTTGGGGTCCTTCTGGGGGATGTCGTTGAGGTAGGTCTGGCCGTCCTTGCGGATGGCGACCCGGATGGTCTTGGCCTCGTCCTTCCTCTCCTTGGTGTTGCTGGCGATGGGGAGCTTCACGTCCACCCCCTTCTGGAGCATGGGGGTGATGACCATGAAGATGATGAGCAGGACGATCATGATGTCGGCCATCGGCGTGACGTTGATGTCCGCTATCGCCCCGCCCTTCTTGCCGCCGACTGCCATTGCCATGGCGAACTCCTTGCGCGCGGCTGCGGGTCGCCCCGCCGCCGTCAGGCCTCGCGGCCTACGTGCCCTTCTTGATGAAGTAGTCGAGCAGCTCCGAGCTGGAGTTGTCCATCTCCACGTTGAAGCCCTCGACCTTGCCCGCGAAGTAGTTGTACGCCCACACCGCCGGCACCGCCACGAACAGGCCGAAGGCGGTGGTGATGAGCGCCTCGGCGATGCCGGCCGAGATGGCGGCGATGCCGCCCGAGCCGGTGAGGGCCATGCCCGAGAACGCGTTGATGATGCCGAAGGTGGTGCCGAAGAGGCCCACGAAGGGCGCGGTGGAGCCGATCGTGGCCAGGCCGCTCAGGCCGCGTTTCAGGTCGGCCAGGTTCACCGCGGTGGCGCGCTGGATCGCCCGCTTGGCCGCGTCGACCGCCGCTTCCTTGTCGCGCTGCACCTCGCCGGTCTCGATCTGGTATTGCCACTCCTGGAGGCCCAGCACCAGGACCTTGGCCAGGTGGGAGTGCTTGACGTTCTTCCCGTTGGAGACGTCGATGGCCTCCTTGATCTTCCCCTGCTTGAGGAAGCGGGCCACTTCCGGGGCGTACTTGCGGGACTGCTTGGTGGCCTGGCTGTAGGTGTAGTAGCGCTCGATCATCACGCCGATGGAGTAGATGGACATGGCGGCCAGGACGAAGACGACGCCCCAGGCCACCCCGCCCATGTGCTCGGCCATGGTCCTCAGATCAAACTGCATCGCTCTCGTCCTCCTGCGGGAGTGGTGTCTCGCTCCTGCTCGTTCCTAGGACAGCTTGAAGTTCACGGTCACGGTCATGATGACCGGCACCGGCACGCCGTTGAGGAGGGTGGGCGTGTAGACCCACTGCTTGACCGCGTCGATGGCGGCCTGGTCGAGCAGGGGGATGCCGCGCAGGACCTTCACGTCGGTCACCCTGCCCTGGGGGCTGATCGTGCACTCCAGGATCACCACCCCCTGCACGCGGGCCTGCTTGGCGATGTCGGGGTAGACCGGGTTCACGTTCTTGAGCTTCTTCGGCTCCTTGATCTGCCCCCCCACCCGCACCGCCTGGGTGACCGGGGCCGGCGCGTCGGGCAGCCCGCCCACGACGCCGCCCACCACGCCGCCCGGCACGCCACCCTCGACCCCGCCCGCCACGCCGCCTTCGACCCCGAGGTTGATCCCCTCCTCGGGCTTCACCTGCTCGGGCACCTGGACGGGGGCGATGAACTTCGGCGGCTCCTGGATGACGGGCTTGGGTTGGACCTTGGGGGTCACCGGGGCCTTGGGCGCCGGCGGAGGCGGAGGCGGCGGGGGCGGAGGCGCCGCCGCCGGCTCCACGAAGAACGCCCTCACCGCGGAGGTCGGCTGGGGCAGCTCTTCCGAGGTGAGCAGCGGCACCACGATGACGATCAGGAGCACCACGGCGTGGATCGCGAGGGAGACCGGGAGCGTATACGACTGCTTGGTCTTGTGGGTGACGACGTCGGACTCTATGAGGTCCTCGAAGAGCCTCTGCTGCATGGAACGCCTCGCTTTCCCGGATCCCTCTGAGGTGACAGGTAGAATCGGATTTTAATGCCCGATTTCTCGGGGTGTCAAGGGACGCCTCCATCGTCTTGGACACCGGGTCGACCCCGGAGGGTCCCCGCCGTCTAGTAAATCCTGAACGTCACCGGGGCGCGGGCGATGGTGGCCACCGGGTGGCCGTTCTTGATCGCCGGAGAGAAGCGCCACTGGTAGACCGTCTGCACGGCGGCCTGGTCGAGAGCGGGGATCGACTGCACGACCCGGGCCCGGGTGACGTTCCCGCTCGCGTCGATGAGGATCTCGACCTCGACGATGCCTTCGATCTTCTTGACGAAGGCCTCCTGCGGGTACTGTGGCTTGGTGATCTTGATCGGGCGCGGGGGCTGGTCGTAGTCGAGCACCGGCCCGTCGCCGGTGCCGCCGATCACGCCCCCGATGACGCCGCCCGGCACGCCGCCCACGACGCCGCCTTCGACCCCGACCTCCATGCCCTCCGCCATCCCGATGTCGCTGCCGTTCGGGCTCCCGTGCTGCTCGCTGTCCGGCGGGCGCGCCTCCGGCTTGAGCGGCTGTTCCTTCGGCACCTCAATCTTGGCCACGAAATCGGGCTTCTGCGGCCTGGGCTCGGGCGTCACCGGCTTGGCCGGCTCCGCCCGCTCCAGCAGCGCCGAGCCCTTGGGCAGCGGCGGGGGCGGCGGCGGGGGCGGGTTGTAGATGAGCAGCTTGACGTAGTCCACGTGCTCGGGGGAGGGGCCCGGCCACAGGATCGGGACCAGGATGAGGGCCGCGATGGCGATGACGTGGCCGACGAGTGACCCTTGCACCCAGAATCGGCTGCGCGCCGGGCGGGGATTGGAGACGACGAGGTCGTGGAAGAGGTCGTCGGCGGGGTCGGTGGAAGTGGCCGGCGACGGCCGCGGGGTCCCGGTAGGGACCGTCGACAGCGCCGCCCCGCTCATGACCGACATTTTACCATCCGGCCTGTCCCGGCCTTGTGACGCGGCCTGTCCTCGCCAGGCCTCATCCAAGCCGAGAAGCGAGCCGCCCTTGTGTCCCACGAGCAATTCCCTTGCCAGCTAGAGGGCCGCCTTGGCCGCGGGACGCCGGTCCTTCCGCAGCCCGCGCCACCAGACCACGATGGGACTGGCGATGTAGATCGAGGAGTATGTCCCGACCACGATGCCCACCACCATCGCGAAGGCGAAGCTGCGCAGGACCTCTCCCCCGAAGGCGTACAGGCCGAGGACGGTGAGGAAGGTGGTGCCGCTCGAGATGAGGGTCCGGCTGAGGGTCTGGTTCACCGAGTCATTGATGATCTTCGGCAGCGGCTCCTTGCGGCGCTGGCGCAGGTTCTCGCGCACGCGGTCGAACACGACGATGGTGTCGTTGACGCTGTAGCCGACGAGGGTGAGCAGCGCGGCGATGACGTTCAGCGTCACCTCGTAGCCGAACAGCACGAGCAGCCCCAGGGTGATGAGCACGTCGTGGAAGACGGCGATGGTGGCCGCCGCGCCCCAGACGATGCCGTTGAAGCGGAAGCCGATGTAGAGGAGCTGGAAGGCCAGCCCGAACAGCGTGAGCTGGATCGCCTTCCGCCTGAGCTCGGACCCCACGATGGGGCCCACGATCTCGGTGCTGGACTCCTTCACCGGGTTCTCGGCGTAATCACGGGCCAGGCCGGCCAGGACGGACTGCGCGGGCCCCGACAGCTCGGTCGCTTCGCTCCCCCCGCCCGGCAGCCGCACCATCACCTGGTTCTTGCCCGGGTCGTCGTAGGTCTGGATCACCGAGCCGGGGGAGGTCTTGTCGACCACGCTGCGGATGCGGTCCACGCGGGGGCTGGAGCTGAACTTCAGGATGAGCTGGGTGCCGCCGGAGAACTCCACCCCGTAGCGGATGTGGCCCGGGACGTAGGCGACCGCGGCCAGCGTGAGGGCGATGCTCAGGGGGATGAGGATCTTGCCCTTGCCGAGGAAGTCGTAGTGGGGGTTCTTGACGATCTCCATGGGGACCCTAGATGCTGAGCGTGGCGGCCTGGCGCTTGCCGAGGACCCACTCGAAGAGGAAGCGGCTGACGAAATAGGACGCGAAGATGTTCGCCACCAGGCCCATGACCAGCGTCACCGCGAAGCCCTTCACCGGGCCGGTGCCGAACTGGAACAGGAAGGCGGCGGCGATGAGGGCCGTGGCGTGGGTGTCGAGGATCGTGATCCACACCCGCTCGAAGCCGTTGTTGATGGCCGCGCGGACGGTCTTGCCGTTGCGCAGCTCCTCCCGGATGCGCTCGAAGACGAGCACGTTGGTGTCGACCCCCACGCCGATGGTCAGGATGACGCCCGCGATGCCGGGCAGGGTGAGGGTGGCCCCGGTGTAGGCCATCGCGCCGAGCAGGATGACCAGGTTGGCGGTGAGGGCGACGATCGCGTTGACGCCGGAGAGCCGGTAATACAGAACCATGAAGATGCCGAGGAAAGCCATGCCCATGATGGCCGCGGTGACCCCGGCCCGGATCGAGTCGCGGCCGAGCGAGGCTCCCACGGTCAGCTCCTGCTGGTATTTGAGGGTCGCGGGCAGGGCGCCCGCCCGCAGCACCTTGGCCAGCTCGTCCGCCTCCTGCGCGGTGTAGCGGCCGGTGATGCGGCCGTTGTCGGAGATCTGGCTCTGGATGACGGGGGCCGATTCCACGCGGCCGTCGAGGATGATGCCCAGCCGCCGGCCGATGCTGCGCCCGGTCTCCCGCTTGAACTTCTCGGCTCCCTGGGGGTTCAAGGTGAACTGGACCTCGGGGCCGTTGGTCTGGGGATCGACGCCGGCCCGGGCGTTCTTCAGGTCGCGGCCGGTGATGACCGCCTCCTTGCGCGCGAGATAGTACACGGGCTGGCCGGGCGTCTCGCCCGAGCCCTCCACGACCTCCATGTTGTCGGGGACCTTGCCGCCCGTGTTCTGGAGAAGGGCCTCGCGGGAGGTGGCCGAGTCCTCGACCAGCTTGAGGGAGAGCTGGGCGGTCGTCTTGATGACGCGTTTGGCCTGCTCCACGTCGGTCACGCCCGGTAGCTGGACGAGGATCTGGTCGCCCCGGTTGCCGTGCTCGGTGATCACGGGGTCGGCCACCCCGAGCTGGTTCACCCGGCGCTCGAGGGTCTTGATGGCCTCCTTCACCGTGCGCTCCTTGAGCTGGCGGACGAAGTTGTCGGTCATCTGGACCACGAACCGGCCCTCACCCGGCTCCCGGATGTCCCACCCGTCGCGGAAGAAGTCCCGCAGCAGGTCGCGCACGTCCTTGACCCGCGCCGGCTCGACGCCCTCGATGGAGAAGGACCGCGCGTCGAGGCGCTGGGCGCTCGTGAACACGATGCCCTTCCGGGTCGCCTGGTCGCGGGCGGTCTGGACCGCGTCGTCGACGGTTGCGTTGAGAGCGTCGTCGGTCACGACCTGGAGCACGAGGTGGATGCCGCCCTTGAGGTCGAGGCCGAGCTTGATCTTGCCCGGCTCGTCGCCCTTGCCGTAGGGAGGCCAGAAGGCCACCACGCAAGCGATCAGGAACGAGCCGTAGAGGGTGGCCCGCACCCGCAGCTCGCGCCGCAGGCCGAAGTAGCAGGCGACGGCCAGGGCCGCGGTGAGCAGGAACCACAGCACGAAGGGGTTGTGGAGAGCGGGAGGCATCTACTTCTCCGTTTCGAGGGACGATCCCTGGAGGCCGGACACGGCGCTCTTCAGGACCTTGATCTTGGTCTTGTCGTCGATGCGGACCTGGAACGCGTCGTCCTCCACCCCCACGATCGTGCCGAAGATGCCCGGGTTGACGATCACCTTGTCCCCGGCCTTCAACCCCTTGACGAGCTCGTCCAGCTTCTTCTGCTTGTTGCGCATGGGGAGGATGAGGACGAGGTAGAAGATCGAGAAGATGACCGCCATCAGGATGAGGCTGGAGAAGGGGCTGCCCTCGCCTTGCGGCGAGCCGGCCAGCGCGAGCAGGGCGGTCGGTACGTCCAAGGTCATCGCGGTCCTCGGGGGGCGCGTGCCAGCGGAAGCGAGGGAACGTATCGAGGACGAGGGTCGAAGGCGGCGAGGCGGCCCTAGCTGTCGGCCGGCTCGGCCGCCGCCGAGAGGCCGCGCAGCGTCTCTCCCCGGAACTCCTCGAATCGGCCCAAAAGGATACTCTGCCTCAGGCGCCGGAGGGTGTCAAGGTAGAAGAAGAGGTTGTGGACCGTCATCAGGTGGGCGGCCGTCATCTCGCCGGCCAGGTGGAGGTGGCGGAGGTAGGCGCGGCTCGTCCGCGCGCAGGTCGAGCACGGGCAGGCGGGGTCGGGTGGGCGCGGATCGCGGCGGTGACGCGCGTTGCGGATGGAGAGGCGGCCGTGGCTCGTGAAGAGCTGTCCGTTGCGCGCGTTGCGCGTCGGCAGCACGCAGTCGAAGAGGTCCACCCCGTGCCCCACCGCCGCCAGCAGGTCTTCCGGCGTGCCGACCCCCATGAGGTAGCGCGGCTTATCCTCGGGGAGCAGCCCGTCCATCTGGGCCACCACCCGCATCGTGTCCGGCTTGGCCTCCCCCACCGCGAGCCCCCCCACCGCGTGGCCGGGGAAGTCCAGGGCGACGATCTCCCGCGCGCTGCGCTCCCGCAGCTCGGGGTCCACGCCTCCCTGCACGATGCCGAACAGCCACTGGTCGGCCCGGCGGTGCGCCTGCCGGCTGCGCCACGCCCAGCGGGTGGTGCGCTCGGCGGCGGCCCGGACCACATCGCGTGGCGCGGGCAGCGGCGGGCACTCGTCGAAGGCCATGACGAGGTCGGCGCCGAGGTTCATCTGCACCTGCATCGAACGCTCGGGGGTCAGGACGTGCAGCGCCCCGTCGAGGTGGCTGCGGAAGGCCACGCCCTCCTCGTCCACCGTGCGCAGGGCGGCCAGGCTCATCACCTGGTAGCCCCCGCTGTCGGTGAGCCAGGCGCCCGGCCAGCCCGTGAAGCCGTGCAGGCCGCCCAGCTCCGCCACCAGCTCGTCGCCCGGCCGCAGCATCAGGTGGTAGGTGTTCGCGAGCAGGAGCTGCGCGCCCGCCTCTCCGACGTCGCGCCACGGCGCGGCCTTGACCGCCCCGGCGGTGCCGACCGGCATGAAGGCCGGCGTGGCGACGGCGCCGTGGGGGGTGACGAGCCGGCCCGCCCGCGAGCGGCCCGAGCGAGCCTCCACGACGAAGGAGAACATCGGGCAGCCGGAGTATAAGGCTAGACTGGACCCATGCCACGGCTGAAGGTGGCGGTGCTGTTCGGTGGCCGCTCCGGCGAGCACGAGGTCAGCCTGGTCTCCGGCGCGTCGGTGATGGGGGCCCTCGCCGAGCGCCACGACGTGATCCCGGTGCTGATCGACCGCACGGGCCGCTGGCTCCTGCAGGGCACGCCGGGGCCGGAAGGCGGCGAGCCGGTCTTCCTCCTCCCCAGCCCGCCGGACCGCGGGGCGCTGCGACGCCTCGCCGATGCGGCGGTGGCGGCGCGGCCCGACGTCTACTTCCCGGTCCTGCACGGGACCTTCGGCGAGGACGGCACCGTGCAGGGCCTGCTCGAGCTGGCCGCGGTACCCTGCGTGGGGTCCGGGGCGGCCGCGTCCGCCGCGGCCATGGACAAGGAGCTGATGAAGGCGCTCTTCGCCGCCGCCGACGTCCCCCAGACGCCGTACCGCGTGCTGCACGGGCGCGACGAGGCGACGCGCGAGCGCGTCGTCGCCGAGCTGGGGCTTCCGCTCTTCGTCAAGCCCGCCAACCTCGGCTCCAGCGTCGGCGTGAGCAAGGTGAAGGCGGCGGCGGAGCTGGGCCCGGCCTTCGACCTCGCCTTCGCCTACGACCGCAAGATCGTGGTGGAGGCGGCGGTGAAGGAGAACCGCGAGCTGGAGGTGTCCGTGCTGGGCAACGACGAGCCGGAGGCCTCGGTGCCCGGGGAGATCGTGCCCGACCGCGAGTTCTACGACTACGACTCGAAGTACTCGCCGCAGAGCCGCACCCAGCTGCGCATCCCCGCTCCGCTGGAGCCGGAGGTGGCCGAGGAGGTCCGCCGCCTGGGGGTGCGGGCCTTCCGGGCAGTGGATGCGTGCGGTTACGCGCGGGTCGACTTCCTGCTCGACCGCCCGACCGGCCGCGTCCTCGTCAACGAGATCAACACCATCCCCGGCTTCACCTCCATCAGCATGTTCCCCAAGCTGTGGGCGGCGTCGGGGCTCCCCTATCCGGAGCTGCTCGCCCGGCTCGTGGATCTCGCCCTCGCCCGGCATGCCGAGCGCTCGCGCCTGCGCACCGATTACCGGCCGTAGCCGACTTTCAATATAAATTAGTATTGTGAAAGGCTCGGCGTGCGTTCCCGCCGGTAACGCCTCCCCGGTTGGGCGACAAGCCCCTAGCAGACAGGGGCTTCGCGATACGCGTGCCTCAGAGTGTCCGCCGGGCGGCGCTTTCGTTGTTTCGGGGCTCATGTGTCCACAGGCTAAGCTCCCACGGCTCTGTGGCATGGACGACCCGGGGCCCAAAAAAAGGCTTGACAGCAGCGGACTCCCTTCCTACCCTACTCCTGGTATGTCAAGCTCTCTGTCACGCGACATGTTGACGGAGGGAAGACGCCCGTCCACTTCTGGACCGAAAGGGGGGATCTGACGAATGCCGGCGAAGAAGAAGGCTGCCAAGAAGGCGACGAAGAAGAAGAAGTAGGCGCCTCGGGGAAACGGGGGGGTGGAATCGATCACCTCCCCCTTTTCGTGAGCTGACGGCGGCTTCGCCGGCAGATCACTCCGTAAGGGTTCGAGGGGGTGAGCGATCACCCCCTTATTTCGTTTTTCCGGGATGCGGCGTGCTCCGCTTCGCGTCAGGCGTCATCAAGCGTCTGGCGGCGGAGTGGATCCGCCGCCCGACGACAAAGGAAACGCTCCGCTCCGCGCGCCGGACGCTCGGGTGGACCGAGAGTTCGCTCCGCTCCGCGCGCCGGACACAGTCCTCCCGTTCTCTGCGTCCTCTCCGTTCGTTCTCCGCGTCCTCTGCGTTGAAAGGCCGGTCGTTGGCCCTAGCCGCGGCCGAGGACGTGGCGCTCGACGGCGATCGCCACCCCGTCCTCGTCGTTGGTGGGAAGCACGGGAAACCCGAGCGCGCGCAGGTCGGGATCGGCGTTGCCCATCACCAGCCCCAGCCCGGCCTGGACCAGCATCTCGTGGTCGTTCCAGTTGTCGCCCACCGCCAGCGTCTGCGCCGCGCTGACTCCCCACCGCTCCTGCAGGAACGACAGCGCCTCGCCCTTGCCCACCGAAGGCTCCAGCACGTCGAGTATGCCGACGCCGGCGTCCGGGTAGAGGGTACGCTCGATGCGCGCCGAGTCGCCCAGCCCCGCGCAAAGGTGCGCGAGCAGCGCCGTCATCTCCGGGATGCCGCCGCCGAACATCACCTGCAGCGGGTCCTCCTCGAGGGCGGCCTCGAGGTCGGGTACGACGAGCACGTCGGGATGCGACTTGTCGAGGTAGTACACCAGCAGCGTGTTCGAAGGCTCGATGCCCTCCACGAGCAGGCGTCCCTCTCCGCCCGGTCCGCAGTGGACCACCGGATCGGCGCGCCGTTCCCGGCCCAGACGCACGGCCCGGCCGGCGGTCTCGCGCGGCAGCGGCCGCCGCCGCAGGACCTCGCCGTTCTCGAATATCAGGGCCCCATTGTGGAGGACGAGGTCGAGGCGGCCTCCGATCCGGTCGGCCACCCGCCGCGCGGCGGGATAGCGCCGCCCGGTGACCAGGACCAGATGCACGCCCGCCGCCCGGGCGGCGTCGAGGGCGGCCAGCGTGCGCGGGGACACCGTCTTGTCGGTGCGGAGCAGCGTCCCGTCGATGTCGAGGGCGGGGCCGGATCTTGTCGACCACGTCCATCCCCTCCGCCACCCAGCCGAAGAGCGTGTAGGCGCCGTCGAGGTGGGGCTGCGGCGAGTGGGTGATGAAGAACTGGCTGCCGCCCGTGTCCTTGCCGGACAGGGCCATGCCCACCGCGCCGCGGGCGTAGGGCCTCTCGCCCACCTCGCAGCGGAGGGTGTAGCCGGGCCCGCCGCGGCCGTCCCCCCGCGGATCGCCACCCTGGCTCACGAAGCCCGGCACGACGCGGTGGAACGTCAGGCCGTCATAGAAGCCGCGCTGGGCCAGCTCGATGAAGTTGGCGCTGGTGAGCGGCGTCTCCACGACGTCGAGGTGGACCTCGATCCGCCCGTGCCGCGTGTGCAAGATGGCTCGCGGCGTGTAGAGCGGCACGTCCGGGCGGGGGTCATAGACGGCCATGGCCTCGCGATAGTCGAGCGGCGGCCGGCGCACCGGCTCGTGGCCGGCCCACGGCGCTTCCCGGTCGAGCGAGCGAAGGGCGGCGCCGGCGCGCTCCCGTACGACGCGCGCCGGGTCGCTCTCGGCCGCCGACCGCAGGGCGTCGAGGGCCCGGGCATCCTTTTGCGCGGCCAGCGCAGCCACCAGGGCGAGCCGCGCGTCGAGGTCGACGTCGTGAAGGGAGCGCTCGTAGGCGGCGGCCAGGACGTCGGACTGGCCGGCGGCCTTGAGCTCGGCGATGCCCTCCGCCGCCGCGGCCCGCACGGCGACGTCGGGATGCTCGAGCATCCGCCGCAGCGTGTCCAGCGCGTCCGGGCCCCGGGCGTTGCGCAGCGCTTCGAGCACCGCGGGCAGCACGCGCGGGTCGGAGTCGCGCAGCATGCCGTAGAGGATCCCCAGGCTCACGTCGTCCCCCGCGGCGCCGAGGGCGCCGGCGAGCGCGCCCCTCACCCACCACACCGGGTCGGGGTCCAGGCCGGACAGCACGAGGGCGAACTCTTCGCGGTCCATGCGCGCGAGCACGGGCAGGGCGGCGGCGCGGATCCACGGCTGATCGTGCCCGACCAGGTTCACGACCGTGGAGCGCAGGGCCCGGTCGGGCGGCAGCTGGGCGAGGGCCTTGAGCGCCTCCCACACCAGCGTGAGGTTCGGGGAGCGGAGGCTCGGCGCCACCTGGGCCACGCCGCGCGCGTCGCCGATCGTCCCCACCGCGCGCAACGCGCTCACGACGACCAGCTCCTCGCGGTCGCGCAGGAGCGGAGCGAGCGGCTCCAGACCGGCCGGATCCTTGACGGCGCCCAGGCCGCGGGCGGCCAGCGCCCGCGACAGCGCGTCGGTGGACGTGGCGGCGGCGAGGAGGACCGGCCGCAGCGACGGCGCCTCCAGCCGCATGGCCGTCCAGGTCGCCGCCCACCAGTCGAAGCGGGGCTTGCCGCCGGCGAGGAGGGCGGTCTCCGCCGCCGTCACGCTCTTGAGGCGGACGAGAGCGAACAGGCCGAGGCGCAGGGCGAGCCAGGGATCGCTCACGCTGCCCGGATCGTCGCCGCGCACCGCCAGCACCGGCGCTCCCCGGGGGATCGCCTCCACCACGAAGGCGGCGAGAGCGGGGGCGGCCCTTACATCGCCGATGCGGCCGAGCGCTTCCGCGGCCCGCGCGCGCACCACCGATTCCGGGTCCTTGAGGCCGACCAGCAGGCCGTCCACCGCGCGACCATCGCCGATCAGGCCGAGGCCGAAAGCCGCCATCTGCCGGACCTCGGGTTCGGGGTCGGAGAGCAGCGGCAGCAGCGCCGGGACGAGCGAGGGGTCCCCGATCCGTCCCGCGGCCAGCGCCGCGCGGCGGCGCACGCTGCGGTCGGGATCGGCGAGGTCGCGCTCCAGCTCGCCGTCGCCGAGGCTGCGGGCGTCCTCGAGGGCAAGGATGCGGGCCATCTTCTCGATGCGGGGACGGGCGGGTGGCGCGGCCAGGGCAGCCGCGCCCGCGAGCAGAACGGCGACGAGGACGGTCACGCCACCGCTACCAGCATGGCCTCGGGCAGTCCCGCCGAGCGCGCCGCCTCCCGGATGCGCTCGCGCGCCCCGGGGCGGCCGACCGCCGCGAGGTGCAGCGCGTCCGCGAAGCGGCCGGCGCCCGCGACGTCGACCACGGGAGCGCCGTGGACCTGCTGGCCGAGCTTGCGCGGGTCGACCTCCACAAAGGCGGCCACGGAGTGGCCGCGGTCGCGGAGCGCGCGCGACCACGACTTGCCGACCGGCCCCGCTCCCCAGACCACGACGGCGCGGGCCGCCCGCAGCCGCCCCCGCTCCAGGGCCTCGAGCTTCAGCTCCCGGAACCGCTCGGCCGCGTAGCGCGGATCGCGGCGGGTAAGACGTCCGGGCCGGTCGCGCCAATCGAGCAGGACCTCCGGCCGCTTGCCGAAGCGCCAGCCGGCCTCGTGGGCGCGCAGCCAGAGATCGTAGTCCTCCGGCCCGGCGAAGTCCCGGTACCCGCCGAGCGAGCGCAGCGTCTCCGCCCGCATCATCACGCTCGGGTGGACGAGCGGCGACTCCACGAAAAGGTCTCGAACGATGTCGTCGTGGCCGAGGAGGCCATTGAGCCACTCGACGTAGCGCCTCATCCCGCCGCTCGGGGTGCCGGTCTCCGGGACCACGCGGACGCGGCAGCCGAGGATCGCACAGCGGTCGTCCTCGTCGAGCGTCTTCGCCTGCACGGCCAGGCGCTCGCGGTGAGCCACGTCGTCGCCGTCCAGGCGCGCGAGGAGTCCGCCCCGGGCGCGCCGGAGCGCGGTGTTGAGGGCGGCCACCAGGCCGCGGGCCGGCGTCCGCACCCACCGGACCCGGGGGTCGGCCCGCGCGGCGGCGTCGAGGATCGCCGGCGTCTCGTCCACCGAGCCGTCGTCGACCGCCACCACCTCGTGGTCGGCGAGCGTCTGGGCGCGGAGCGACTCGAGGCACGCGGGCAGCGTCGGCTGGGCGTCGCGCACGGGCAGGAGCACCGAGACGCGGACGCGGTGACACCTATCCGTAGCGGACGAGGAAGTCCCGGGCCGCCCGCAGCGCGCCCTCCGGGCTGCCCGCCTCCACCACGAAGAAAGGGCCGGCGACGCCCGGCCGCCAGCCGGCCCGCGTGGCGCGGCGGATCTCCGCCTGCCAGCTGGTGTCGCGCGGCACCGGCTCCAGGATCTCGTAGACCCAGTCGTCGCGGCGGACGGTGGAATGGATGCCGTGGGAAGCGCCGGGGAGGGAGGGGAAGACCGGAAGCCGCCGGCCCACCAGCGCCCCCAGCACCTCCTGGCTCTCGGGGGGCATGAACAGGAACTCGACCCCGTAGCCGAGGTACGGCCAGGCCACCTCCGGCGCCTCGCGCACGACCCGGCCCAGGGCCCGCAGCAGGTGAGCGACGCCGGTCACGCTGAACTCCAGGTCGAGGTCGGGCGACTGCTCGAGCTTCACCGGGCTGGCCAGCAGCATCCCGTTGAGGCTCACGTTGCGGGTGAGGCCGCAGAAGTGCAGCGCGGCCGGACGCGGGGTCCCCACCACCTGGCCCTGCACCGGGATCCGTGTCTCGATCCGGCGCGGGACCGAGAGGAGCTTCGCGATCCAGCTCTCCAGCTCCCCGCGGTCCAGCGGCCGGCGCAGGGCGGCGTTGGCGCCGGCTTCGAGGGCGGCGGCCTCGACCCCCGGCGGATCTGCGGCCGGGACCAGGACGAGGATGGAGACCCGCCGCGTTACGAGCGAGCAGCGGATGCGCCGCACCGCTTCGGTCAGCTCGAGATCGGGCAGGCGAGGACCGAGCACGACCAGGCGGGCCCCGGTCTGGGCGATCCGGGGCAGCAGCTCACGCGCCCAGTCCTCCTGGACGACGAAGTCCTGGTCGCGCTGCAGGACCGGGGCTTCGAGCAGCAGCGAGCGGGCGTCGAGGCCGGCGACGAGGAGCGGAGCGGTCATGGCCCGGAGCCTTGGCAGTGTACGCCGCGGCCGCCGGGCCGGGCAAATACGTGATAAATCCTCCTCCGTGAAGGTCGGCATCATCGGTCTCCCGTGCTCGGGCAAGAGCACGCTGTTCCAGCTCCTCACCGGCGCCGCCGCACCCGCTCCCGGGAGCCGGCCGGAGGCGCGGGTGGGGGTGGCGCGGGTCCCGGATTCCCGCGTCGACGCCCTGGCGGAGCTGTACCACCCGAAGAAGAAGACGCCGGCCACGGTGGAGTACGTGGACGTGCCGGGGGTGACCAAGGGCGAGGGCTCGGCCCTCGTGGACCTGCCCGCGCTGCGCGGGGTGGACGCCTTCGTCCACGTCGTGCGCGCCTTCGAGTCGGCGACCGTTCCCCATCCGGAAGGCGCGGTCGATTCCTTGCGCGACGCGACCATTCTGGAGCTGGAGCTGATCCTGGCCGACCTGGGGACGGTCCAGCGGCGGCGGGAGCGGCTGGAGGCGAGCATCAAGAAGGCCAATCGGGCCGAGGACGTGGCCGAGCGCGCGGTCTTCCTCAAGCTCGAGCCGGTGCTGGAGGCCGGGCGCCCGCTGCGCCAGCTGGTGCCCTCCTTGAGCGAGGACGAGCGCAAGCGCCTGCGCAGCTATTCGCTGCTGTCCGAGAAGCCGATCGTCCTCGTCGTCAACATGGGCGAGGACGAGCTGCGAGACGCGGCCGGCTTCCTGGCCGGGGCGGGCCTGGCCGAGCTGGCCTCGGCGCCCGGCTTGGCGCTCTGTCCGGTCTCGGCCCCCATCGAGGCCGAGATGGCGCGGCTGTCCCCCGAGGATGCCCGCGCGTTCCGGGAGGACCTCCACCTCGACGAGCCGGGGCTCGACCGCGTCATTCGCGCCTCCTACGCCCTGCTCGGCCTCCTCTCCTTTCTCACCGCGGGCGAGGACGAGTGCCGGGCGTGGACGATCCGCCAGGGGACGAAGGCGCCCCAGGCGGCGGGCGTGATCCACTCGGACATCGAGCGGGGTTTCATCCGGGCCGAAGTCGTCACCTTCGCGGACCTGGTGGCCGCGGGATCGATCGCCGCCTGCCGCGAGAAAGGCACCCTGCGACTCGAGGGCAAGGACTACGTGGTCCGCGACGGCGACGTCATCAACTTCCGGTTCAACGTCTGACGCCGCGCCGTCATGACCGACCGCCTGCTGGTGCTCCTCCGGGCCGACGACGCCGAGCCGGACAGGCTGGCCCGGGCGCTGGGCCTGGCGCCCGCCGAGGCGCTCCAGCGGGTGCGCCGTGGCGGCTGGCAGCTGCTGCGCATCGCGGCGCCGGCGGTGGCGGAGCCGGAGGCGGCGCGGCTGACCGGGGAGGGCCTGGCGGCCGTGCTGGTGCCGGAGGCCGAAGCGCGGATCGCTTCGCGGCCCCGGCTGGCCCTGGGCGGAGACATGGCGGGCGGCACGCTCACCCTGCGCACGAGTGAAGGCATGGTGGGCGTGGAGCGACGAGACCTGCTGCTCGTCGTCCAGGGCCCGATCGCCCGCGAGTACCAGACCTCCCCGCAGGTCAAGCGCACACGCACGGCCACGCTCGAGGGCGGGTATCGCTTCCATCTCCATCGTCGCACCGGGCCTCCGCCGGTGGAGCTGGACCCGTGGTCGTTCGCTTTCAGCCGCGCGGGCCCGGGCTCCTCGTCGCTGCTTCAGCTCGCGGCATGGGTGCAGGAGCTGTCGGCGGGAGCGGAGGTGGACGACAATTTCCGCCGCCTTCCTGCCGAGCTGGGCGTGGCCGAGCCGGGCGGGGGAGGCCCGCTGGCGGCCGCCAACGCGCTCTCGGTGGGCTCGGGCGCCCGGCAACGCGGGCCGTTGCTCCTCGACAACCTGGGCCAGTTCCGCTTCTACTCCGCCTGGCGCGGCGCGGTGGAGCGCCGGCGGCGCGACGGCCACGCGCGAAGCTAACGGCGCCGCGAGGCCCTGTGCTACCGTTCCTCGACCGCGCCCCGCGCGGCGAAACGCCGCATGAAACTGATCGTCCAGATCCCCTGCCTCAACGAAGAGGCAACGCTGCCCGAGACCCTCAAGGCCGTGCCCCGCTCGATCCCCGGCATCGACGTCGTGGAGGTGCTGGTCGTCGACGACGGGTCCACCGACGGCACGTCCCGGGCGGCCCGGGAGAACGGGGCCGACCACATCGTGCGCTTCACGCGGCGGAAGGGGCTGGCGGCCGGCTTCATGGCCGGCCTCGACGCCTGCCTGCGACTGGGGGCCGACGTCATCGTCAACACCGACGCCGACCACCAGTACCCCGGCCACGAGATCCCGCGGCTGGTGGCCCCCATCCTGGCCGGGCAGGCGGACATGGTCGTGGGCGACCGCGGGGTGGAAGACATCGCCCACTTCTCGTGGACCAAGCGCCGGCTGCAGGGCGCCGGCTCGTGGGTGGTGCGCAAGGTCTCGGGGACGGCGGTGGCGGACGCGACCAGCGGCTTTCGGGCCCTCACCCGCGAGGCGGCGCTGCGCATCAACATCGTGAGCGAGTTCACCTACACGCTGGAGTCGATCATCCAGGCCGGCAAGAAGAGGATGGCAGTGGCCCATCTCCCCATCGATGCCCGGGAGACCCGTCCCTCGCGGCTCATCACCTCGACCTGGGACTACGTGAAGCGCTCGGCGGCCACCATCCTGCGGATCTACGCGATGTACGAGCCGTTCAAGGTCTTCGTGCTCACGGGCACGGTCCTGCTCACCGGCGGGGTGGCCCTGGGCCTGCGCTATGCCTGGTTCTGGGCGCAGGGCGAGGTCGCGCGGGCCGCCCATCTGCAGTCCGCCATCCTTGCCGTGCTGCTCCTCATCCTCGGCTTCCAGACCCTGCAGTGGGGAGTCATGGCGGATCTCATCGCCAACAACCGCAAGCTGATCGAAGACCTCCTCTATCGCATCCGCAAGATGGAGCTGGGGGAAGGCGGGCGTGGCTGAGCCGGCCTCCGCGTCGGTGGTCATCCCCGCCTACAACGAAGAGGAAGCGATCGGTGCCCTGGTGGCGGCGGTGCGGGGCCAGGCGGGGTGGCGGGAGGTGCTGGTGGTGGACGACGCCTCCACCGACCGCACCGCCGAGCGGGCCGCGGCCGCCGGGAGGGTAACGGGGCGGCGGTGAAGACCGGGATCCGCGAGGCGCGGGGCGACGTGGTGCTGCTCATGGACGGCGACGGCCAGCACGACCCGGCGGAGACGGCCCGGCTCGTCGAGCCGGTCGGCGTCTACGACATGGTGATCGGCGCCCGCTCGGCCGCCGACCAGGCCTTCGTGCGCGCCCTCGGCAACGCGATCTTCAACCGGCTGGCCTCCCTGCTCACCGGCCGTCCGATCCCCGACCTCACCTCCGGTTTCCGGGCCGCCCGCCGGAACCACTTGCTCGAGGTGTTGCCCCTGCTGCCCAACGGCTTCTCCTACCCGACCACCTCCTGTCTCGCCTTCCTGAAGGCCGGCCTCAACGTGGCGTTCGTGCCGATCAAGGCCCGGCCGCGAGCGGGTACGAGCAAGCTCCGGGTGGCCCGGGACGGCGTGCGCTTTCTCCTCATCATCCTGAAGATCGTCACCGTCTACAGCCCGTTGAAGGTGTTCTTCCCCCTGAGCCTGGCCTCCCTCCTCCTCGGCCTCGGCTACGGCATCTGGAACGTCGTCCGCTTCGGCAAGATCCCCATGGGGTCGGCCCTGCTCATCCAGCTCGCGGTCGTGGTGTTCCTGTTCGGTCTGGTCTCGGAGCAGATCGCCGCCGGTCAGGAGCGGAAGTAGCGCCCTGGATGACGACGACGACCAGGACGAGCACCAGGACGGCGCTCCTGCTCGTCCTGCTGGCCGTGCTGCCCGTCCTGGCCTATGCGCCCGCGCTGGCCGAGGGCCGGCTGCTCGGGCCGGGAGACGGCGCCGCGCTGCACTTCCCGTTGCGCGCGGCCGTGTGGCAGGCCTGGCGGAGGGGAGAGCTGCCGGGCTGGAACCCCGGGATCTTCCTCGGCACGCCGCTGCTGGCCGCCTACCGGCCGGGCGCCTTCTTTCCCCTGATGCTGCCCCTGGCCCTGCTGCCGCCTTTCACCGCTTTCCAGGTCCTGGTGCTCTTCTCCCTCTCGCTCTCCGCGGCGCTCGTCTTCATCTATGTCCGGCGACTCGGCGGCGAAGACGTGGGCGCATACTTCGCCGGGCTCTCCTTCGCGCTCGGCCCCTATCTCGTCGACCACCTCCAGGACTCCGCCACCGTCGTCGCCGCCCCCCTCATCCTCCTGCTGCTGCTCACGCTGGAGGCGCACCTCACGCGCGGGGGGGCCGCGCGGGCCACGGCCCTGGCGGCGGCCCTGGCCTTGTTGCTCCTGGCCGGCTCGCCGGAAGCCGTCCGGGCGGGGGGGGCGCTCGTCGCCGGCCGCCTGCTCGTGGCCTGGCGCGCGCGATCGCCGCAGCCGCCGGGGCGAGTGACCGCGGCGGCGCTGCTCGCGGGGCTGCTCCTCGCCGCGCCCCAGCTGTTGCCCACGCTGCTCACGGCGGGGCAGGCCGGGCGCGCCGTCACGGGCCTCGCCCACGCTGGCCAGGGGCCGGTGCCGGGCCTGACCGGACTGGTGCTGCGTTACGCCTCCCACACGCCGGCCCCGTCGCTGGCCCTCGCGGCGCTGCCGCTGGCGGTGAGCCGGACGCCCATCCGCGTGCTCGGCGCCGCGCTGCTCATCTGCCTCGCGCTGCAGTGGGGGCGGGGCCCGCTCTCGGCCCCGGGAGCCCTGGCCCTCGTCTTCGATTTGACGCTGTCGGTGCTGGCCGGGCTGTCGCTCTCCGCCCAGTGGCGCGCCCGCCGGGCGCCGGAAGGCCCGCGGCTCCGCGCCTATTTCCTGTTCGGCTCGGTGGCCTCTGCCCTGGCCCTCTCCATCGCCGCCGCCGCCCTGGGACCGCTGCCGCAGACGCTGGCCGGCGCGCTGGGCGTCCTCGCGCTGGCGCTGATCCTCTATTTCCCCAACGCGGCGTCCGCCGACCCCGTACGGGCCGGGATCTGGCTGCTCCCGCTCACGGTTTCCTTCCTCCTGCAGCCTCACGGCCGGCGGGTGTGGGAGACCGCCCCCACGCGGACCGAGCTGGACCGCGGCAGCGCCACCCGTGAGGCGATCGACGGGGCGATGGCCACCCGCAAGGGCGACCCGATGCTGACCCTCGTCTGCCAGTGGCCAGCCGGCGAGGAACGCGACCTGGGCTGGGACAACCTCGGCGCCCTCGCGGGCCGGCGCAGCCTCAACGGCTACGACCCCATGGTCTCCCTGCGCCGGCGGCAGACGCTGGGCGGCATCGCGCCCGGCGGCACGCTGCCGCCTATCTTCCTCCGCAGCGATCCGGCGCGGCTGGAGGCGCTCGGCGTCCGTTGGGTCCAGCTCCCCGCCTCGAGCCTGCAGGCCAAGGAGGGCGCGGCCGGGGACCGGCTCGATCTGACGGTGGAGCCCGGCCGGCCCCGCTTCTTTCCCCTCTCCCTCGGTCCCGCCACCGAGGTGCGCCTGGTCAGCTCGCTCTCCGATTCGGTCCCGGTCGTCCAGGAAGCCGTGGTGGCGCGGGTCGATGCGCGGCTGGCCTCGGGCCGTGAGATCTCCCTTCCGGTGCGGGCCGGACTCGACACGGCCGAGTGGGCCTGGGACCGGGCGGACGTGCGAGCAAGCATCGCCCATTACCGGGCCCCGGTGGCCGAGAGCTGGCCGGTGCCCGACGGCTCGTTCCAGGGCCACCGCTACGAGGCGGTGCTGCGGCTGCCCGGGCGCTACTGGCTGGACGGGGTGAGGGTCGAGCGCGAACCGGGGCCGGCCGAGTTTCTCCTCTCGCGGCTGGCCGTCTTCGACGCGGTGAGCGGGCGGGGAGCGGCCGCGTCCCTCGGGGCGGGCTTCGTCAGCGATACCGGCCGTTTCCGGGAGGCCGCCGCCACGCCCGCGGTGCGGCTCTTCGAGCTGCCGGTCACGCCGGGGCGGGCGTTCGTCGTCGAGAAGGTGCGGGTCCTGGACAGCGAGACCGAGGTCCTCGCTTCCCTGGCCGATCTCAGACGCTCGGGGATCGATCCCCGCCGCGAGGCGGTGGGGCTGGCGGCGGACCTGGCCGGCGTGGCCCTGCCCGCCGGCGGCCGTTCCTCCCGGGCGGAGGTCGGCCGCGCGCTGTCGGACTGGATCGACGTCCGGGCCGAAGGGCCGGGGCTGCTCGTGCTGAGCGACGGCTGGGACGGCGGCTGGCGGGCGCGGCTCGACGACGCGCCGGTCCGGGTCCTCCGGCTCAATCACGGCGAGATGGGCGTGGCGCTGCCCGCGGGCCATCACCGCGTCTCGTTCCACTACCGCCCGGAGGGGCTCGTCGCGGGAGTCTTCCTGGCCGCGGTGGGGGCGGCGACGCTCGCCGTCCTCGCCCGGCCCAAGCGGCCGGCCCCGCGAGGTTGACCCTGCGCGGAAGGGCGTGCTACGGTGCCCCGTTGAGCCGCTCCCGTCCGAGCCTGTCCATCTTCTTCCCGGCCTACAACGACGCGGGAACGATCGCCAGCCTCGCCCTCGTGGCCCACATGACCGCCCGGCAGCTCACGGACGACTACGAGGTCATCGTGGTCGACGACGGCAGCCCCGACCATACCGGCGCGCTGCTCGACGAGATGGCCGCCCACTTCCCCTGGCTGAGGGTGGTCCACCACGGGGGCAACCGCGGCTACGGCGGCGCGCTCCGCACCGGCTTCGCCACCGCGAGCAAGGAGCTGGTCTTCTACACCGACGGCGACGCCCAATACGACCCGCGCGAGATGGTGAAGCTCTACGAGGCCCTCACGCCGGGCGTCGATTTCGTGAACGGCTACAAGATCGGCCGGTCGGATCCGATCCACCGCAAGGTCATCGGCAAGCTGTATCACGTGTTCGTGCGCACGATGTTCGGCCTCCGCCTCCGGGACGTGGACTGCGACTTCCGGCTCATGCGGAGAGAGGTGTTCGACAAGGTCCGGCTCACGCGCTCCTCGGGCGTCATCTGCGTGGAGCTGATGAAGAAGGTGCAGGACCACGGCTTCCGGGTCGCCCAGGTGCCCGTGCACCACTACCACCGCACGTACGGCAAGAGCCAGTTCTTCAACTTCTCCCGGGTGGCACGGACGCTCGGGGACCTCCTCCGGTTGTGGGGAGAGCTGGTGGTGCGCCAGGAGCATCTCGCCTCGGACGCCGCGGCGGCGGCGCCGGCCCGGCGGGGCGCCGCGCCGAGCGCCCGCGGAGAGGGCCGCCACTAGCCGAGGGCATGGACCACCGCGAGTTCTACCGGGGCCGGAGGGTGCTGGTCACCGGCGCCCTCGGCTTCATCGGCTCCAACCTGTGCCGCACGCTGGCCGACCTGGGAGCCCGCGTGCTGGCGGTCGACAGCCTCCTGCCCGACTACGGGGGCAACCTCTTCAACCTCTCCGGCTACGAGGACAAGGTCCGCATCAACATCGCCGACGTCCGGGGCCACGGCATGGGCTACCTGGTGCGGGACCAGGACGTGCTCTTCAACCTCGCCGGCCAGGTGAGCCACATCGATTCCATGACCGACCCCTTCACCGACCTGGAGATCAACTGCCGCAGCCAGCTCTGGATCCTGGAGGCGGTGCGGCAGAACAACCCGGACGTGAAGGTCGTCTACGCGGGGACGCGGCAGGTGTACGGCAAGCCCCGGCGGCTGCCGGTGGACGAGACCCACCCGTTGAACCCGACCGACGTCAACGGCATCAACAAGATCTCGGGCGAGCTGTACCACCTCGTCTACCACTCGGTGTACGGGATCCGGGCCTCCTCGCTGCGCCTCACCAACACCTACGGGCCGCGGCAACTGATCCGCCACAACCGCCAGGGCTTCATCGGCTGGTTCATCCGCCAGGCCGTGCTGGGGGAGACGATCCAGCTCTTCGGCAATGGGACGCAGAAGCGCGACTTCGACTACGTCGACGACGTGGTCGACGCCTTCTTGCGCGCGGGAGCGATGGACGCCGCCGACGGCGAGGTCTTCAACCTCGGTGGCGAGGAGCCGGTGTCGCTGCTGGAGCTGGTCAAGACCCTGGTCGAGATCGCCGGAGCGGGCTCCTACGTCCTCACCCCCTTCCCGCCGGAGCGGAAGCGGATCGACATCGGCGACTTCTACGCCGACGCCACGAAGATCCGGAAGACCCTGGGCTGGGCACCGCGGGTGAAGCTGCGGGAGGGCCTCGAGCGCACGATCGACTACTACCGCCGCCACCGGGAACGCTACCTGTGAGCGGCGTGCCCTTCGTCGACTTCAGGGCACGCGTGTCGGCCCTGCGCGGCGAGCTGGACGCGGCCCTCGCCCGCGTGCTCGACTCCGGCTGGTTCATCCTCGGCCCCGAGGGCGAAGTCTTCGAGCGTGAGCTGGCCTCCGCGACCGGGGCCGTCGCCGCGGTGGGGGTGGCCAGCGGGACCGAGGCGATCCAGCTGGCCCTGCTCGCCCTCGGGGTGGGAAGCGGCGACGAGGTCGTCACCTCGCCCCTCACCGCCGCCTTCACCGGCCTGGCGATACTGGCCGCGGGGGCGCGGCCGGTCTTCGCCGACGTCGACCCCGTGACGCTCAACGTCGCGCCCGACACGGTGGCGCGCGCCATCACGCCGCGGACGAAGGCGCTCCTGCCCGTCCACCTCTACGGGCACCCGGCCGACCTGGACCCGCTCCTTCGGATCGCCCGCGAACGGGGCATTCCCCTCGTCGAGGACGCCTGCCAGGCCCACGGCACGCGCTACAACGGCCGCGTGGTGGGCGCGCTCTCGGGGATGGGGGCCTTGAGCTTCTATCCCACGAAGAACCTGGGCGCGCTCGGCGACGGCGGGGCGGTGCTCGTGAACGACGCCGGTGTGGCCGCCCGCCTGCGCCGGCTGCGCAACGGAGGCCAGGCCGACCGCTACCATCACGCCGAGCCCGGGATCAACAGCCGGCTCGACGAGGTGCAGGCGGCGGTGCTGCGGGTCGGCCTGCGCCACCTGGAGGAACAGAACGAGCGGCGGCGGGCGCTGGCCGCGATCTACCTGCGCGAGCTGGCGGGGGTCGGCGGCCTCGAGCTTCCCCGCGAGCAGCCTTACGCGCGGGCTAACTACCACCTCTTCGTGGTGCGCCATCCGCGCCGGGAGGCGCTCATGGCCGCGCTCGACGAGCGCGGCATCGCCACCCTCATCCACTACCCGGTCCCGCTGCACCTTCAGGGGGCGTTCGCGTCGCTCGGCGGGCGAGGGGGCGATTTCCCGGTGGCGGAGAAGGCGGCGGGGGAGATCGTCTCCCTGCCGCTCTATCCGGAGATGAGCGACGCGCAGGCGGTCGCGGTGGCCGCCGCCGTGCGGGAGCTGGCCGCGCGCCTGACGTGAGCGTCTCGCCGGGTCTGGCCGCCCTCGCCGGGCTCGTCCTCTTCTTCCTCCCCGGCCTGACGCTGCTCGCGCTCCTGCCCGCCCGGGAGAGGGAAGAGACCCCGTTCGACGAGGGCATCTTCCTCGCCGCCGCCGTGAGCGTGATGGCCTCCGCGTGGGTGGCGCTGGTGCTCGCCGAGCTGGGCCGCTTCTCGCTCCTGCGCGCGGCGGCGATGATCGCCGGGCTCTGCGCGGCCGCGCTCGTCCTCGGCCGGCGGCGGCTCGGCCGGCCGCTGGCCCCGCCGCGCTCGGGCCGCGACGTCCTGCCGGCCGCCGCCGTGCTCGCCCTCGCGCTGTACCTGCAGGCCCGGCCTACCGAGTACCTGCTGGGCGGCCGCGACCCCGGGACGTACGTCGCCGCCATGGCGATGATCGCCCGCACCGGCAGCATCGCGTACACCGACCCCGGCGTGCTGTCGATCCCCAAGGAGGACGTCGAGCTCTTCTTCCGCGAGCCTGGCGCACGCGACTTCAACTGGGGACGCTTCATGGGGTTCCCCCTGGAGCGGCCGGAGACGGGACGGGTGGTGCCCGAGTTCTTCCACCTCTTCCCCTCCTTCGGCGCCTACCTCTTCCAGGCGATGGGGGTGAGGGGCGCCCTCGCGACTCCGCCGGTGTTCGGGGTCCTGGGCACCCTGGCGGTCTTCTTCGCCTTCCGCCGCCTCCTTGGCCCCGGGCCCGCCCTGCTCGCCGCGCTGCTGCTGGCGGTCAACGTGGTCCAGGTCTGGTTCGGCCGCTACCCGGTGTCGGAGGGCGTCTCGCAGATGCTCGCGTTCGTCGCCTTCCAGGCCGTCACGCGCTGGGAGCAGTCGCGATCGGCCGTCTTCGGTGTCCTCGCCGGCGCCGCCCTCGGGCTGTCGCTCCTCGTCCGCGTCGACGGCGTGCTCGTCGGAGCGCCCCTGGCCGGGTACCTGGCCGTCCGGCGCGCCCGCGGCGACCTCGACCGACGGCAGGCGGCCGCGGTGCTCGTGCCTTTCGGCGTCCTGGCCCTGCACGCCGGGCTGCACGCCGTCCTCTTCGCGCGGAAGTACGTGGCCAGCATCGTGGATCGGCCGTACTGGCGACAACCGCTGGCGGCGTGGCTCCTGGCCGGAGCCCTCCTCGTCGCCCTCGGCCTCGCCCTCCAGAGGTGGGGACCACTCCTCCTGAGGCGCGCCGACGCGCACCGCGAATCGCTGCGGACCGGGGTGACGCTGGCCCTCGTCCTCCTCGCGCTCTATGCGTACTTCCTCCGCCCGGCCCTCTCGGCCTGGGCAGGCGCGGACGGGAACGACCCGGCCCGCGCCGCCCGGCACGGCCGCGGGATCCTCGTCGCTCTGGGCTTCTCGCACCTGGCCGCCCACGATGCGCAGAGCTTCCTGCGCCTCGGCTGGTTCGTGACCCCTCTCGGCCTCGCCCTCGGCGTCGTCGGCCTGGCCGCGATCGTCCGGGACTGGCGGCCGCGCTACCTCTTTCCCGTCCTGACCGCCCTCGCGTTCGCCGGCTTCTACTTCTACAAGCTGCGCATCTACAACGACTACTTCTTCGCCCTCCGCCGGTTCGTGCCGGTCATCCTGCCCTGCCTGCTGGGCTTCGCCGCCTTCCTGCTCGTGCGCATGGCCGCCGCGGGCGGCTGGCGCAGCGTCGCCGCGGCGGCGATGGCCGTCGGCCTCCTGGCCCGCTACGCCGCGCGCACCGTTCCCCTCCTGGGGTACGTGGACTGGAAGGGATCGGTGCCCTTCGTGGCCGACGTGGCCCGGCGCTTCGGCCCCCGCGACGTGGTGATCTTCGAGCAGAAGGAGAGCATCCACCTGCTGTCGCTGCCCCTGTGGGCCGTCCACGGCGTCAACGTCCTCGAGCTGGGGCGCTTCCGGCCCGACCCCGACCGCCTGCGGCACCTGCTCGGCGCCTGGCGAGCGCGCTACCGGAACATCTACTTCGTCCACACCTGGCGCGAGCCGGTATGCGGGGTCTTCCTCCAGGACGTGCCGGGCAGCCCCTACCGCTTCGGCACCCACGAGTGGGAGCGTGCCTACGACCGGCGGCCGCGGGGACCCGAGCCGCGGGGCCTCGAGTTCACGATCTCGCGGGTCGTGCAGCCCGACGAGCTGCAGGTGCCCGCGCTGCCGCAGGTGGACATCGGCTCCTCCGACGACTTCCAGGTCTCGGGCTTCTTCCAGAAGGAGCTGGATGCCGACGGGCGCACGTACCGCTGGACGGGACCGTGCGCCGAGGTGTACCTGCCGGCGGCGAAGGATGGCGCGCGCGTCTCCCTCACCGCCTCGGCCGGGCAGAGGCCGGCCAGCCTGCCGCCGTCGGAGGTACGGGTGTCCCTGTCCGGCGCCGTCCTGGGACGCTTCACCCTCGGCGGCGACTGGTCCGTCCACACCCTGGCCCTGCCTGCGACGCCCCCATCGGGCCCGCCGCTGCTCCGGCTCGACGTCGTGGACCCCTTCACCGGCCGGCCCCGGACCTGGCGGCCCGCGAACAGCCTGCCCGGCTTCGACGACACGCGGGACCTGGGCGTGAAGGTCGACCGCATCGAGGTGGAAAGGGACAAGAGCGGGAGCGCGCCGCTAGCACCCCTCAGCTCAACTGATACAATCGCCGCTTCCACTCCGGAGGTGCTCCATCGCCGTAGGCCCCGCGCCCAAGAAGATCCTGGTGGTGGTCCCCACCTACAACGAGAGGGAAAACGTCGGTCCCCTGATCCGCGAGCTGCTCGCCGTCGCCCTGGGTGACGAGATGCACGTATGGGTGGCCGACGACGGCAGCCCCGACGGCACGGCCGGCGCGGTGCGGGAGGTGATGGCCGCCTTCCCGGGCAAGGTGGATCTCCTCGAGCGCCACGAGAAGGGCGGACGGGGCGCGGCCGTGATCGCCGCGTTCAAGAAGGGCCTGGCCGACCCCCTTCACTTCGACTACCTCTTCGAGATGGACGCCGACTTCTCGCACCACCCGCGGGAGATCGGCAAGTTCCTGAGGATGCTGAAGACCCACGACATGGTGATCGGCTCCCGCCTCGTCCCGGGGGGCGGGACCTCGGAGTGGGGTTTCGTGCGGGCCAGCCTGTCCTGGCTCGCCAACAAGTACATCGCCGTGGTGGCCGGGATCCCCGTCAAGGACGCCACGAGCGGCTACCGGGCCTCACGGCGAGATGGCCTACCAGGCCTGGATCAACGGCTTCCGGCTGGGCGAGGTGCCCATCCACTTCCGCAATCGCCGGCGGGCCGCCTCGAAGCTGACCTTCGAGGAGATCTACATGGCCCTCGTCAACTTCGCCGCCCTGCGATTCCGCTACGGCTTCCGTCCCCGGCCCCGCCCGGCGGTGCTCGACGAGCAACCCTAGGACGCCGTGAAGGTGCTGATGGTGACCTCGTCGTACCCGAAATTCCCCGGGGATGTCACCGCGCCGTTCGTGGAGTCGATCGCGCGCGTCGTCGCCGCGCGCGGCCATGCCGTGGACGTGGTGCTCCCCCACCATCCGGACCTGCGCCGGGGGGGTTCGGGGGATACTCCGGTCCGCTTCTTCCCATACCGCTACGCTCCCCACCCCTCGTGGTCGCGCTGGGGATACGCCCAGAGCCTGCAATCGGACGTGAAGGTGAGGCCGGAGGTATGGCTGCTCGCGCCGCTGGCCGCCCTCGCCCTGCGCCGGGAGGTGGGGGCGCGGCTACGCGAGGAGCGCTATGACGCCGTGCACGCCCATTGGCTGGTCCCGAGCGCAGCCCTCGTCGCGGGCATCGTGCGCGCCCATCAGACGCCCTTCGTCGTCAGCCTGCACGGCAGCGACGTCTTCCTCTGCGAGCGCTTCGGGGCGGCCCGCACGCTGGCCCGCCGCGCGCTGGCCGCCGCCGGCGCCGTCACCGCCTGCAGCGCCGACCTCCACCGGCGCGCCCTCGTCCTCGGCGCCCGGTCCGACCGCACCCGCACCGTGCCCTACGGCGTCGACATCGAGCGTTTCGCGCCCCAGCGGGCCGACCGTACGCTGCGCTCGCGGTGGGACGTGCCGCCGGGAGCCACGATGGTGGTGGCGGTGGGCCGGCTGGTCGAGAAGAAGGGCTTCACCCATCTCGTGGAGGCGGCCCGGCGCGTGGAGGAGGTGCACGTGATCGTGGCCGGCGAGGGCGACCTGCGGAGCGCGCTCGAGAAGGAGGCGGAGAGGGCCGGCGGCCGGGTCCGCTTCGTCGGCGCCCTGGGACGGGACCAGGTTGCCCGCGCGCTGGCGGCGGCCGACGTGGTGGCGGTGCCGTCGATCGTGGACACCGCGGGAAACGTGGACGGCCTGCCCAACACGGTGCTGGAGGCGCTGGCTTCGGGCCGGGCGGTCGTGGCGAGCCACGTGGCCGGCATCCCGGAGGTCGTCGAGCACGACGTCACCGGTGTGCTCGTGCCGGCGGGGAACGTCGACGCGCTGGCCGGCGCGCTGCAGCGCCTCGCCCGGGAGCCGGCCACGCGGGAGCGCCTGGGGCGCGCCGCGCGGGAGCGCGCGGTGGCTCGGCTCGGCTGGGAGGCCACGGCGCGGAGCTTCGAGGAATGCTATGCCCAGGCGGCGGCGCTGGACGCCGGTTAGGGGCACGGGCAGCCGGGTCTATGACCCGGTCGAACGCCTGCTCCTCGGCGCGGCCGACCTGCCGGGACGCCTCGTGGCCGGGGCGCTCCGGCGCGCCGGGCTGCGGCCACCGGCGCCCCCGATCGACCTCGCCTCGGTCCGCCAGGTGCTGGTGCTGCGGCTCGACCGCATCGGCGACGTCATCATGTCCCTGCCCGCCCTGGCCGACCTGCGGGCCGCCGTGCCCCAGGCCCGCATCCGGCTCGCGGTCGGACGCTGGAGCGCGGAGGTGGCCCGCACCGCGCCCGTCGACGAGGTCCTCGTATGGAGCGCGCCCTGGGTGGGCCGGAGCGCCGAGGGCGCCGGTGGGCTCGCGGAGCTGGCCCGGCGGGCGGGGGCGCTGCGCCACGACCGGGTCGACCTGGCGTTCGACCTCCAGGGCGACGTGCGGGCGGCGCTGCTCCTGCGCCTCACCGGCGCCCGCCACCGGGTGGGCTACGCCAACACCGGCGGCGGCTGGCTCCTGACCCACGTGGTCCCCCTCGACGAGACGCTCTCCTGGGTGGAGCAGAACCGGCGCGCGGTGGCGGCGGCGGTGGGCCCCCGCGACGAGCCGCGCGTCGACCTGCTCACCGCGGAAGAGCGGGAGTTCGGACGGCGCCTCGTGACCGACCTCGGGCTCGCCTCCCGCCGGCCCCTGGTGGGGCTGCACCCGAGCGGGGGCCGCACGATCAAGCAATGGGACCTGGGAAGGTGGGCGGAGGTGGCCGCGCGGCTGGCGCGGGAGTTCCAGGCCACGATCGTGCTCACCGGGTCGGAGGCCGACCGCCCGCTGGCCCACGCGCTGGGACGCCTGATGCCGCTCCGCCCGGTCGACCTCACCGGCCGGCTGAGCCTGCGGGAGACGATGGCGCTCGTCGCCGAGCTGGACCTGTTCCTTTCGCCCGACACGGGCACGATGCACGCCGCCTGCGCGCTCGGCACGCCGTCGGTGACCGTCTTCGGCCCCTCCGATCCCCACCGCTACTTCTCGGGCGGCACTGGAGCGTCCGGCAGCCGCCATGTCGTCGTGCGGGCCGAGCTGTGGTGCTCGCCGTGCAACCTCATCCGCAAGCCGCCCGGGGAGTGCGTGGCCGACTGCCCGCCGGAGTGCCTGCGCCTGGTGGCGGTGGACGACGTGCACCGCGAGTCGGCACGGATCCTGCGCGAGGTCGGACGCTTCGCGGGCCGGGAGCCTTCGCGGGCTTGAAGACGCTCGTCGTCGTGGGATCGGCGGCCGCGGCGCGCCGGTGCGCGGGCCGGCCCCCGACGGATACGGTGCTCGTGGCGTGGGGCGACGAGGCGGCGGCGGCGCTGCGGGCTTCCGCCGCCGCCTTCCGCAGCGCTTCGGACTACCTGTCCCGGGAGACGCTGGACGCCATCGACGAGACGGCCATCGCGTGGACGAAGGCATGGGGCGCCCGCCCGATGCGGGACGGCCGCAGCGTGCGCGAGCTGCTCGTCTGGAAGGGCACCTCGCTGTGGTGGTTCGCCGAGCTGTTCCTTCACCATTCCACCCCCGGCCCGCGCTACGTGCGGCTCGTGGAGGGCTTCTTCTGCATCCTGGAGGCCGAGCGGCCCGACGAGGTGGAGGCCGACGGCCTGGCCGAGGAAGAAGAGGTGCTGCTCGCGCGCGCCTGCACCGTCCAGCGCATCCTTTTCCATGGCCGGCGGCAGCCGCGCGCGTGGCCGCTTCGCCTGCGCACGGCGCGCGTCCGGCTGCGCGCGCGGCTGGACCTCGTCAAGTGCGCGGCGACCGCGGGGAAGTCGGGCCTGGCCGGATCGCCCCCCCGGCCCCCCGGCGATCCCCGCGCCCTGGTGCTCTTCCTCTCCCACGCGGCCTTCTGGCGGCGGCGACGCGATCCCGAGACCGACGAGAGGGCCGAGTACGAGCACTACTTCGACCGCCTGCTGCCCGAGGTGGAGGCCCAGCCCGACCTGCGGTCCTTCGTCCTGGCGGTCGGACCGCGGGCGGCGTTCCGCCGCCGGGGCGTGCCGGAGCGCCTCGCCGAGTGGTCGCGCCTGCCCGGCGAAGCGGGACCCTACGTCCACGTGAACCGCTTCACCACCCCGCGCGTGCTGGGCGAAGTGCGACGGGCGGCCGGCGAAGCGCGCCAGACCTGGCGCGATCTGCGCCGCTGCCCGGGGATGAGCGAGGCCTTCTCCCATCGCGGCGTCGGCTTCGCCGACCTCGCCGGGCCCGGCCTGGCCGGTACGCTGCTGCTCCAGCTTCCCTGGGCCGTGCGCTCCTACGAGGAGATGGCCGAGGCGCTCCAGGCCACCCGACCGGCGGTCGTATGCCTCTATGCCGAGTCCAGCGGCTGGGGACGGGCCGCGCTCGCGGCGTGCCGCGCGGCCGCCGTGCCCACGGTGGCCGTCCAGCACGGGATCCTGTACCCGGCGTACTACTCCTACCGGCACGGCGCCGACGAGGCCGACTGCCCGCGCCCCGACCGCACCGCCGTCTTCGGCGAGTCGGCCCGGAAGATCCTGGTCGAGCTGGGCCATTACGCGCCGGAGAGCCTCGTCGTCACCGGCAGCCCCAAGTTCGACGAGCTGCTCGCCGCCGCCGCGCGTTGGGACCGCCCGGCGATCCGCCGACGCCTGGACGTGACCGACGCGGAGCGGCTCGTCGTCGTGGCCAGCCGCCATCGCAGCATCCGGGAGACGCACGCCTCCATCGGCTCGGCCTTCCCGGCCCTGGTGCGTGCGGTGGAGTCGCTGCCCGGGGTCAAGGCCCTCGTCAAGCCGCACCCGGCGGAGAGAGAAGACGCCTACCAGGCCGACCTGCGATCGGCGGGGGCGTCCCGGGTGCGGGTGATGCCGCCGGGGGCCGACCTCATGGAGCTGCTCCATGCCGCCGACGCGCTCGTGACCGTCGAGTCGCTCTCGGCGGTGGAGGCCCTCGTCCTCGGCCGGCCGGTCGTCGTGCTGAACATGCCGACCCACCTCCGGGAGCTCGTCGCGGCGGGGGCCGCTCTCGGCGTCGCCGCGGGAGCCGATCCCACGCCGGCGCTTCGCGGCGCGCTCTTCGACGAGGCCGTCCGCCGCGGGCTCGAGCAGTCGCGACAGCGCTACGTCCGATACGTCGCGCAGGGCGTCGACGGCGCCGCCACGACGCGTATCGTGGCCCTGCTGCGGCAGACGGCCGCGCGGCGCGGCGTGGTAGGGTTGGGGGCATGAACCCCACCACCGTGAGCCTGGGCAGCCGCCAGGTCGGCGACGGAGCGCCCTGCTTCGTGCTGGCCGAGGTCGCCTCCGCCCACGGAGGATCGTCCGAGACCGCCCTCCGGATGCTGGAGGCCGCGTTCAAGATGGGGGCGGATGGGATCAAGTTCCAGCTCTTCCGCTCCGAGCAGCTGGTCGTCCGCCGCCATCCCGGGCGAAAGGACTTCGACGAGATCGAGCTGGGGGTGAAGGAGTGGCGGAAGCTCCTGCGGGCGGCCCGGGCCTCCGGCCTCGCCCTGCTCGTGGAGGCCTTCGACCACGACTCGCTCGAGCTGGCCGCGGAGGAGGGAGCCGACGCCTTCAAGGTGCACTCCACCGACATGGAGAACCCGGAGCTGATCCGGCAGGTGGCCGAGACCGGCAAGCCGGTGCTCTTCGCCACCGGAGGCGTGCCCGATGACGCGGTCAGGCAGGCGCTCGACCTCGTGGGCAGCGCCCCGGTCATCCTGCTCCATGGGTTCCAGACCTTCCCCACCCCCGTGGAGGAGATCCGCTTCCGTGAGCTGGCCGCGTGGAAGGAGCGCTACCGGCTCCCGGTGGGCTTCCTCGACCACACCGACGGCGGCAGCGGCTTCGCCCTCGTCGCACCCGCCCTGGCGGTAGCCTGGGGCGCCAACCTGGTCGAGAAGCACTTCACGCTCGACCGCAGCAAGAAGGGCTACGACTACCAGTCGTCTCTCAACCCGGAAGACTTCTACCGCATGGTGGAGCTGTTGCGGCAGGCGGAGCGGGCGGCGGGGGACTCACCCGCCTCCGAGAGCGAGGGCGCCCGGCGCTATCACCGGACGATGGCCCGCTCCATCGTGGCCGGCACGCTCATCAAGAGGGGCGACGTCCTCACCCGGGAGATGCTGGCCTACAAGCGCACCGACGCCCGCTTCGATCCCGGCTTCCCCCCCCGGCAGGCCGACCGCGTGATCGGCCGGCGGGCCACGCGGCCCATCCAGGCCGACGAGACCATACGCGAGGACATGCTGGAATGAGCGTCGTCCCGGCCCGCGTGTTCGTGGTCGTCAGCGCCCGGATGGCTTCCTCCCGGTATCCGGGCAAGGCCCTCGTGCCGCTGGCCGGCCGGCCGCTGCTCGCCGTGCTCCTCGAGCGCATGGCGGCCGCGCGCGGCATCGACGGCGTGGTGCTCGCGACCTCGACGAGCCCCGAGAACGACGCGTTGGCGCTGCTGGCGGAGGAGAACGGCTTTGCCGTCTTCCGGGGCGACGAGGAGGACGTGCTGCGGCGACACGTGGAGTGCGCGCGCTCGGTCGGGGCCGAACACGTGGTGCGGGTGACCGGCGACAATCCCCTGACGGACGTGGAGACGCTGGAGCACCTGGTGGCCCTCCACCGGCGCGAGCGGGCCGACTACACCTACGTCCCCGGCGACGCGCTCCTCATGGGCATCCTGAGCGAGGTCGTCTCCCTCTCCGCGCTCGAGCGCTCGTGGGAAAGGGGTGAAGCCCGGCACCGTTCGGAGCTGGTCACGCTGTATGTCAAGGAGCACCCGGAAGAGTTCCATGTCGTGACGGGGACGCTGCCCGAGGGGCTCTACCGGCCGGAGTACCGGCTCACCGTGGACGAGGCGGAGGACGTGGCCCTCGTGCGGGAGATCTTCGCCCGGCTGGCCGCCCCGGGCCGGCTGGTGTCGGCGGGGGACGCGATCGCGCTCCTCGACCGCGAGCCGGGCCTGGCCCGCATGAACGCGCACCTGAGCCACAAGCCGGCCAACCTGCGCTCGGTCGCGCTCGACGCCGGCATCGTCGGCCGGCGAGGCTGACGTTGCTCTTCAACGCAGAGGGTGCGGAGAACGAACGGAGAGGACGCAGAGAAAGGATGGAAACGGACCGCGGCGATCCCAACATCCTCCGCGACCTCTCCGTTTTTCTCTGCGGCCTCTGCGTTGAGTCCGTTGGGTCCCGGCCGTGAAGTCGGAGTTCGCGATCAACGGGCGGGTGGTGGGCAAGGGCCCACAACTGCGACGTCCAGCTCGGCTACCGGCTCATCGAGACGGCGGGGGCGGCGGGGGCGGATGCGATCAAGTTCCAGAGCTACACCGCCTCCCGGATCTCGACCCGCGTCGCGCCCCGCTACTGGGTCGAGCCCGCCGATCCGCGGGGGACGCAGTGGGACACCTTCGACCGGCTCGACAAGCTCTCCCCCGGTGACTTCAAGTCCCTGCTCGGCCATGCGCGGCACGTGGGCCTCACCGCGTTCTCCACCCCGTTCGACGACGAGGCGGTGGATTTCCTGGCTTCCCTCGACGTGCCCGCCTTCAAGATCGCCTCCGCGGACCTCACCTGCCACGGCCTCATCGACCGGGCGGCCCGGGTCGGCCGGCCCATGATCCTCTCCACCGGCACCTCGAACCTGGCCGAGGTGGAGGAGGCGCTCGAGGTGTGCCGGAGGGCCGGCAACGAGCGGGTCGCCATCCTCCACTGCACGCTCAAGTACCCCTGCCCGCCGGAGGGGATCAACCTGCGGATGATGGAGCACCTGATGCGGGCGTTCCCCGAGGTCCCGGTGGGCCTCTCCGACCACTCGCTCGGCATCAGCGTGCCCCAGGCGGCGGTCGCCCTCGGGGCGTGCATCGTCGAGAAGCATTACACCGTCGACAAGAAGCTGCCCGGCTCACCCGACCACCATCTCTCGGTGGATCCGGCGGACATGAAGGCGATGGTGGAAGGCATCCGCACGGTGGAGAAGGCGCTCGGCAAGTCCACCAAGGGAGTGGAGCCGCTCGAGGAGGAGGCCCACCGGCTCGCCCGCCGCAGCGTCACCGCGGAGCGCGCGATCCCCTGCGGCGCCACGATCACCCGCGAGATGCTGACCTACAAGCGGCCGGGCACCGGCATCAGCCCCCGCCACCTCGACCTCGTCGTGGGCCGCATCGCCCGCGTGGACATCCCGGAAGACACCACGATCACCTGGGAAATGGTATGAGGCAACAGGGCAAAGCTGCGAGCGAAGCGGGATTCATTCCCGCGAAGCGAGCGGGGGTTCAAGGGGGTGCGCCGCAGCACCCCTTTGCTCAAAGAGGATGAAGAATGGGCTGCGGGTGGTGTGCGTGGTGCCGGCGCGGGGAGGGTCCGACACGGTTCCCTACCTCAACATCAAGCGTCTCGGCGACCGGCCGCTCCTCGCCCACACGCTGGAGGCGGCCCAGGGCGCGCCGACCCTGGACCGGATCGTCGTGTCGACCGACGATCCGCGCGTCGCCGAGGTGGCCCGGGCCCACGGGGCCGACGTCCCCTTCCTGCGCCCGAGCGACCTCGCGGCCGACATCCCGAGCCTGAAGCCGGTCATCGTCCACGCCGTGCAGCAGCTCGAGAAGGACGGCGACCATCCCGACATCGTGGTCGTGCTCCAGGCCACGACCCCCTTCCGGGAGGCGTTCGCGATCGAGGAGGCCGTGGAGAGGCTCGTCGCCGGAGGCTACGAGACCGTCTTCTCGGTGACCGAGGACCGCACGCTCAACTGGCGCTCCCGCAGCGACGGCGCCCTCGTCCCGCTCTTCGCCCGGGAGGGACGCCGCGAGGAGCAGGAGCCGGTCTACAAGGAGAACGGGGCGGTCGTGGTCATGTGGCGGAGGGTCCTCGACCTTCCCACCCGCTTCGGGGACAAGATCGGGTACCTGGTCCTCGACAAGCGGGCCGGCTTCACGGTCTACGACCTCGAGGACTTCTGGATGGCCGAGCGCCTGCTGCGCCAGCCGCGGGTGCTCTTCCGCGTCGACGGGGGGACGGCCCTCGGCATGGGCCACGTCTACCGGTCGCTCGCCATCGCGGGGGCGCTGCGGACGCTCTCCCGGGCCGACGTCGCCTTCCTGATGAGCGCCGATCACGCCGAGGGACTGGTCACCGTCTCCCGCCACGGCTATCCGGTGCGGGTCATGGGGGACGGCAAGCTGGAGACGGCCCTCGAGCACATCCGTGACTTCTCCCCCGCCATCCTCATCAACGACCTGCCCGCCCTCGACTCCGGCTACCTGCGGGCGCTCAGCCACCTGGGCACGACCACGGTCAACCTCGTGGACACCCTCGACGACCTGGAGACGACCGAGCACTACGCGCAGGTCATCGTCTCGGTCATGCACCAGGAACGGGAGACGCCGGAAGGCTTCTACGGCGGTCCGGCCTACGCCATCCTGCGCGAGCAGTTCCGGGGCCGGGCGAAGGAGATACGGGACGAGCCGCGCCTGGTCCTTCTGAGCTTCGGGGGCAGCGACCCCCAGGGCCTCACGCTCAAGGCCGCCCGGGCCCTCCAGCGCCTGTCCGGCCCGATCGAGGTGCTGGCGGTGGCCGGCCCCGCGTTCTCCTCCCGCACGCAGTTCGAGGCGCTGGTGTCGGGCCTCCCGCGGCCGGTGAAGCTCATCAACGAGGCGGGCGGCCACATCTCGGAGCTGATGCTGGAGGCGGACGTCGTGGTGGGCTCGGGGGGGATGTCGGTCTACGAGATCGCCGCCCTGGGCACGCCGGGCATCGTGCTCGCCCAGAACGCCCGGGAAGAGAGGCGCATGCGTGAGTTCGCCCGGCACGGCACCGTCGAGTACCTCGGCCTGGGCACCGAGGTGGACGAGGACGAGATCGCTTCCGCGGTGCAGCGCCTCCTCGCCGAGCCGGCCCGCCGGCGGGAGATGAGCCGGCGGGGACGGACGCTCGTGGACGGCCTGGGGGCGAGCCGCGCGGCGGAGGCGGTTCTCGAGCGCCGCAAGCGCCGGCGGGACGTTCCCCAGGGCCGGGGCGCGTCGCGGTGAAGGCCCTCATCACCGGAGGGGCGGGCTTCCTGGGAAGCCATCTGGCCGAAGCGCTCCTGGCGCGCGGGGACACCGTCTACCTCCTCGACAATCTCTCCACCGGCTCCATCGACAACATCGAGCACTTGAAGGGCGCGCCGCGGTTCCACTACGCGGTGGACAGCGTCATGAACGAGCCGGTCACCGCGGAGCTGATCGACCGGGCCGACGTGGTGTTCCACCTCGCGGCCGCGGTGGGCGTGCGCCTCATCGTCGAGAGCCCGGTCAACACCATCGAGACCAACGTGCACGGCACCGAGATGGTCCTCAAGCTGGCCAACAAGAAGAAGAAGAAGGTGCTGGTGGCCTCGACCTCGGAGGTCTACGGCAAGAGCGACGACGTGCCCTTCCGCGAGGACGCCGACCTCGTCATGGGCGCCACCGTCAAGGGCCGGTGGAGCTATGCGTGCAGCAAGGCCATCGACGAGTTCCTGGCCCTGGCCTATTGGAAGGAGAAGAAGCTCCCGGTCGTCGTCTTCCGGCTGTTCAACACCGTCGGCCCCCGCCAGACCGGCCGCTACGGCATGGTGATCCCGAACCTCGTGAAGCAGGCGCTGCTCGGACATCCCCTCACGGTCTTCGGCGACGGGGGGCAGAGCCGCTCCTTCACCTACGTGTCGGACGTGGTCGAGGTGCTGGTGAAGCTGGCCGAAGAGCCGCGGGCGGTGGGCCAGGTCTTCAACGTGGGCAACGACCGGGAAGAGGTGACGATCCTCGATCTCGCCCGCCGGGTGAAGGCGCGCACGGCCTCGAAGAGCCAGATCGTCCTCGTCCCCTACGACCAGGCCTACGAGGAGGGCTTCGAGGACATGCCCCGCCGCGTGCCCGACGTCTCCCGGCTGCGCGCGCTGACCGGCTGGCAGCCGAAGGTCCACCTCGACGAGATCCTGGACCGCGTGATCGAATACTTCACTTCGGACAAGGCGAGAGTCTGAATCCTTCCGAGAGCGCCCCGGGGCTGTTCTCGAACCTGCGCAAGCTGGCCGCCCATTCGGCGGTCTACGGCGCGGCCGACGTCTTCACCAACGTCGTCAACCTGCTTCTCGTTCCCCTCTATACGACCTTCCTGCAGACGGACGACTACGGCAACCTCGCCCTGCTGATCCTCTTCGGCACCTTCGCCAAGATCGTCTTCCGTCTCGGCCTCGACGCCGGCTTCTTCAGGATCCACTACGAGCTGCCGACCGAGGCCGAGCGCCGCGCCCTGGCCGCCACGGTGGCGCTCTTCGCCGCCGGGGTCGGCGCGGGGATGCTCGGACTGGTGGCGGCCGGCGCCCGCCCCCTCACCGCGTGGCTCTTCGGCGCCACGCCCGTGCCCTCCTCCTGGGTCCTGCTGGTGGCGGCCGACGTGGCGGTGGGAACGCTGGCCTTCGTCCCCCTGAACCTGCTGCGGATCCAGGGCCGTCCCGGAGCGTTCTCGACCTACTCCGCGGCGCGCCATACGGTGAACATCCTCTTGAAGGTGGTGCTGGTGGCCCGGGGCTGGGGTGTCGCGGGCATCCTGTGGAGCGACCTCGGCGCCACCACGGTCTTCTCCCTCGCCCTGCTGCCGGTCCTCGCCCGCCACGCCTCGGCCAGGTTCTCGCCGGCGATGCTGGCCGAGGCGCTGCGCTTCGGGGCCCCCAAGGTGCCCCACGGGCTGCTCCTCCAGGTCCAGAACCTGGCCGACCGCAAGATCCTCGATCTCTTCGTCACCCGGGGCGAGGTCGGCCTCTACCAGATGGGATACAACTTCGGCCAGGGCGTGAAGTTCGCCACGTCGGCGTTCGAGCCGGCCTGGGCGCCCTTCGTCTACGGCCAGCTCGGCTCGCCCGCGGTGAAGGCCACCCTCGCCCACGTGGCCGCCCACGTGTTCGCCGCCTTCGCCGGGGTGACCCTGGCCGTGGCGGTGCTGGGCGGCGACGTGCTGGCCCTGCTCACGCCGGCGAACCCCGCCTTCCGCGCGGCCGCGCCGGTGATCCCGGTGGTGGCCCTGGCCTACCTGCTCCACGGCGTCTTCCTCCTGACCTCGATCGGCATCGGCATCGAGAAGAAGGCCCGCTACTATCCGGTGGTCACCGGAGCGGCCGCGGCGACCAACGTCGCCGCGAACTTCCTGCTCATACCGCCCCTGGGCATGATGGGCGCCGCGTGGGCCACGGTGCTCTCCTACGCCGTCATGGTCTCGCTCGGATGGATGCTCTCGCAGCGCCTGTTCCCCATCCCCTTCGAGGCGGGCCGCTGGCTCCGGGCCTCGGCGGCGGCGGCCGCGCTCTACGCCCTCTCGGCGTTGGCTCCCTCCTCCTACGCCCCGCGGGTCGGCTTCGAGCTGGCCCTCGTCGCCGCCTACCCGCTCGTGCTCGTCGCGACCGGCTTCCTGCGCGGCCCGGTGACCGCGCAGCCGTGAGGTATAGTGGGAACCATCCGCGAATCATTCTTCAAGGAGGCTCCATGAAGACGATCGCGCTCGTACTCGCCACGGGGCTCGCCGCCTGGGCGGCCGAGCAGAACCCGCCGGCCAAGCCGGCCGCCAAGCCGGCCGGAGGGCCGGTGACGCACGCGGTGGCCGTGCTGCATCCGGCCAAGGACGGCAAGGTGGAGGGCACCCTCCATTTCAGGAAGGAGGCGGCCGGCGTCAAGGTCACCGGGAAGGTGACCGGGCTCGCGCCCGGCAACCACGGCTTCCACATCCATGAGTTCGGGGACTGCTCGGCGGCCGACTTCACCTCCGCTGGCGGCCACTTCAACCCCGCGGGCAACCCCCACGGCGGGCCGAAAGACGCCAAGCGCCACGAGGGGGACATGGGCAACGTCGAGGCGGGAGCGGACGGCTCGGCCACGATCGATTACACCGACAACGAGCTGCGGTTCGAGGGCTCCCAGTCGATCCTGGGCCGGGGCGTGATCGTCCATGCCAATCCCGACGATTTCAAGACCCAGCCGACCGGGAACGCCGGCGGCCGCGTGGCGTGTGGAGTGGTGGGCGTCGCCAAGAGCGAGTAGGCGAGCGCCGAGCACCAGGCTCTTAACGCAGAGGACGCAGAGGGGAAACGGCGAGGTCGCAGAGAAGTTCTTGGGGTCCCTGCGCCGAGGACTTTCCTGATCTGTCTCTGCGTCCTCGGGCCCTTCTAGCTTTCTCTGCGACCTCTGCGTTAAATGGCAGAGTCAGCGGCCGACGGCGAGAAACCGCTCCAGGTAGACCGCGACCGCGCGCTGGGCACCCCAGATGAGGGCGATGCCGGCCACGGCGGCGGCGAGCGCCCGGCCGACCGGGCCCTTCTCGTCGAGCCAGGCCAGCGCCGCCGCCGCGACGACCGCCATCGGCGCGGCCAGCAGCTCCACCTCCTTCGCGTCCCGGAAGAGGACGGGCAGGACGTAGCGCAGCACCAGCAGGAGGGCCCCGCCGAGCAACGCGGAGGCCAGGAGCCGGCGAGCCGAGCGGGCGCCGCGTAACGCGAGAAGCCCCGGCGCGAGCAGCAGCGGATAGACGAGGTCGTAGAAGAGGGCGGCCCGCGCCGCGATCCGGAAGAGGCCGGCCGGCGGCGCTCCGGCCCCGGCGCCGAGGTGCGGCACGACGTCACGCCAGAAGACCAGCAGGAAGCGCGCGTAGAGCGCGAGCACCACCGCCAGTGCCGACACCGCCCACGCGCCGAGCAGCCGCCGGGCCTTGCGCCGGTCCCCAGCCACGAGCTCCCAGCCCGCGAAGACCAGGACCACGACCGACACGTTGAGCAGCGAGCCGGTGTAGGCGGCCTGGGCCACGAACAGGAAGGCGCAGGCGGCCGCGGCGTCGCGCGCTCCCTCCAGGTGGGGGTAGCGCCGCAGGAGGTGGACGAAGAGCAGCAGCTCGAGAGCCTGACCGAGGAGCGTCGGGAAGAGGGCCAGCACCAGGCGCGAGGACATGACCGGCAGGAGGGCGGCCAGCGCCTGGGCCAGCATCGCCGCCCCGGGCGGCAGGCCGAGGATCCGGCCGAAGAGGTGGACGAGCAGCAGCGTGAGCGCCACCGCGACGACGGCCACCGTCTTGATGGCCGTGACCTCGCCGAACGGGATGGCCAGCGGCCAGGCGGCCAGGTGGAAGGCGGGCGAATAGGGAAAGGCGACCCGCCGGCCGGCGATCTCCCTCGTCCATGCTCCGCTCCGCTGCTGGTACTCGCGGGGATCGAGGAGCAGGTAGGGGTCGGCGCGGACGGCGGCCAGGTACCGGGCATGCGTGTCCACGTCCGGGTAGTAATAGAAAGGATGCGAGAGCGCGGCGAGGGCCACGACGAGCGCCACCGCGGGGACGACGAGCGCGCGCGGGCCGGCGCCGGCGAGCGTTTCCGGCCATCGCCGCCCCAGCACCCGGAAGACGAGGCCCAGCAGCGCCGCCGCCGCCAGGGCGGGCGGGCCGGCCGCCCCGAGCGCACAGATTCCGCCGAAGCGGTCCCAGAGGACGAGAGGGGCGCCCACGGCTGCCGACCCGATCGCCGCGCCGACGGCGGCCGGCGGGCCGGCCAGGATCGTGAGGGCCACCGGCACGCCCAGGAACAGCGCGAGCAGCCCGGCCAGCAGGCCTGGCGCCGGCAGGAGTCGCCGTGCCCCCTGCAGCTCGATCCAGTCGACCGCCACCCCGAGGCCTTCGCCCTCCTCGGAGCCGGAGCGGAACTGCAGGCTCGGCTCTCCGCGCACCGGCCCCAGCTCGACCGTGCGCTCGCGCCAGCCGCGGGGAGGTTGCGTCCACCGGTCGACCTCGCGCCCGCCCGCGAGCAGCGTGACCTCCGCCGGCCGGTCGGTGAAGCGCGCCAGCCGGATGCGGGCGCTCAGCGATCCGGTCACGACGCGCAGCGGGAGCTGCAGGCGGGAGCCGTCCAGCGTCCACCGGAACATCGTCTCGCCGCTGCCTCGCAGGCCGTCACGCTCCCACTCCCGGAAGCCGCGCGCGAAGGCGTCGTCGCCCGCGCCGAGGTTCACGAGCAGGGGCGCCGGTCGCTGCCACAGGACGAGGAGGCCGGCCAAGCCCAGCGCGCCCACCGACGGGGCGGCCAGCCACGGCCGAACGAAGCGGGCGGGCATCCGGGGCCCGACCATAGCATGCTAAGCTCCTCGTTTCGTCCGGGAGGGAGATGCCCGCCCTAGCGGTCGACAGGCGACGAGAGGCGGACGACGAGGAGATCTTCCGGCTCTACCGCGACGTCTTCGGCCACGAGATGACGGAGGCCAGCCAGAGGCGGTGGGCCTGGCAGTACCGCGAGAACCCCCACGCGCCGGGCGCGCCCGAGATCTGGGTCGCGCGGGAGGACGGCCGGATCCTCGGCCAGTACGCCTCCATGCCGGTGCGGCTCTGGTGGGGCGGACGCGAGGTACGGGCCTCGTGGGGGATGGACGTCTTCCTCCGGGAGGAGGCGCGGGGCCGCGGCGTGGGCGCCCTCCTCTTCGACACCTGGAGCGGCCACGTCGACGTGGCCCTCGGCCTGGGCCTCACCCGCTCCTCCTACGGCCTCTTCCAGAAGCTGCGCTACCGGGACGTGGGGCCGGTGCCCTTCTACCAGAAGATCCTCGACCCGGCGGCGGTGCTCGCCCGGCGGGCGGGCCGGGCGGCGGCGCTGCTCGGCGCGCCGCTGCTCCGGGCGTCGCTGCGCTCGCTGCATCCCGAAGCGCCGGTGGCCGCGGGGAAGGTCACGGTGGGGCCGGTTACCGGCTTCGGGGCCGAGTACGACACACTGTGGGCACGGGCCCGGCGCTCGTACGCGATGTGCGTGCGGCGGGACGCCACGTATCTGGAGTGGAAGTACGGACGCTGCCCGCATCGCCGTTATGCGCGCTGGGAGGCGCGGCGGGGGGAAGAGCTGGCCGGCTTCGCGATCAGCCGTCACGAGGACTACCGCGGGCTGCGCCTGGGCTGGCTGGTGGACCTCTTCACCGACGCGTCGGACCGGGAGGCGCGGCAGGCCCTCCTCGCCGCCGTGCTGGCCGACTTCCGGCGCTCCCGGGTCGTCCGCGCCCAGGCCTTCAGCCTGAACGCCGGGCTCGGGCAGGAGCTGCTCCGCCGCGGGTTCGCCGAGTCGGCCTCGCCCATGCAGTTCTGCGTGCGGGCGCGAGCGGGAGGCGAGGAGGTGCTGGCCGAGCCCGGCCGCTGGCACGTGGTGTTCGGCGACAGCGACATGGATCGATGACGCCGGCGGTGCTCATCGGCGTCGACACCGAGGCCGACGACCAGTGGTCGGCCGAGGGGAGGCGGCGGCTCAGCCTGCGCAACGCCGAGCGGCTGGCCGGGCTGCAGGCCCTCTGCGACGGCTTCGGCGTCCGGCCGAGCTACCTGGTCACCCGCGAGATGGCGACCGGCCGGGAGAGCGCGGGCGTGCTGCGCGAGCTGGCCCGCCAGGGGCGCTGCGAGATCGGCGCCCACCTCCACCCCTGGACCTCGCCTCCCTTCCGCGCCGAAGACCTCGCCGGCCACACTTATCCCCACAACCTGCCCCCCGAGCTTCTGGAGGGGCAGCTCGCCGACCTGACCTCGGTCGTCGAGCAGCAGCTCGGCGTCCGGCCCACGACGTACCGGGCGGGGCGCAACGGCCTCCACGGCGGGTCGCTGCCCATCCTCGAGCGCCTGGGCTATACGGTGGACACCAGCATCGATCCGCTCTTCAACGAGCGTCGCAAGGGGGGGATGGCCTTCGCGGGCGCCCCGCTCATCCCCTACCATCCTGACTACCGCGACGTGCGCCGCCCGGGACCGTCGAGGATCCTGGAAGTGCCCATCTCGGCCGCGACCTCTCCGGCCTTGCCCAAGGCCGCGGAGCGCCTCTACGCCCGCCTGCCGCCGATCCCGTGGCGGGGCGCGTTACGGCGACTCGGCCTGCAAGCGGTGTGGCTGCGGCCGTCTTACACGCCCCTGCCCGCGATGCTCGCCTTCGCCACCCGGCTGGCCCGCGCGGGAGTGCCCTGCTTCAACATCGTCTTCCATTCGAGCGAGCTGCTGCCCGCGGGCAGCCCCTACACCCCGGACGAGGCGAGCGTGACGCGCTTCCTCGACGACCTGAAGCGCCTGCTGGAGCACCTGACGGGGCGGCTGGGGGCGGGGGGCCGGACGTACGCCGAGTTCCGGGCGGAGTGGGAAGCGCGGGGGTGAACCTGCTCATGGTGACGCCCCACCTGCCGCCCCACCAGGCGGCCAACGCGCTGCTGCCTCATCAGCTCGGTCAGGCCCTCGCCGAGCGGGGGCACACCACGCGATTCCTCACCTTCGGCGCCGATGGCGGGCGGCCCGGGACCGCCTACGTCCGCCGCCGCGCGGGCCGCCTGCGGCCGACCCGGCTGCCCCAGCTCCTCGAGGCGGCCGAGACGTGGTGGAAGGCCCGCCCGCTGGTGCGCGCCTCCGAGCTGGCCCACATCCACTCCAGCACCTGGATGAACCAGGTGGCGGCCCGGCTGTGCCTGCGTCACCGGCGGCCCTACGTGCTGACCCACTACGGCACCGAGATCTGGCATCACGACCGCCGCGACGAGCGCTTCCGCCGCTTCAACCGCGACGCCGCCCACGTGGCCTTCTACTCGCGGGCGCTGCTCGACCGGGCGCGCGAGCTGGAGCTGCCCCTGCGGCAGGCCTCGGTCGTCTATCCGCCGGTCGGCGATGCGTTCGCCCTCCGGTCTCCCGCCGCGCGAGACCTGCTCCGGGCGCGGCTCCTCCCGCCGGAAGGCGCCTTGCTCGTCAACGTGAAGCGGCTCCATCCCCTGGCCGACCAGGCCACGCTGCTCGATGCGATGCACCGGGTCCGGCTCCGCCGCCCGGACGCGCTGCTCCTGATCGCGGGGGCGGGGGAGGCCGAGGCCGGGCTCAAGGCCCGGGCGGCGCGGCTCGGGCTCGACGGCTCGGTCCGCTTCCTCGGCCTGGTCGCCAACGAGCAGGTGGCGGAGCTGCTGGCGGCCGCGGACCTGTTCGTCCTCTCCTCCCTCCTCGAGGCGACGCCGACGGTGGCCCTGGAAGCGCTGGCCAGCGGGACGCCGGTCGTCTCCACCGACAACCCCGGCGGGAAGGAGCTGGCCGGGGTCTTCGGCGACGACGTCACGGTCGTGCCGATGCGGGACCCGGCGGCCCTGGCCGGGGCCATCCTGGCCTCCCTCGCAGCCCCGCGGCGCACCCGACCGGCGACGGCCGGACTCATCGCCTCGCGGTTCCGCCTGGCCTCGGTGGCCGAGCGCTACCTGCAGCTCTACCGGGAGGCGCTCCAGGGGTGAGGAGCATCGACGAGGCGGCCATCGCTTCCGCCGCCGCCGGCCGCTTCCGCAGCGAGTACGACTACGCGGTGTTCGAGTACCTGCGCAGCGCCAAGGTCATCCAGGCCCTGGAGCGCTCGGGCGCCCGGCTGGGGGGGCGGGTGCTCGACGCCGGGTGCGGAGGCGGCGGCACCGCGCTTTCGCTGGCCGAGGAATCGGCCTTCGCGGTCGGCCTCGACCTCGAGGCCCGCTTCCGCGACGCGGGGACACGCCTGGCCGCCGAGAGGACGGTCACCCGTGTCGCCTTCGTCCAGGGCGACGGCGGCCGCCTGCCCTTCAAAGGCGAGAGCTTCGACCTCGTCCTGTCCCACTCCGTGATCGAGCACGTCTCCTCGGCCGAGGGCTACCTCGGCGAGTGCCACCGGGTCCTGCGCCGGGGCGGCGTGCTCTATCTCTCCACCGCCCCCTTCCTCTCCCTGGCCGGCGCCCACCTGCCCCGCCTGCTCGTCCCCGTCCCCCTGCACATCCTCGTCGGTCGGCCCGCGGCGTTTCGCCTGTTCCGCTTCCTGGCCCGCCGCGCCCCATGGGCCCTCCGCGAGAAGAAGGAGGCCAACACCTTCGTGGCCCTCGCCGAGCAGGGAAGGGAGAAGGAGGACGACCTCAAGCAGAGGGTCACGGTGCGGCGGCTGTCGGAGTGGATCCGCCGGGCGGGCTTCCGGGCCCTGCGGGAGGAGCGGCACGTCACCGGCTTCTTCCGCCGCGCCCTGCCCGGACCACTGCGGCGGTGGATGGAGGACACTCCATGGGCCCAGGACGTGATGATCGGCCACATCCAGTGCGTGCTGGAAAAGCCGTGAGCGCGGAGCGGTGAGCGAAGCCGCGCAGATCATGATCCCCGCCGACATCCGCTTCCCCCTCGAGCGCGCGAACGGCGTGCAGATCGTCAAGACCGCGGCCGCCCTGGCCCGCCGCGGCAGCCGCGTCCGCCTGCTCGTGCGCCGAAGCGACGCCCGTCCGACCGCGGTGGCGCTGGCCCTCTACGGGCTCTCGCCGCACCCGGATCTCGACGTGCGCCGGCTGCGGGTCCTGCACCGCCGGGGGAGCTTCCTGCTGCCCCGAGCCTCCTTCCTCGTCCGCGCGGCCGCGGCCGGCCTGCTCGCCCGGCGCCGGGGAGCGGTGGTCTTCACCCGCGACCTGCAGATGGCCGACCTCCTCCTGCGCCTCCCCGGAGGCGGCCGGGGCCCCCTCGTCTACGAAGCGCACGCCGTGGAATCGGTCATGTACCTGGAGCGGGGGACGCTCTACGGCACCGCGGAGAAGGCCGACCCGGCCAAGGCCGCGCGCATCGCCGCGCGGGAGGAGAGGGTCTGGAAGAACGCCTCCGGCGTGGTGACCACGACGGCCGGGATCCGTGACGGCTTCGCCGAGCGCCACGGCGAGCGCCGCGGGGTCCGCGTGATCCCCAACGGCTGTGACGTGCCCGGCGAAAGGCGCTTCCCCGGCCTGGCCGCCGAGGATCCGCCCCGCGTGCTCTACGCCGGCCAGCTCTACCCCTGGAAGGGCGTCGACCTGCTGGTGGCGGCGATGGGGTCGGTGCCGGGGGTCCGCCTGGTGATCCTGGGCGGCATCGAGGGCGAGCCCGATACCGCGCGGGTGCGAGCCCTGGTCGAAAGCAGCGGCCTCGCCGCGCGGACGGAGCTGCCGGGGCTCGTGCCCCAGGCGCGCGTCGCCGACGAGCTGCGGCGCGCGGCGGTGGTGGCGGTGCCCTTCCTGCGCGCGGGCATGACCGAGCGCCACACGTCGCCCTTGAAGCTCTTCGAGGCCATGGCCGCCGGGCGGCCCATCGTCGCTTCCGATCTGCCCTCGAGCCGCGAGGTGCTGCGCGACGGAGACAACGCTCTCCTCGTGCCGCCGGGTGATGCGTTGGCCCTCTCCGCCGCCCTCCGCCGCGTTCTCTCCGACCGCGATCTGGCCCGGCGGCTGGCCCGCTCGGCCTGGGACGAGGCTCCCCGCTACTCCTGGGACGCGAGGGCGCGCGCCCTGCACGCGCTCTTCGAGGAGGTGCGGTGAACGCGTCGCCCGGGTCGTCGCGGGGGACGGGCGGCCGGGCCCTCGTCCTCCTCTTCCTCCTCACCCTGCCGCTCGTGACGCCGAAGATCCGGGGCGCCGACGAGATCGAGGGCTTCGCCTACCTGCGCTCGCTGGTCTTCGACCACGACCTGGAGTTCGGGGACGAGTACCAGCACTTCTATGCCGCCGATCCGGCCGGCCTGGCCGGCTTCAAGTCGACGTTCCTCGACCGGCGCGAGACCGAGACCGGGCGGCACATCAACTTCGCCCCCCTCGGCTCCGCGTTGCTGTGGGCGCCCTTCTACCTTCTCGCCCACGCGGGAGTGCTCGTCGGCCGCGCGCTCGGCGGCGGCACCGCCGCCGACGGCTTCTCGTGGCCCTACGTGGCGGCCGTCTGCTACTCCTCGGCGCTGTACGGCCTGGCCGGCCTCCTCCTCGTCCACGACACGCTACGCCGGCATGGCGCCATCCCGGAGCCGGCGGCGTCGCTGGCGGTCGGGGCCCTGTGGCTGGCGACGCCGCTCCTCTACTACATGACGGTCGCCCCCGCCTTCTCGCATGCCGCGAGCGTGTTCGCGGTGGCGCTCTTGGTCTGGCTCGGGCTGAGAGCGGCGACGCGGGCCGAAGCCGGCGCCTTCGACTGGGCGCTGGCCGGGGCCGCGGGCGGTCTGGCCGCTCTCGTTCGCGAGCAGGACGGCCTCTTCCTCCTCTTCCCCGCCGGCCTCCTGGCCGCCCAGGGCCTGACCCGGCGGGCCGGGTGGGCCACGCTCCGGCGCGGCCTGGCCATGGGCGCCGCCGCGGGGCTCGTCTTCCTGCCCCAGCTCCTCGCCTACCGGACGCTCACCGGCCGGCCTTCTCCCTCGCGCCTGGTGGCGCGCAAGATGAGCTGGTCGAGCCCCCACCTGCTGCAGGTTCTCTTCGACCCCGGCCACGGCCTGTTCGCCTGGAGCCCGCTCCTGCTGGTGGCCAGCGCGGGCACGGCGTTCCTCGTCTGGCGGCGGCGCGACCTGACGGCGGTGCTCCTCGCGCTCTGCCTCCTCGCCCAGGTCTGGATCAACGGGGCCGTCGAGAGCTGGACGCAAGCCGGGGCCTTCGGGTCCCGGCGCTTCGTCTCTTCGACGCCGGTCTTCGCCTGGGGGCTGGCCGCCCTGCTCGCGGCGGTGCCGCCGCGCCGTGCCCGGCTCGCGGCGGCCGGGGTCGTCCTCTTCGCGTGGTGGAACGTCTCCTTGATGGCGCAGTTCGGGCTGAAGCTCATGGACCGGCAGCGGCTGGAATGGCCGCGGGTGGCCGCCAACCAGGTGAGCGGGGTGCCCCGCCACATCCTGCGGGCCGCCTGGCTCTTCTTCACCGACCGGGAGCGGCTCGTGCGGGAAGGCCCGTGATCTCCCCGTCGCTGCTGGAGCGGATCGCCTGTCCGGTCTGCCTCGAAAGCGAGGGTTGCCCGGGCTGCTCCGCGCCCCCTGGGCACGCCGCCTGCGAGAAGACATACGTCCAGCGCGTGCGCTGTCCGTGTGGCGGACCCGACAAGGTGCGGCTGGAGCCGGCCGGCGACTCACGCCGCTGCCCGTGCTGCGGCAGCTCCTACGGGTTGCGCCGCGCGGAGGGCTACGCCGACCTGGCGCCGGCCCGGACCGTGGGCGCGTTGACCCACTACGTGGACCAGGAGTTCCAGGACCGGCTGCGGGCGACCGACGCGGAACCGCTGCTCTCCGCCCGGGTCAAGGCGGACATGATGCGGCGCATGCTCGGGCCCGCGACCGGCGATGCGGTCCTCGACCTGGGTTGCGGCGCGGGCAAGATCGCCCTCTACGCGGGCCGGGACGGGACGCGGCCGGCCGGAGTGGACCTGGCCCCCTTCTTCATGCCGCGGGCGGTGGCGGCGGTGGACCTCGTCCGGGCCGACCTCCGGCGCCTGCCCTTCCGCAAGGGCGCGTTCCCCCGCGCCTACTCGCTCGACGTGCTGGAGCACCTCGATGAAGCCGGTGTCGTCGAGGTGCTGGTGGAGGCGCGGCGCACGGTGGGGCCGCGCGGACGGCTCTTCGTGTACACCCACGCCATGGAGTCCTCCGCCGTGGCCCGCTTCCAGCGCGCCGTCAATCGGCTGGCCCGGCGTCTCGGGCGGGCCGGCCTCATCGACCACCAGCGCGAGGCGCTCCGCAAGAGCGACCACGTCAACGCCATCCGCAGCCACGAGCACTTCGAGTCGCTGTGCGCCCAGGCGGGGCTCGAAGTGGCCGAGCGCCGCTACTACAACGTCGTCTTCAAGGCCGTCGTCGAGGACCTCGGCCTGCGGATCTACGAGCAGGCGCGGCGGGGCGGGGGCCGGGAACGCCCCGCGCGCGACCGCGACCCCGGCCCGCCAGGGCCGCCCCTCCGCGCGCCCGGCGTCCTGACCCTGGCCGCGGCGAGAGGTCTCACCTGGCTGCTGAAGCTCGACGTGGTTCTCTTCGGCGGCGTGCGCACCGGGCCCTTCTTCGGCCTGCTGCGCCCGACGGCCCGATGAGGATCGTCTACGTCGCCTCCGACCAGCGCGTCCCCGGCCGCACGGGGGGAAGCGTCCACGTGCTCGAGGTGGCGCGCGGGCTGGCCGGCCGCGGCCACCAGGTCCACGCCGTCGTGCACCGCGAGCCGGGCGTCCCCGACCACGACGAGCGCGACGGTGTCTGCTGGCACCGCGTCGCCTGGCGGCCGCGCCATCGCCTCTTCCGCTTCCGCGCCCGGGGCGCGGTGGAAGAGCTGCTGGCGGAGGTACGGCCGCAGGCGGTCATGGAGCGCTACTACAACTTCGGCGGGGAGGGCATCCTGGCCGCGAAGCAGGCGGGCATACCGTCGCTGCTGGAGGTGAACTCGCCCGCCGTCGATCATCCCGGCTCGGTCAAGGCGCTGCTCGATGCCGCCGTCCTGGTGCGGCCGCTCCGCCGGCGGCGGGAGCGTCTCTGCGCCTCCGCGACCGTGCTCGTCTCCCCGCTCCTGGAGATCGTCCCCGAATTCGCCCGGCCCAAGACCGTGAAGATGAGCTGGGGCGCCAACGTCGACGCCTTCCACCCCTCCCGCCGGCGGGCAGAGCTGCGCGCCGCGCTGGGGGTGCCCGAGAAGGCGCTGGCCGCGATCTTCATCGGCAGCTTCCGTCCCTGGCACGGCGTGCACGTGCTGGAGGCGGCCGCCCGCCGGCTGGCTCATCGCGAGGACCTCTTCTTCCTGCTCGCGGGCGGGGGACCGGCCGCCGAGGGCGCGGGCTACCGCGGAAGGCGGCTGGGCAGCCTGCCCTACGAGCAGATGCCGGAGCTGGTGGCCTCGGCCGACGCCGGCGTGGCCCCCTACGACACGCGCCGCCTGCGCCAGCTGCGCCTGGGCTTCTACTGGTCGCCGCTGAAGATCTTCGAGTACATGGCTTCGGGCCTGCCCACCGTGACGATCCCCGTGCCCCCGCTGGGCGAGATCGTGCGTCCGGAGCAGGAAGGGCTTCACTTCCGCGAGGGCGACCCGGCCGACCTGGCCCGGGCGCTCGAGCGGCTGGCCGACGATCCCCTGCTGCGCGGGCGCCTCGGCAGGCAGGCTCGGGCCCGCGTCGTGGAGAACTACTCGTGGGCCCGCCACTGCGAGCAGCTCGAGCAGGTGCTGCGCGGCATCGCGTCGTGAAGATCCTGCTGGTGAGCGAGGTCTATCCCCCCCGGGCCGGGGGAGCGGGATGGTCGACCCGGGCCCTGGCCCTGGCCCTGCGCGAGGCCGGACACCGGGTGGCCGTCGTCACCAGCAGCCCGGGGCCCCCGAACCTCGACGGCCTCGACGTGCGCCGGCTGTCCGTCCGGGGACGCAAGCGCCTCGTGGTGCCCCGCGCCTTCGCCACCCATGTCGCGTCCGAGGACGAGGCCGTCCTCCACGCCCAGCACTCGCTCTCCGCGCTGGGCTGCCTGGCCGGCGACCGTCCCCGGCGGGTGGCGGTGACGGTGCGCGACCACTGGCCGGTCTGCTTCTGGTCCACCCGCATCAGCCAGGGCGCGCTGTGCCCGGGGTGCGGGACGGGCCCCATGACGCGCTGCGTCAAGGGACGGGTCGGCGCGCCGGGGCCCCTCGCCTGGGGGGCCATCCCCTACATGAAGGCCGACCTCGCCGAGAAACGCTCCGCCCTGCGCCGGGCGGGCGCGATCCTGGCCGTCAGCGAGGCCATCGCGGCCGAGCTGGGGGCGGCCGGCCTTTCACGGGTCGAGGTGCTTCCCAACATGGTGGACGCGGCGGAGACGCGGGCCCTCGCCTCGCCGGAGCCTTCGTTCGCCCTTCCCGCGCGCTTCCTGCTCTTCGTCGGCAAGCTGGAGGAGAACAAGGGGGTCCGGCTGCTGGTGCCCGCGGTGGCCGGGGCGGGCACGGGACTGCCCCTGGTCGTGCTCGGCGAGGGCTCGCTCGCCCACGCGTTGAAGTTCGACGCCGCGGCGGCGGGGGTGAGCCTGGTGCTGCGGGGCTGGGCGCACCGCGAGGACGTGCTGCGGGCCATGGCCCGCGCGACCGCGATCGTCTTCCCCTCGCTGTGGCCCGAGCCGCTCTCGCGCGTGCTCCTCGAAGCCCTCGCGCTCGGCACGCCCGTGGCCGCCATGGACACCGGCGGGACGCGGGAGATCCTCGAGGATGGGCGGGGCGGCCTCGTCGTCGAAGGCGCGGCCGCGCTCTCGGAGGCCGTCGGCCGCCTGGGCCGGGACGAGGGCCTGCGGCGACGGCTGGCCGAGGGAGCGCGGCAGCGCGCGGAGGCGTTCTCCCCCGCCGCGCTCGTGCCCCGCTACGAGGCGGTGTACCGCCGACTGAGATGAGGGTGGCGCTGCTCAGCCGCGCCGCCCATCCGCTCCATGACCCGGGCGGGATGGAGAAGGCGGTCTGTCAGCTCGCGACCCAGCTCCGCGCGCACGGGGTGGAGACGGTGCTCCTCACCCGGCCCCCCACCCGGCCCGGCCGCTTCCCGGCCGAGGTGGTCACCGTCCCTTACGGCGGCCGCCCGGATCGGCACGGCCGGATCCTGGACCGGACGATCCACTACCCGCGCTTCGCCTTCCGGCTGGGCGAGGCGGTGGCGGAGATGGTGCGGGCGGGCCGGGTCGACCTCGTCGACGCCCAGGGCCTGTGCGCTCTCGGCTACGGCCGCCGGCGGCGCGCCGACCCCGGCCTCCGGGCGCCCCTCGTCATGAACCCCCAGGGGCTCGAGGAGCACAAGACGCGCGGCCTCAAGCGCCTCGCGCTGTCCCGGCTGCGAGCGCTGTCGCGCGAGGCGGCGCGACTGGCCGACCGCGTGATCGCCACCGACGAGGCGACCCGCGACGAGGTGCCGCGGCTGCTCGGCGTCGACCCGTCGCGCGTCGCGGTGATCCCCAACGGCGTCGAGCCGGCGGAGCTGCGGAGCGTGACCCCCTCCAGCCCGGCCACCGCCGTCCGCGAGGTCCTGCCCGCGATGGGCGACGCCGCTCCGGTGTTCCTCTCCGTGGGACGGCTCGAGCGCTACAAGGGCTTCGCCGACGTCCTGGAAGCCCTGGCGCGGATCCACGACCGGGCGGGCTTGCCGTCGCGGTGGGCGTGGGTGGTGGCCGGCGACGGTCCGGCCCGGCGCGACCTGGAGCGGCAGGCGCGCGCCCGGCTGGGTGGACATGCCCACTTCGCGGGCATGGTCGGCGACCACGTGCTCCACGCCCTGTACGCCTGCGCGGACGTCTTCGTGCACGCTCCACGCTACGAGGGCTCGAGCCTGGTGACGCTCGAGGCGATGGCTCATGGCTTGCCGGTGGTGGCCACCCGCGCCGGCGGGATCCCGGACAAGGTCCGCGAAGGAGAGACTGGACGCCTGGTGGAGCCGGCGGACGTGGCGGGCCTCTCGGCCGCCCTGGACGAGCTGGCCGCCGATCCGGCCCGGCGGCGCGAGATGGGCCGGCGCGGGCGCGAGCGGGCGGAGGCGGAATTCGCCTGGGGACGGATCATCGAGCGCGTGCTCGCGCTCTACCGCTCGCTGCTGTGAACCCCGAGGAGTACCAGCGGATGTTCGAGGCCGAGGAGACGCAGTGGTGGTACGCCGGCATGCGCGCCATCAGCCTCGCCCTGTTGTCACCGGAGCTGCCGGCGCGGCCGGACTCCGTCCGCATCCTGGATGCCGGCTGCGGCACCGGCAACAACCTCCGCCACCTCGCCCGTCACGGGCGGGCGGTGGGCGTCGACCTCTCCGATGAGGCGCTGCGCTTCTGCCGGGCCCGCGGCGTGGCCGCGGCCAAGGCGGAGCTGCTGGCCCTGCCCTTCCCGGACGCCAGCTTCGACTGCGTCACGTCTTTCGACGTCCTCTACCACCGCTGGGTCGCGGACGACCGGGCGGCGGTGGCCGAGATGGCCCGCGTGCTGCGTCCGGGCGGCGTGCTCCTCGTCCGCGTGCCCGCCCTCAAGATGCTCTGGGGGGCCCACGACGAGGCCGTCCACTCGCGCCACCGCTACACGCCGGGGGAGGTGAAGGCGCTGCTGGGCGGGGCCGGGCTCGAGGTGGTCCGGGTCGTCTTCGGCAACTCGTTCCTCTTCCCCCTCGCGGCCGCCCGGCGGGCGCTCGATCGGGTCACCGGACGGCACGGCTCGGACGTCTCGTTCCTGCCCGGGCCGCTCGAGTGGGCCTTCCGCTCCGTGCTCCGGCTCGAGGCGCGCCTGGTCGGCCGTGTCTCCTTCCCCGTGGGGACGAGCGTCTTCGCCCTCGCCCGGCGGCCGCGCGTTCGGGGATCGGTCGGGGCGTCCGGTTACAATTCGGCGATGGAGACAAGGGGGCGATGAGCGAATCCGATTCGCGCGAGCGAGAAGAGGACCGGCAGCGCGTCGCCGACGAGCTGCGTCGGGTGCGGGACGCCGTTCGGGACCGCGCGCTTCTCGAGCCGGACCCGGGCTCCGCCCTGCCCGCACCCGCACCCGTGCGACGGCCGCAGAAGGTCCCGCCCGTGCCGGAGCCGGCCGCGCCGGAGGCGCCCCCGCGTCCCGACAACACCGCCCTGAACGCCCTCTGGCGCGTGCTGGAGGCGCCGCGGCGCTCGTGGCGGGACGTGCTGCGCCGCTTCCGCGGCGGCGGGATCGACGCGCCGGCCACGCTCCGGCGGCAGCAGGACTTCAACGCCCGCCAGGTCCAGTTCGACAACGAGGTCCTGGCCTACGTGGAGGCGCGCCTCGACGCCACCCACCGCCACTACGACCGCATCCTCGGCCTGCATGGCGACCACATGGGCGAGATCGACGAGCGCCATCTCATCCTCCAGGAGGAGCTGGTGGCCCACGTCCATGACCTCGTGCGCCGGATCGACCTCGTGCTCGGCCAGGCGGAGCGCGGCCGCTTCGGGCTCGAGTCCGCCCTGAAGGACCTGCGGGCGCGCGTGGCGGCCCTGGAGGAGCGGCTCCGGCGCGGATGAAGACCGTCCTCGTCTGCGCGGCCCAGGCGCCGTTCATCACCGGGGGGGCCGAGATCCTCGTCTCCGAGCTGAAGTCCAACCTCGAGCGCCGCGGGTTCCGCGCCGACGTGGCCAGCGTCCCCTTCAAGTGGTACCCGGTGTCGGAGATCGTGCGGCAGGCGCTGGCCTGGCGGCTGCTCGACCTGACCGAGAGCAACGGGACGGCGGTGGACCTCGTGATCCCCACCAAGTTCCCGACCTTCCTCGTCCGCCATCCCCGCAAGGTGGCCTGGCTCTTCCACCAGCACCGCGAGGCCTACGACCTGTTCGGCACGCCCTACTGCTCCTTCACCGACGGCGCGGAAGACCGCCAGGTGCGGGACGCCATCAAGTCCATGGACACGGCGTCGCTTTCCGAGTGCCGCGCCATCTTCACGATCTCCCGCAACGTGGCCGACCGGCTCCGCCGCTACAACGGCCTCTCCGGGGAGACTCTCTATCCCCCTCCCCATCACCTCGGCCGTTACCGTTGCGGCGGCTACGGCGACTACCTCTTCTATGCCGGACGGCTCGACCGGCTGAAGCGGCTCGACCTGGCGATCGACGCGATGAACCGGGTGCGGAGCGGGGCGCGGCTCAAGATCGCCGGGGCGGGGCCGCTCGAAGCCGAGCTGCGCAAGCAGATCCACGGCCTGGGGGTGCAGGACCGGGTGGAGCTGCTGGGCTTCGTCTCCGCCGACGAGCTGGTGGAGCTGTACGCGGGCTGCCGAGCCGCCTATTACGCGCCCCTCAACGAGGACTACGGCTACGTGACGGTCGAGGCCTTCCTGTCCCGCAAGCCGGTCGTCACCACGACGGACGCCGGCGGACCGCTGGAGTTCGTGACCGCCGGCCAGAGTGGATGGGTGGCCGAGCCGGCTCCGGAGGCGATCGCCGGTGCGATCGACGACCTCTGGTCGCAGCCCGAGGCGCGCCTGCGGGAGATGGGCGCGGAGGGCTTCGCCCGCGTGCGCGACATCGGCTGGAACCAGGTGATCGACCGCCTCACGGAGGGATTGTGACCAGCGAGGCAACCCGGAGCTTGAAGGTCAACGTCTGGTCCCCGCTGCCGCCCTCGCCGTCGGGCATCGCCGACTACGTGGCGGAGTCGCTCCCCGCCCTGGCCCGCCACCTCGACCTCCACCTGGTCGCGGAGGCGCCGGAGACGGTGGCGGCACGCTTGCGCGAGCAGTTCCCGGTCTTCCCGACCGAAGCCGCTCCCGAGGCGGACCTGGAACTGTACCACCTGGGCAACTCGCCCGCCCACGCCTGGGTGTACCGGGCCGCCTGCGCCCGCCCGGGCGTAGCGGTGCTGCACGACTGGAGCCTGCATCACCTGGTGCTGTGCGAGACGGTGGAGCGGGGCGACGTCGGGGGCTACCTGCGGGAGATGCGGCGCGCCCACGGCGAGACGGGCACGTTCGTCGGCCGCCAGGTCGCCCGCGCCCTGGGGGGTGAGCTGTTGCCCGCCTTGTTCCCCCTCAACGATCGCGTCCTCGAGGGCAGCCTGGCCGTGGTGGGGCTCACCGACTACGTGCGTTCCCGGGCCGCCCGCCGCCTGCCCGGCCGCCCCGTCCTGCATCTCCCCCACCACCTCTGTCTGCCCCTGGATCCCCCGCCCACGCGCGCGGAGGCGCGGCGCGCGCTGGGTCTGCCCGACGAGTGGCTCGTCGTCACCGCCCCCGGCCTGGCCACCGCGGCCAAGAGGCTCGATCTCGCCGTGCGGGCGGCCGCCCGCCTTCGCGCCGACCACCCGCGGCTCCGCCTGGTAGTGGCCGGCGAGGTCGACCCCGCCCTGCCGCTTGCGGATTGGGTGGCCGGGGCGGGTCTCGGCGACGCCTTCCGGTCGACCGGACGCCTCAGCCTCGAGGACTTCGAGCGCCACCTCTGCGCCGCCGACGTCGTCCTGTCCCTGCGTTTCCCCACCCACGGCGAGATGTCGGGTGCCCTCGTGCGCGCGCTGGGCGTCGGGCGGCCGGTCGTCGTCAGCGCCGGCACGCCGGCCGCCGACGAGTTCCCCGAGGGCATCGTGGCGCCCATCGATCCGGGCCCCCGGGAGGAAGAAGAGCTCGTGGCCGTGCTTGGCCGCCTGCTGGCGGACGCGCGCCTGCGCGAGGACATGGGCCGGCTCGCCCGCGCGCACGTGCGCGAGCACCATGACCTCGATGCCTCAGCGGCCGGGCTGGCGGCTTTCCTGCGGGAGGCCGCGGCGGCCAGCGCGCCGCTGCGCCGGCAGATCCTGGCCGACCGGGCCGCCGAGGGCGGGCTGCTCGGATACCTGATGGAAGAGGTCCGCTGGGGAGCGCGCGATCTCGGCCTCTCCCGGCTGCCCATGGATCTCGATGAGCTGCTGGGCGCGCTCGCGGGAAGACAGTCCTGAGCGGGCCGGCGCTGTCGGTGGTCGTGCCGGCCTTCAACGAGGCGGAGCGGTTGCCGCGCACGCTGGAGCGCATCGCATCCTACCTGGCCGGCCGGCCGGGAGGCTACGAGCTGCTGGTGGTCGACGACGGGTCGACCGATGCGACCGCCGAGCGCGCATCGACCGGGGGCGCCACGGTGCTGCGCAACGCCACCAACCGCGGGAAGGGGTTCGCGGTACGGCGGGGGATGCGGGCGGCCGGGGGAGAGCGGAGGCTGATGAGCGACGCCGACCTGTCGACGCCCATCGAGGAGCTGGGCCGGCTGGCCGCCCGCATGGACGAGGGCTACGACGTGGTGATCGGCTCCCGGGCCCTGCCCGGCGCGCGCATCGAGGTGCGCCAGCCCTTCTACCGCGAGAACATGGGCCGGCTGTTCAACCTCTTCGTGCGCGCACTGGCCGTGCCGGGCCTGAAGGACACCCAGTGCGGCTTCAAGCTGTTCACCGCCGCAGCGGCGGAGGCGGTGTTCTCGGCCGCGCGCCTGGACGGCTTCTCCTTCGACGTCGAGGCGCTCTTCCTGGCCCGGAAGAAGGGCTATCGCATCGCCGAGGTGCCGGTCGTCTGGCGCAACGACGCGGCCAGCCGGGTGAGCCTGCTGCGGGGGTCCCTGGCCTTTCCCGACCTGTTGCGCATCCGCGCCAACGACTGGGCCGGCCGCTACGGGTTGTAGCGGATCTCCGCGCCCTCGCGCAGCTCCTTCACCCAGGCCTCGATCTTCGCGTCCAGCTCCCGGTCGGCGAGCTGCCGTCGGATCTCGGGGGCGACCGCGTCGAACGACGGCGGCTCCGCCCGCGAGCCGTACTCCCGCTCGTAGACCTGCCGCACGGCCCCGTCTCCGATCTGCACCTGGGGACGGAAGCGGAACTCCACGTACTTCAGGATCGCCGTCTGCCGGCGCACCAGTCGCCGCAGGTCCGCCTCGGGCAGGCCGGCGGCGCCGGGGTTCCGCGCGAGCAGGCTCTCGTAGGCCCGCTGCTCGTCCTCGGCGGTCACCACCGACTGGGCCAGGCGGGAGGCTTCGCGCAGCATGAGCTGCTCGTCCACCAGGGCCTCGAGCGCGGCCGGGCGGCCGAGGCCGCGGAGCTGCTCGACCAGGCGCACCTCGGAGAGCATCAGGGGGCGGCTGTCCACCACGGCCAGGATCCGCTCGACGACCTCCGCCGCCGCCGCCGCCGCCGCCGCCGACAGGCAACCGGCCAGCAGGCCAATTGCAGCCCGCGAGCGATTCACTCGCGAGCGAGCGACCGGGGGGGGAGAGCGCATGCCCGCGGGAGGGTGCTGCCGTTGGATCTGTACCCCCCCGAATTCTCGATTAGAACGCATGCCCGATCGTGAGATGCACGTGGTAGGGCGACTCGCCGGGACGGCGGTTCAGCTTGAAGCCCCAGTCCACCCGAAGCGGGCCCAGCGCGCTGCGGTAGCGCAGGCCCATGCCGGCCGTATAGCGCAGGTCACGGAGCGTGAAGTCGGAGACGAGGGGATAGACGTTGCCCACGTCGCTGAAGAGGGCGGCCGAGAGGTAACGGCCGGTGTCGACGCGCAGCTCCGCGCTGCCCAGCAGCAGGGCGTTGCCGCCGGAGGGCAGCACGCTGTCGAGGCTGAAACCGCGCAGCGAGTAGTCCCCCCCCGCATAGAAGCGCTCGGCGCGAGGGAGGAAGATCGACTCCTCCAGGCCCAGCGTTCGCCCCAGCCCCAGGCGGGCGTTGAGGGCCAGCACCACCCGCGAGGTCAGCCGCTCGAAGCCCGAGGCCTGGACGAACCCCTTCACGAACGTGTCACCGCCCAGCCAGTTGTCGGAGAACTGGACGTCCGCGCTCAGGAACCGGCCCCGGTGCGGCTCGAGCGGGTCGTCGCGGCTATCGTTCACCACCGAGGAGGACGGGCCCGCCACCGCGTAGTTGCCGAACTCGCGCGAGACCTCTCCCGGGTTCGACACGTTGAAGACGTGCACGCGCTGGTAGCCGTAACGCAGGATCAGGCTCCAGCGCGGGGACAGGGCGTGGGCGGTCTGCAGCAGGCCGCCGTAGCGGATGAAGTCGAAGAACGGCCGCTCGGCCTCCTCCCGGAAGCCGGTGGCGAACATCTCCTGCCGCCGGCCCAGCAGGTACGGCTCCCGGAACGTCACCAGGAACCGGCTGCCCTTGAAGCTCAGGCGGGCAAAGGCCGACAAGGTAGGCCACGGTCGTGAGGGGCGCCTCCTCGGCCGAGACGAGGACGGTGCGCTTGCCCGTGCTCTCGGGGTCGATCTCGGTGACGCTCACGCGCTGGAAGAGGCCGAGCGCCCCCAGCCGGCGCTGGGACTCGATGACCTGCTGCTGCCCGAGGGCGCCCCCTTCCTTCAGCGTGATCTCGCGGCGGACCACCTCCTCGTCGGTCCGCTCCAGGCCGGCCACGACCACGTGGTCGACGCTCAGCCGGGGACCGGGCGCGACGTGGAGCACGACCTTCGCTTGCCGGCGGTCTTCGGACAGCGTCAACTCGGGCGTGACGTCGGCCTGGGCGTAGCCGGCGTCGCGGTACGCGGTGAGCAGGGCGTTGCGGTCGCGGGCCACGTCGCGGACGCGGTAGGGCGCCCCCGGGCGCACGAACAGCTCGCGGGCGGCGCTGTCGGCGGGAAGCGGGACCGGGGCGTCGACTTCGACCGTGGCCACGACGGTCCGCGGCCCCGCCTCGGCGCGGAAGAGCACCGGCACGTCCCCGCCGCCCTCCGGCAGCACCGGGTCCACGCGCGGGGTGGCATGGCCGGCGGCCTCCAGCGCGCGCGCGACCTTCCCCGCGTCATCGGCCACCAGCGCGTCCTGCAGGGGCTGGCCGGGCCGCGTGGCCAGCCGCGGCCAGGCGACGTCCTCCACGTCCGCGTCGATCCGCACCGAGGCCACGCGGGCCGGGTCTCCAGGCCGCACGTCGACTTGCCGGGAGTCCCCCCGCGCCTGCTCGCCCCGGACGACCGCCACGTCGCGGAAGCCCCGGCGGTGATAGTCCTCCTCGATCCGGTCGACCGATTCCTCGAGCGCGTCGGTCTTCAGCCCGCCCTCCCGCAACGACGCCTCCACCGCGGAGCGAAGGCCGTGGGGGACGCGCGCGCCGCGGAACTCCACCTCGGTCCGCGGTCCGGGACGGGCCCGGAACACCAGCGCCACCCTGCCCGAAGCCGGGTCATAGGACTCGTCGAGGTCGACCTCCGCGCGCCAGTGGCCCTGCCGGACGAGATCCCGGCGCATGGCTTCCGCCGCCGCCTGGGCGCGCTCGCGGCGGAACACCCCGCCGGCGCCGGGCCGCATCCGGCCCCGCAGCCCGGCCTCGAGGCCGCCCGCGCCCTCTACCCGCGCCGTCCCCACCCGCGCCCGGGGCCCCGACCGCACGGCGAAGACCGCGTCGGCCCCCCCGGCATGACGCCGGGCGGCCGCGCTCACCCGGGCCTCCAGGTAGCCGCGCGTGCCGAGGGCGAGAGGGGGCGCAGCCGCGCGACGCGGGCCAGCTCGCCGGGAGAGACCACGCGGTCCCCCTCGACGACGACTGCGGCGAGCAGCGGGGCGGGGATGGGGCGGAAGACGACGTCCAGGCCGGCTGGACCGCGCTCCGCCTCCACGATCACGTCCTCGTACCCGCCGGTGGCGTAGAACAGCTCCACGACGTGGCGCACGACGTCGGGGCGCAGCGGCTCGCCCACCTTGACCTCCACGTAGCGGGACAGCCGCTCGACGTCGGCCTCGGGGGCGGCGACGCGGACCGAGGCGACGAGGTCGGTCATCGGGGCAGCGGGGGCGGCGGGGGTCGGAAGCGGGAGGCTCAGGAGGAGGGCGGGGACGAGCGCGCTCATCGCCGCGTCTGGCGGACCCTCACGTCGAACCCGTAGCCGGTCGTCTCGTCCCGGGTGAGCACGACCGAGAAGCGGTCGGAGAGGGTGTACTCGACGGTGACGATGCGCTCCTCGACCCCGCTCAGGTCCACCGAGTACACGACGTTCACGTCGGGCGTGATGCGCTTGCCCACCGTGACGCGGGCGGTGGGCAGGGCGGCCTCGCCGTGGGTCCAGGTGGGGGCGATCGAGAAGCGGTTGAGCCCGAGGAGGGAAGCACCCTTCTCCAGCCCCAGCTCCTCCGAGATGCGGCCGCTGAAGACGGTCGCGGCCCCCGCCACCGCCAGCTTCCGCTGGGCCAGCTCGCGCTGCGTGGGATCGAGGACCTGCTGCTCCTCGGGCGGCGCGCCCGCGAGGACGGCCAGGATCTGGTACTCGGCCAGCGGCGGGTCGGAGGTGAGCGTGGGATACACGCGCTCCAGCGTCCCGTTCATCTTGAGCGTGATGCGATAGCTCTGGACACGCGTCTCGGCCTCGATGTCGAAGAGAGGATCCACCTTCCGGGGGTTGGTGAAGTCGATCGCCCCGCGCCGGATCACGTAGGTGTTGCCCTGGAAGTAGACCCGGCCCCGGTCCACTTCGGCGTGCCCGATCACCACCGGCGCGTCGTAGGTACCTTGCAGGTTCAGGTCGGCCCGGGCCTGGAGGGTGGCCAGGTTGTTGTCGACCTTCAGCGTGCCGGGCGCGCTTACCTTCACGTCGTAGCGCAGCCCGCCGCCGAGCGACGCGCTCTCCGGGGCCGGGCGGCCTTCGGCCATCAGCTCGGTGGTGAGGTCGTACCGCCGGGTCCAGGTGGCCTGGCGCACGTCCAGGGTCCCGGTGAGCCACGGACGGGCGGGATCGCCGAAGAAGCGCAGGTCGGCGTCTACCACGCTGCGCAAGCCCTCCGGGTACCGCAGGGCCAGGGACCGGCCGGTGGCGTGGACGTCGAAGGTGGTGAGGCGCGCCTTGTCGTAGACGGCCTGGCCTTCCAGCTCCACCGGTCCCCCGCCCACCGTGCCGGTCACGCCGGAGAAGTGCGCGCCGGCCTGGGTGAAGCGCACGGTGCCCCGCACATCGTCCACGCCGTGGGGGAAGCCGCGCAGCCGCACCGAGCCTCCCTCGACCTCCAGCGCGCCGTCCACCTGCGGCGCGCTGCGGGTGCCGCCCACCGAGACCGAGACCCGGGCCGCTCCCTGGCCGCGGAGGTCGCGGGCGAGGAGCGATACCAGCGCGAGGTGGGCCGTGCCCTTGACATTCAAGTCCACCGCGCCGTCGGTGACCGCGGCCGCGCTGCCTTCCACCGCGAGGTCCGTTCCCTCGCCGGCCAGCTGGAACTGCTCGAAGCGCAGCCGGCCGCCGTCCATCGCCAGCCGCAGTGGGGCGCGGTTGGCGACCGGGTAGTCGGGCAGCTGCAGCTCGAGGCGGTCGACGACGGCCTCGGCCCGCATCTGCCGGGGCGAGGCGAGCGGCCCCTGGAGCCGCCCCTGGCCAGTGGCCACGACACCGAGCGAAGCCGGCAGGGACTTCAGGGCGAGGCGCAGGAAGGGATCCAGGCTCGTCCGGCGGGCCTGGACGCTGACATCCGACTCGTAGGGCGCGAGAAGGCCGAGGCGTCCCTGGGCGGAGAGGTCCACGTTTTCCGCGCGGCATTTCGCTTCCACCGACAGGCGGCCGTCGCCCGTGCCGAGCAGGCGCGCGTCGAGCTCGCCCACGGTCTCGCCCCCCAGGGTGAGCTGCGGCGCGCTCAGCCGCGCCTGCAGGCGCGGCCGTTCGCGTGGGCCCTGGACGAGGAGCTGGCCGGAGAGCTTCCCCCCCCAATGCAGCTCGGGCGTGGCCGACGCCAGCAGCTCCCCCACCTCGAGGGCCGAGACCTCCGCCGCCCCGTCGTAGACGCCGTCGTCGCTGAGGCTCCCGTGGAAGCTCAGCGCGCCGCCGCCCACCCGGGCCCGGCCGGCCTTCACTTGCGTCACCCCGCCCCCGACCGACGAGCGCAGATCGAGGTCGGTGAACGGCACGCGGTAGTAGCGGCCTTCGGCGGCGGTGAGGTGGGCGGTGGCTTCGGGGGCGCTGCGCCGGCCGCGCACGGTCGCCTCCCCCGAGACGAGCCCTTTCACGTCGACGTCCCACTCCAGGGCGCGGGCCAGGTCCTCCGCCGGCCAGCCGCGGAGCCGCAGCGTGAGGTCGAGCCGGTCGTCCTCGCCGTAGGCTCCGGTGCCGGCCGCACCGTCGAGCCACAGCTCGCCCCCGCTCCGGCGCAGGACGAGGGAGTGCGAGCGCACCTCGTCGGCCCGGGCCGCTCCGGCCCATTCCGCGCGTCCCCAGACCACCCCCAGGTAGCCCAGGTCCTCGCCGGAGAAACGGCCCTCGAAGACCGGCTCCGAGAGCGTCCCCCGCCAGTGGCCGTGGAAGGAGCCCGCGCCGGTGAAGCCGGCCTTCTGCGGATCGCGCGCGCCGAGCGCGCGGCGGACACGCAGCAGGAGGTCGTCGGTGGCGGCCAGGTCCCGGCTCTCCGCACCGAGAGAGAGGTCGGCCCGGTCGTCACGCCCGATGCTCCCTTGCAGGCTCGCCTCGGTCGAGGATGTGTGCAGCTCGGCGAGGTCGAGCTGCTGCACGCCGTTCGTCGCCCGCCACTCCACGCGGCCGGACAAGGGGGTCCGGCCGTCGCCGCGGGGAGAAAGCTCGAAGGCCAGGGTGCCGGTCAGGTCGCGGGCCCGGCCCCGCGGCCATTCGAGCGACAGAGGGCCGGTAGCGGTCGCGCCGATGCCGGCGGCGCCGATGCCGAAGACCATCCGGCTGAGCCCCTCCGCATCCATGCCCCGGAGCTGCCCGGAGAGGCGCGCGTGGCCCGGGGAGGGCGGCACCTCGACGTCGAGGGTGGCGGAGCCGCCGAAGGCGTCGACGTCGAACCGCTTCAGGTGGACGCCGCGCTCGTCCCACATGACCTCCCCCGCATAGCGGGGGACAGGCACGCCGTCGAAGCTGCCCGCCCCCCCCTCCAGCCGGCCCCGAACGCCGATCCGCGAGCGATCGACGACCACGGCGCCGTCGTAGCGGGCGGCGCCCCGGAGGCCGAAGCCGGTCCGCACCACGTGGCGCTCCAGCACGTCGAGGTCCACCGGCCCGTCCACCGTGAACTCGCCGCTCAGGGGAGCGATCTGCAGCGCCCCGTGGTACGCGAGGTCGGTGCCCTCGGCTCGCAGTCGCCCGGAGCTCACGGTGAGGCGGGGGCCCTCCACGGTCAGCCCCATCTCGGTCGTCAGCGGCAGCGGCGGATTGTCGCCGAACCGCACGTCGCCCGGGCCGAACGACACGCGGCCCGACAGCGCGCGGCCGGCCCCCTGGCGGAGCTGGCCCTCGAAGCCGGGCAGGTCGAGATCCAACGGCACGCGCTGATGGTCGATCACGACCTCGCCCCCGCGGATGAGCAGCCGGCCGATACGTACCTGCAGGCCGGCCGGCCCGCTGCCGGTCCGGATCTCCGGCAGGTCGTCTCCCCCGTCCCGGAAGGCGTTGACCCGGATCTTCGGGCCGTCCACCTCCAGCAGGCCGAGCAGCAGCCGCCGGTCCCACAGCGGGCGCAACGAAGGAGCGGCGACGATGCGCGGGATCTCGAGGAAGGGCGGCGCGGACGGCGTGGCGCCCGCCACCCGCAGGTCGCGGATCTCGGCCGCGAACGGGAAGAAGCGGTAGTGGACGGAGCCCACGCGCGTGGGACGGCCGAAGAAGGAAGACAGCCTCGAAGCGATCAGTTCGGCGGACCAGAGCGGCAGGCGCAGGACGGCGGCCGCCAGCAGCGCCAGCAGCAGCACGACGAAGGCGAGCGCGGACCGGCGGCGGCTCACTCCACGACCACCAGGAGCGCGCCGGTCTCGATCGTCTGCCGCTCGCGTACGTGGACCTCCGCGACCCGCCCCGCCCGCGGCGAGCGCAGCTCGTTCTCCATCTTCATCGCTTCCATCACCACCAGGCCCTGTCCGGCCTGGACCTCCTGGCCCGGCTCCGCGAGCAAGCGGACGATGCGTCCGGGCATGGGTGCGGTCAGGCGGGCGGGTCCGGCCGGCGCGGGCCGGGGGTTCTCGGGCCCGGCGCCGGTCGTCTCGGACAGCTCGACGTCGAACTCGTGGCCGGCGACGAGGACCCGATAGCCCCCGGACCAGGGCTCGAGTCCGATGTCGTGGCTGCGCCCGCCGACGACGAGGCTCGCGAAGGGCCCGGGGCCGGGCTGCCAGTCCACATCGAGGGCGCGTCCGTCGAGGGTCACGGTATAGCGGCCCCGGCCGCCGACCACTTCGACCCGGTGCCTCTGGCCGTCGACGGTGGCGTCCAGGATCAATCCCGGTCTCCGATGAGCTCGGCCCGGGCGGCCCGGCGCCAGGCCGACCGAGCCGGCCGCTCCAGCCCGCCCCCCTGGGCCGCCGACCGCCTCTGTTCGAGGGCGCGGATGGCGGCCGCGGCCACGGCGACCGGCCAGGGCCGCTCCCGGTCCCCGCTCGCGGGGCCTTCCAGGCGAGCGACGAGGCCAGTGTCGAGCTCGCCCGCGACGAAGTCGGGATGGCGAAGGAGGCGCTCGAAGAACGGGAGCGTCGTCTTGATGCCCAGGACCTTGTACTCGCGCACCGCCCGGCGCATCCGCGCGATGGCCGCCGGGCGGTCCTCGCCCCAGGCCACGAGCTTCGAGACGAGAGGATCGTAATGGGAGGGAACGTCGTCTCCCTCTTCGACCCCCGAGTCGTCGCGCACGCCCGGCCCGCCCGGCACGCGCAGGGCCACGATGCGGCCCGGGCTCGGCAAGAAGCCCGTCTCGGGGTCCTCGGCGTAGACGCGGCACTCGATCGCGTGGCCACGCTGGGCGAGGTCGCCCTGGACGAAGGGCAGCCGCTCCCCCCTCGCGATCCGGATCTGCGTCTTCACCAGGTCCACCCCGGTCACCAGCTCGGTCACCGGGTGCTCGACCTGAAGGCGGGTGTTCATCTCCAGGAAGTACGGCCGCCGCGTGTCGTCGAGCAGGAACTCCAGGGTGCCCGCGTTCACGTAGCCCGCCCGCCGCACGAGGGCCACCGCCAGCTCTCCCATGCGCGCCCTCAGCTCCGGCGTGAGCAGCGGCGAAGGGCTCTCCTCGACGACCTTCTGGTGGCGCCTCTGGATCGAGCACTCCCGCTCGAAGAGGTGGACGGCGTGGCCGTGGTGGTCGGCCACGACCTGGATCTCGACGTGACGGGGCCGGACGAGGGCCTTCTCCAGGTAGACGCGGCCGTCGCCGAAGGCGGAGAGCGCTTCGCTGCGCGCGCGCTGGGCGGCGGAGGCCAGGTCGGCCGCCCGGTCCACCAGGCGCAGTCCCTTGCCGCCGCCTCCGGCCGCGGCCTTGAGCATGAGCGGGAAGCCGAGCCGCGCCGCCTCGGCCTGGATGGCCGTGTCGCCCTCCAGGGGCTCCAGGGTCCCCGGCACCACGCTGAGGCCCGCCTCGACCGCCAGCCGGCGGGCGGAGGTCTTCTCGCCCATGAGGGCGATCGTCTCGCTGCGGGGACCGATGAAGACGAGTCCCTCCTCCTCGCAGGCGCGGGCGAAGCCGGCGTTCTCGGCCAGGAACCCGTAGCCCGGATGCACGCCGTCCGCGCCCGAGCGCCGGGCGGCCTCGATCAGGCGGTCGATCCGCAGGTAGCTTTCCGCGGCCGGCGCCGGTCCGATGGGCCAGGCCTCGTCGGCCAGCCGCACGTGCCGGGACGCGCGGTCGGCCTCCGAGAACACGGCCACCGAGGCGATGCCCATCTCGCGGCATGCCCGGATGACGCGCACCGCGATCTCGCCGCGGTTGGCGACGAGGATCTTCTTCACAGCGGGATGTTGCCGTGCTTCTTGGACGGGTTCTTGTCCCGCTTGTCCCGGGTCATTTCCAGGCCGGCCACGATCTTGCGCCGGGTGTGCCGCGGCTCGATCACCTCGTCGACGAAGCCGCGGTCGGCGGCCACGTAGGGGTTGGCGAACTTCTCCCGGAACTCCGCCGTCTTCTGCGCCCGCCGGCGGTCGGCGTCCGCGGAGCGGGCCAGCTCCCGGCGGTAGAGGACGTTCACCGCGCCTTCCGGCCCCATGACCGCGATCTCGGCCGTCGGGTACGCGTAGTTGAGGTCGGTGCGGATGTGCTTGCTGGCCATGACGCAGTACGCGCCCCCGTAGGCCTTGCGCGTGATGACCGTGATCTTGGGGACGGTCGCCTCGGCGAAGGCGTAGAGCAGCTTCGCTCCGTGGCGGATGATGCCCCCGAACTCCTGGGCGGTCCCGGGCAGGAAGCCGGGCACGTCCTCGAAGATGACCAGCGGGATGTTGAAGGCGTCGCAGAAGCGCACGAAGCGCGCGCCCTTGACCGAGGCGTCGATGTCCAGGCACCCGGCGAGCACCGCCGGCTGGTTGGCCACCACACCCACGCTGCGCGCGCCGAAGCGGGCGAAGCCGATCACGATGTTGGCCGCGAAGTGCGGGTGCACTTCCAGGAAGCGGCGGTCGTCGGCCACCGCTTCGATGAGCCGCTTCATGTCGTAGGGCTTGTTCGGCTCGGCGGGGATCAGCTCGTCGAGCGCCGCCTCTTCCCGATCGGGGGGGTCCTCGGTCCGGCGCACGGGCGGCTCGTCGAGGTTGTTGGCGGGCAGGTACGACAGCAGCTCGCGGATGAGGGCCAGGCAGGCCCGGTCGTCGTCGACGGCGAAGTGGGCGACGCCGGAGCGCGAGTTGTGGGTCATCGCGCCCCCCAGCTCCTCCTTGCTCACCTCCTCGTGGGTGACCGTCTTGATCACGTCGGGGCCGGTCACGAACATGTACGACGTGTCCTTGACCATCACGTTGAAGTCGGTGATGGCGGGGCTGTACACGGCCCCGCCCGCGCAGGGGCCCATGATGGCCGAGATCTGCGGGATCACGCCAGAGGCGAGCGTGTTGCGCAGGAAGATGTCGGCGTAGCCGCCCAGGGAGGCGACCCCTTCCTGGATCCGGGCGCCACCCGAGTCGTTGAGACCGACGATCGGCGCGCCCATCTTCATGGCCAGGTCCATCACCTTGCAGATCTTGCGGGCGTTGGTCTCCGAGAGGCTCCCCCCGAAGACCGTGAAGTCCTGCGCGAAGACGTAGACGAGCCGGCCGTCGATCTTGCCGTAGCCGGAGACGACACCGTCGCCCGGTATCTTCTGGTCGGCCATGCCGAAGTCCTGGCAGCGGTGCTCGACGAGCTTGTCCAGCTCCTCGAACGACCCCTCGTCCAGCAACAGCGTCACGCGCTCGCGGGCGGTGAGCTTGCCCTCGCCGTGCTGGCGCTCCACCCGCTCCCGGCCTCCCCCCTCCTCGGCCCGCTGTGCCTTCTCGCGCAGCAGGTCGAGGGCCGCCGGCCGCGGCGGCTTCACGGGCGGGGTCTTAATGGCCACAGCCGCAACCGCCCCGTCCGCAGCCGCAGCCCCCGCCCGACGACGGGACGGAGCCCCGCGGGCCCGCGAAGGCGAAGCGGGAGACCTGCCTCTCCACCTCCGTGCCCTGGCAGCGGGGACAGCTCACCGGCTCTCCCCAGGCGCGCACGTAGGCCTCGAAGCTGGCGCGGCAGGACTGGCAGACGTACTCGTAGACGGGCATGGCGTCAGCGGGCGGCCTTGGCCCCCATCTCCTTCTTGGCCTTCTCCCAGTCCTCGAGGAACTTCTTGAGGCCGATGTCGGTCAGCGGATGCTTCACGAGGGCGGTGAACACCGAGTAGGGCATGGTGCCGATGTGGGCCCCCAGCTTGGCTGCCTCCACCACGTGCATCGGATGGCGCAGGCTCGCCGCCAGGACCTCGCACGGGAACGAGTAGTTGCGGTAGATCTGCACGATGTCCCGCACGACCTCCATCCCCGGGCTGGCGATGTCGTCGATCCGGCCGACGAACGGCGAGCAGATGCTGGCCCCGGCCTTGGCCGCCAGCAGGGCCTGGGTGGCCGAGAAGACGAGCGTCATGTTGATGCGGATCCCCTCGCTGCTGAGGGCCTTGGTGGCCTTGAGGCCCTCCGTCGTGCACGGGCACTTGACGACGATGTTCCGGTGTACGCCGGCCCAGTGCCGGCCCTCCCGCATCATGCCCTCGGCATCGGTCGCCACCACCTCGGCCGAGATGGGCCCGTTCACCGTCTCGCAGATCTGGACCAGGATGTCTTCCGGCTCGCCGCTCTCCTTGGAGAGCAGGGTAGGGTTGGTGGTGATGCCGTCGACGACTCCCAGGGCCGCCGCTTCGCGAATCTCCTTCAGGCTTGCCGTATCCAGGAAGATCTTCATGAGTGCCTCCTCAGGGGAATGATATCCCCTCGGGGAAAGGTCCTCACGCGCCCCTAGGGACGCCGGGCCTCGACGGGGGCCGAGGGCGCGCTCTCGTTGCCATCGCGGTCGACGGCGGTCACCGCGTAGGCGAGCGCCGCCCCGTGCGGGGCGGCGCTGTCGCGGAAGCTGGTCTCGGGCGCCGCGACCTCGCCCACCCTGGTCCGGGGGCCGCCCCCCTCGGTGCGGTAGACGCGATAGGCCGCGAGGTCGCTCTCCAGCGACGGGCTCCACGAGACCTCCAGCCCGTCCTCTCTCGGCAGCACGGCCAGCCCGGTCGGCGGGGCGGGCGGAAAGACGTCCTTGTTCTCGACGCAAGCCTCACCGGAGCTGGCGCTCTCCACCACCGGGTCGCTGGAGGCGACCGTGCGCACGACGTAGCACCAGCGCTCTCCGGCCGCGATGGTCGCGTCCCGGAAGGGCGAGCCCGCCACCGGCGCCGGAGTCAGGGGCCGGCGGTAGGCGCTCTCAGGCTCCCGGCGATAGACCCAGAAGCCTCCCTGGAGCTTGGGCGACGGCGAAGGACTCGGACTCGGCCGGGGCGAAGCGCCGAGCCCCGCGCTCGGCGTTGCGCTCGGGGAGGGCGAGGGCGACGGCGGTGGGGTCGGCGGCGGCGACGGGGGCGGCACCCACGCCAGCACGACCGCCTGAGGCTCGAGCTGCGCCACGAAGCTGGTCGGGGGGCTCGGGGGCGGCTGGACGGTGAGCGAGACGACCGGGGAAGGAGGGGAGATCTCTCCTCCCACCCGCGCCTGCGCCCTCACGCGCACCACCGAGCCCGGCGGGGGGAGCGGCTCGGTGTCCACGAGCGTCTCCCCGGGGGCCACCCTGCGGCGGGTCCGGCGCGCTACCTTGGGGAAGTCCCCCGGCGCATCCGCCCGCATCAGCTCGACCTCCAGCACGCCCAGGCGCGCGCCTCCCGCCGTGAGGCGCGGCGCGACATAGCTCAGCTCCAGCATGGCCCCCCGCTGGGCCAGCCGCAGCTCCGTGACCGGTTGCGGCGTCCGGGGAAGGGGCGGCAGGGGCTCTCCCCGCTTCCCGCACGCCGGCGCGGCCAGGAGCAGCGCGGAAGCCATGGCGAGGAAACCCCGGCGCGAGGTCGGCCCCGCCCGGCGGGAGGCGGTCAAAGAATGAATCGGCTGAGATCCTGGTCCTTCACGAGGGGGGCGAGCTTCGTCCGGACCTCGGAGGCGTCGATGCGCACGGCGCGGGGCCCGGCCTGGCCGCCCTCGAAGGAAACCTCGTCGAGGACCGTCTCCAGGACCGTGGCCAGGCGGCGGGCGCCGATGTTCTCGGTGGCGCCGTTGACCTCCATCGCGAAACGTGCCATCTCGCGCACGGCCTCCTCGGTGAAGGACACCTCCACCCCCTCGGTGGCGAGGAGGGCCTGGTACTGCTTCAGGAGGGCGCTGCGGGGCTCGGTCAGGATCCGCACCAGGTCCTCCAGGGTCAGGCTCTCCAGCTCGACCCGGATCGGGAAGCGGCCCTGCAGCTCGGGAATGAGGTCGGACGGCTTGGCCACGTGGAACGCGCCGGCGGCGACGAAGAGGATGTGATCGGTGCGCACCGGTCCGTACTTCGTCGACACCGTGGTGCCCTCGACGATGGGCAGGATGTCGCGCTGCACGCCCTCGCGCGACACGTCGGGCCCGTGGCCGGACTCCCGCCCGGCGATCTTGTCGATCTCGTCGATGAAGACGATCCCCGAGCCTTGCACCCGCTCCACGGCCAGGCGGGCCACCTGGTCGGCGTCCACCAGGCGCGCCTCCTCTTCCGCCCGGAGCACCTCCCGCGCCTCGGGAACGCTCAGGCGGCGGCGCTTGGTCTTGCCGCCGAACAAGCCGGGCAGCATGTCCTTGAGATTGACGTCCATCTCCTCGACGCCCTGGGAGGTGAGGATCTGGAAGGAGGGGAAGCTCCGCTCGCGCACCTCGACTTCGACCATGCGGCCGTCGAGCGCGCCCGCGCGGAGCTGCTCCCGGAGCTTCTCGCGGGTGGAGCGGAAGGGCTCCTGGGGGCCGCGCTCGGCGTCCTCCTCGTCCCCGGCCGCGAAGCCCGGCCGGGGGGGCAACAGGAGGTCGAGCAGCTGCTCCTCGACGTTGCGGTTCGCCTTGTCCCTCACCTCCGCTTGCTTCTCCCGGCGGACCATGTCCACCGCCGTCTCGGTGAGGTCGCGGATCATCGAATCCACGTCCCGGCCCACGTAGCCGACCTCGGTGAACTTGGACGCCTCCACCTTGACGAACGGGCTGCCCGACAGGCGGGCGAGCCGTCGGGCGATCTCCGTCTTGCCGACGCCGGTGGGGCCGATCATGAGGATGTTCTTGGGCATCACCTCCGCGCCCACCTCGGGAGGCAGGCGCTGGCGACGGATACGGTTGCGCAGCGCGACCGCCACCGCGCGCTTGGCCGCGTTCTGGCCGACCACGTAGCGGTCGAGCTCGGCCACGATCTCGCGGGGAGTGAGCCCGTCGAGGCTGCGCAGGTCCTCGGCGGCGGGGAGATGGATCGTCACCTCAGAGCGACTCCACGACGATCGAGTCGTTCGTGTACACGCAGATGGAAGCGGCGATCCGCAGCGCCTCCACGGCCAGGGTGGGGGCGTCCATCTCGGTGAAGCGCGCCAGCGCGCGGGCGGCCGCCAGGGCATAGGGGCCTCCGCTGCCGACGGCCACGATGCCGTCGTCGGGAGCGATGACGTCCCCGGCCCCCGACAGCAGAAAGGCCGATTCGCGGTCGGCCACCACCAGGAAGGCCTCCAGCCGGCGCAGCACACGGTCGGTCCGCCATTCCTTCGACAGCTCCACCGCCGCCCGCTCGAGGTTGCCGCGGTACTCCTCGATCTTCGCCTCGAACTTGGCGAACAGCGCCAGGGCGTCGGCGGTCGAGCCGGCGAAGCCAGCCAGGACCTGCCCGTTGTGCAGCCGCCGGATCTTCCGCGCGCCGTGCTTCATCACCGTCCGGCCGAGCGTCACCTGCCCGTCGCCGGCGATCGCGCTGCGTCCGTGGTGGCGCACCGCGAGGATGGTCGTCCCGTGCAGGATGGAGGATTGGTCCATGGAGGCCGCCCGGCGGCCGGGCTCGGACGTTTAGTATAGGAGCGCCCCGCGGGAGGGTCAACGAAACGGGCCGGGCGCAGCGCGAGGGCGCTCGGGGTTCAGTACTCGGCGTAATCGATGCGGCGGCGCAGCTCGTCGGCGCCCAGGCGGCCGGCCCGGCGCTCGTCGAGATCGCGCTTGCGCACCTTCACCACCAGCGTCTTCTGCACCCGGCCCTCGGCCAGCAGGGGCCCGTTGCGCACGAAGTCCACCGCGACCGCCACGTACTCGTCCGGCCTCAGCTGCCGCAGCAGGCCACCCTGCCTCTCCATCAGCCCGGTCACCGCCGCCTTCACGTCCCGGATGACCGCCTCGCCGGAGCGGCCGTCGGCCGGCTCCTCGCCGCGGAACCAGAGCTGCCACGGCGCGGGGGGCGCGACGGGGGGCGGGACGGGAGGCGCCAGGGCCGGAGCCGCGGGCGCCGGGGCGGGGATGGCGTTGGAGCCGGGGAGAGGGCGCATCGGGACGGCGGGCGCCTCCGGGAGGTCGGCGGGTGGGTTCGCGTTCCCCAGACGCATCTCGACCCGACGCTCGGCCTCCACCCGCGCCTCCTCGACCTCGCGGCGCACGGCCTCCATCTGCGCCTGCAGCTCGTGGACCTCGCTCTCCATCTCCCGGGCCCGGGCCCGCGCCCGCTCGCCTTGCGTGCGCTCGGCTTCCTGGAGCGCGCGCATCTGCGCGGCCATCTGCGTCTCGAGCTCCCGCTGGAGCGCCTGCAGCCGCATCGATTCCGGATGGGCGGGCTCGACCTGGGCCCGGACGACGACGTCCGGGCTCGCGGGAGGATTGAGGAAGAAGACGCTCGAGACGGCGTCGGGGGCCGGTCCGCGCAGCTCGGCCTGCGTCAGCCGGAGCACCCGCAGGCTCGTTTCCATCTGCTGGCGCACGTCGGGAGACACGGCGGTCTTGAGGGCCTGCTCCAGGTGGCGGATGGCCTCCCTGACGGCGCGGGCGGCCGCGCGCTCGGAAGCCGAGCGCGTGGCCGCGGCCGGCAGGGAGCGCGGTGGGAGCACGAACAGGGCGCCGAAGCCGGCCAGCCGGTAGGCGCGGGTGGCTTCCCGGCCGGCCAGCATCAGGCTGGGACGGCTCACCCGCCGCACCGCGGCGTCGAGCGCGGAGGCGAAGCCGGCGAACTCCGCTCGCGGATCAGGGGTGACCTGCGCCGAGGCGAAGCGGGGAGCGAGCAGGCACAGCATGCCCGCCACGCGCCAGGCAGCGGAAGGCAGGCGCATGGTCATCTCTTCTGCGAGGCCTGCAGCACGTGGCCCATCAGCTCCGTGGTCCGGGCGGCCTGCAGGCCCGCCTTGCCGTCGAGATAGCTGAGCCCCACCCCGACCTGGGCGAGGTCGTACTGCCGCCGCGCCTCGGTGCGCTCCTCGAGACGCTCGAGCCCGGCGGTGAAGAGGCCCGCCTGCCGGGCCTCGCTCTGCGCGATCATCTCCTGCACCGTGCGGAGCAGCTGGTCATCGCCGCGCCGGGACGAGGCGAGGCTCAGCCGAAGGCCCTGCATCTCCTGGCGGTGGCGCGCCTCCTGGGCCGCCAACTCCGTCTGCACCTCGGCCGGGCCGGAGCCGCGGCCGAGCCGGAAGGCGAAGCGGCCCGCCTCGTAGCGCACCTCGGAGCCGCGCAGCACGAGCCCCCCCCCGACCAGGAGCAGCAGCGCCGCCGCCGCGGCCAGGTACGGCCGCGCGACCGCTCGCGGCCGGGCGCGCGCCTCCAGCTCGGCCGGGACGCGCCAGGCGGCCAGGCCGCGCCGGAGCCGCCGGTAGGAAGCCAGCTCTTCGCGGCAGCCGGGACAGGCGGCCTCGTGCGCCTCCAGCCGCTGCGCCACGGCCGGTGGAGCCTCGCCGTAGAGAAGGTCCATCATCTCGTCGCGGAACGCGTCGCAATCCATCACGTCTCCCCCGGGCTCTCTTCTCCCTCGTGGCCCGTCATGAGGTCGGGGCGGGAACCGGGGCCGATCCCCGGATGCCCTGGCGGATGAGCTGCTGCCGGAGCTGCCCCAGGCCCCGGTAGAGCCGCGTCTTGACCGTCGACAGGGGGACGTCGAGCGCCTCGGCGATCTCGACGAAGGTCAGCCCTTGATACTCCTTCAGCACGATGACCTCCCGCTGCTCCATGGGCAGCGCCGCCACCGCCGCTGCCACCTGCCGGGAAAGGTCGCGAGACTCGATGAGCTCGAGCGCGCTGCGTCCGGCCTCTCCCGGGCTCTCCCCCCCGTCGGTCAGCTCGTCGAAGCTGACGTAGCTGCGGCCCCGGCCCCGGCGCATCCGGTCCCGGCAGACGTTGAGGGCGATCTGGTAGAGCCACGACGAGAAGCGCGCCTCCTTCTTGAAGGTCCGCAGGCCGCGGTACGCCTTGAGCAGCGTCTCCTGGCTGAGGTCGCGAACGTCTTCGCTCGGTCCCACCAGCCGATAGATCGCTCCCTGGACCTTCCGGTCCCAGCGGCGTACGAGGGCGTCGAAGGCGGACGAATCCCCCTGCTGGAACTGTTCCACCAGTTCCTCGTCGCTGGGCGCCATCGGCCTCATGGAACTAAGACGCGGCACGTGGGACGTCGGCCTGATTTCTGCCTATCACCAGATATTCCTACGCCCTCGGATGCGTCTTTTTGTAGATCTCCAGAATATGGCGCGCATCTACGTGCGTATAGCGCTGCGTCGTGGACAAGCGGGCATGGCCGAGGAGCTCCTGGATGGCCCGCAGATCCGCCCCGCGCTCGAGCAGATGGGTGGCGAAGCTGTGTCGCAGGCCATGCGGGCTGACGCGCTGCGAAAGGGCGAGCTGCCTCACGCGCCGCTCGACGATGAGGCGCACGGACCGATCCGTCAATCGGCCCCCGCGCGCATTGACGAACAGGGCATCGGTGCGCGGCCGGGCCCGGGAGCGGACGGGCAGGTAGTCTCCGAGCGCCCTGCGCGCCGGCTCGCCGAATGGTACAACTCTCTCTTTTCTGCCTTTACCCAGAACTCGAACGAACCGCGCCTCGAAATCGACCTCCGGGAGATCCAGCCCCACGAGCTCGGAACAGCGGATGCCGGTGGCATAAAGCAGCTCCAGGAGGGCCCGCGCGCGGATGGCCGCCGCCCCCTCGCCCTCCACCTCGACCAGCCGCGCCACCTGCGCCTCCTCGAGATGAGCGGGGATGAGCCGCTCCAGGCGCGGGGACAGAATCGGGCGGGCGGGATTGGACGACAGGATCCCCTGCCGGCACAGGTATCGGAAGAAGGTGCGCAGCGTCGCCAGCTTTCGCGCCGCGGAGCTCTTCTTGAGCCCTTGCCGATGCAGGCGGGCCAGGAAGCCGCGGATCAGTAGATGGTCGACGTCCCGGGGCCGTGGCTCGCGGTCCAGCTCCGCCCGCAGGTGGGCGGTGAACTGGCCGAGGTCGTCCAGGTACGCGCGCACCGTATGCGGGGATGCGTTGCGCTCACGTTCCAGGTGCCGGCGGAAGGCCGCGATGGATCTCTTCACGAGCCGCGGGCCTGGAGCGCGGGGAGCGGACGGAGGGCGGTCCCCGCCTCCGGGAGCGCGGCCCGGAACCGCTCCAGCGACTCGAGGGCCCGGGCCGACAGAGCGAGGCGCTTGCGGGCCTTGTCACGGATGCGGTGATCGAGGTCCGGCAGCAAACCGAACGCGATGTTGGTCGGCTGGTAGTTCCGGGGATCGCTGCGGGCCACGTAGCGCCCCAGGGCGCCGAGGGCCGTGTCTTCCGGGAAGGCGAGCGGCGGGCGGCCGCGGGCCCGGAAGGCGGCCCCGACGCCGGCCAGCAGGCCCGAGGCGGCCGACTCCACGTAGCCCTCCACCCCGGACATCTGGCCGGCGAAGAACAGGCCCGGGCGGCGGCGGGTCTCGAACGTCGGCTCCAGCGAGGAGGGGGCGTTCACGTAGGTGTTGCGGTGGATCATCCCGTAGCGGACGAACTCCGCGCCCTCGAGGCCCGGGATCATCCGGAAGACACGCTTCTGCTCCCCCCACTTGAGCTGGGTCTGGAAGCCGACCATCGAGTAATGGCTGGCGGCCAGGTCGTCCTGCCGGAGCTGGACGACCGCGAAGGGCCGCGCGCCCGTGCGCGGGTCGACCAGGCCCACCGGCTTCATCGGCCCGAAGAGCAGCGTCTGCTCTCCGCGGCTGGCGATGACCTCGACCGGAAGGCAGCCTTCGAAGAAGAACTCGTGCTCGAAGGCGTGCAGGGCCGCGCACTCGGCGCGGATGAGGGCGCCATGGAAGGCGCGGTACTCCGCCTCGCCGAGGGGGCAGTTGACGTAGTCGTCGCCCCCCTTCCCGTAGCGGGAGGCCTTGAACGTCTTCGCGAAGTCGAGCGAATCGGCCTCCACGACCGGGCTCACCGCGTCGTAGAAATAGAGGTGGGAATCGCCGACGAAGGCCGAGACCTCCGCCGCCAGCGCCTCCGAGGTCAGGGGGCCGGTGGCGACGATGGCCACCTCGTCCTCGGGCAGCCGCGTCACCTCGCCGCGATGCAGGCGGACCTCGGGCCGGCCCGCCACCGCCTCGCTCACCCGCTCCGCGAACAATGCCCGGTCGACCGCGAGCGCGCTTCCCGCGGGCACCCGTACCGCGTCGGCGATCCGGACGATGAGCGAGTCCATCCGGCGCATCTCTTCCTTGAGCAGGCCGGCGGCCTGGTCGAGGGCGTTGCCGCGCAGGCTGTTGGAGCAGACGAGCTCGGCCAGGCGGTCGGTCTGGTGCACCGGCGTGGACTTGACCGGGCGCATCTCGTGGAGGTCCACGCCGACGCCGCGGCGGGCGAGCTGCCAGGCGGCCTCGCACCCGGCGAGCCCCCCGCCAACGATCGTCACGCGCTCAGTCATTGCCCTTTAACGCAGAGGACGCAGAGGAAAACGGAGAGGACGCAGAGGGAACAAGTTATTGCCAGAAGTGAAGATTATAGCGCCGTGAGTCTGGTCCCTCCGGCGGTCGTGTGCCTGATTTCCTTCCTTCGTGTCCTCGTTTAAAGGCCGGTCCAGAGGGTCAGGCGGCTTCGCGCTTGTAATGGCAGGCCTCGTTGCCGCAGTAGATGACCTTGCCTTCCTTCTTGGTCTCCTTGGCCAGCAGGTAGGGCCGGCCGCAGTCGGGGCAGGGCTCGGCGATCGGCAGGTGGTAGGCGGTGAACTTGCACTCGGGGTACCGCCGGCAGCCGTAGAACGAGCGCCCCCAGCGTCCCTTGCGCTCCACGACCTGGCCCTCGCCGCACTCCGGGCACAACAGACCGATCTCGCGGGCCTCCTTCTTCTTGATGTACTTGCAATTGGGGTAGTCGCTGCACGCCACGAAGGGGCCGAACCGGCCGCGGCGCCACATGAGCGGCTTGCCGCACTCCGGGCACTTCTCGTCGATGGGTTGCAGGGCCTCCACCCGGAGCTTGCCTTCCGCGCCGCGGACGAGGCGCTTGGTGGCCTTGCACTCGGGGTAGTTCGGGCAGGCCAGGAACGGCCCGTAGCGGCCCTTCTTCAGGACCATCGCTCCGTGGGCGGGATCGACCGGGCACACCTCCTTGGCGACGTCCTCGTGCAGCTCGGGCGTCCCTTCGCCCTCGCCTCCGGCGAGCTGCCGGGTGTTCTTGCACTCCGGATAGGCCGAGCAGGCCAGGAAGCGCCCGTAGCGGCCCCACTTGATGACCATGGGAGAGCCGCACTTGTCGCAGACCTCGTCGGTCTTCTCCTCCATGGCCTTGACGTCCTTCATCTCCTTCGACGCCTTCTTGAGGTCCTTCTCGAACTTCTTCCAGAACTGGTTGAGGGTGTTGAGGAGGTTGTCCTTGCCCTCCTCGATCTCGTCCAGCTCCGCCTCCATGGCCGCGGTGTACTCGACGTTCATGATGTCCTGGAAGTGCTCGACGAGCAGGTCGGTGACGAGGAAGCCCAGCTCGGTGGGATAGAGCTTGGCCTCCCGCTTCTCCATGTAGTCCCGCGCCTCGATGGTGGCGATGATGGACGCGTAGGTCGACGGCCGGCCGATGCCGTTCTCCTCCAGCTCCTTCACCAGGCTGGCCTCGCTGAAGCGCGGCGGCGGCTCGGTGAAATGCTGGTCGGTGTCGAGCTTCTTCAGCGTCAAGGCATCGCCTTCGGCCAGCGGGGGCAGCTGGAGCGCCGGCTCCGGCGCCGCGGAGCCCTCGGAGGCCTCCGCCTCGCCGGCGTCCGCCTTCCCGGCGTCCCCCGCGGAGGGCTTCTGCTCGACCCGCTCGTCCGGGCTCTCCTCGTAGACGGCCAGGAAGCCCTTGAATTTCAGCGTCGATCCCTTGGCCCGCAGCAGGTACGGCCCCGCTTCGATCTCCACGATCGTCTCGTCGTACACCGCTGGCTTCATCTGGGAGGCCACGAACCGGTTCCAGATGAGCTTGTAGAGCGCGTACTCGTCCTTGGAGAGGAAACGCCGGATGGAGTCGGGGTCGCGGTCGAGGTAGGTCGGCCGGATGGCCTCGTGCGCGTCCTGGGCGTCCTTCTTGCTGCGGTAGAAGGTCGGCTTCTCGGGCAGGTACTCCTCGCCGTAGGTCGCCGCGATGCGATCGCGCACCGCGGAGAGCGCCTCGCCGGAGACCCGAAACGAGTCGGTGCGCATGTAGGTGATCAGGCCCAGGCTGCCGTCCTCGCCCAGCTCCACACCCTCGTAGAGCCGCTGCGCCACCTGCATCGTCTTCTTGACGGAGAAGCGGAGCTTCTTGAAGGCCTCCTGCTGCAGCTTGGAGGTGGTGAAGGGCGGGATGGGGTTGCGCTTGCGCTCGCGGGCGGTGACCTTTGCCACCCGGAAGGCGGCCCGCTCGAGCTCCGACCGGATCGCCCGGGCCTGCTCCTCGTTGCCGATCTCGACGTTCTTCCCGTGTTTCTTGACGAGGTTGGCCGGGAAGACGGGTGGCTGACCGGCCGCGAGGTGGGCCACCACCGTCCAGTACTCCTCGGGGACGAACGCGCGGATCGCGCGCTCGCGGTCGCAGATGAGCCTGAGGGCGACCGACTGCACGCGGCCGGCCGACAGCCCGCGCCGCACCTTCTCCCACAGGATCGGGCTGACCTTGTAGCCGACCAACCGGTCCAGGATCCGGCGGGCCTGCTGGGCGTCCACCTTCCGCTCGTCGAGGTCGCCCGGGTTGTCGAAGGCCTGCTCGATGGCCCGCTTGGTGATCTCGTTGAAGACCACCCGACGCACCTTCCTGCGCGCGCGCGAGCCGAGCACCTCGGCCAGGTGCCAGCAGATCGCTTCACCTTCGCGGTCGGGGTCGGCGGCCAGGTAGATGGCGGCCGCGTCCCCCGCCGCCGACTTCAGCTCCTCGACCACCTTCTTGCGCGTGGGCAGGACTTCGTACTCGGCCTGGAAGCCCTTCTTGACGTCGACGCCGAGCGTCTTCTTGGGCAAGTCCCGGACATGGCCCATGGAGGCCTTCACCTGGAAGTCCCGGCCCAGATACTTGTTGATCGTCTTGGCCTTCGCCGGCGACTCGACGATCACGAGGTTCTTTGCCACTACGACGATACCTCCCCCGACTACTTTACCCGACTTGTCACCTACCGCCGGACGAAGAGGGCTCCCGGCAGCCGCCGGACGCGGGCCTCCAGCTCCAGCTCGGCCAGGCGCGCAAGCACCTCCGCGGCGCTCCGGCCGCTCCGCGCCTGGAGCTCGTCGAGCCCCGCCGGGACGTCCGGACGCAGCGCCGCGAGCAGATCGTCCGCCCCGCCGGCCGCCGCCTCGGTGACGGGCATCACCAGGCCCAGCTCGGCGGCGACGTCGGCCGCACCGCGCACGAGCGCGGCCCCGTCGCGCAGGAGCGCATTGGTGCCCTCGGCGCTCGGCTGGCTGGGGTGGCCCGGGACCGCCATCACCTCCCGGCCCTCGTCGAGCGCGCAGCGGGCGGTGACCAGGGCCCCGCTCTTCGCCGCCGCTTCCACCACCACGACGCCCCGCACCCATCCCGCGATCACACGGTTCCGGCGGGGGAAGTTGCCGGGATGGGGCCCGGTGCCGAAGGAGAACTCGGACACGACCGCGCCCGAACACGCGACCTGGGCCGCCAGCCGCGCGTTCTCCGGCGGGTAGATCCGGTCGAGGCCGGAGCCGAGCACCGCCACCGTCCGGCCGCCGCCCTCGATCGCCCCGCGGTGGGCCTCCCCATCGATGCCGCGCGCGAGGCCGGACACGATGAGCACGCCGGCCGCGGCAAGCTCGCGCGCGAGGTGCCGGGTCAAGGCGCAACCGGCGGCGGTCGCCTTCCGGGCCCCCACCACGGCCACGCCGCGCTGTCCCTCCTCGGCCTGGACGAGGCCGTGGACGTAGAGCACCGGCGGCGGGTCGTAGATGTGCCTCAGCAGCTCGGGGTAGTCGTCTTCGCCGAAGCCGACGATGCGAACGCCCGTCTGGCTCGCCCGCGCCAGCTCCGCCTCCGCCCGGCGCCCGGCGTCTCCGCTCCGCAACTGCTCGCGCGCTTCGGCGCCGAGCAGGTCGCCGTGGTCGCCCGGGCGGGACAGGACCGCTCGCAGCGGCGCCCGGGCATGCAGCTCCGCGACCGTGCGCGGCCCGACGTCGGGCAGCAGGCTCAGCGTCAACAGGTCGAGGGTCGAATCCGGCCCGGTCATGCGCACCTCCTCTCCAATCCCTCGGAGTCCCGAGGGGCGGACATTCTAGGCAGCGCCGGCTCCGCTCCGGGTCCGGCCGGCTGTCCGCGCGCGGACACAGCGGTGTCCCTGGTCCTGGACAGCTGCGGCGGCGTTCGCTTGTCCCCGGCCCCTCCGCGGGCCGCATGGGTTGGCATCGGCCTTGCTTTTCGACTCGCCCGACGCTTAAGATTCCAGGTCTGCTCCCCCCGGGGAGATGCCCATGCTGGCGGCCCCCTTCCTGACGCTCGTCTTCGCGTTCGCCCCCGGAAGCGCTTCCACGACCAGCGGGCAGGAGATCGCGTTCGGCATCGAGGTCGCCCGCAAGGGCCTCTGGAGCGAAGCCCGGTTCCGGTTCGAGAAGGCGGTCTCCCTCGATCCCGGCAATGCCGAGGCGCTCAACAACCTCGCCATCGCCCTGGAGCAGCAGGGCGCGTTCGGGGACGCGCGGGCCGCCTACGAGAAGGCGCTCAAGCTCAAGCCGGGAAACCTCTACATCCAGCAGAACTACGATCTGTTCCGTGAAGCCGATGACAAGCGCAACCGCAAGGCCAAGAAGAAGCCGTAGGCCGGCCGGGCTGCTGCTCCTCTCGCTGGCCGGGGCCAGCCTGGCCGCCTGCGCAACGTTCGTGGAGATCCCGGTCGAGACCCCGCTCCAGTCCAAGATCGACGTCAGCGCTTTCCGGCGCGTGCTCGTGGCCGGCTTCGTCACCGACCTCAGCGACACCGACGTCGAGCTGGCGCCCGAGACGACCCGCCTGCTCCAGAACCAGCTCCGCTCCAACACCAAGCTGCAGGTCCTCGAGCCCGACCGCCCGCCCCTCAACGACGCGCTCGAGAAGTCGCTCGAGAAGCTCGGCGAAGGGGGCAAGTACACCAAGCAGGAGCGGGAGCAGTACCGCCTGGAGGCGGACCGGGTGCTGCAGGACGGCGAGTTCTGGCGCAAGGTGGGCGAGGAGTACCAGAACCCACTCATCGTCACCGGGCGGGTGGGCTTCGACGCCCAGAACCGCTCCGGCTTCCAGTCCGAGGAGCGCGTGGTCCGCGACCAGTTCAACCGGCCGCGCCTCGTGCGGGGCAACCGCTACCTGGAGCGCAAGGGTTTCAGCCTGAACGCCGAGTTCTATTTCGTCGACGGCCGCACCGGAGCCACCCTCCACAAGGAGAAGTTCACCGAGGAAGTCCTCTACGGCGAGGACCAGAAGGTGTCGCCCCTCTCCTCGTATTTCGAGCTCATGGACCGGCTCCTCCCGAACTTCCTCGGGGTGATCTCGCCCCAGAAGATCCGGGGCACCCGAGTCCTGCTCAAGTAGGTAACTCCATGTCCACCCGCCTCCGGATCGCCGGCCTGCCGGCCGCCCTGGTGCTGATCGCCCTCGGCGCCGTCCCCGCCCGCGCGCAGTTCATCCCGTATTACGGGAAGAACAAGGTCAACTACGACAACTTCGCGTGGCGGGTCTACAAGAGCCCCCACTTCGAGGTCTACTACTATCCGGAGTTCGAGCAGCACCTCGCGCGGGTGGTCTCCTACGCGGAGAGCGGCTACCAGAAGGTCTCCTCCGACCTCAAGCACGAGATCAACTTTCCGATCCCGATCATCCTCTACAAGACGCACTCCGAGTTCGAGCAGACGAACCTGTTCGGGGGCTTCGTGCCCGAAGGGGTGGCCGCCTTCACCGAGCCGTCGCGGGACCGGATGGTGGTTCCCATCGACGAGCCGCCCGACCGCCTGCAGGGCCTCATCACCCACGAGCTGACCCACGTCTTCGAGTTCGACCTCATCCCCCGCAACTTCGTCCACCGCCAGGTGCCGCTGTGGGTGGACGAGGGCCTGGCCGACTACGAGCGCGGCCTGTGGGACGCCCTCGACCTCATGTCGATCCGCGACGCGGCCATCACCGACCAGATCCCCAAGCTGTCCCGCTTCGACGATTACGAGGGGATCAGCAACCCGCGCCTCGTCTACAACCTCGGCCATGCCGCCTTCGAGTACATCGCCGCCCGCTACGGCAAGGAGGGAATCCGGCAGTTCCTCTACACGTTCCGCAAGAACATCGTGGGCGGCGGGATGGAGGACATCTACGAGCAGGCGTTCCGGATCAAGCCCGAGGAGTTCGACGAGGCCTACGACAAGTGGCTGAAGGAGCGCTTCAAGCCCTTCCGGGACAAGCAGCGGCCGAGCGACTACGGCAAGGACCTCGCGCCGGACTCCGAGAAGACCCGCTACACGCAGGTCTTCGCCTTCAGCCCCAGCCCCTCGGGCGAGGTGGTGGCCGCCATCACCGGCAACCGGGCCGAGGGCGAGGCGGACCTCATCCTGCTCTCGGCCAAGGACGGCGCGGTGCTCGAGAACCTCACCAAGGGGTTCACCGAGAAGTTCGAGAACATCACCTTCAATGACGACTTCGTGGTCGGCCGCACCATCAGCTTCGACCCCAAGGGCGACGTGGTCGCGTTCTTCGCCCGCAAGGGCAAGCGCCGGAGCCTCTTCCTCGTCTCGCCCCTGACCGGGAAGATCGTGCGCAGCGTGCCCCTGGACCTGGACCAGGCCCAGGCTCCCTGCCTGCTCCCCGACGGGCGTCACGCCCTCCTCTCCGCCATCAAGGACGGCGTCTCCGACATCTACCTCCTGGACCTGGAGAGCGGAGAGCACAAGAACCTGACCCAGGACGCCTTCTACGACTCCGATCCCCAGATCTCGCCCGACGGCAAGACCGTCGCCTATACCCGGCGCATCAGCGGCCACGACAAGATCTACGTCTTCGGCCTCGACAACCCGGCCAAGAAGACGCAGCTCACCTTCGGCACCTTCGACGACAACGCCCCCACCTTCTCCCCGGACGGCCGCCTCATCTACTACTCGTCCACCGAGGACGACGACATCTACAACCTGCGCAGCCTCGACCTCCGCACCGGGGTCGTGAAGCAGTTCACCGACGCGCTCGGCGGGAACATGGCCCCCGCGGTGCTGCGCAGCAAGGGGACGGAGAAGGTCGCCTTCATCAGCTACTTCAAGGGCGAGTTCCGGCTGCAGACGGTCGAGCCCACCGAGGCGCTCAAGGAGGTCGACCAGGAGGTGGAGGTCGCCTCCGACGAGTCGATCGTGGACTTCCAGCCCGACGTCGTGCACCAGGTGATCCCGCAGAACAAACGCAAGAAGCACACGTTCGAGAAGCTGTTCCTGGAGGGCCGGCCGCCCCTGAACGTGGGCGTGACCTCGGGCGGCGACTTCTTCGGCGGCAGCCAGGTCGCCCTCTCCGACGTGCTCGGGGACCACAACTTCCTCTTCACCGCCATGTCGCTGCGGGAGTTCCGCAGCTACGAGGGGACCTATATCAACCTCTCCCGCCGCCTCCACTGGGGCTTCACCGGCTTCGACGACACCCGCTTCTTCTTCGCCGACCCCTACGGCCTCCAGCAGGGCTTCGGCCGCGAGGGGGCCTTCGCCACCCAGCGCTTCTCGGGGGCGCTCGGCCTCGCCCAGTATCCCTTCGACAAGTTCCGGCGGCTGGAGCTGTCGGGAGGGTTCCTGCGCGTCCGCGAGGGATTCACGAACCCCTTCGCCGAGGAAGCAGTCCGGCAGCAGGCGGCCGCCCTCGGCCAGCAGGTCTTCCTGAACAACGGGAGCATCGCCCCCTTCACGGTGGCGCTCGTCGGGGAGACGACCCGCTTCCGGGAGTTCGGGCCCCTGGCCGGCCATACCTTCTCGCTGGGCTTCACCGTCGCGCCCCGCATCGGGAGCACGCTCTCGCGCCGGACCGTCGAGGGCGACGTCCGGAAGTACATCCGGCTCGGCCAGAGCGCCGTCTTCGCGACCCGCCTGCGCGGCTTCTATTCCACGGGGAGCAACCCGGACTACTTCTACTTCGGCGGGAACATGGAGCTGCGGGGCTACCCCTACCTGTCGCTCGTCGGCAACCAGGGCTTCTTCGCCAACGCCGAGCTGCGGATCCCCCTCATCGACCTCATGAAGACGCCCATCGGGATCCTGGGGCCGGTGCGGGGGACGCTCTACGCCGGGATCGGCGGCGCGCATTTCAAGGGGGAGAACTACAAGTTCGGCACGAGCGAGCCGGGCATCTCCTACGTCAACGACCAGCTCTTCGGCGAGCCGGTGAGCGGGTTCCACCTGATCGACGGCCGGGCCTCCTACGGCTTCGGCCTCCAGTTCTTCTTCCTCGGCTATCCCCTCCACTTCGACTGGTCGAAGCTGACCGACCTGAAGGTCTCGTCTCCCACCCGCTTCGACTTCTGGGTCGGCTTCGATTTTTAGTGAATATCGGGGGGGTGATGGCGTGACGGCACCCCCCCGCGGACATACGTCCTCCCCCCCAAATCGCTCCGCGCGGGAGTGAATCCCGCGCTCCGCTGCCACGAGCTCCTGACTTGTCGTCTTGTGGCTGCGACCCTCTGCGGCCTCTGCGTCTCATGGGTTAAAGCCGTCCCTGGGTCGTGATTGACGGCGCACGCGGGCGCGTGCTACTGTTTTATGTTCTGGTGGAGTCGGCCGAGGGAGGCTGAGGTGTACGCGATCGTCAGGGCGGGCGGCAAGCAGTACCGGGTGGAGAAAGGCGACACGATCTACGTGGAGCGGCTCACCGCGCCCGTCGGAGAGAAGGTCACGCTCGGCGAGGTCCTGCTCGTCGCCGGGGGGGAGGAAGGGAAGGCGAGGGTCGGCTCACCGCTCCTCGACAAAGCGTCGGTCGTGGGGACCGTGATCGGCGAAGGCCGTGAGCGCAAGGTCCGCGTCTTCAAGTACAAGAAGCGGAAGCACTACCGGCGCACGAGAGGGCACCGGCAGTCCTACACCGCATTGAGGATCGACGCCATCGAGCTCTAGGCGAGACGCCAGCAGAAGCGACGGTCCGAGCGGCTCCGGGTGCTCCCCGGTCGCCGCTCCAATGTTTTTCACGAGGTTGATGCATGGCGCACAAGAAGGGACAGGGATCGAGCCGGAACGGGCGGGACAGCAACGCGCAGCGCCTCGGCGTCAAGCGCTTCGGGGGCGAGCTCGTCAAGGGGGGAACGATCCTCGTGCGCCAGCATGGCACCAAATGGAAGGCGGGAAAGAACGTGGGGGTGGGCAAGGACCACACCCTCTTCGCCCGCGCCGACGGCCTCGTGCGCTTCGAGGATCACGGCTCCCGCGGCCTGCGCGTGAGCGTGGTCCCCGCGGCGACGTAGCGGAGGCCGGCGGCCACCGCTGTCGCGGCGGGGGGCCTCAGAGAAGCAGTCCAGCGATGTTCGTCGATCGGGTCAAGATCTTCGTCAAGGGTGGCGATGGCGGCCGCGGCTGCGTGAGCTTCCGCCGGGAGCCCTACGTCCCGCGCGGCGGACCCGACGGCGGCCACGGCGGCGAGGGCGGCAGCGTGTTCCTGCTCGCCGTCTCCCACCAGAACACCCTTCTTCCCCTCCGCTACCACACCGAGTACCGCGCCGAACGGGGCGAGCACGGGGGGCCGGGCAACCGGACAGGGGCCCGGGGAGCCGACCTGCTCGTGAGCGTGCCTCCCGGAACGGTCGCCGCCGACGAGGCCACGGGGGACGTCCTGGGGGAGGTCCTGAGCGAGGGCCAGCGGCTCCTGCTGGCCCGCGGCGGGCGGGGCGGCAAGGGCAATCGGGCCTTCCTCTCCAACCGGAACCGCGCGCCGCGCGAAGCCGAGCCCGGCGAGCCGGGCGAGGAGCGATGGCTGCGCCTCGACCTGCGCCTGATCGCTGACGCGGGCCTGCTCGGCTTCCCCAATGCCGGCAAGTCGACCCTTCTCTCCCGGCTGTCGGCCGCCCGGCCCCGGATCGGCGACTACCCGTTCACGACACTGTCCCCGGTGCTGGGGATGGTGGAGTCGGAGGGCGACGGCTTCGTCCTCGCCGACGTCCCCGGCATCATCGAGGGCGCCCATCGCGGGGCAGGTCTCGGCTTGCAATTCCTTCGTCACGTCACGCGCACGCGGGCGCTCGTCCATGTGGTGGACGCTTCGGGTACCAGTGGGCGGGACGCCGGAGCCGACCTCCGCGTCGTGCGGGAAGAGCTGCGGCAGTGGGACCCGGCCCTGCTCGAGCGGCCCCAGATCGTGGCGGCGACCAAGCGCGACGCGGTGGCGTCCCCCGACCCCCTCCCCGGCCTGGAGGCGGAGGCGCGGCGGTCGGGCCTCGAGGTATGGCCCGTCTCGGCGGTCAGCGGCGAGGGCCTGGCCGAGCTGAAGCGGGCGCTGGCCCGGCTGGTGCGGGAGGGGGGAACGGCGGGCCCGGGGGGGAACGCCCGGGCGCCGCTCGACGAGGGAGCGCGCATTCATCTCGGGCCAGGCAAGGACGGTCATCCGTGAAGGTCGGGATCATGGGCGGCACTTTCGACCCCATCCACCTCGGCCATCTGCGCGCGGCCGAGAACGCCCGCGAAGAGCTGGGCCTCGACGAGGTGCGCTTCTTCCCGGCCCAGGTCCCGCCTCATCGGCCGGCCCCGTCCAGCTCGGCGCGGGACCGCTTCGCCATGGTCGCCCTGGCCACCGCCATGCATCCGCGCTTCGTGGCCGACGACCTCGAGCTTCGGCGCGACGGGCCGAGCTACACGGTGGACACGCTGGCCGCGCTGCGTCGGGAGCGGCCCGCCGACGACGTGGTGCTCGTCGTCGGCAGCGACACGTTCCCGGAGCTGGAGACGTGGAAGGACCACGATCGGCTGCTGGACATGTGCACGGTGGCGGTCGTGGGCCGTCCCGAGGACGGCCGCGGGCAAGTCGCGACATCCGCCGGCGGGTGAAGGAGGGCCGCAGCATCCGCTACCTGGTGCCGGACGCGGTGGCCGACTACATCCTCAAGCGGGGACTCTACCGTTGAAGTCGTCCGCCGCGGTGGAGCGCGCGGCCCGGGCCGCCCTCGGCAAGAAGGCGAGCGACGTGGTCATCCTCGACCTGCGCAAGGCGGTGGCCTTCACCGACTATTTCGTCCTCGCTTCCGGCGCCAACCAGAAGCAGATCCTGGCCATCGCCGACGCGGTGCGGGAAGCGCTGCGGGAGGCCGGGCTGCGGCCGAACCACGTGGAGGGCTATCCGCGGCAGGAGTGGATCCTGCTCGACTACGCGGACTTCGTCGTCCACGTGTTCACCCCGCGCACGCGCAGCTTCTACGACCTGGAGCGGCTGTGGGGCGGCGCGGAGAGGCGGGAGGTGGCCGGATGAGCGCGGTGGCGCACGAGGCGCTCTCGGGGGTCATCGCCGAGTCTCCAGCCATGCGCGAGCTGCTGCAGGTGGCGGCCCGGCTGGCGGAGGCCAAGAGCCCCGTCCTCATCCAGGGAGAGAGCGGCACCGGCAAGGACCTGCTCGCCCACTGGCTCCACTACAAGGGCCCCCGCCGGGATGGCCCCTTCATCAAGGTCCACTGTCCCTCCATCCCGGAGGACTTGCTGGAGTCGGAGCTGTTCGGGCACGAGCGGGGCGCCTTCACCGATGCCCGGCAGGCCAAGGCCGGCAAGATCGAGCTGGCCGCGGGGGGCACGCTCTTCTTCGACCAGATCGAGGACTTGAGCCTGGCGCTGCAGGCGAAGCTCCTGCGGGTGGTGGAGGAGAAGCGCTTCGAGCGGCTGGGCGGGACGCGGACCTTCGAGATCGACGTCCGCTTCGTCTCCGCGGCGCGAATCGACCTGCGCAAGGCCGTCGGGGCGGGGACGTTCCGCGACGACCTCTACCACCGGCTGAGCGTGGTCCCCCTCACGCTGCCGCCCCTGCGGGAGCGTCCCCAGGACATCCGTCCGTTGGCCGAGGCGTTCCTGGCCCGGGAGCGCGAGCGGCGCGCGACGCAGGCCCGCGGCTTCGCGGAGGAGGCGATGGCGGCCCTCAAGGGCTACCCCTGGCCCGGCAACGTGCGCGAGCTGCGGGGAGCGGTGGAGCGCTCGGCCCTCTACAGCCCGGGCGAGCTGGTGGAGCCGGCGGCGCTGCCGCCCCAGGTCCGGGAGCAGCCCGCCACGCTGTGGGCCGGACGCGAGCAGCGTCCCTCCTTGCGGGAGGTGGAAGCGGCCTACATCCGCTACGTGCTCGAGCAGGTCTCGGGCAGCCAGACCAAGGCGGCGGCCGTCCTGGGCATCAGCCGCAAGGCGCTTTGGGAAAAGCGCCGGCGTTTCGGCATCCCATGAGCCGGGGAGGCGGAGTGCGGAGCAGGCGAGGGCGAGGAGCCAGCGGGGGATTCAATTCCGAGCGAGTGAGAGAGGGCACGGCGGGGAGAACATGGAAAACAAGAAGCTGAAGCTCTTCCGGGAGAAGCTGGTCCAGAAGAAGAAGGAGATCCTGGAAGCCTACGAGAAGAACAAGACCTATGGCAAGGAGGCCGACGAGGAGGGCGCCCAGGACATCGCGGACAAGGCGTCGAACTCCTACACCAAGGAATTCCTCTTCAGCCTGTCGAACTCGGAGCGCGACCTGCTCCAGCTGGTGGACGAGGCGCTCGGGCGCATCGACGACCACCGCTTCGGCTACTGCGTCGTGTGCGAGGACGAGATGGACCGCAAGCGCCTGGAGGCGGTGCCGTGGGCCAAGCGGTGCATCTCTTGCCAGGAGAAGCAGGAGCAGGGCCTGCTGTGAACGCCCCGGCGGTCAGGCGCCCGGGGCGGGCGGTAGCCTTCGCCGTCATGGCTCGCGTAGGGCTGCTCGAGCCGGTGCTCGCCGTCGTCTTCCCGTCCCGCTGCCCGGCCTGTGCCGCTCCGCTCGCCCACCCGAGCCGGGGGCCACTCTGTGGAGGGTGCTGGGCGAGCCTGCCCGTGCACCGTGGTCCCGCCTGCGGCTGCGGGCTGTCCCTGGCCGAGGCGGCAGGCGGAACCTGCGGGAGGTGCCGCCGGGGTCTCACGCCGTTCCGCGCCGGGGCCAGCCTCGGGCCGTTCACCGGCTCGCTGCGCAGCCTCCTCCACGAGCTGAAGTTCCGCGGCCGGCGGCGGGTCGCCACGCGCCTGGCCGAGGTGATGCTGGGCCGCGACGAGGTGCGCCGGATCTTGACTCCGGGAGCGGTCCTGGTGCCGGTGCCACTCCACCCTCGTCGGCGGAGGGAGCGTGGGTTCAACCAGGCCGAGCTCCTGGCCGAGGAGCTGGCGCGCCGGACGGGCCTGGCGGTCGCCGGGGTCCTCGTGCGCCGGAAGGACACCGCTGCCCAGACCGGGCTGTCGGGGGCCGCCCGCCGAGCCAACGTCGCCGGGGCCTTCGCCGCGCGCGGGCGGGGCCGCATCGCGGGACGGGTGGCCGTGCTCGTGGACGACGTCTTCACCACCGGCGCCACCGTCATGGCCTGCGCCCGCGTGCTCTCCGCGGCGGGAGCGGCCGAGGTGAGGGTGCTGACCGCGGCCCGCGTCGCATAGAAGAGAGGAACCATCCCCCATGTCCCAGCTCCGGAAGCCCACCCGCATGGCCGCCTTTGCCGCCGCCGCCGTCCTCGTCGGCGGGCAGGCCACCGCCTGGGGGCCGGTGGCCCACCAGGCCGTCAACAGCCACGCCATCGATACCCTGCCCAAGGGGCTGAAGCCCTTCTACAAGAACCACCGGCTGGAGCTGCCTTCGCTCTCTCCGGAGGCCGTGATCCCGGAGGAAGGCCTCGACCGCCGCTTCGCGGTGGACCGGCTCGTGCCCTTCCCCTTCGCGGACGCGCCCCATACCGAGGCGGAGATGAAGGCCCACTACGCAGAGATCGGGGAGAAGGTCGGCCGCCTGCCGTGGCTCATCGAGCAGAGCTACGAACGCCTCGTCGAGGCGTTCAAGGCCAGGGACAAGAACCGCATCCTCGCCGAGTCGGACCAGCTGGCCGGCCTCGTGGCCGACCTGCACAATCCCCTGGCCCTCACCGACAACGCCGACGGCCAGAAGACCGGGCAGCACGGGCTGTGGGCTCGCTTCACGATCCGGCTGCCGGAGGCGATGCAGAACCGGCTGAAGCTGGACCCCGACGCCGCGCACTACCTCGACGATCCCAGGTCCTACCTGTTCGCCATGATCAACGACACCTACGTCTGGCTCGACAACCTCCTCTACCAGGAAGACCTCGCCCACCGCGGCCAGGGGGGCTACACCGAGCTGTACTACGAGATGTTCGAGCAGCGCGCCGGCCGGATCCTGCGCGATCGCCTCAGCCAGGCCGCCGGCGACGTCGGGAGCTACTGGTACACGGCCTGGACGGCGGCCGGCCGCCCCGAGCTGCCCTAGCGCGCGGGGGGTTTGATTCGCTCCCGTCGACCTTCTAAGATCGAAGCTCGCCGCGTGACAAATGGACGACGCCCGTCACTCTCCTTCCGACGCCGAGCTGATCGAACGGTGCCTGCGGAAGGACAACACGGCCTGGGACGAGATCGTCATGCGCTACCAGCGCAAGATCTTCCACATCTCCTACAAGTTCACGGGGAAGCACGACGAGGCGGAGGACCTGACCCAGGATATCTTCATCAAGGTGTTCCGTAGCCTGGACAAGTTCAACCAGGACGCCGACTTCTCCACCTGGCTCAGCAGCGTGGCCCGCAACTATTGCATAGACCACTATCGGGCCAGCAAGAGGGAGCGGGAGGTGCTCGTCGAAGACCTGGTCGCCTTCGACCTCGCTCCCGCGTCGGCGGGCAGCAATCCCCACCGCGCCCTGGAGGATCGCGACCGGCGCAGCTTCCTGCGCCGGGGCCTCGAATCGCTGCCGGCCAAGCTCCGGGAAGCGGTCGTGCTGCGTGACCTGCAGGGTCTCAGCTACCAGGAGATGGCGGATCAGCTCCACCTGCCCGAAGGCACGGTGAAGAGCCGCATCAACCGCGGCCGGGAAGAATTGTCACGGCTGCTGCTGCGCGCCCAGCAGCCCGCCCGGAGCCGGGGGCGCGCGGGGCCGGCGCGGCTCCAGGCCCGGAGGTGAACCGATGCAGCTGATGGTGGACGAGAGCGGCGACGTCAAGATCGTGCGGGTCAAGGAGCCGAAGCTCACCTACCCGAACCTGGCCCCCTTCTTCGCCGAGGTCCGCCAGCTCGTCGAGGACGGCGCGCGGAAGGTCGTGATCGACCTCGCCGCGGTGGGCTACATCGACAGCGCCTCGATTGGCTGCTTGATGGACGTGCGGAGGCTGCTCCAGGACCGAGGCGGCTTGCTGAAGCTCTCCGGCCTCCAGCCCCGCGTGGAGACGATGCTGTCCATGACCGGCGTGCACAAGATCATGGAGATCCACCGCGAGGAGGCGGCGGCGGTGGAAGCCTTCTCGCCCCGCAAGACCAAGGGCAAGGGCGATGCGTAGGGTGCGGCTGACGTCGGGCTACGAGCTGCCTCTCGACGGCGACCTGCTGGGCGTGCTGGAGGCGCTCTACCGCGAGGTGACGCTCAAGCACGAGCTGCGGGTCTCTTTCGAGGATATGATGAGGGAGATCCAGGCGCTGGTGGACCAGATGGACGAGGAGGACCGCAAGCGCTACCTGGTCGAGAGCCTGTTCCTGAACTCGGTGACGTACGAGAACGAGATGCTCGACGCCTACATGCGCAGGCTCACCGCGGGCAAGAAAAAGGGGCGGGGACGGGCGGCGGGGAGGTCGGTGTGAGGGCAGGCGGGCTGATCCTCCTGGTCGCCCTCGCGGCCGCCGGGCCAGGGGCGGACGACGCCAAGACGGTCCCGCGGACCGGCGGCGCGCGCATCGCGGTCGAGCCGTCGTCGTTCGACTTCGGCAAGGCGCTCCCCAACAAGACCCTGCAGAAGGAATTCTCGATCCGCAACTTCGGCGACGCCGACCTCACCATCGACAGCGTCACCACGTCCTGCGGCTGCACGGTGGCCGAGGGCTACGGCAAGGTGGTCAAGCCCGGCGCGAGCACGCACCTGCAAGTCTCGCTCCAGACGCGGACGAGCACGGGAAAGATCCAGAAGAGCGTCCTCATCAAGACCAACGATCGCACCCGGGCGCTCTACGAGCTGAAGCTCGAAGCGACCGTCACCCCCGACACGAAGTAGTCCCGGCGGCGCAAGGCTTAACGCCGAGGACGCCGAGGATCGCCGAGAAGCGGGACGCGCCTAATCCCGCTCCGTTCTCTGCGTTTCTCTGCGGTCTCTGCGTCTTAAAAGGCGGGGCGCGGCTAGGAGAGGGCGAGGCGGGGGGCGGGGACGCGCACGGGGGCGGGGAACTCCATCACGGGCAGCTCGGGATGGGTCACGAGGGTCCAGGACTCCGGGCTCTCGCGCAGGCGCTGGCACAGGGCGGCGTGCAGGGCATGGCCGGCCCGCGTCGCCTCGACGTGGCCGACCACCGGATGCCCGAGCAGGGTCAGGTCCCCGATCGCGTCGAGGATCTTGTGGCGGACGAACTCGTCCGCGAACCGCAGCCGGTTGTTGAGGACGCCGGTCTCCCCGATCACCACCGCGTTGTCGAGGCTTCCCCCGAGGGCGAGACCGCTCCGGCGCAGCGTCTCCACCTCGCGCAGGAAGCCGAAGGTGCGGGCGGGCGCGATGGCCTCGGCGAACGTGTCGGCGGCCACGCGGAACGAGGCGGCCTGGTGGCGCAGCAGCGGGTGGTCGAAACCGATGACGTAGCTGACGCGGAAGTGATCGGCGGGAGAGATCCGGATCGACTTGGCGCCCCGCACCACCTCCACCGGCCTCAGCACCTTCAGGTACGTGCGGCTCGCGGCCAGGGGCTTGAGCCCCGCCTCGTGGATCAGGATCACGAAGGGGGCTCCGCTGCCGTCGAGTATCGGGACCTCGGGGCCGTCCACCTCGACGAGGACGTCGTCGACGCCGAGGCCCTGGAACGCGGAGAGCAGGTGTTCCACGGTGTCCACCGACACGCCGTCGCGGCTGAGCGTGGTGGCGTGGTCGAGGCGGGCCAGATACTCGAGCGAGGCCGGGATCTCGACCCCGACGTCGGTGCGGGCGAAGCGGATGCCGTGGCCGGCCGGCGCCGGCTTCAGTTCCAGGCGTACCGGCCGGCCCGAATGGAGGCCGATACCGGTGCAGCCGACCGCTCGGCGCAGCGTCCTGCGATAGGGCATGGAAACTCGGCGCGTGCGAGTTGCAAGCCATGTACCAGATGCTCGCACGCCTAACCTGCTGAGCCTCAACGGCATTCACCGCAGGTGTGGCGCTGCGCCACGGGTTGCTCAGCCACGACGTGGCTCTGTAGCCACGTCTAGAATCCGACGCTCCCCGCGGCCTCGTGCGCGCCGTACGCGCCAGAGTCGAGGATCCGGCGCATTTCGTCGAGCGCCCGGGCAACTTCTTCATCGGCACTGTAGAAGTGGGGTGAGAAGCGTATCCCCGCCCCGGGCCGGTAGTCGACGATCACCTCCCGGCGCAGCAGCTCCCGGGTGACCGCCTGGCCGTGAGGCACGTCGAGGATCACCATGCCTCCTCGCTGCTCCGGCCGCTCCGGCGCGTGGGCAGGAAAGCCACGCTCGCGAGCGAGATCGACGAGGAGCTGGACCTGCCGCACCGACTTGGCGCGGATGGCGTCCACGCCCACGGCCGACACGATCTCGTACCCCGCTTGCGCGGCATAGAGCGCGGGCACCGCGGGCGTGCCGTGGAGGAAGCGGGTGGCGTCCTCCGCGTAGTCGATGGGCCCGTTCTCGAAGGCGAAAGGAGCCGTAGAGGTAGCCCGCGCCCGGTCCCCCGCACAGCCACTTGACCGAGCCGCCGGTCGCGAAGTCCACGTCCCAGGCCGTGACGTCCACCGGCACCGTGCCGGCCGATTGGTAGAGGTCGGCCACCACGAGGGCTCCCACGTCGTGGGCCCGGCGGACGATCGCCGGCACGTCCTGGACGAAGCCGCTCTTGAAGACCACGTGCGACAGCGGGACGAGGAGGGTCTCGTCGTCGATGGCCTCCAGGAAGCGCTCGAGCGGGACCGTGATGCCGTCCTCGCTGGGGACGGTCATCACCCTCGCTCCAAGGGCGCGGTGCGCCTCGTAGACGTACATCACGGACGGGAAGTTCAGCTCCTCGTAGACGATCTTGTTGCGCCGCCCCGAGAAGTCGAAGCAGGAGAGCACGAGGGCCTGGCACAGCGACACGTTCTGGTGCATGACGACGCTGCCCGGTGGGGCGCCGATGATCCGTCCGACCTGGTCCCCCACGCTGATCGGCATGCGCCACCAGCCCTCGGCCCAGGCCCGCACGCCCCGGGTGGCCCAGGTGTCCGCGTAATCCTGCAGCCGCTGGCGAGCCGCGCGCGGCATGGCGCCCAGCGAATGGCTCACCAGGTACGTGGTCCGCTCGAGGATCGGGAACTCCGCGCGCCAGGCGAGGAGAGGGTCGTCCCCGCCCGTCACGTCCGCCGGCCCCGCTCCAGCATCTCCCGCAGATAGCGGCCGGTGTGGCTGTCCGCACAGGCCGCCACCCGCTCGGGGGTGCCGGCCGCCACGATGGTCCCGCCCCCCGGACCCGCCTCCGGCCCCATGTCGATGACGTGGTCCGCGGTCTTGATGACGTCGAGGTTGTGCTCGATGACGAGCACGGTGTTGCCGGCCTCCACCAGCCGGCCGAGCACATGGAGCAGCTTGCGGATGTCGTCGAAGTGGAGGCCGGTGGTGGGCTCGTCGAGGATGTAGAGGGTGCGGCCGGTCTCCCGCCGCCCCAGCTCACGGGCCAGCTTCACCCGCTGCGCCTCGCCGCCCGACAGCGTGGCTGCGCTCTGGCCGAGGTGGATGTAGCCGAGGCCCACGTCGATCAGGGTCAGGAGCAGCCGATTCAGGCGCGGGTGGGCGGAGAGCACCGGCTGGGCTTCGGCCACCGTCATGTCGAGCACGTCGGCCACCGTCCGCCCGTGGTAGAGGATCTCCAGCGTCTCGCGGTTGTAGCGCCGGCCGCGGCAGGTCTCGCAGCTCACGTAGACGTCGGGGAGGAAGTGCATGCCGATGGCCCGCACGCCGTCGCCCTGGCAGGCCTCGCAGCGGCCGCCCTTCACGTTGAACGAGAAACGGCCGGGCTTGTAGCCGCGGGCCCGCGCCTCCGGCACGAGGCTGAACATCTCGCGGATGAAGGTAAAGGCGCCGGTGTAGGTGGCCGGGTTGGAGCGGGGGGTGCGGCCGATCGGGCTCTGGTCGATGGCGATGACCTTGTCGATGGCCTCCACCCCTTCGAGGGCCCGGTGGCGGCCCGGCTCCGCGGCGGCGCCGTAGAGCCGGCGGGCGAGGGCGCGCTGCAGGATGTCGTCGACGAGCGTGGACTTGCCCGCTCCACTCACGCCGGTGATCGCGGTGAAGACGCCGAGGGGGATCTCCACGTCGATGTCGCGCAGGTTGTGCTCGCGGGCACCGAGGACGCGCAGGACGCCCCGGGGTGCGCGGCGGCCGTCGGGCACTTCGATCTGCAGCTCACCGCGCAGGTAGCGCCCGGTGAGGCTGCCGTCGAGCGAGGCGGGCGGGCCCTGGTACATGAGCCGGCCGCCGTTGCGTCCGGCTCCCTCCCCCAGGTCCACCACCCAGTCCGCGGCCCGGATCGTCTCCTCGTCGTGCTCGACCACCACCACGGTGTTGCCCCGGTCGCGGATGGCCTGCAGCGTCTCCAGCAGCCGCCGGTTGTCGCGCTGGTGCAAGCCCACCGACGGCTCGTCGAGGACGTAGAGGATGCCCTGCATCCGGGCGCCGATCTGGCCGGCGAGCCGGATGCGGTGGGCCTCGCCCGCCGAGAGCGTGGTGGTGGGCCGGTCCAGGCTCAAGTAGCCCACCCCCACCGATTCCAGGAAGCGGAGCCGGCTCAGGATCTCGTGGAGGAGCCGGTCGGCGACCGGCCGCTCCCGCTCCACGAACTCCAGGGCCTCGAAGGCGGCGCGGGCCTCACCGACGGGCAGCCGCACGTAGTCGGCGAGCGATCGCCCGCCGACGCGCACGGCCAGGCTCTCCCGGCGCAGGCGCGCGCCGCCACACTCGGCACACACGGTCTCGCTGAGGTAGGGCCGGAGGTCCTCGAACGCCTCTCCCCCTTCGCGCTCTTCGGACACCTCCTCGCCCTCGCCGGGGCTCATGCGGACCAGGCGCTCGAGGCGGCGGCGCAGGTAGGGCACGACGCCGGCGAAGCCGTCGCCGTCGCCGCCGAGGAGCACCTGCCGGGCCTTGCGCGTCAGCTCCCGCACCGGGACCTCGAGGGAGAAGCCGTGCCGCCGGGCCACGTCGTCGAGCGCCTCCCGCAGCAGCCGGGGGCCGTGCCGCTGCCACGGATGGATGGCGCCTTCCAGCACCGAGCGGCTCTCGTCGGGGATGACCTTGGCCGGGTCCACTTCCCAGCGGTGGCCGAGGCCCTGGCATCCGGGGCATGCTCCGTAGGGGCTGTTGAAGGAGAAGGCCCGCGGCGACAGCTCGCCCACCGACACGTCGCACTCCACGCAGGCGAGGCGCCGGCTGTAGAGCCGCTCTCCGCCCCCCTCCAGGGATACGAGGACGGTGTCACGGGCGAGGTTGAGGGCCTTCTCGAGCCCGGCCAGCAGGCGCTTGGCCATGCCGGGCCGGATCACGACCCGGTCGACGAGCACGTCGATGCGATGGTTGCGGCGCGGCTCGAGGACGACCGGCTCCGCGAGGTTGCGCACGCGCTCGTCGATGCGGGCGCGGACGAAGCCCTGGGTGGCCAGCTCGGCCAGCTCCCTCTTGAACGCCCCCTTGCGTCCGCGGACGATGGGGGCCAGCAGCGCCAGCACCGTGCCCTCGGGGTAGCGCAGCAGGCGCTCGCCGATCTGCTCCGCGCTCTGGGAGGCGATCACCCGCCCGCAGCGCGGGCAGTGCGGCTTGCCGAGGGCGGCGAACAGCACCCGCAGATGGTCGTAGATCTCCGTCACCGTGCCGACCGTGGAGCGGGGATGGGAGGCGGTGGTCCGCTGCTCGATGGCGATGGCCGGGCTCAGCCCGGTGACCGACTCCACGTCGGGCTTCTCCATCTGCTCCAGGAACTGGCGGGCGTAGGCGGAGAGGCTCTCGACATAGCGCCGCTGGCCCTCGGCGTAGAGCGTGTCGAAGGCCAGGCTGCTCTTGCCGGATCCCGAAGGACCGGTGATGACCACGAGGCTGTCCCGAGGCAGGTCGCAGTCGACGCCCTGCAGGTTGTGGACCCGGGCCCCCCGGATCGCGATGGGTTCGTCCCTGGTGGCTCTCACGGCGTGCAGACCAAAACCGCATTCTAGCAAACGGGGCGGCGCTGCGGTGTGACGGCCCCCTCTTGCGGGCCGCCGGCCGGGCTGGTATCCTCTGCGGCTCGACACCCGACAGGAAGCGGCGGCGAGCGAAGCGCGAGTCAGGCTCAATGAGGAGGACCCGCATGAGCGCGAAGAAGCCGGGGCCGGTTCCGGCCGGCCGCAGGTCGAGCGCCGCCCTCGAGCTCTACGAGAAGGCGGTCCGGGCGGTGGGCAAGCACGACTACGTGCGGGCCCGCGAGTACCTGGGCGACCTCATCACCCGCCACGCCGAGGAGCGGGACCTGCTGGAGCGGGCGCGCTCGTACCGCATGCTCTGCGACCGGGCCATCGCCGAGTCGAAGCGTCCGGCCTTCCGGCCCAAGGGCTTCGAGGACCTCCTCAACCACGGGGTCTACCTGCACAACCGCGGCGAGTACGACGAGGCCTTGAAGGCCCTGCGCCAGGCGGCGGAGATCCACCCCAAGAACGAGCACGTGCTCTACTGCCTGGCCGCCACCGCCGCCCGGGCGGGTGACACCGCCACGGCCGTCAAGGCCTTGCGCTCGGCGGTGGCCGCCAGCCCGGCCAACCGCGCCCAGGCCCGCAGCGACTCCGACTTCGACCCCATCCGGGAGGACGAAGAGTTCATCGAGATCGTGTACCCGCAGGCGAGCTGACGAGCCCGTAGCAGCGAGCGAGGGGTCCCCCCGAGCGAGCGACGTGGGGGGGAGCGCGAATGCGCGCGGGGGGGCGCTTCCGTCGGCCCGCACCTCCCCGAATTGACTTAACATCAACAGGTGAGCCGCCACGACGCGCAGGCGCTGATCCTCGCCGCCGGGAAGGGCACCCGGATGAAGAGCGCGCGGGCCAAGGCGCTCCATCCCCTGCTGGGCGTCCCGCTCCTCGAGCACGTGCTTCGGGCCGTGCAGGGCGTGGGCGTGGAGCCGGTCACCGTCGTGGTGGGCCACCAGGCCGACGGCATCGAGGCCGCTTTCGCGGGCCGGGGCCTCGCTTTCGTGCGGCAGGAGCCGCCCCTCGGCACCGGGCACGCGGTCCAGGCGGCCCGGGAGCTCATCGCCGCCGGCCGCGCCCGGACGCTTCTCGCCGTCAACGGTGACCTGCCGCTCCTGCGGAGCCAGACCCTGGCCGCCCTGCTCGATGCGCATCGGCGGGGAGGGGGGGCGGCGACGCTGCTGAGCGTGGTCCTCGAGGATCCCGCCGAGTACGGGCGCGTCCTCCGCGAGGCCGACGGCTCCGTGCGGGCGATCGTGGAGGCCCGGGACGCGACCGCCGAGCAGAAGCGCATCCCGGAGATCAACGCCGGCGTCTACGCCTTCGACGTCGATCGGCTGCTCGAGGTCCTCGGCCAGCTCCGGCCGCAGAACGCCCAGGGCGAGTTCTACCTGACCGACGTGGTGGGCCTGCTCCGGGCGGCCGGCCGCCAGGTCGGCGCGATGACGGCCGCGGACGGCCGGGAGGGCCTGGGCGTGAACAGCCACGCCGAGCTGGCATCCGCCGCGCGCCTGCTGCGAGCGCGACGGTGCGCCGAGCTGATGGCGGCCGGGGTGGCGATCGAGGATCCGGAGACGACCTTCGTGGGCCTCGACGCGGAGGTGGAGGCCGACGCGCTCCTGCGCCCGTTCACGCTCCTGGAGGGACGCACGCGGGTGGCCGCCGGGGCGATGGTGGGCCCCTTCGCGCGGCTCGTCGACACCACGGTGGGAAGGGGGGCGCAGGTCCTCGATCACTGCCTCCTGCGGGAATGCGTGGTGGAGGCGGAGGCGAGCGTGGGCCCCTTCGCCCATGTCCGTCCCGAGAGCCGGATCGGGGTGAAGGCCAAGGTGGGCAACTTCGTCGAGCTGAAGAAGACCCGCCTCGGGGAGGGCTCGAAGGCGCCGCATCTCTCCTACATCGGCGACGCCACCGTGGGTCCGGGCGTCAACATCGGGGCGGGGACGATCACCTGCAACTACGACGGCGTGCACAAGCATCCGACCCGCATCGAGGCGGGGGCTTTCATCGGCAGCGACACTACGCTCGTCGCCCCGGTGACGATCGGCGAGGGCGCCTACATCGCGGCCGGCAGCGCGATCACCGAGGACGTGCCCGCCGGAGCCTTGGCGCTCGGGCGGGCGCGGCAGGTGGTCAAGCCCGGCTGGGCGGAGGCCCGGCGGCAGAAAGCGGGCGCGGCCAAGGGGCCCCGCGGGGAGCAAGGCTAGGATGTGCGGGATCGTGGGCTACGTGGGGGCCCGGGACGCCGTCCCCGTGATCATCGAGGGCCTGCGCCGGCTGGAGTACCGCGGATACGACTCGGCCGGCATCGCGGTGGTCGACGACAGCCGCCTCCAGCGGCGGCGGTCGGTGGGAAAGCTCAAGAACCTCGAAGAGAGCCTGCGCGCCGAGCCCTTGCGGGGCGCGTTCGGCGTGGGCCATACGCGCTGGGCCACCCACGGGCGGCCGAGCGAGGAGAACGCCCATCCCCACCAGGACTGCCAGGGCCGGCTGGTCGTCGTGCACAACGGGATCATCGAGAACCACCTGCCGCTCAAGGCCCGTCTGGCCGCCTCCGGCCACCGCTTCGTGACCCAGACCGACACCGAGGTGGTGGCCCACCTCGTCGAGTCGCACCTGGGAGCCGGCTCGCTGGAGCAGGCGGTGCGCCAGGCGCTTCCGGAGATGGAGGGCATCTACGCCCTCGTGCTCCTCGACACCCGAGAGCCGCAGACGCTCGTGGCCGCGCGCCGGGGCCCGCCGCTGGTCGTCGGCCTCGGCGAGGGGGAGCACTTCCTGGCCTCGGACGTCCCGGCCCTCCTCCCCTACACGCGCGACTTCATCTTCCTCGACGACGGCGACGTGGCCATCGTCACCCCGGGCGCGGTGCGCATCACCGACGCCGAGGGCCGCGCGGTCTCCCGCCGGCCCCAGCGCATCGCGTGGGACCCGGTGCAGGCGGAGAAGGGCGGCTACCGCCACTTCATGCTCAAGGAGATCCACGAGCAGCCGCGCGCGGTGCGCGACACGCTGCTGGGCCGGATCAGCCTCGAGGAGGGCGAGGTCCACCTCGAGGAGCTGGGAAAGGCGGCCGAGGAGCTGAGGCGCGCCAAGCGCGTCCTGCTGCTGGCCTGCGGCACGAGCTGGCACGCGGCGCTTATCGGCAAGTACCTCCTGGAGCAGGTCTCGCAAGTGCCGGCCGAGGTCGACTACGGAAGCGAGTTCCGCTACCGGACCCCGATCGTGAACCCGGAGACGCTGGCGGTGGCCATCAGCCAGAGCGGAGAGACCGCCGACACCCTGGCCGCGTTCCGGGAGGCCAAGAAGCTCGGCGCCCTCCCGATCGCGATCTGCAACGTGCAGGGCTCGATGCTGACCCGCGAGGCCGAGGGGACGCTCCTCACCCACGCCGGACCCGAGATCGGCGTCGCCTCCACGAAGGCCTTCACCTCCCAGCTCGCCGCCCTGGCTCTCCTCGCCCTCCACCTGGGGCGGCTCCGGGGCACGCTGACCGCGGAGCGGTGCCGCGAGCTGCTCCAGAGCCTGGCCCGCGTCCCCCACCTGATGGAGAACGCGCTGCAGGCCTCCGCGCGCATCGAGGAGATGTCCAGGTTCTTCGCCCAGGCCCAGGACTTCCTGTTCCTGGGACGCGGCGTCAACTACCCGATCGCATTGGAGGGCGCCCTGAAGCTCAAGGAGATCTCCTACATCCACGCCGAGGGCTACCCGGCGGGGGAGATGAAGCACGGGCCCATCGCGCTGATCGACGAGAACATGCCGGTGGTGGCGCTGTGCCCGCCGGGCCGGACCTACGAGAAGATGCTCTCCAACGTCCAGGAGGTGAAGGCGCGGGGAGGAAGGCTGCTGGCCATCACCGCCCAGGGCGATCGCGAGGTGCCGAAGATCCTCGAGCAACCCTCCGACATCATCATCGACGTGCCGCCGGTGGAGGAGGTCTGGTCGCCCCTGGTGATGGTCCTGCCCCTGCAGCTGCTCGCGTACCATACGGCGGTGCGCGCGGGGCGGGACGTGGACCAGCCCCGCAACCTGGCCAAGTCCGTCACCGTCGAATGAACCGAGCCGGAACGGTCTCTTAACGCGGAGGACGCAGAGGAAACGGAGAGGACGCAGAGGATTAGAATAGAGTCTCTGCGTCCTCGAGCAGCTCTGGAAATCTCTGCGACCTCTGCGTTAATCCGTTGAGCAATCCTTCCGCCGAATACGATCGCCCGACCGGCGACTCTTCGCTCCTCACCGGGCTCAATCCCCAGCAGCGGGAGGCGGTGCTGGCCACCGAGGGGCCCGTCCTCATCCTGGCCGGCGCCGGCAGCGGCAAGACCCGCGTCATCACCCACCGGATCGCGCACCTCGTGCTCGACCGGGGCGTTCCGTCCGAGCGCCTCCTGGCCGTCACGTTCACCAACAAGGCGGCGGCGGAGATGAAGGCGCGCACCGAGGCGCTCCTGGCCGGCCAGGCCATGCGGAGCTGGATCTCCACCTTCCACGCCCTCTGCGTGCGCATCCTGCGCCGCGAGGCGGAGGCGGCCGGCCTGCCGAAGGACTTCGTGATCTACGACGAGGAGGACCAGCTCCAGGCGGTCCGGGAGGCCCTGCGCGCGCTGGATCTGCCGGAGAAGGTGCATCCGCCGCGGCGGATCCTGGCCCGCATCTCCGCGGGCAAGAACGCGGGACGCGACCTCGAAGGAGAGGCCGACTCCGAGTCGGTCGGCGCGGCCACCCTGGCCCGGGTCGCCGAGCGGTACCGGCAGGCGCTGGAGGCCGCCCACGCCCTGGACTTCGACGACCTGCTGCTGCGCACGGTGGCCCTGCTGGAGACGAACGAGGAGGTCCGGCAGGGCTACCGCCGCCGTTTCCAGTACGTGCTCGTCGACGAGTACCAGGACACCAACCGCGCCCAGTACGAGCTCATCCGCCATCTCTCCGGCCCCCGCGGCAACGTCACCGTGGTGGGCGACGAGGACCAGTCCATCTACTCGTGGCGGGGGGCGGACATCCGCAACATCCTCGACTTCGAGGCCGACTTCCCCGGGGCGCGCGTGCTGCGCCTGGAGGAGAACTACCGCTCGCGGCCGGCGATCCTCGAGGCCGCCTCCGGCCTCGTGGCCCACAACGAGAAGCGCAAGGGAAAGACGCTGCGGGCGGTCAAGCCGGCCGGCGACCCCGTTCGGCTGCACCAGGCCGGCGACGAGTTCCAGGAGGCGGCGTGGGTGGTCTCGCGCATCGCCGCGCTGCGGACGGCCGGGCGGGCGGCGGTGCTCTACCGCATGAACTCCCAGAGCCGCCTGTTCGAAGAGGCCCTCATGAGGGCCGGCCTGCCCTACGAGGTGTGGGGCGGCGTCGGGTTCTACGAGCGGCGCGAGGTCAAGGACCTCCTGGCCTACCTCCGGCTGGTCGCCAACCCTCGTGACCCGCTGGCCTTGAAACGCGTCCTGAACGTGCCGCCGCGCGGCATCGGCGAGCGCACGGTGCACGAGCTGGAGCGGGTGGCCGCGGAGCGCGGCACCTCGACCTGGGACGCGCTGGCCGTCGTGGAGGGCGAAGCCCTTCTCCCCGCCCGGGCCACCGCGCCCCTGCGTCGCTTCCGGGAGATGCTGGAAGCGCTGCGGATGGAGGCGCCCAGCCTGTGCCTCAAGGACCTGCTGAGCCGCGTCCTGGAGGTCACCGGCTACTCGGCGGCCCTGGCCCAGCAGGAGAGCCACGAGAGCCAGGACCGGCTGGAGAACCTGGCCGAGCTGCTGTCGGCCGCCGCCGACTACGAGGTCCGGGACGAGAGCCCATCGCTCGCCGGCTTCCTGGACCGGGTGTCGCTCCTCTCCGACGTGGACAAGGCCCGCGACGAGGCCCCGGTCGTCCTCATGACGCTCCACTCCGCCAAGGGCCTGGAGTTCGACGCGATCTTCCTCGTCGGCCTCGAGGAGGGACTCATGCCCCACGCGCGCAGCCTCGCCCGCGGCGAGGCCCTCGAGGAGGAGCGCCGGCTGTGCTACGTGGGCATGACGCGGGCGCGGGAGCGCCTGCACCTGACCTGGGCCCAGAGCCGCTCGGTCTTCGGCCAGCGCCGGCTGAGCGAGCCCAGCCGCTTCCTCGTCGAGATCCCCCGCGATCAGGTCGAAGCGACCGCCGACGGCCGGCTGCCCGTGATCTCGGCCTCGGCGCCGCGGCGCCGCTACGCCCCGGAGCGGGGCGGGACTCCGGCGCCGCCCCCCACCCCCGACGCGCTGCGGGGATTGAAGCCGGGAGCCCGGGTGCGCCACCCGCTCTTCGGCGTGGGAACCGTGCTGCGGAGCGAGACGGCGGGCGAGGAGCTGAAGCTCACCGTCTCCTTTCCCGGAGTCGGCGCCAAGCGCCTGGTGGCCCGCTTCGCGGGCCTGGAGCTGGTGTGATCGAGTGTCTCGTCACTAGCTCGCCGGCTTGAGGTCCTGGACGACCCACCGCGGCCGCGCGTTGCCCTTGACGTCGTACTTCAACAGGGTCATCACGTAGGGCTTGTCCTCGCCGCCGATGGTCAGGACGAGGTCGAGCTTCTTGGTGATGACGTCGCCGGTGAGGCCCTCGGCGTTCTCGGTCGGCCCCAGGGAGCGCTCGACGTTGCGCTTCTCCTTCTCCACCGCGGCGTTGGCCTCGGCGAGCGACTTCTTGAGGTCCCGGTCCTTCTGGTTGTACTTGTCCCATTCGCCGGCCACGCCGGACAGCTTGCCCGGCACCCCCTTGCTGGCCTTGCGCGCCTCGCGGACTTGGTCGACCTCGGCGTAATGGTCCATGGAGTACGCGGTGGCCGCCTTCTTGTTGTCCGCCACCGCCTTGTCGAGCTCCTTCTGCTTGTTCACGAGCTCGGTCAACGGCATCGTCGTCTTCTCCTCGTCCTCCTCCTTGACGATCCGCCACCGGTCGACCTTCTTGTCGAAGCCCACCGCGGCGAAGCTGGAGAGGGTCTGGTTGTCCTTGGCATTGACGGCGTTGAAGTACTGGTCGACCAGCCTCTGATCACGGTGGCCGCAGGCGGCCAGGGCCAGGCCGAGGCCCGGCACGGCCCAAAAGGCTCCGATCCCGTTCCTCATCGTCGTCCTCCTTTCGCCGCTCAGGGCTCGGCGGCCGGCGGAGATCCCTCCTCGCCCTCCTCGCGCTCCGCCAGCCGGGCCACCGATACCAGGTGGTCCCCTTCCTCGAGCTGGATGAGCCGCACGCCTTGGGTGTTCCGGCCGATGGTCGAGATGTCCGCCGTGTTCAGGCGGATGATCATACCCTTTTCGGTGATGAGCATCACGCCCTCGTCGCCCTTCAGGAACTTGACCCCCACCACCGGGCCGTTGCGGCCGGTGGTCTTGATGTTGATGAGCCCCTTGCCGCCGCGGCTCTGGACGCGGTACTCCTCGAGGGAGGTCTTCTTGCCGTAGCCGTTCCCGGTCACGGTGAGCACCGTGCCGCCGGAGGCCACGACCTCCACGGCCACCACCTCGTCGCCGGATTCCAGCTCGATGCCCTTGACGCCGTAGGCGGCCCGGCCCATCGGGCGGACGTCCTCCTCGCCGAAGTGGATGGCCATCCCGTCCCGGGTCGCGAGCAGGATCTCGTCGGTCCCGCTGGTCAGCACGGCCTCGATGAGGGCGTCGTCGTCCTCCACCGAGAGGGCGATGATCCCCCCCGCGCGGGGGTTGGAGAAGGCGGAGAGCTCGGTCTTCTTCACGATGCCCTTGCGGGTGGCCAGGAGCACGTAGCGGCCGGAGACGAACTCCTTCACCGCGGCGAAGGCGGCGATCTTCTCCTTGGGCTGGAGGGAGACGAGGTTCACCACCGCCTTGCCCCGGCCCTGGGGTCCCACCTCGGGGATCTCGTGCACCTTCAGCCAGTGGACGCGGCCGCGGTCGGTGAAGATGAGGATGTAGGAGTGGGTGGAGGCGATGAAGAGCTGGTCGACGAAGTCCTCGTCCTTCGTCCGCATCCCCATCCGGCCGCGGCCCCCCCGCCGCTGGGCCCGGTAGGAGGAGATCGATGTCCGCTTGATGTAGCCGCCGTGGGTGATGGAGATGGCCACGTCCTCCTCGGCGATCATGTCCTCCACGGTGATCTCGTCGACCTCGTCCAGGATCACCGTGCGCCGCGCGTCGCCGTGGTCCTCCCGGATCTTCCGGAGCTCGTCGGCCACGATCTGGTCGATGCGCCGCGGCTTCTGGAGGATGTCGCGCAGGTCGGCGATCCGCAGCTTGATCTCCTTCAGCTCGTCCGCGACCTTCTGCCGCTCCAGCCCGGTCAGCCGCTGGAGCTGCATCTCCAGGATCGCGTCGGCCTGGATCGGCGTCAGCCCGAAGCGCGCGACCAGGTCGGTCCGCGCTTCCGGCGGCGTCCCCGCCCCCCGGATGAGCGCGATCACCTCGTCGAGGTGGTCGAGGGCGACGACCAGCCCTTCGAGCACGTGGGCCCGCGCCTCGGCCTTGCGGAGGTCGAAGGCGGTCCGGCGGCGCACCACCTCGCGGCGGAAATCGACGAACAGCTCGGCGGCCTCGAGCAGGTTGAGCACCCGCGGGCGCTGGTCGACGATGGCGAGCATGATGATGCCGAAGGTCTCCTGGAGCGGGGTGAGCTTGTAGAGGTTGTTCAGGATGACCTGGCTCGACTCGCCCTTGCGGATGTCGAGGACGATGCGCATCCCCTCCCGCGAGCTCTCGTCGCGGATGTCGGCGATGCCGTCGATGCGCTTCTCGCGCATCAGCTCGGCGATGCGCTCGACGAGGCGGGCCTTGTTGACCTGGTAGGGGATCTCGGTGACGACGATCGACTCCTTGTCTCCCTTCCGGGTCTCGATCTCGGCCCGCGCCCGCATCACCACCGTGCCGCGGCCGCGGCGGTAGGCCTCCCGGATGCCTCCCCGCCCGCAGATGAAACCGGCGGTCGGGAAGTCCGGCCCCGGGATGCGCTCCATGAGGCCTTCCAGCCGCTCGTCCGGGGTCAGGTCGGGGTTCTCGATGAGGAAGGTGAGCCCCTCGACCACCTCGCCCAGGTTGTGGGGCGGGATCTTGGTCGCCATCCCCACCGCGATGCCCTCGGCACCGTTGACGAGCAGGTTGGGCAGCACCGTGGGCAGCACGGTCGGCTCGGTCGAGCTGTTGTCGTAGGTGGGCTGGAAGTCGACCGTCTCCTTCTCGATGTCGGCCATCATCGAGGCGCCGGCGCGGGAGAGGCGGGCCTCGGTGTAGCGCATCGCGGCCGGGGGGTCGCCGTCGATGGAGCCGAAATTGCCCTGGCCGTCGACGAGCGGCGCCCGCATGTTCCAGTCCTGGGCCATGCGGACGAGGGTGTCGTAGATCGCGCCCTCGCCGTGCGGGTGATAGTTGCCCATCACCTCCCCGGCCACCTTGGCGCTCTTGCGGTAGGGACGTCCCGGCTGCAGGCCCATCTGCTGCATGCCATAGAGGACCCGGCGGTTGGCGGGCTTGAGCCCGTCGCGCACGTCGGGGAGCGCGCGGCCGATGATCACGGACATGGCGTAGTCCATGTAGGACTGCCGCATCTCGTCCGCGATGTTCGCGGGGATCTTCTGGGCCGCTACGGGGTCTTGAGGTTCCATTGCCTAAACGGACTCAACGCAGAGACCGCAGGGAGCGCGCAGAGACCGCCGCGACCGGATATGAGATCTCACAGATGCCTCTGCGGCCTCTGCGAATCCTCTGCGTTAAAAGGCCGGTTCGTTGGCATCCGTCAGATGTCGAGGTTCCTCACGTTGAGCGCGTTCTCCTCGATGAAGGCCCGCCGCGGCTCCACGGCGTCGCCCATGAGGGTGGTGAAGATGTTCTCCGCCACCTCCTCGTCCTCCAGGCGGACCTGGAGCAGACGCCGGGTGGCGGGGTCCATGGTCGACTCCCAGAGCTGCTCGGCGTTCATTTCGCCCAGGCCCTTGTAGCGCTGGATGGCGACCCCCCGCTGGCCCTCGGCCAGGAACAGGTTCAGCAGCACCTCGCGGCTGGCCACCGGCGTCTCGCCCCCGTCCACCACCACCAGCGGCGGGCGGTCGAGGTCGCGGAACTCCTCGTACGCGGAATAGAGCGCCTTGTACTCCGGGGACGAGACGAAGGCCTCCCCCACCCGGGCCTCGCGCGTCTGGCCGTCGACGCCCACCTGCTGCACGATCTCGAAGACGCCGTGCTCCTCGTCCTTCTCCAGCACCACGTCGGCCCCGGCGGCCCGCAGCGGCTTGATGAGCTCCTGCAGCCGCATCTTGTCGGTGAACGCCTCGGCGTCCTTGACCTGCCCCTTCAACAGCAGCTCCACGAGGGCCCGCGGCGTGCCCTTCTTCTCCACCATCGCCAGCAGCTTCGAGTAGCCGACCATCCGGTCGAGGAGCCGGATGAGTCGCGCCCCCTCGATCTCCTGGCCGCTGGCCAGGCGCACCCGCCGCTTCTCCACCGCCCGCTCCATGAGGAAGGCGTTCAGCTCGTGGTCGTCCTTCAGGTAGCGCTCGGTCTTGCCGACCTTGGCCTTGTAGAGGGGAGGCTGGGCGATGTAGAGGTGGCCGCGCTCGATGAGCTCCTTCATCTGCCGGTAGAAGAAGGTCAGGAGCAGCGTGCGGATATGGCTGCCGTCCACGTCCGCGTCGCACATGATGATGATGCGGTGGTAGCGGAGCCGGGTGATGTCGAAGTCGTCCGCGCCCACCCCGGTCCCCAGCGCGGTGATGATGTTGCGGATCTCCTCCGAGGCGAGCGTCTTGTCCAGCCGGGCCTTCTCCACGTTCAGGATCTTCCCGCGCAGCGGCAGGATCGCCTGGAAGACGCGGTCGCGCCCCTGCTTGGCCGAGCCGCCCGCGGAGTCGCCCTCCACCAGGTACAGCTCGCACAGCTCGGGGTTGCGCTCCTGGCACTCGGCCAGCTTGCCCGGCAGCCCGGCCCCGTCGAGAGCGCCCTTCCGCCGGGTGAGGTCGCGGGCCTTGCGGGCCGCCTCCCGGGCCCGGGCCGCTTCCAGGACCTTGAACACGATGCGCTTGGCGACGGCGGGCGTCTCCTCCAGGAACGCGGAGAGCTTGTCCCCCATGAGGCTCTCCACGATCCCCTTCACCTCGGAGTTGCCGAGCTTGCCCTTGGTCTGGCCCTCGAACTGGGGCTCCGGGACCTTGACGCTGATGACGGCGCACAGCCCCTCCCGCGCGTCCTCCCCCTGCAGCGGCTCGGTCATGTCCTTGCCGAGCCCGGAGGACGTCGCGTAGTTGTTGAGGCAGCGCGTGAGCGCGCTCTTGAACCCGACGAGGTGGGTCCCCCCGTCGTGGGTGTTGATGTTGTTGGCGAAGGAGTAGATGTTCTCCGCGTAGCCGTCGTTCCACTGGAGGGCGATCTCGAGCTCCACGCCCTCGCGCACGCCCTCGATCAGGATCGGCCGCGGGTGCATCGTCTCCTTGTTGCGATTGAGGTGCTCCACGAACGACGCGATGCCGCCCTCGTACTGGAAGCGGTTCTTCTTTCCGTCGCGCTCGTCCTCGAGCAGGATGAGGATCCCGCGGTTGAGGAAGCTCAGCTCGCGCAGGCGCTGGGAGAGCGTGTCGAAGCTGAACGCCGTGGTCTCGAAGATCTGGGCGTCGGGCTTGAACCGGATCTTCGTCCCCCGCTTGTCGGTGACGCCCGTGTTCTCGAGCGGGCCCTGGGGCGCGCCCCGCTTGTAGCTCTGGCGGTAGACCTTCTTGTCGCGCCAGATCTCGACCTCCAGGTCTTCCGAGAGCGCGTTGACGACGGAGACGCCCACGCCGTGGAGGCCGCCCGACACCTTGTACGACTTCTTGTCGAACTTGCCCCCGGCATGGAGCTTGGTGAGGACCACCTCCGCCGCGCTCATCCCGCGAACGGTGGGGTGCTCCTCGACGGGGATGCCACGGCCGTTGTCGACCACCGTGACCGAGTTGTCGATGTGGATCGTCACGTTGATCTCGGTGCAGTAGCCGGCCAGCGCCTCGTCGACCGAGTTGTCCACCACCTCGTAGACGAGGTGATGGAGCCCGGACTCGCCCGTGGAGCCGATGTACATGGCGGGCCGGACCCGGACCGCCTCCAGGCCCTCCAGGACCCGGATCGCCTCCGCCCCGTACTCGCCCATCTCGTCGTCCGCGACGGCCTTCGTCGGATCGCTCATTCGCTCCTTGGTAACCTATCCCCGGACCCGGTGGGCGCGGGACCCATCACGCCGCCCTGACCTCTCCCGCCTCGACCTCGAAGAGCCGTCCCAGCTCGGCCAGCCGGCGCGCCCAGCCGGCGTGCGCCGTGGTGACGAGCGCCTGGCCCCGGCTCGCCACCTCGCGGCACACCTCGGTGGCCCGCCCCTCGTCCAGCTCCGAGTCCAGGTCGTCGAGCAGCGCCACCGCGGCCCGCCCGCTCTCCTGCCGGTAGACCTCCAGGGTGGCCAGGGCGAGCGCGAGCAGGAGGCTGCGGGCCTGGCCGGAGGAGGCCGACTCCGAGGCGTCCTCCCCGTCGACGCTCAGGATCACGCCGTCGCGATGCGGCCCCACCAGGCTGCGCCGGGCGCGCGCCTCGTCCTTCCGCCGAGCTTCCATCTCGTCGCCCAGCCGGCGCCGCTCCGCCTCGGCGCCGTCGGCCAGCGGCAGCGGCACGAGCAGCACGTCGTAGGCTTCGCCCTCCGGCTGGTAGCCGCCGCGCAAGGCCTGGCGCAGGCGCGCCGCATAGCCCGCCCGCCGCTCCCTCAGGCGCGCCCCCAGGAGGGCGAACCGCTCGTTCCAGGTGTCGAGGTCCTTCGCTCCCGCCTCGAGAGCCGCGTTGCGCTGGCCGAGCACGCGCTCGAACTCCCGCACCGCCTGCCGGTAGGCCGGCCACAGCGCCGATGCGGCGCGGTCCAGGAACTGGCGGCGCTCCCGCATCGGGCCGCGCACGACCCGCAGGCGGTCGGTCGAGTACACGACCACCTCCAGCCGCCCGTGGTACTCCCGCGGTGTCACCTCGCGTCCGTCCACCCGCAGTCGGCGGCGGCCCGGCGACAGCTCGACCTCGAGGCAGGTGCGACGGTCCTCCGCCACCGCCGTCCCCTGGGCCTGAAGAGCCGGCGCCCCGCGGCGGATGAGGGTGTCGGTCTGCTCGGTACGGAAGGAGCGGCCCCGGGCCAGCAGCCCCACCGCCTCGAGCAGGCTCGTCTTGCCCTGGGCATTGCGGCCGATCAGCACGTTCAGCCCGGGCGCAAGCTCCAGGCTGGCTCGCCGGATGTTCCTCAGGTCTCGCACCTCCATCCGTCCCACCCACACCGCGTCTATACCGAATGCGGCGCACTTCGCTCCGCGCCCGCCGTCATCAAGCGCCTCGCGTCGGAATGAATCCGTCGCGAGGCGGTAGACGAAACGCTCCGTTCCGCGCGCCGAACGCCGGCGTAGAAAGAACCTTTCATCCACCTAGAGCCGCATCGGCATCACGACGTAGCGGTAATCGGTCTCCGCCCCGCCCTGGGGCCGGAAGATTCCCTGGCTCTCGTGGTCTTTCAGCTCCATGCGCACCGCTTCCGTCCCCGCCACTCCGAGGAAGTCGAGCAGGTACTGGGCGTTGAAGCCGATCTCGACCGAGTCCCCCTTGTACTCGGCGGCCAGCGACTCCCGCGCCTCGCCGAGGTCGGGTGAAGACGCGGCCAGGTCGAGGCGGTCCGACCCCAGCGTCAGCTTCACGGCCCGGCTGCGCTCCGAGGAGAGGAGGCTCACCCGGCGGATGGCCGTGCCCAGCTCCTCCCGGCCGAGGTCGACCACCTTGTCGCCGGCGACCGCGATCACCTTCTCGAAGGCCGGGAACTGGCCCTCGATCATCTTGGAAGCGAGGGTCCGGCCCCCCACGGCGAAGACGAGGTGGTTCTCGACCTGCTGGAAGGTCAACGTCTCTTCCTCCTCGAGCAGGCGGGCCAGCTCGTAGATCGCCTTGCGCGGGACCAGCACCCGCTGCGGCTCCGCTAGCTTGAGCGGGCTCTGGCGGTGGGCGTACGAAAGGCGGTGGCCGTCGGTCGCGACCATCGCCACGCCGTCCTTGTCCAGGATCATCAGGGCGCCGGCCAGGTAGTAGCGGGCATCCTCGGCGGTGATGGCGAAGGCGGTGCGGGCGATCAGCTCGCGCACCACATCGCCGGGGATCTCGGTGCCGCCCTTCCCCCTGGCCTCGGGGAGCGAGGGGAAGTCCTCCTTCGGCAGCCCCGCCATCTTGAAGCTGACCCGCTCGCACTCGATGGAGGCCCAGGCGTCGGGCAGCACCTTGATGCGGACGTCCGCTTCCGGCAGCGAGCGGGCGATCTCGTAGAGTTTCTTGGCCGCCAGGGTGATGGCGCCCTCGCCCGCCACCTCGGCCGGACAGCCGCACCGCAGCGAGACGTCGAGGTCGGTGGCCGAGATGCGCAGCTCCTTCCCCTTCGCCTCGGCGAGCACGTTGGACAGGATGGGGATGGAGTTCTTCTTCTCCACGATGCCCTGCACGAGGTGCAGCTCGCGCACGAGGTCGTTCTTGTGGACCGTGATCTCCATCGGTGTTCTACCTCCAGATCTCTCTTCCCTGGAGAAGATTCAAGGAGGAAGAGAGGGGTTGCGGAAACGGCGAAAAGCCGGCCAAGCCCCTCCGTCCCCGGAGCTTCGCCTGTGCGAGCAGATGTGGACGGCTGCGCCTCATGCCCCGTCCTGACGTGGAAGCAGCCAGGACCGAGCCCCCGCGCGCCCGGAGCGCCGCGACCCCGTGGTGGAAAACCCCGGCAACCTCATCGGAACGCTTGGACAAAGCTGTTGATGCGCCGGTCGAATTCAGGGTCGCGCTTGCGCAGGGTGTCGATCTTGCGAACCGAGTGGATCACGGTGGAGTGGTGCTTGCCCCCGAAGGCCTTGCCGATCTCGGGCAGGGAGGCCCCAGTGAGCGCCTTGATGAGGTACATCGCGATCTGGCGCGGCTCGGCCACGGTCTTGGAGTTGTTCTTGGCCTTGAGCTCGGTGATCTTCACCCCGAACTGGTCGGCCACGAACTTCTGGATCATCTCGATCGTGATGGGCTTGTCCTCGGTGGCCAGCAGGTCGCGCAGGATCTCCTGGGCCAGGGTGAGGTCGATGTCCCGCCCGGTCAGGCTGGCGTAGGCGATGAGGCGGATGAGGCTTCCCTCGAGCTCGCGGATGTTCGTGCGCACCTTGCTCGCGATGAAGAGGGCCACGTTTTCCGGGATCTCCACCCGCTCCGCCTCCGCCTTCTTGCGCAGGATGGCGACCTTGGTCTCGATGTCGGGGGCCTGGATGTCGGCGATGAGGCCCCATTCGAAGCGGCTGTGGAGCCGCTCCTCCAGGGTCGGGATCTGCCGCGGCGGGCAGTCGCTCGAGATCACGATCTGCTTCTGGGCGTCGTGCAGCGCGTTGAAGATGTGGAAGAACTCCTCCTGGGTGCGGTCCTTGCCGGCGATGAACTGGATGTCGTCCACGAGCAGCACGTCGACCGCCCGGTACTTCTGGCGGAAGGCGGGCAGGCGGTCGAAGCGGATGGCGTTGATCATCTCGTTGATGAAGCGGTCCGAGGAGATGTAGACGAGGTTCAAGTGCCGGTTGCGGGCCTGGATGTAGTGGCCGATGGCATGCATGAGGTGCGTCTTGCCGAGGCCCACCCCGCCGTAGAGGAACAGCGGGTTGTAGGACTTGCTGGGGATCTCGGCCACCGCCCGCGCGGCGGCGTGGGCGAACTGGTTGGAGGAGCCCACCACGAAGCTCTCGAAGGTGTACTTGGGGTTGAGGGCGGCGGAGGTGGCGACCTCGCGTTCGGCCACGGCCTCGGCGCCCCCCGCCGCAGCCGGCTCGCACTCGAAGACGACGTGGACCTCGCTCTTGCCGAGGTCGTGCAGGGACTCCGCGATCACGCCGTGGTAGTTGCGGGCCAGCCAGTCCTTGAACTGGGAGTTCGGGACCTGGACGAGGAGACTCGAGCCCTGGAGCGCGTGGAAGCTCGTGGGCCGGAACCAGGTGGCGAAGCTGTGGCGGTTCACCTTGGCCTCGACCTTGGCCAGCACCTCGTCCCAGAGGTTCATGGGCCCGGCCTCCAAGAGCCCGCCCCGCCGGCCTGGCCGTCCCCGAAGCCCGCAGTCGCCATTTAACCCGTTTGTTATAAGTTACTTACGTGAGAGAGCCGGTATCGAACCGCGTGTCTTCCCGACCGGGGCCCTTTTTGCACAGAGATTTCAACACCTGTGGAAATCGAAGCCTGAACTCGGTGAAAGGTTGGGCGAGGTCTCGCTGCTCCAAGCAGCCTAGGCTATCACACGGCACGCGACCGGGACAAGGCAAAGCGGGAGCGGTCTTGCCGCGGGTTTGACAAAAACCCCGGGTCGCCGCTAGACTTGCAGCTTTGCCCGGGACAGGCAGGCCCGCGCGGCCTGAGCTACGCCGGATGAAGGGCGCCCACATATGAAGCGGACGTTCCAGCCGAACAACCGGAAGCGGAAGCGGACCCATGGGTTTCTGGTCCGGATGCGGACCAAGGGGGGTCGCCTCGTCCTCAAGCGGCGCCGCCAGAAGGGACGGAAGCGGGTCGGAGCCTAGGCCGCTCGAGGGCGGCGGGCGGTTCCGCCGGCCCCAGCGACTGCGATCCGCCGCCGCGTTCCAGCGAGCTTTTCGCCGCGGGGTCCGGATCGACGGACCGCTCTTCTTCCTCGTGGCGGCGGCGAGCGAATGCAGCCACGACCGGCTGGGGCTGGCGGTGAGCCGCAAGCTCGGGGGCGCCGTCCGGCGCAACCGGGCCAAGCGGCTGCTGCGGGAGGCGTTCCGCCGCAACGCCCGCGGTGGGCCGCCGGCCCTGGACCTGGTGCTCGTGGCGAAGCCCGAGATCGTCGGCTGTTCCCAGGCCGAGGTGGAGCGTGAGTACCGAGAGCGCCTGCGACGCCTTGCCGGCCGCGGCCCCGCGCGGCCTCGCGGCGCGGATCCTCCTGCTCGCGATTGACGCCTACCGTGCGCTCCTGGCGCCCCTCATCGGAGGATACTGCCGGTTCGTCCCCAGCTGCAGCGTCTATGCGGCGGAGGCGATCCGCCGGCACGGCGCACGCCGGGGCGCGGGCCTGGCCCTGCGCCGCCTTCTCCGCTGCCATCCGTTCCACGCCGGCGGACCCGACCCCGTCCCCTAGGTAATGGACGAGAAAAGGCTGCTCCTCGCCGTCGCGCTGTCGCTGCTCGTCCTGACGGCCTACCAGCTGCTCTTCGCGCCCCCGCCCCGCCCGCGGCCGTCGCCGGCGCCGTCTCCGGCGGCCGGGGCGAGCGTGCTCCCGGCCCCCACGCCGGCGCCGCCCTTCCCGGGCCAGCCGGCGCCGTCGCCCGCGACCCGGGCGGTCGTGGCCCGCATCGCCGACGACAAGGAGAGACGGGTCGAGGTGCAGGGTCCCGACGTCGCCCTCGCCTTCTCCAACCGGGGTGCCCGGCTGCTGTCGTGGCAGCTCCTGCGCTTCAAGGACCCGCGCGGACGGCCGGAAGAGATGGTGCAGGCCGTCATCGGGGGACCGCGTCCGCTCGACCTCGAGACCGGAGAGCCGGCGGTCGACGCGCGCCTCCGGGACGCGCTCTTCAAGCCCTCGGCGGCGAGCCTCGTCCTCGCCGGGCAGGCGGCCGATCTGGCCTTCGCGTATGCGGACGGGGACCTGGAAGCCGAGAAGATCCTGCACCTCGACCCCCATGACTACCTCGTGGAGGTGCGGGCCAGCGTGCGGCAGGCCGGCCGCGAGCTACCCGTGCGCGTGTTCTGGGGGCCGGGCATCGGCAACCCCACCCCGGCCGAGATGGAGGTCTCCGGCTACCACGCGCCCCAGGCCGTCTACCTGGGACCGGCGGGGGTGGAGCGGGTGCCCGCCCAGAAGATCGGTCCGGCCCGCACCGTCTCCCCGGTGAGCTGGGCGGGCGTCGAGAGCACCTACTTCACGGCGCTGTGGGTGCCGTCCGGACCCGGCGAAGCGGAGATGCGCGGGATCGCGCTGCCCCCCGGCGACGACGGCAAGCCCCGGGTGGGCGCTCAGGCGGGCATTGCGCTGGGACCCTCACCGGCCCTCCTCTACGTGGGGCCCAAGGACCACTTGATGCTGTCCCGGCTCGGGCACGACCTCCAGCGGGTGGTGCCGGTCGGGGAGTGGATCGGACCGATCGTGGTCGCCCTCATGTCGCTCCTGCGCTGGGTCCATGGCCACGTCGGCAACTACGGCTGGTCGATCGTGGTCCTGACCGTGCTCATCAACCTGGTCATGAGCCCGCTGCGGCACTACTCCATCGCCAACGGGGTGCGGATGGCGAAGCTGGCCCCGGAGATGAAGGTGATCCAGGATCGGTACCGCAAGGTTCCCGCCCTGGACCCCCGGCGGCAGGAGATGCAGAAGGAGGTGGCCGCCCTCTACGCCCGTCACGGGATGAGCATGGGCACGCAGATGACGGTCGGCTGCCTGCCCCTCCTGCTCACGATGCCCTTCCTCATCGCCTTCTACCGCGTGCTGTCGGTGTCGATCGAGCTGCGGGGAGCGTCGTTCCTGTGGATCCCGGACCTCTCCCAGAAGGACCCGCTCTTCGTGACGCCGCTGCTCATGGGGGCGTCGATGTTCCTGATGCAGCGGATGACCCCCACCTCCATGGACCCCGCGCAGCAGCGGGTCATGATGATCATGCCCGTGATGCTCGTGGGCATGTTCCTGTGGGCCCCCTCCGGCCTGAACCTGTACTGGCTGGCGTCCAACGTCTGCTCGATCATCCAGCAGGCGGTGACGCTGCGCATCCTCCGGACACGGGACGAACCCGCGCGCCGGGAGCGGAGGCGGACGTGAAGGACCAGGTCTTCTCTGGGCGCGACGTCGAGGAGGCGCTCGCCGCGGCGAGCCGGGCGCTGGGCCGGCCGGCCGCCAGCCTGCGCTACGTGGTGCTCGAGGCGGGGACGACGCCCGGCCGCGGCCTGACCGGACAGCCGGCCCGCATCGCCGTCCTCATGGAGCGCCCGGCGTCGGCGGAAGGTCCGGCCCCGGCCGCCGAGCCCGCGCCGGTCCGGCCCGAGAGGGACCCACGGGCGGGGGCGCGAGCGGTCGTGCGGGCGATCGCCGAGGCGGCGGACCTGGAGGTGGCGGCCGAGATCGAGGAGGCGCCCGAGGCGGTGACGGTGCGCCTGGAAGGCCGGGACCTGGCCTTCTTCCTCGACGACGACGCGGACGTGCTGCAAGGGCTGGAGCACCTGCTCCAGCGGATGTACCAGCGTGCCTTCGAGCCGCGGCGGCTGGTGGTCGCCTGCGCGGGCTACCGTACCGAGCGGGACGAGGCCCTGCGCCGGACCGCGCGCGAGCTGGCCGCCTCCGTGCGCCGCGACGGCGTGCCGCGGACGACGCGCCCCCTCAACTCCTACGAGCGCCGGGTGGTGCACGTGGCCCTGACCGGCGAGCCGGGCATCCGCACCTACAGCGTGGGGGAGGAGGGCAACCGCCGGGTCACGGTGGCCCCCCACGAGGGGCCGGAGGGCGAGGAGCCGTCCGGGGAGGCCTAGCCGCGGGCCCGCATCGGACGCCGCTCGAAGCGGCCGGCGCGCCGGAAGCCGCGCGGCCCGCCTTGGAGCGCTACCTGGACCTTCTGGCCGACTGGAGCGCCCGGGTGAACCTGACCGGCGCGCGCACGCCGGTCGAGCGGGTGGCGCTGCTGGTGGGCGAGGTCCTTCCGGCGGCGCCGCTGGCCCGGCCGGGCCGGCTCCTGGACGTGGGCTCGGGCAACGGCTCTCCCGGCCTCGTCCTCGCCCTCCTGCGGCCCGAGCTCCAGGTCACGCTGCTCGAGCCGCGGCGGCGGCGATGGGCGTTCCTGCGGGAGGCCTGCCGGGCGGCGGGGCGGGCCGACGTGGAGGTCCGGCGCGAGCGCCACGACGAGTATGCGGGCCCTCCGGCGGCCACGGTCACGGTCCGGGGCCTCGCCTTGTCGCCCGCCCACCTGGCGGCGCTCGTGGAGGACGACGGCCGGGTGCTCTTCTTCGGCTCCCGGCGTCTGCCCGGCGCGGGGTGGCGCGAGGAGCCGGCCCCGCCGGGGATCCAGTCGCTGCGCCGCCTCGCCGTTCCACGGGAAACTTGACGGTGAAACAAGACGCGCGGGCCGGCGGGACCCTCGCGTTCCACGGGAAACTTGACGGTGAAACGTCCGGTGTGGGATCCTCGCTCCCCGGTGGGAGCGCCGCGCGGACCGGACGCGTTCTCGGCCGGCTTCCTCATCGGCCTGCTGGTGGGCGAAGGCCACTTCGGGGGAGACGGCCGCCAGCCGCAGGTCACCCTGCGCATGCACGTGCGCCACGAGAAGCTGTTCCGCTGGCTGGAACACGTGTTCCCCGAGGGCCGCCTCTACGGCCCCTACCACCACGGCGGACGCGACTACTACCAGTGGATGGCCCGCGGCGACTTCCTGCGCCGCCGCCTCGTTCCCCTCGTCCGCGAGCACCTGCCCCGGCTCGACGACTACGCCGCCGCGCGCTTCCGGTCCATGTGCGACCGGTACCGGCTGGAGCCGGCCGGGGAGCCGCGTCCCGAGCCCAGGGAGAGCCGGCGCGGCGGTCGGAGGAGCTGAGCGCGTGGGGCGGGTGATCGCGATCGCCAACCAGAAGGGCGGCGTGGGCAAGACCACCACCGCCATCAACCTCGGGGCGAGCCTGGCCGCGGCCGAGCGCAAGGTCCTGGTCGTCGACGCGGACCCCCAGGGCAACCTGACCTCGGGGCTGGGCCGACGCGCAGCCGCGAAGCGGCCGAGCCTGTACGATGCGCTCATCGACCAGCAGCCGCTGGAGCCGATCCTCCTGCCCACCGACCTCCCGCACCTCACCCTGGCCCCGTCGGACCGCAACCTGACCGGCGCCGAGGTCGAGCTGGTCCCGATGCTGGCCCGCGAGTTCCGGTTGAAGGAGGCGCTCGCCGCGGTGGCCCCGCGCTACGATTACGTCCTCGTCGACTGTCCGCCCAGCCTGGGCCTGCTCACCGTTAACGCGCTGGCGGCCGCCGACCGGCTGCTCGTGCCCCTGCAGTGCGAGTACTTCGCCCTGGAGGGCATCTCGGAGCTCGTGAACACGCTCGGCCGCGTCCAGCGTTCGCTCAACCCCGCCCTCGAGCTCGAGGGCGTCCTGCTGACCATGGTCGACGAGCGCACCAACCTGGCCCAGCAGGTGGCGGGAGAGATCCGCGGCCACTTCAAGGACAGGGTCTTCCGCACCGCGATCCCGCGCAGCGTCCGGCTGGGCGAGGCCCCCAGCTTCGGCAAGCCGATCCTTCTCTACGACATCCGCTCCCGGGGGGCCGAGGCCTACCTGGAGCTGGCCAAGGAAGTGATGGCCCATGAAAAGAAAGGCGCTGGGCAAGGGGCTCTCCGCCCTCCTGCCCGATCCTGAGGCGTCGCCTCCCGACGAGACGGCGCTCAACGTCAGCCCCGACCGGCTGGAGCCGAACCCGTTCCAGCCCCGCACGCTGCTGGAGCCGGCCCGGCTCGAGGAGCTGGCCGCGTCCATCCGCGAGAGCGGCGTGATCCAGCCCCTGCTGGTGCGCCGCTCCGGTCCCCGCTACCAGATCATCGCGGGGGAGCGGCGGTGGCGGGCGGCCCAGCGCCTCGGGCTGGCGACGGTGCCGGTGGTGGTGCGTGAAGTACCCGACGAGCGGCTCCTGGAGCTGGCCCTGGTCGAGAACATCCAGCGCGAGGAGCTGTCGCCGCTGGAGGAGGCGCAGGCCTTCCAGCGCCTCCACGACGAGTTCCGCCTCAGCCAGGAGGACGTGGCGCGCAAGGTCGGCCGCGACCGCTCCACGATCGCCAACACGCTGCGCCTGCTCCGCCTGCCCGCCGAGGTGAAAGACATGATCGCGGGCGGCCGCCTCGACGCCGGCCACGGCCGGGCCCTGCTGGCCCTGGAGCGCCCCGAAGACCAGCTCGCGCTGGGCCGGGAGGCGGCCCGGAAGGGGCTGTCGGTGCGCGAGGTGGAGCGCCGGGCCGCCCTCCAGCGCGCGCCGCGACCGCGCCGGGCCCGCGATCCCAACACGCGCGCGGCCGAGGAGCGGCTGCGGGCCGCCCTCGGCGCCCGGGTGCGGATCGTGCGGCGGGGCAAGGGGGGCGCGCTGCGGGTGGAGTTCAAGACCGAACCGGAGCTGCACCGGCTCTACGAGATGCTGCTGCGCGCGGGCCGCGGGCGCTAGGGCGGGCGTGCTAATCTTGACGGGAGCGCGGGCCCCGGGCTCCGCGCGAGCGAAGCATGATCAAGCTCAAGGGCCTGCCCAGCGAAGACCTCAACGGCTTCATGGACGAGGGGACCCAGTTCCACGGTGAGCTGCGCTTCCGCGACACCTTCCGCATCGACGGGCACCTGACGGGCAAGGTCGTCTCCGAGCACACCCTCATCGTGGGAGAGTCGGGAAAGGTGGACGCCGAGATCGACTGCGGGGTGGTCTCGATCCGCGGCACCGTGACCGGCCGCGTCCACGGGCGCCAGCGCATCGAGCTGCTGGCCGGCTCCCGCGTGCAGGCCACGCTCGTCTCGCCCCGGCTGGTGATCGAGGAGGGCGCGTTCTTCCAGGGGCAGTGCGACATGGGGAGCCTGCCCAAGGCCGCCCCCTCCCTGTTGCCGCTCCCGTCGGCGGTGCTGGCGGGGGGCGGCCCGGAGCACCGCTCCTGAGCGGCTCTGTCCATCGTTCTTTCAATAGAAAGGAAGTCATGACCGACGCCGCCGACGACCGGCAGCGCATCCGCCGGCTCACCGAGCGCGTGTCCTGCGCCGGTTGAGCGAGCAAGCTCGGCCCCGCCGAGCTGGCTCAGGTCCTGAGCGCGCTTCCCGCCTCCGACGACCCCCGGGTGCTGATCGACCATCGCACGGGGGACGACGCGGGCGTGTTCCGCCTCGACGAGAAGACGGCGCTCGTGCAGACGGTGGACTTCTTCACCCCGGTGGTGGACGACCCGGCGGCCTTCGGGGCGATCGCCGCCGCCAACGCGCTCTCCGACGTGTACGCGATGGGTGGGCGGCCGCTGACCGCGCTCTCCATCGCCGCCTTCCCGGAGAAGGATTTCCCGCCCGAGTGGGCGGCCGCCATCGTGCGCGGCGGGGCGGCCAAGCTCGCCGAGGCGGGGTGCGCCCTTCTCGGCGGTCACAGCGTGCGGGACCCGGAGATCAAGTTCGGCTACGCCATCACCGGGCTCATCGACCCCGGACGGATCCTGAGCAACGCCGGCGGCCGGGGGGACGAGGCGCTCGTGCTCACCAAGCCGCTCGGCACCGGCATCGTCGCCACCGCGCTCAAGGCGGGGCGGGCACCCGAAGACGCGGTCGCGGCAGCCACCGCCAGCATGTCGGCCTTGAACCGCGCCGCCGCCGAGGCGGGGCTGCGCCACGGCGCCACCGCGGCCACCGACATCACCGGCTTCGGGCTGGTGGGCCACGCGACGGCGCTGGCCCGGCAGAGTCGCCTCAGCCTGGAGATCCGCGCCGCCGATCTGCCGCTGCTCCCCGCCGCGCTGGAGCTGGCACCCGCCTTCCAGCCCGCGGGCCTGAAGGCCAACCGCCGGCAGTTCGAGCCGGAGGTCGAGTACCGGGTCGACCCCGGCGAAGCGCTGATGGCCCTGCTCTACGATCCCCAGACCTCGGGCGGTCTCTTCCTGCTCGTGCCCGCCGAGGAGACGGCGGCGCTCGCCGCCGAGCTGCCCGGAGCCCGAGTCGTCGGCCGGGCGCGGCCCCCGGCGTCGCGGCGCATCGTCATCTCATGACGTGCGCATCCCGAGCTTTGACTCGCTCGCGCGGGGCGTGATAACCTCCCGCGTTTTGTCGAAGGAGCGCCGTCGGTTCCGAGGGCGCACTTGAGGACAGCTCTCATGCCCAGCCGCTCCGAAAGGGCCGCGTGAGGACCAGCCCGCTGGCGGCCGCGCGGCGGATGGCCCGGGCCCTGCTCGATGTTGCGGAGAAGAACGACGACGCGTCGAGGGTCCAGGCCGGCCTGCGGGAGGCGCTCACCGCCCTCCGCGCCCTCCCCGAGCTGCGCTCCGCCCTTTCCAATCCGGCGCTGTCGGTCGAGCGCCGGCAACGGATCGTGGCCGCCGTGTTCGCCCCCGTGCCCGAGCTGGTCCGCCGCTTCCTGGACCTGCTGGTGGCGCACGAAGGCGTCGGCCTCCTCGAGCTCGTCGAGCAGGCGTATTCGGCCCAGTGGAACGCCCGGCGGGGCGTCGTCGCCGCGCAGGCGGTGACGGCGGTGCCGCTCGACGAGCAGCTCAGCCGCGCGCTGGAGGAGGCGATCGGCAAGACGACCGGGCTCACGGCCGAGCTGTCCGCGGAGACCGATCCTTCGGTCCTCGGGGGCGTGCTCCTGAAGATGGGCGGCCACACCTACGACGGCACGGTCCGGGGCCGGCTGCGCGCCCTCCGCGCGGTCCTGAAAGGGGAGACCAGGAGCTAGCCGGCCATGGACATCCGCGCCGACGAGATCAGCCGGATCATCCGCGAGCAGCTGGGGGGCTTCTCGGCCGGGGTGGACGTGGCCGAGGTGGGGACGGTGCTGTCGGTGGGAGACGGCATCGCCCGCCTCCACGGCCTGGAGCGGTGCATGGCCGGCGAGCTGCTCGAGCTGCCCCGCGGCGTCACCGGCATCGCCCTGAACCTGGAAGAAGACTCGGTCGGCGCGGTCCTCCTCGGCGAGACGAGCGAGATCAAGGAGGGGGACGAGGTCAAGCGCACCCACCGCATCATGTCGGTGCCGGTGGGGGAGGCGCTGGTGGGGCGCGTGGTGAACGCGCTGGGCCAGCCCCTCGACGGCCGGGGCCCGGCGGCGACGAAGGAATACGCGCCCATCGAGCGCATCGCGCCCGGGGTCGTCGAGCGCCAGCCGGTTCGAGAGCCGCTCGAGACCGGCATCAAGGCCATCGACAGCATGGTCAACATCGGCCGCGGCCAGCGCGAGCTGGTGATCGGCGACCGCCAGACCGGCAAGACCGCCCTCGCCATCGACACCATCATCAACAACAAGGGCAAGGGAGTCATCTGCATCTACGTGGCCATCGGCCAGAAACGCTCCACGGTCGCGCAGGTGGTGAAGACGCTGGAGGACTTCGGCGCCATGGAGCACACGATCGTGGTCACCGCCTCCCCCTCCGAGCCCGCGCCGTTCCTCTACATCGCGCCCTATGCCGGCTGCGCGATCGGCGAGTACTTCCGCGACCGCGGCCAGCACGCGCTCTGCATCTACGACGACCTGTCGAAGCACGCGGCCGCGTACCGGGAGGTCTCGCTCCTCCTCCGCCGGCGAGAGGGCGGCCAAACTCTCGGACAAGAAGGGCGGGGGCAGCCTCACCGCCATCCCCGTCATCGAGACCCAGGCCGGAGACATCTCGGCCTACATCCCGACCAACGTCATCTCCATCACGGACGGCCAGATCTTCCTCGAGTCCGACCTGTTCAACTCCGGCATCCGGCCCGCCATCAACGTGGGCAACTCGGTCTCCCGGGTCGGCGGCTCGGCCCAGGTCAAGGCGATGAAGCAGGTGGCGGGCCGCCTGCGCCTCGACCTCGCGCAGTACCGCGAGCTGGCCGCCTTCGCCCAGTTCGGCTCCGACCTCGACAAGGCCACCCAGCAGACGCTGGCCAAGGGCGAGCGGACGACCGAGATCCTGAAGCAGGACCAGTACCAGCCCCTGCCCGTGGAGAAGCAGATCATCATCATCTTCGCGGCCACCAACGGGTACCTCGACCGCTACCCGGTCGCGGAGTGCCGGCGCTACGAGAAGGAGCTGTACTCGTTCCTCGACGCCCGGCACGCCGCGCTCCTCAAGCAGCTGGCCGAGAAGAAGGACCTGAAGGGAGAGCTGACCGACCGGCTGAAGGCCGCCCTCGCCGAGTTCGCCGAGGTGTTCCAGGTGAAGACCGAGGAGCCCGAGGCGCCCGCCACGGCCAAGGAAGAGACCCCGCCTGCCGCGAAGGTCGAAACGGCCGCCAAGCCCGCGGCGCACTGACGGCGACCCGGGATGACTCTCCTGAGTGAGCGTTCGGCGCGCGAAGCGGAGCGTTTCCCTTGCCGTCTGGCGGCGGATTCACTCCGCCGCCAGACGCTTGTTGAAGGACGAGCGCGGAGCGAAGCGCGCCGCATCCCGGAATAACTACCCATGCCCGCACTCATCGACATCCGCCGCCGGATCCGGAGCGTCAAGAACACCCAGCAGATCACCAAGGCCATGAAGATGGTGTCGGCGGCCAAGCTGCGCCGGGCCCAGGACGCGATGTTCGCCGCCCGGCCCTACGCGCGGAAGATGATGGAGGTGCTCAATAGCCTCGCCACCCGCGCCCGGCCCGAGGCCCACCCGCTGCTCGAGGAGCACGGCGACGAGAAGGTGCTCCTGGTCGTGATCACCGCCGACAAGGGGCTCTGCGGCGGCTTCA
>QHVM01000106.1 GCA_003223555.1 Acidobacteriota bacterium | reverse complement strand
GCAGCAGCGCCACTGCGTGATGATGGAGAACTGCTGTTACGGCCGGCTGGAGATGCTGACCCTCGTCCTCGTCCGCCGCGGGCTGCTGGGCGAGCTGCTCCACGGCGAGTGTGGCTACCTCCACGACCTGCGGGAGATCAAGTTCGAGAAGGAGAGCGAGGGCCTGTGGCGCCGGGCCCACTCCATCCGCCGCAACGGCAACATCTATCCGACCCACGGGCTGGGCCCCGTCGCCCAGTGCATGGACGTCAACCGCGGCAACCGGTTCGACTACCTCGTGTCGATGAGCGGCAACTCCCGGGGCCTGCAGCTCTACGCGGCCGAGCACCTCCCCGCCGACGACCCGCGCCGGAAGGAGACCTACAGGCTCGGCGACGTCAACGCCACGCTCATCCGCACCGTCAACGGACAGACGATCTTCCTCTCCCACAACACCAACAACCCGCGGCCCTACAGCCGCATCGACCTGCTGCAGGGCACCCGCGGGATCGTCCAGGGTTGGCCGGACCGGGTCTACATCGAAGGGCGCAGCCGTAAGAAGGACGAGTGGGAGCCGGTCAAGAAGTACTTCAACGAGTTCGAGCACCCGCTCTGGAAGTCCGACCGCGTGCGCAAGGTCACCCGCGGCCACGGCGGGATGGACTTCCTCGAGGACTGGCGCCTCATCGAGTGCCTGCGGCGGGGGCTGCCCACCGACCAGAACGTCTACGACGCGGCGGCCTGGAGCGCGATCGCCGGGCTGACGGAGCGCTCGGTGGCCGAAGGCAGCCGCCCGGTCGAGGTGCCCGACTTCACCCGCGGTCGCTGGAAGACGACGCCACCCCTACCAGTAATCGAGAGCTGAAAGGGCGGGAGCCTCGGCGAGGCCCCCGCCCGTGATGCGACGAACGTCCTAGAACTCCAGACGCACGCCGAGCTGGAACAACCGCTGCTCGCTCTGGCGGAAGTCGCCCGCGAAGCGGGTCGGCTTGCCGAACGAGGACGATGTCATGCTCGCGACGTACGTGTTGGGGTTCGTGGCGTTCGTCAGGTTGAAGCCCTCGCCGATGACCTCGAGGCCGGTGCGGCCGGTCAGCCGGATCCTCTTCGAGACGCGCATATCGAGCTGCTTGAAGTCGGCGCCGCGGCCGGAGTTGAGCGTCTTGACCCCCGGCGGCAGATCGCGGTTGGTGCCGTCGCGGTTGTCGTCGGTGCCGGTGATGATGTTGAACGCCTGGGCCGACTTGTAACGGAAGATCGGGGCGATCGTGAGCCCCCATGCCGGCGACCACACGGCGCTCGCCGTCACGCGGTGGCGGTAGTCCGAGCGGGTCGGGTTCTCCGGGTCGCCGAACGGGTTGAACTGGCTGATCGGATCGTACTCGCCGAACTCGTCCACCGCGCGCAGGCTCGCCGACGACTTCGCATCGGAGAGCGTGTAGCTGGCCAGCAGCTGCAGCTTGCCGTCCCAGTGCTTCTTGACCGTGAAGTTGATGCCCTTGTAATGGCTCTTGCCTTCCATCAGGTCCACGCGCCACGACGCGGTGCCGGACTGGGGCAGGATGCCCGCGAAACGCCGGGCGCCGCCGTTGATGCGCCGGTTCAGTGTCGGACGCACGCCGAGGTCGTAGCCTGCGGCGTACACCCCGTCCACCTCGACCGCGTAGCCGCGGCCCAGGGCCTTCGAGAAGCCGAGGTTGGCCTGGTCGGTGTAGGGCTGCTTGGGAAGCGGTGTCGCCACGTGAGACGGGATCGGCGTGCTCACGTTCGTGAGCTGATTCGGGGGCAGCGGCTGGCCGACCTGGAACAGTGACCCGTCGGCGTTGCGGATGCCCTGGGTGTTGTTGACCAGGTAGATCTGGCCGAACGACGACTGGGCGCCCACCACCGCGAACAGGATGTTGGCGTTGGTGTAGGCGAAGTCGTAGTAGCGGCCGGCGCCGCCCCGGAGAACGAGCGTGCCGTCCCCCTTCGCGTCATACGTGAACCCGGCGCGAGGCGCGACGTTGTTCTTGTCCTCCGCCGGCGCCTTGCCGAAGTCCTCGTACCCGATGCAGGGGCAGGGCAGGCCGCTCGAGTTGAACACGCCGCGCTGGGCGGCCGCCACCAGCTCGCGGTAGATCAGGTTGCCCGACTGGTCGAACGCGAAGCCGGTCACGTAGTCGTAGCGGATGCCGAGGTCGAGGGTCAGCCGGTTGGTCACCCGCCACCCGTCCTGCAGGTAGAACGCGTACTGCTTGTTGGGTATCTTGGCCAGGCTGCCGCCTCCGGACCCGCCGATGGAGCCGTTGAAGCTGATGTTCGAGATCGCCGAGGTCCGGCTGTCGGCGAGGTGGGTGAACTGAGGCTGCTGGCCGGTGGAGAAGGTGATGTCGAGCACCGGCTCGTTGATGAAGCTCGCCCCGACCTTGAGCTCGTGGCGGCCCCGGTTCCAGGTGAAGTCGTCGCGGAACTGGAACTTGTGCTGCTCGGTCGTCTGCGGCGTGTTGATGGATTGCCCCACGGAGACGCCGTTGGGGAAGGTCTCGGTGGGCAGCGTCGAGTTCTCCCCGATGTGGTTCAGGAAGTAGGAGAACTGGAACGTGAACTCGTTGAGCCGGCCGCCGCCCAGCACGGAGTTGAGATTGGCGTTCAGGGAGTGGAAGGTGTTCTTGCTGATCCCCCACCCCTCGGGAGGCGACGACGGGCTGGCCCCGTAGGGCTGGCTGTTGTTGTTGAACCCGTACCGCACGGAGAGGTAGTGGTCGGGGCTGAGCTGATGGGTGAGCTTGCCGACCGCCATGTTCTCGCGGTACGGCAGCGCGAACACCCCGTCCTTGTCGGGGAACAGGCCCTTCGTGCTCACCGGCTGCGTCGTGTCCTGCTGGATGCGCTCGAAGGCCCCGAAGAAATGGGTCCTGTCCTTCACGATCGGGCCGCCCAGGCTCGCTCCGTACTGATGCTTCCGGTAGTCGCCCTTGGGGAGGTCGTTGACCTCCTCGGTGTGGCTCTTGCCGTTGAGCGACTTGTCGCGGAAGAACTCGAAGCCGGAGCCGCGGAACTCGTTGGTGCCGCTCTTGGTGACCACCTTGATCGTGCCGCCGTTGGCCCGCCCGGTATCGGCGCGGAAGCGCTGGGTCTCGAAGTTGAACTCGCCGATGGAGTCGAGCGGGAAGAGCTGGACGAGGCCGCCGACGGTGTCGTCGTTGTTGTCGCCGCCGTCGATCAGGTAGTTGATGTTGCGCCCGCCGCCCCCCGACACCTGGGGCGCGAACTGGGTCGACTTGGTGGGATCGGTGTGGAAGCCCAGGCTCACCCCCGGCACGAGGGCGGCCAGGTTCGCGAACTGCCGGCCGTTGAGGGGCAGGTTCGCGATCTGCGCGGCGGTGATGATCTGGCCCACTCCGGTCTGCTTCACGTCGATGAGCGGAGCCTCGGCCAGCACCGTCACCTCCTCGGCCTTGGTCGCCACCGTCATGCGGAAGTCGACCGTGCTGGTGGCGGAGACCGCGACGCTCGTCCGTCGGGCCTGCGCGGCGAAGCCCGTCAGCTCGGTCTTCACCTCGTAGGTGCCCACCGGCAGACCCGGGATGCGGAAAGTCCCCGTCGCGTCCGAGGTCGAAGACCTCTGGAAGCCGGTTTCGGTGTTCTGGGCGGTGACGCTGACGCCGGGCAGCGCAAGGCCCTGCTCATCACTGATCTTCCCCTCGAGCGTCCCGGTCGTTCCCTGGGCGAAGCCCGGAGCCGCCGTCGCGAGCGCGAGGAGAGTGATCGCCCAAAGGCGAAGTCTGCTCATGAACCTCCTCCTGAGACGCCGTTAAGCTGTCAGGCGCGAAATGGTTTTCTGCCGGTGATGCAAGCGAAAGGCCATGCCCGGGCGGTATCTATGCATTGCAGGCAAGAGGGTTACGCGCGAGATGGATGCCGACGTGGACGATCGGCGTCCATGCGATCGGATATATGATCCAATGCACCGTACAAACAGACCGACAGCCTCCCCGAGCCGAACGGTTCGCGGGTCTTCGAAACCGCTGCTCATCAGGAAGCGCGGGTCGAGGATCGGCCGTCCCGCCCACCGGTTGGCCATGCGGCGGCGGGGGTGTCGCTGCGCGCCTCCACGGTCACGCCCGGAGCGACAGCTCCCGAGACCCTCGATCGAGCCGCGTTGCTCCTGCGCTCCCGCCGGCCACGCGCAGAGGAGCGCGCAGGCCAGCCGGGGTACGAGATGCCTAGACCGCATGACGATCCTCCTGCCATGGAGGCGGCGCCCCGACCCAGACTGACGGCGGGTAGAAGGCCCCGCCTCGACTCAGATGTTCAATTAATCGGATTGTTCAGCCTTTGAACGTCCCCTCAAGGGGGTCCTTCAAGTTCCTGGAGGAGAGCCCGAACCCGCCGGGATAGGGCGGGATCCAGAGGTGCCCGGAGGACCTGTCGCAGGCGCTGCCGGGCCGAAGGCATATGGCCCTGCCGCGCCTCGACGTAGGCCAGGTTCAGCGTCGCTTCGGAGTAGCCCGGATCGCGCTCGAGCACCTGGCTGAAGAGCGAGCCCGCGGCCGGCAGGTCCCCCGCCTCGACGGCCAGCACGCCCAGCCCGTTCAGCGGGTCGGGGTCTCGCGGGGCGAGTCGCGACGCCGTGCGGTAGGCTTCGGCCGCTTCATCGCGCCGCCCCAGGGCGCGCAGCGCGTTGGCGCGGTTGTTCCAGGCGCGAGCATTGTTCGGGTCGAGCCGGATGGCGTCGTCGAAGGCGGCGAGGGCCGCATCGATCCGGCCCCGGCCGGCGAGCAGGACACCGAGATGGTTGTGGGGCTCGGGCAGGTCAGGCGCGAGCCGGATGGCCTGTTCTTCGGCCTGAACCGCGTCGCCGCCGCGTCCCGCCTCCTCGAGAGCCGTGGCGCGCTCGTGCCAGGCCAGGGCGTCGCCGGGGGCCAGGCGCTCGATCGGCCCCAGCGCGGCGAGGGCCTCTCGCGCGCGGCCGGCCCGGCGGAGCGCCGCCGCCAGGCTGCGGCGGAAGGCGACGTTCGCCGGCTCCTCGCCGACGAGCGCCCGCAGCGTGGCCAGCGCCGAGTCGCGATCGCCTCGCGCCTCGGCCCAGATCGCCTCCTCGAACGACTGCCAGAGGGGCAGCACGTCTTTGGGGTCTTTCGCTCGCGCGGAATGAATGAGCAACCGCGAGAGTGAATCACCTGCGACCGGTGCGGAGCCGACGTAGCCCAGCGCGCGAAGCCGCTCGGCCACTTCCGCCGGGACGGCCGCGGCCGTCATTGTCTCGTCCTTCGTGAACGCGACGAGCGCCCGCCGCAGGCGATCGGTCTCCTGCGGCCGCTGCGGTGAGAGGTCTCTCGTCTCACCGGGATCGCTCGCGATGTCGTAGAGCTCCGGGCGCGGCGCATCGATGAGCTTCAGGCTTCCCGCCCGCCAGGAGCGCAGCGGTGACCAGCCGAGGGAGGCCGGATAGAGCGTCTCGGCGTAGGTCTCCCGTCGCGGAGCACCCGCCAGCAGGTCCGAGCCGTCGAGGCCGCCGGGAGCGGCCACCCCGAGATGCGCCAGGATCGTGGGCAGCACGTCGGCCGTACGCGCCGGGCCCGGGCGCCGCGCGCCTCGGGAGATGCCGGGTCCCGCGATGACGAGCGGCACCCGCAGCGTCGACTGGTAGATGAAGAAGCCGTGGGTCTTCTCGCCGTGCTCGTCGAGGCCTTCGCCGTGATCGGACAGCACGGCCGCCAGCAGCTTCTTCCCCGCTCGGGCCTCCGCCGCCGCGAGGCGCCGCCCCAGGCAGAAGTCGGCGTAGGCCACCTCTCCGTCGTAGGGCCGCCCCGCGAACTCCTCGCGGTAGGGAGAGGGTGGGTCGTACGGCGCGTGCGGATCGTAGAGGTGGACCCAGGCGAGGAACGGTCCCGGCTGCGCGGCGATCCACGCCGTGGCCGACTCCACGACCGCCTCCCCCCGCCGCTCCGACTCGAGCACGCTCGCTCCCTCCGACCGCCGCTCGATGCGGTCGTCGTAGACGTCGAAGCCACGCGCGAGGCCGAAGCGGCGGTCGAGCACGTAGGCGCCCACGAACGCGCCGGTGGCGTAACCGTGCGCCTTCAGGATCGTGGCCAGGGTGGGCCGGTCGGAAGGGAACATGTAGGTCCCGTTGTCCCGCACGCCGTGATGGGGAGGCTCGAGCCCGCTGAGGATCGTCGAGTGCGACGGCAGCGTGAGGGGCACCGACGAGAGCGCCTCCTCGAAGGCGACGCCCCGGCTTCCCAGCGCATCGAGGTTCGGGGTGCGCACATCGCGCGCGCCGTAGAGGCCGACGCGATCGGCGCGCAGGGTGTCGATGGTGACCAGCAGCACGCTGGCCCCGCGGGCGCCGGCCGCGGGCCGGAGGTAGAGCGCGGCGATCGCTGCTGCGGCGGCGGCGACCGAGAGCAGCGCATGGACGCTGCGGCGTCTCATCGGAGCGCGTCGAGGCGCGCGCGGGCCCGGTCCCGGGTCACGGGATCGGCCAGGGCCGCCTCATAGTCGGCGCGGGCGCCGGCCAGGTCGCCCCTCGCCCGCGCAACCTCGCCGAGGTTGTAGTGGGCCTGGCCGTTCCCCGGATCCACGTGCAGCCCGAGCCGGAGCGCTTTCTCCGCCTCGTCGACGCGTCCGAGCTGGGCGTAGGCGGTGGCCAGGCCGACGTGGGCCTCGGCCGTCCGAGGCCCGGCGGCCAGCACCTTGCGGAAGCAGGCGACGGCTTCCTGCGGCTTTCCCGAGCGCAGCAGCGCGTCGGCGAGACGGAAGTTGACGAGGGGATTGGGAGGATCCAGGCGCGCGATCTCTCGATAGGCCCGGACCACCGCCTCGTAGTCGGGGAAAGGTCCGACGGCGGCGGCGATCCGCCGCGCGACCTCCACCTCGTCCTTGGGATCGGCGCCCGACCCGCGGCCGCCCGGCCCCTGCACGTAGCCCAGCGTCCGGAGCCGCTCGACCGATTCGGCATCGGCGGCCCGGGCGCTGTCCTTCTCTCCCGAGGCGGCCAGTGCCGCGTCGAGCGCGCCGGACATCCTCCTGAGCAGCTCGGGTTGCGCGGCGGCCAGGTTCCGGGCCTCGGCCGGATCCGCGCTCACGTCGTACAGCTCCGGACGAGGAGCCCGGATGAGCTTGTATCGGCCCTCACGCCACGACCGGAGGTCGCTCCAGCCGAAATCGAGTCGCGGGGCCAGCGTCTCGGCATACAGAGGCGCGGGCGGAAGGCGGGCCGACAGCAGGTCCCGGCCCGGCAGCGGTGGGCCATCCCCCGCCACCCGCGCCACCGTCGCCGCGAGGTCGGTGATCCCGACCGCGGTCGCAACCCGGCGGCCGCGCGGCACGCCGTCGCCGCCCAGGATCAGGGGCACGCGCAGCGTGACGTCGTAGACGAAAAGGCTGTGGCTCACCTCCCCGTGCTCGCCGAATGCCTCGCCGTGGTCCGCCGTGAAGACGACGAGCGACCGGCCGTCCCTCGCGTCCCACGCTTCGAGCAGCCGGCCGAGCGCGGCGTCGACGGCGGCGATCTCACCGCGGTAGGGATCGTCGCCGCGGAAGGCCGGCGGAGGGTCGTAGGGCGTGTGCGGATCGAAGAAGTGCGCCCAGAGGAAGACCGGACCGGCCCGCCCGCCGAGCCACGCCCGCGCCGCCTCCGCGACGGCGTCGGCTCGGCGCTCCGCCAGCTCGTAGTTGACTCCGGCCGGCTTCTCCATCGCATCGTCGTAGACGTCGAAGCCGCGGTCGAGGCCGAAGCGGCGCGCGAGGGGAAAGCCGCCCACGAAGGCCCCGGTGGCGAGGCCGCGCGACCGCAGCGCGGTGGCCAGCGTCGGCACGGGACCCAGCGCGAAGCCTCCGTTGCCCCGCACGCCGTGAGCCGGGGGGATCAGGCCGGTGAGGATCGACGCGTGGGAGGCGAGGGTGATGGGCACGGGGGTGAACGCGTTCTCGAAGAGCGTCCCGGCGCGGGCCAGGCGGTCGATCGTGGGCGTGCGGGCGCGCTCGTCGCCGTAGCAGCCGAGGCGGTCGGCCCGCAGCGTGTCGACGGTCACGAGCAGCACCGAGGGGGCCCGGCGGACGGGCGCCGGGCTGCGCGCGCAGCCGGCGGCCACGACCACGAACAGGAGGGCCGCGCGGGGCACGGCCGGTATGCTAGCACCCGCGGCCGGCGGGTTAAGATCGCTCCCGGTCATGCGGCGGGCGCTCCCGGTGCTCCTGGCGGGTCTGGCCGCCTCGGCCTGCCACGGCCGCGCTTCTCCGCGCGCATACGCGGACGCGCCGGTCGTCCTCATATCGATCGACACGCTGCGCGCGGATCATCTGCCCCTCTACGGCTACAAGGCGGGATCCACGCCGAACATCGACCGGCTCGGCGGCGAAGGCGTCGTCTTCGAGGACGTGTACAGCCACTGCCCGCTGACCCTGCCCGCCCACGCCTCCATGCTGACCGGCCTGCTGCCGCCGCGACACGGCGTGCGGGACAACCTGGGCTTCCGTCTCTCGTCCGGCCACCGCACGCTGGCCACGCGTTTCAAGGCCGCGGGACTGCGCACGGGCGGCGCCATCTCGGCCTACGTGCTGCGCTCGGCCACCGGCATCGCCCAGGGGTTCGACTTCTACGACGACGGCATCGAGGTCCAGGCCGGCACCGAGTCGATCGGCAACCTGCAGCGCGACGGGTCGGTGGCGGTGGAGGCACTCTCGCGCTGGATCGAGGCCCAGCGCGGCGCGCGCTTCTTCGCCTTCCTGCACCTCTACGAGCCGCACTCCCCCTACGACCCGCCGGCGCGGCACCGGGGGCATCCCCTCCTCTACGACGGCGACGTCGCGTACGCGGATGAGCTGGTGGGCCGCTTCCTGGACCGTCTGAAGGCCCGCGGCGTCTACGACCGCGCCCTCGTGACCCTGACCTCGGACCACGGCGAAGGGCTGAACGACCATGGGGAAGAGGAGCACGGCATCTTCCTCTATCGCGAGGCCGTGCACGTCCCGCTGGTCGTGCGCCTGCCGGGCGGCGCGCGGGCCGGCGCCCGCGTGGCGGGGCCGGTGGCCCAGGCCGATCTCGCCCCGACGCTCCTGGAGCTGGCCGGGCTCCCCGCCGGCGGCATGGACGGCGTCTCGTTCCGGGCCTCGCTCGACGGCGCGCCGCCGTCCGGCCCCGCGGTCTACTCGGAGACGTTCTATCCACGCTATCACTTCGGATGGAGCGAGCTGTTCGCCGTCACCGAGGCACGCTACCGCTACGTGCGCGCGCCGCGGCGGGAGCTGTTCGACATCTCCAGCGACCCGAAGGAGACGAAGAACCTCGCCGGCGAGCGATCGAGCGTGCTCGCGGGCATGGACCGGTGGCTGGAGCAGGAGATCGCGCTCGGCTCGGCGCCGAAGCCCGAAGAGGTCCCGCGCGACGTGCGCGAGAAGCTCCAGGCGCTCGGCTATGTCGGCGGCAGCGCGGCCCCCCCGGGCGCCGGACCCCTGCCGGACCCCAAGGACCACATCGCGGTCTATGAGGACTTCAAGCGCGGGTTGTCGCTGCGCCTGGCCGGCCGGCGGACCGAGGCGGCCGACCAGCTCCGCAAGGTGGTGGCGGCCAACCCGGAGCTGCGCGACGCCTGGGAGATGCTGGGGATGACGCTCATCGAGATGGACCGCAAGCAGGAGGGGATCGAGGCCCTGGACCGGACCATCGCCCTCGACCCCACTCGTCCCGAGCCCCATCTCGAGCTGGCCCGGCTCTACGCCCTCGACGGCCGGCGCGACCTCGCGGTCCCCCACGCCGAGATCGCCGCCGTGCGCGATCCGGGCAAGGGATACGAGCTGCTCGCCGAGATGCGGCTCGACCAGGGCCAGACCGACCGCGCGGCGGCCGAGGCCCGCCGCAGCCTGGAGGCCGACCCGCAACGGGTCATGAGCCATTTCGTCCTCGGCATGGTGGCGCAGAAGGCGGGCCGCTACGAGGAAGCGCTGGTGGAGCTGCGCAAGGCCGAGCAGGCCAACCGGCTGCAGAAGGACGCGGTGGTGCTGAAGCTCCACGCGAGCATGGCCGACTGCCTGGCCCGCCTGGGCCGCGAAGACGAAGCGGAGCGCGAGTTCCAGGCCGAGATCCGCGCCGTCCCCTGGTCGCCCGAGGGCCGGGTGGGGCTCGCCATGCTGTATCGCTCGCAGGGGCGCGATGCCGAGGCGCGCGCCACGCTGGCCGGCCTCCTGTCCGCTCAGCCGCGGCCCACCGCCGAGACCTACTGGACGGTCGTCCACGCCTTCTCCGTCCTCGGCGACGCTCCCGCCGCCCGCGAGTGGGCCTCGCGGGCGCGGGCGAAGTTCCCGCGCGACGCGAGATTTCGCTAGCCGGCGCGGAGCGCCTGGGCGGCCTGGCGGCAGCGGGTCGCCGAGGCCGGGTCCTTGGCGGCCGCGAAGCCCTCGGCCAGGCTGAGCCAGGCTTCCGGCCGCCGGGGCCGCGCGGCCTCCGCGCGCCGCAGGACGCTCAGGCCCTCGTCGCGTTGGCCCTGCATCACGAGGGCCTGGCCGAGGACCGCGAGCGCCCACGGATGGCCGGGAGTCGCCTTCAGCACGGCGCCCACCGCCTCGCGCGCCTGCTCGTAGCTCCCGAGGCGCAGGTACACGCGGGCCAGCTCGATGCGCGAGTCGGCGTCTCCCGTGTCGGCGGCGGCGCTCAGGCTCTTCGCCGCGTCCGGCAGCCGCCCTTGCGCCACGAGCAGCCGGCCCTGGGCGGCGAGTGCCTCCGAATCGCGCGGCTCGATGCGGAGGGCGTCGGTGACGAGCCGGCCCGCCTCGTCGGTCTTGCCGAGCCGCGTGAGCGTCTCGGCCAGGCTCGACCGCGTCCGGGCGTCCTCGGCGTCGGTCTGCTGGAGGGCCAGCCGCAGCTCCTTCTCCGAGTCCTCCAGCCGGTCCATGTCTCGGAGGAGCTTGCCGTAGTTCTGGCGCACGGCGGGCCGGTCGGGGTCCAGCTCGAGCGCGCGATGGAAAGCACGCGCGGCCCCTGACAGCCGGCCCGCGCGGTAGGCCAGCGAGGCGACGGTCGTGTACGCGAATGGGTTGCCGGGGTCTTCTTCGGCGATGACCTCCGCTTCGGCCGACGCGCGAGCGAGCGGAATGTCCTGTGCGCGGAGGACGATCTGTAGGCGCTCGTAGAGATGCACCCGATCGCGCGGATCGGGGAGGCCCGGCTGGTCGAGCTGTCCCCCGCCTCCCGAGCCGCCCACGTAGCCGAGGCTCCGGAGCATCGCTTCCTGCCCCGGGGTGATGGCGGCGGTGCGGGCATGGTCGCCGCCGGGAGCCATGCGGGCCACCGCCGAGCGCAGGTCGGCCCGCATGCGCTCGACGCGCGGGCCTTCCTGCGCGGCTCTGTCGCGCGTCTCGGTCGGGTCGTCGGTCAGGTGGAACAGCTCCGTCCGGCGGCCGTCGACGAGCTTCCAGTCGTCCACCGTCCAGGCGCGCAGCGACGACCAGCGGCAGTTCAGCCGGCCGAAGAGGCTCTCCGCATAGAGCGGCTCGGGCGGGACCCGCGCGCCATGGAGCGCTGGCCGCAGGTCGCGTCCGTTCAGCTCCGGCGGCGGCGTCAGGCCCAGCAGGCGGAAGAGCGTCGGGGCGAGGTCCACGGTGCTCACACGGTCGGGCACCACCGTTCCCGCCGGAACGCCTGGACCGGCCAGCAGGAAAGGCACGCGCAACGTCGCCTCGTAGACGAGGACGGCGTGCGTCACCTCGCCGTGCTCTCCCAGCGACTCGCCGTGGTCGGAGAGCACGGCGACCACCGTATCGGCCTCGCGACCGGAAGAGCGAAACCAGTCGAAGAGGCGCCCGAGCTGCGCGTCGGCGAAGGCGATCTCGCCGTCGTAGAGCCGGCCGGCGAACTCCGTCCGGTAGGGCTCGGGGGGATCGTAGGGTGCGTGGGGGTCGTAGAGATGGACCCAGACGAAGAACGGCCTCCGGCCCGGGTTGGCGAGCCACCCGAGCGCGTCGTCGATGACCTCGTTGGCCGGCCGCTGGGCGCCCGCTCCGGGGATGGGGCTCTCCCTGAAGTTCTCGGTGAAGGTGTCGAAGCCCTGCCGGAAGCCGAAGGCGGCGGCCACCGGGTAGGCCCCGACGAAGGCCGCCGTGCGGTAGCCCTGCGCCTTCAGCCAGGTGGCGAGCGTCTTGTGGCGAGGGTCGAGGGAAAAGACGATGTTGTCGCGCACGCCGTGCACGGGCGGATAGAGGCCGGTCAGGATCGTCGCGTGCGACGGCCCGGTCATGGGTACCGGGGTCTGGGCCTGCTCGAACCGCGCGCCCCGCGCGGCGAGGGCGTCGAGGGTCCGCGTGCGCGCCTCGCGCGCGCCGTAGACGCCGACGTGGTCGGCCCTCAGGGTGTCGATGGTGACGAGGAGGAGGTTCGGTCGCGCCGCCCGGTGCCCGCCCCACCACCAGAGGGCGAGCCCGACCAGAACGACGAGGCCGGCGGTCGTCAGCGCGTGGAGCCACTGCCCAGGTGGCTGAGGCGGCGGTGCGGGTTGCTTGCGCTTCGCGCGGCCCACGCCGGCATTCTAGTCCGGCCAAAACAAACGGCCCCGGGTTCGCCCCCGGGGCCGTCGCAATCGTCAGCGTAGAGAGCTACAGCCGCGAGCGGAGCGGGATTCACTCCCGCGCAGCGAGCGGGGGGTCTGGGGGGTGCGCCGCTAGCACCCCCCAGCTCAATCTAGAAGTTGAACCTCAGGCCGATGCGCAGGATCCGCGGCGCCAGGACGTCGGTCGGCCGGCCGAACGCACTCGAGCTCGCCTGGCGGTTGCGGCCCAGGATCGTCCCGGAGTTGAACGCGTTGAACAGGTCGGCCGTGACCTGCAACGACGCGCGGCCGGCCAGCTTGATGTTGTTCGCGAGCCGGAAGTCCGCGTCCCAGAGGTTCTTGTAGCGCTGGTCGTCGAGGTGGGCCACCGCCAGCGTGCGCAGGGTACCGTCACCACCCGCGCTGAGGCGCAGGACGACTGGGTAGACGTAGCCCTGATGGCCAAAGACGCTGGCGGCGATCTCGAAGTTGGCCGGGAGCTGATAGAGCGCGTTGGCCACGAACTGCCACCGCGCGTTGTAGAAGATGTCTCCCTTGCCCGAGCCGCCCGATCGCGGCGCGATCTGCCCACCGTTCACCTGGGGGCCGGAGAGGCCGGTCTCCGCGGCTCCGGCCTGGCCGCCGGTCGTGTCGGTGCGCGTTGGGTTCTGGGCCGCGTTCGGTCCGGTGAGGTTCTCGTGCCAGTCCATCAAGGAGAAAGCCCCCCGGGCGAACCACTTGTTTGACATGCGCTTGACGAGCGTCAGCTCCAGCCCGTTGTAGCCCGTGCTGTAATCGGGGCGGTTCGTGAGGATGCGACCGCTGTTGGACGCGTTGACGAGATTCGGGTCCGGCGAGAAGGTCTGGGCCGTATAACCTCTCTGGGTCACCGGCGGGTTGGGCGTGTAGTTGGCCGACGTCATCCCGATCCGCGGCCACCAGCTCGAAACGTCGGTGACCTTGCGCCACGTGTAGGCCGCCCCGACGGCGAAGTTGCCCGCCAGCTCGCGGTCGATCCCCATCACGACCTCGTTGTCGTGGCTGGCATGGTAGTTGGGATCGATCTTGTTGGGCGACGTCGTGGCGGTGGGGTGCGCGGGGTCGACGTTGTTGTAATAGAGGACGCCCTCGTTCAGCAGGATCTCGTCCTTGCTCGCGAAGTGGTCGCCGTTGCGGTCGATCCAGCGGTAGGCGAGGAAGGTCGAGTAACCGCCCACGGGGTTGGCCGTCGTCACGTCGTTCGGGAAGAGCTGGCCAGCGTAGCGGGCATAGGAGGCCCGCGCCACTGTCTTGCGCGACTCGTCCAAGGCCACCGAGACGCTCGCCCGGGGCGAGAAGTCCTTCCAGGTGATCGTGGAACCGCTGCCGTCGTAGACGAGCGGCGGCAACAGGTCGGCGAAGACCGGGTTGGCGGTGGCCGTGCTCGGCTCGTTGAACGCGTGCTGGTAGTCGTACCGGACGCCCGCGTTCACGGTGAGGCGGCCCTTGGTGAAGCTGTCGCCGAAATAGCCATTCCAGAGGTCCTCGGTGAAACGCACGTTGCGCTGGCGGGTGATCTGGGCCACGGTGTCGCCGCCGCCATTGTTGATCGCGATGATCTGGTTGCCGGCAAAAGTCGTGGTGGTGCGGGCGGGAGCCTTGCGGTAGCCGAAGCCGAACTTGAACTCGTGCTGGCCGCCCCAGGCGCTCTTGAACGCGTTGCCGTCGACGTTGACGATGTGCCAGGGCTTGCGGGCCGTGAAGTACAGGTAGGCTCCGAAGGCCTGGTCGAGGTCGTAGTCGATGCCGACGTTCAGATTGCGTTGGCCTCCATTCGGCCCCGCGTCGAACCCGTATCCCCAGCCATAGTAGGCGTACTTACCGTTCAGGAAGAAGTTGGGGCTGAACGTGTGGTTCCACTCGGCCTTCCACAGGCCGTGCAGGCCGCAGGGCAGCCCGCAGCCCTCCTCGGGATAGAAGTTGCCCTGGTTCCACAGGAAGCTCTCGGGCTCGTTGGTGACGACGCCGGGATCACGGCCGATCTTGACCTTGGCCCCGTTGAACCAGAAGAGCGACACCATGTCGTTCTGGCTGGCCTGCCAGTTGAGCTTGGCGTTCCAGTTCTTGAGGAGCGTCTTGTCCTTGGTCTGGGTGAAGCGGACGATGCGGATGTCGTTCTTGCCGTACGCGCCCCAGAACCAGAGCTTGTCCTTGACGATGGGACCACCCAGCTCGCCGCCCCAGTCGAAGATCTGGTCGGTGTGGGGGCCCAGGGGCTGGAAGGCCTTCACCTCGGCGGGTGTGTTGTCGGACTGAAGCTTGTGGTTGGCGAGGAAGCCGCGCAGCGAGCCGTGGAACGTATTGGTGCCGCGCTTGGTCACGAAGTTGATCCCGATGCCGCCGGTCATGACCTTGAGGTCGCCGCCGCCGGTGGTGACGTTGATCTCCTCGAAGGCGTCGAAGTCATAGTACGAGGACGACGCGCCGTTCGAGTTGACGTCGGTGATGACCACACCGTCGAGGTTCCACTGGGTGTCGCTGGGCAGGGATCCCTTGCTCGTGAAGCCGGACTGCTGCCCACTCTCGTTGCCAGCCACGTTGGCACGATCTACGAGCACGCCGGGCACCGTCTTCAACACCGCCCACGGGTCGCGCGACTGCGGGACCTGGGCCAGCTCTTCTTTGGTGAGAGTAGTGGCGGTGCCCACGCGCTTGGTGTCCACGACGGGCGTCTCGGCCGTGACCGTGACCTCCTCGGCGTGGGTGGCGACCTTCATCGCGAAGGCGAGGTTCACGTTCTGGCCGGTGGTCACGACGACCTCGCGGTTGACGGTGGCGAATCCGGTCATGCTCACCGCGAGCTTGTAGGTGCCCGGGTCCAGGTTCAGGAAGCGGAAGTCGCCGCTCGAGCCGGACTGGGTGGTGCGGCCGCCGATGTTGGGGCCGGAGATCGCGATGCTGGCGCCCGGGAGTACCGCGCCCGAGGCATCGGTCACGGAGCCGTAGATGTTACCTGTAGAGGCCTGTGCCCATAGGAAAGGAACGGCGCCCAACGACAGGGCAAGGGCCATCCCAATGAGTCGTTTCATCTGACAGTGCCCTCCTGCCCGCTCGAGGCGGGGGTTAACCGTTTAGAAAGCCGTAGTCCGCAGTGTCAAAGCAAGGCCTGCGCCGGAGGCTATATCACGCTAAACCTCTTGTTTTCAATGCAAATGCATCCAGACGGCCGTTCGCGTCGATTCAAAGACTCGTAGCGATCCAAAAAGCCGTGCTAACTGTCCCGGAACGATACGCTTAGCGAGAGAGCGAGGATCGCAGCCTCTGGATATCGGGCCCGTACTCCGCCCGTGGCGCCTCGCGAACGAACCGCTCCTCGTAGGCCCTCGCCTCCGAGGCGCGGCCCTGCTGCCGGAGCAGCTTGCCCAGGTTGAAGAGCGTGTCCCATTCCTTCGGGTTCAGCTCCACGGCGCGCTTCCAATGCGCGATCGCCTCTTCCGGATGGCCCGTCTCCGCCGCGATCACGCCGAGGGCGTTGTGCGCTCGCGAGACGTCGGGATCGAGCGCCAGCGCCTCCTCCATGATCGTGCGCGCGCGGGGGTAATCCCGCCGCATCAGGTAGACCGTGCCCAGGTTGGCCTTGGCCGCGGCATTGGAAGGGTCGATGGCGAGGGCCCGGTCGAAGGTGGCGATGGCCTCCTCCGCGCGGCCGGACTGTGCGAGGGCGGCGCCGCGGGCGAGCAGGATGTCGAGGTCGGGATCCTTGCGCTCGGCGAAGACCTCGAGCAGCCGGGCGGCCTCGTGGCTCCGTCCCGACTCGTTGAGATACGCGCCGAGCAGTGCCGCCGCGTCGGTGTCGGCCGGATGCACGGCGAGCGAGCGGCGCAGCGTCTCGACCGCCGAGCGCAGGTCGCCCGTCTCGCGCTGGAGGAAGGCGAGGTTCTGCAGGGCGAGCGGCATGTCCTCCCGCGTTGTAGAGACTGACCACTTCCTGGATCTGGGCATCGAGGCCGATGAGCCGCTTGGGGTCGTCGGCCTCGGTGTAGCGCTGCTTCGGGGCGGCGGCGCCGCTCGTGTAGCCGAGGCTGAGCAGGCGCTGGCGCGCCTCCGCGGTCTCCTCGCTGCGCGCAATGCCCCGATCGCCCGCGCGCGCCTGCGCGAGCAGGCTCCGGATCTGCTCCATGAGCTGCGGCTGCGCGGCGGCCAGGTTCCGCGCCTCGTGGGGATCGGCGTCGAGGTCGTACAGCTCGGAGATCGGCAGGTCGATGAGCTTGAAACGGTCGCGGCTGAGGCCGGTGAGCGGCGCCCAGCCGCGGTTGACCGACGAGGACAGCGCCTCGAAGTAGCTCGGCGCCGGGCTCGCGCCACGGCCGGAGGCGAGCGGGAGCAGGCTGCGGCCGGGAAGCCCGGCCGGCGCCTCCAGACCGAGCGCGTCGAGCACCGTTGGCAGGACGTCGATGTGCCGGACGCGCTCCTTGACGACCCGCGCATCGAGAATCGCCGGCGCATAGATGATCAGAGGGATGTGGAGCGTCGTCTCGTAGGCGAAGATGCCGTGCGTCTTCTCGCCGTGCTCCCCCAGCCCCTCGCCGTGATCGCCGGTCAGGATCACCAGCGTATGCCCGGCCTTGCCGGCGCTCAGCAACGGCTCGAGCACCGGCTCGAGGATGGAGTCCTCGTAGGCGACCTCGCCGTGGTAGAGCGACGAAGCGTATCGCGAGGCGTACGGCTCCGGCGGCGCGTAGGGAAAATGCGGCTCGTAGAGGTGGAGCCAGGTGAACGTCTTCGCGCCGCCCTGGGCGGCCTGCCACGTCCGCGCCGCGTCGCGCGTCCGGCCGCCGGGCCGCTCCTGCATGAGGAACGCGGTGCGGGCCTCGGGATCGCCGAGCTGGTCGTCGTAGACGTCGAAGCCGCGATCGAGGCCGAAGCGCGAGTCGAGAGGGAACGCGCTCACGAAGGCTCCGGTGCGGTAGCCGGCGCGCTTGAGGAGGGTGGCCATCGTGTCGGGGCCGGCCGGGAAGCGGAAGCCGGAGTTGTCGCGGACGCCGTGGTCCAGGGGATAGCGGCCGGAGAGGATGTTCGCATGCGACGGCAGCGTCACCACGTTCTGGGCGTGGGCCTGCTCGAAGCGGACGCCGGCGCGGGCCAGGCGGTCGATCCAGGGGGTCTCGACGTCACGGTTGCCGTAGCAGCCGAGCGCGTCGGCCCGGAGAGTGTCGATCGTGATCAGGAGGACGTCCAGGCCCGGCTCTCGCCGCAGCGCGCCGGGAAGGCGCGGCCACGCGGCGAGGGCGGCCAGGCCGACGAGGCCCACGGCCAGCGCGACCGCGAGGATCGCGACGGTGGGCCGGCGCCGAGGTCCAGTGGCGAGCGGCACCGCGGAGATCGCCGGCCCCTACTTCTTCTTCGCGTTCTTGATTCGACCCAGGGCGCCCTCCGGCCGCGTTTGAATCTTAATCGAGCTGGGGGGTGCTAGCGGCGCACCCCCCAGACCCCCCGGCTCGCTCCGCGGGAGTGAATCCCGCTCCGCTCGCAGCTGTGACTCCAAGCCGTGCTAGCGGCGCACCCCGCCAGACCGGTCGCGGCTTATACTGCGGGTCGCGCCATGAAGGACGTCGTCACCGCCGAAGACGTGCGCGACGTACCTCCGGGCGGGGAGATCTCCGCGGCGCCCGGCGCCATCGTGACCGCCTGGGCGCGGGAGATGGCAGCCAGCCGCGGCGTTCGCATCGTCCAGGGGCCGCCCGCCGCGGGAAGCCTGCTCGTCGCGGTCGGGAGCGATCACGGCGGGCTCGAGCTGAAGGAGCAGGTCAAGGCCCACCTCACCCGGCTGGGTTACCGCTTCCACGACTTCGGCACCCACTCCCCCGAGCCCGTCGACTACCCCGACATCGCCCTCGCCGTGGCCAAGGCCGTCCAGGCCGGGGATGCGCGTATCGGGATCCTGGCCGACGGCGCGGGCATCGGGTCCGCCATGGCCGCCAACAAGGTGCCCGGCATCCGCGCCGCCCTCTGCGTCGACGCCACCGCGGCCCGCAACGCGCGCGAGCACAACGACGCCAACGTCCTCACCCTGGGCGCGAAGTTCGTCGACCTCACGCGCATGCGCGAGATCGTGGAGACCTTCCTCGCCTCGGCCTGCACCGAGGAGCGGCACGCCCGCCGGGTGAAGAAGATCAAGGCCATCGAAGCGACCTACCTGAAGTGACGGACGCTCACGTGGTCGACGCCGTCGTGCGGGCGGTGCTGGCGCAGCTCGTCCGCGAAGAGGAGCCCCCCTGCGCCTGCCACGCCGCTCCCCGCGGGTGTTGTCCCGACCGGATGGGGCGCATGCTCGGTCAGGGAGCGGCCCGCTTCGGCCTCCAGGCGGGCGTCAACCTCTACTCCCGCGACCTCGCCCGGCGGATCGACCACACGCTGCTCAAGCCGGAGGCCAGCCGCGAGCAGATCGAGGCGCTGTGCCACGAGGCGCGCGAGCACGGGTTCGCTACCGTCTGCATCAACCCCGCCTGGGTCCCGCTGTGCGTGGGGCTGCTCCACGGGTCGGAGTCGGCCGTCTGCACGGTGGTCGGCTTCCCGCTCGGGGCCACCCTTCCCGAGGTGAAGGCCTACGAAGCGACCCGGGTCGTCGCGCAGGGCGCGTGCGAGGTGGATATGGTGATCAACGTCGGCGCGCTGAAGTCAGGCGACTACCGGCTCGCCGAGCGCGACATCGCCGGCGTCGTCGCCGCCTGCCGGGGCGGCGGCGCGCTCGTCAAGGTCATCATCGAGGCGGCGCTGCTGACGGACGACGAGAAGGTCAAGGCCTGCGTGCTGGCCCGGGCGGCGGGGGCCGACTTCGTCAAGACCTCCACCGGCTTCGGCCCGGGTGGCGCCACCGCCGCCGACGTGGCCCTGATGCGGCGCGTCGTGGGTCCCGAGATGGGGGTGAAGGCGGCGGGGGGCGTGCGCGACTTGAAGTCGGCCCAGGCGATGCTCGAGGCGGGGGCCGACCGCATCGGGGCCAGCGTCGGCGTCAAGATCGTGCAGGAGAGTCGCGGCGCCGCCCCCGCCCCGGCCGCCCCCGCCGGCACCTACTGACGCGGGCCGGACAAGCCCTTCAACGCAGAGGACGCAGAGGAACAAACGAAGAGGCCCTAGTTCCTTGATGTCTCTGCGACCTCTCCGTTCTTTCTCCGCGTCCTCTGCGTTTGAAGGCTATCTGGTCGGGTCCGGGTGACGGCGCAGGCGGGACATGTAGGCGTCGGCGGTGCGGCGCGGCTCGAGGCCGGTGGCCCGCGCGTACTCCTGCAGGAAGCCGCGCAGGTAGACCGGCGCGGGCAGGAGCTCGTGGCGGTCCGCCTCGATGTACTCCAGGTATCGCACCCCGATCTTCGTTCGGCCCGCGATCTCCTTCAGGCTGATCCCCCGCTCCTCGCGACAGCGCCGAAGCGTGGCGCCGTCGACCGGCCCCTCGAGGACCTGCGGCGCGGGCGGCCGCGGCGCGGGGGGCGGCGGCGCGGGGAGAGGCACGGGACCGGCGGCCGCCCTCGGCGGCGCCGGCATCGGCGGCGTGGCGCGGACGAAGCCCTGGCTCACGTCGTAGTCGTGCCTGCGGAACGGATCGCGCAGGACCTCGTAGGCCTCCTGCACCCGCGACCGCGCCCGGCGCTGTTCGTCCGCATCGAGCAGCGAATAGATCGCGATCGACGAGTCGCCGTACATCTCCAGGCAGAAGCGGTAGGCCCTCTCCACCTGCTCCGGGGTGGCGCGGGCGTCGATGCCCAGCACCTCGTAGTGGTTCCCGCCCAGGACCGCTACCACGTGAGGGCGAGGCTCTCCCCCTGCAGGAGGCCGCGGGCCAGCTCCCGCACCTTCTGCGCCGAGGGGCAATCCGGCACGGCCGAGGCGAAGAGCCTCCGCTGGCGCACGCAGCGCCAGACCGTGTCGTCGAAGGGAACGTAGCCCGCGTAGGCGGCCTTCACGCCGAGATGGCGCGCGCAGGCCGTCACGAGCTGGTGGCCGATCGCCGCGTCGGCCGGGTCGCGTACCTGGTTGATCACGAAGCGGGGATGGAACGCCCCCATCTCCTTCCGGAGGAGGGGCACCGCGGCCGGGTCCGCCCGCTCGACCACGGCCAGCAGGTCGAGGGGCGTGCGGATGCCGAGGGGGTTCTTCTGGTCGAGGGCCGAGTCGACGATGGCCCGCACGGCCTGGCTGGGGGCGGCGGCCCTCAGCCGGCGGTAGAGGGCGCTCTTGATGAAGCGGTAGCCGTTCTCGATCGACGTCGGCTCCGGCACCACCGTGAGGATCCCGACGTCGGAGACCAGGAAGAAGTCGATGATGTTGAAGGAGGTGCCGGCCCCCAGGTCCAGGAGGATGATGTCGACCTCGAGCGAGCGGATCCGGTTCAGGACCCTCACCTTCTGCGCGTACTTGATGTTGGCCGCCCCCAGGAAGTCGGACGCGCCGCTGATGAGCCGCAGGCCCGACACCCCCGTCTCCACGAGGACGTCCTCGATGCGCTCGACCCGCCGGCAGATGAAGTCGCCCAGGGTGAGGGCCGGGCCGGCCAGGCCGAGGCACGTGTGGAGGTTGGCGCCGCCGAGGTCCGCGTCCACGAGCACGACCCGCCGGCCCAGGCGCGCGAGCTGGAACCCCAGCGCGGCGGTGAGCAGCGACTTGCCGATGCCGCCTTTGCCGCCGCCCACCGACCACACCTGGCGGCGCGGTCGGGCCGCCGCCACCGGGACGACGGCCGGCAGCGCTTCCATCATCGCCGTTGGAAGGTGACGCTGCCCAGCACCGAATCGACGAGGACGCGCGCCGGCCGGGAGGACTTCCAGACCTGACGCGGCACATAGGTGCTCACGCACAGCGAATCGCCCTCGCCCACCACGGTCACCGTTCGCTGGCGCCACTCGCGATGTCCGTGCCGCGGCTCGTTGTACGTGACGACGAAGGCCGAGTCGAGCGCGCGGCGGTTGCCCACCACGCCGCCGACGAACTCGTACTCGTACTTGACCTGGGGCTCGGTCTCCATCGGTCCGGCCAGCCTCTCCAGCATGCAGTCGGCGTGCAGGCTGTCGTAGCCCGGCTCGCCGGGGCGGTACACGAACCGGAGGCCGAGCTCGCCGCCCCACGCCTCGATCGCTTCCGGCTTGCCGGTGAGCGGCGCCACGAGCCAGCCATCCGGCGTGCGGAACAAGAACGCGCCCGAGGGATGAACGTGCTCCACGCTGAGAGGAGGGGGCGGCTCGAGTGGCTTGCGGCCGCCATGGGCGGTTCCGGCGCAGACCGCCACCGCCAGCAGGATCGCCGCGACGAGATTGCCTCTCGGCTGCATGCGCCGACTTTGCCCTTGAAGATAGCCTATTTCCGGCCTTCTCTTCAAGGAAGCACTGAAGCCGAGGCCCCCTTGCGCCCGATCAGGACCGCTTCGAGAGTCCCGGCCGCGACGGCGCGTCCCTTGTCCGAAAGCCGCGCCGGGTCCACGGCGCCGCCCCGGGGATCGATGTCCCCGATCTTCATCCCCGCCCGGGTGAGCACGCCGTCGCCGAGGAGCCCCCGCAGCAGGCCGGCGATCGACGCGGCCACCACCGTTGCGTCGACTTCTGCGACGACCTCTCCGACGCGCACGAGGTCGCCGATGCGCCGCCGTCCACGGAACAGGCCGGCCCTCGGCGCTCGCAGAACCCGGCTCTCGGCGTGGCCGGCCACGGCAGCGGGGATCGACGTGTCCTCCTCCGCCGCCCCGCTCCAGATCACGCGGCCCAGGTTCGCTCCTCGCTGTGTCTCGACCACTGCGTGGACGTCGCGGCCGGCGACGAAGCCGGGCCCTAGCCCGACGACCAGCCCGGCCTGGGCGATGGTCGTATCCAGGGGGTTCTTGCCCATCCGGCCGTCGACGAGCACCGACGGCGCCAGCCGTAGGAGGGACGAGCCGTCGGGGTCCACGGCGACGGGGATGAATCCACCCGCTTTCCAGGCGGCGCCGACGGCCGAGCTGGGCACGAGACGCCCGGCCACCCTTTCCACCGAGGCCGCCCCGCTGAAGACCGCCTCCGCGAAGCAGACACGGCGCCGGACGGCGAGCGGCGCAGCGCGCTCCAGGACCACGACGTCGAAGCCGGAGAGGAACAAGAGGCGCGCGACGGCCGAAGCCATCTCCCCCCCGCCGCGCACGACGACCGGCCCCTCCCGCCGCATCGGCGGGGGCCTAGCGGCCGGCCTTCAAGCGACCGGGCAGCTCCATCTTCATGGGGCCGACAGCGGAGGGCGGCACGCCGCGGCGGACGGCGATCATCTGCGCGAGCACGCTGACCGCGATCTCCTCCGGGCTCACCGCGCCGATCTCGATGCCGAGCGGGCAGTGGATCTCCGCCAGCTCGTCGAGCGGCACCCCGGATTCCTCGAGCCCCGAGACGAGGTGGACGAGCTTCGGCCGGCTGCCGAGCAGGCCCACGAAGCGAAGCCCCTTGCCCACCACCGCCCGGAGCGCCTCGGCGTCGCCCTTGTGGCCCCGCGTGACCACGACCGCGTAGCTGTTGGGGCCCAGCGTCATCTGCCGGGCCGCCTCCGCGAAGTCCTCGACCAGGAGCAGGTCGACCTCGGGGAAGCGCTCGCGGTTCGCGAACTTCACGCGGTCGTCGGCCACCTGCACGCGGAACCCCGCCGCCTTGGCCATCCGGGCCAGGGGCTGGGCCACGTGGCCGGCGCCGAACAGGCACAGCGTGGGGGTGCCCTCGATGGGCTCTATGAAGACCTGCATCCGGCCCCCACAGACGAGGCCGTCCTCGCCCGCCTGGTCGGGCGTCAGGTCGTAGGAGGCGACCTGGGGCTTGCGGGCCTCGATCGCTTGGCGCGCCCGCCACGTCATCTCCGCCTCCACGCATCCGCCGCCGATCGTCCCCACGATGCGGCCGTCCGGATAGACGAGCATCTTGGCCCCCGCTTTCTGGGGGGTCGAGCCCTCGGTGGCGATCACGGTGACGAGGGCGGCCGGCGCGCCGCTCTCCTCGGCGCGCAGCGTGGCCTCGAGGACGTCTCTCACGCGGAAAGGATACGGCAGCGGTCAGCGATCAGCAATCAGCGCTTACTGGCCCATCCTTTCCGACCGCTGGCGGATCCACTCCATCGTGAAGCTGCCGAAGAAGTAGCCCAGCACGAAGCTGCGCATGTCCGCCCACTGGATGGCGGTCGGGCTCGTGTACATGTCGTAGAGCCAGACCGCGCTGGCGGCGAACAACGCGACGAGGATCAGCTTGAGCGGCCACCGGCTGCGTCCGCGTCTCTCCATGGTCTTGCCTCTCGGTCGCTGCTCATAGCTTGAGGCCGCGACGGCCGCGCTCGGATCGGCCCCGCCGGTGATCTTCGTAGTCAGCGGGCGTATCGAGGTCAGGGAGCGGCTCGCACTCGACGCGCACGGCTTCCGCCCCATGCCTCTGGACGACCTCTCGCGCGCCGACGTCCCCGGCCAGCGACTCCAGCTCGGCCCAGAGCCGGCGATCGAAGAGCACCGGATGGCTGGCCCGATCGCCGTGGACGGGCACGACCAGCGCCACCCCCGGCCCCCACGCGTCGACGATCCGGCGCACGCGCTCGGCGGTCACGCCGGGCTCGTCCCCGAGGGCGACCAGGGCCGCCCCCGCCGACCCGCACTCGCGCATGCCTCGGCGCAGCGAGGACGCCATCCCTTCGCTCCACTCCTCGTTCACCACCAGCCGCATCCGGGGGTCGGCGGGCAGGCCCGCGCCCCGCCGGACCGCTTCCGCTTCGTTGCCGAGCACCACGATCACGCGTCCGACGCCGGCCGCCAGGTGCGGCGCCACGGCGGCGGCGAGCAGCGTTCCTCCACCCACCGGGAGCAGCATCTTGGGCCGGCCCATCCGCGTGGAGGCCCCTGCGGCCAGGATAACCGAGGCCACGTCCTGCGTCCGGGCGCTCACGACAACGCCCGCGCCCAGCCCTCGCGGGCCGACCCGGTCGCCACGAAGTCGTAGGGCGGCACGAGCCGGCGAGCGATGCGCGCCGCCGCCGCCAGCGCGGTCTCGTCTTCCGCCTTGTTCAGGAAGGCCGCGGAGCGCGCCCGGGCCGGCGCGCGGGACGGATAGCCGGACGCCTCGCCCAGCGCGGCCACCACCACGTCCTCGTCGACCCGGCCGCCGACCGCCCGCCCCGCCGCCGCCGCCACCAGGTCGAGGCGGTGAACGTGGTCTTCGCCCAGCGGCTGTCCCAGCACGTCCAGGGCGGCCAGGACGAGGAGCAGGGTGCTGGAGCGAGGGACGACCGGCTCGTGCCCGGCCGGCGTCTTGAGCGAGCGCCCTCGCGCGCCATCGGCTTCCACCAGGATGAGGTCCGCGCACCCGGCCAGAGCGTCCACGCGCTCGGGGTCCACGCCCTCCAGCTTGTCGGGGCGGACCCGGCGGCCGAGCAGCGTGGCCAGGCCGTCGCAGGCCAGGGCCTCCCTCAGCGCGGGCCGCGCATCGCCTTCGGCTTCGATGAAGACCCGGCCGGTCGTGGCCTCGGGAAGCTCACCCATGTGGGTGGTCGTGGTGACCAGCACGCGCAGGCCGGCCGCGCGCGCATCCGCGGCCAGCCGGTAGGCGAGGGTGGTCTTTCCGCCGGCCCCCGCGAGCGCCACCACGTCGCCGCGCCCGATGCCGAGGGCCGCGAGGAGCGGCGA
>QHVM01000132.1:543-5375 GCA_003223555.1 Acidobacteriota bacterium | reverse complement strand
TCCCAGGACCCGAATAGCCGCGCGCGGGCCTTCTTCACCATGTCGTCGTCCAGCGGGCGATTTCCGGGCGGCTCCTCGAGGACGACCTTGCGCACGTCGGCCGGATCGACCGGCACCCATCCGAAGCCGGCCAGATACACCTCGGCGCCGCAGGGCTGCGACTTCGTAACCTTCTCCGACGAGGCGCCCAGGCTCTTGTATCCCATCTCCGACTTGGCGATGCGGATTCGTCATCCGAGCCCGGCTGCTCGCGCGATCAGAAACAACCCTACCCCGACGACGACGGCCCCGGTGGCTCGCGCGACGCGCTCACCGGCCGGTGCGAGACGTTCGACGGTGATGGCTGCCGCCACGACAGCCATCGCGCGAAGGTCCATGGCCCCGATGACCAGGAGGATCGCCATCAGACCGATACAGCATTGGCTGCAGTGGAGGCCGAGGCGCAGGCCGTGTCGCCAGGCCGTGCCGGCGTCGGCCGGCAGCGTACGGCCGCGCCCGGCTGCCTCCCGGCAGCAGGCGAGGTGACGCGCCTTCCACGCGGTGAGCTGGAGGGAGCCGGCCATCAGGACGACCACACCGACCGCGGTCGGTACGGCGCGCGCCAGCGCCGGCTGCTGCATCTGGACCGCCGCCAGCGCGACGCCCAGCGGAAAGGCGGCCATTCCGAACACGGTCCACACGAAGAAGTACCCCACGCCCACCAGCGCGGTCAGCCGACCGAGGCGCGCCTCGCCTGGCCTGCCAACGGCCTGGCGGTAGCGCCACAGCATCGAGACCAAGGACGGCAGCATCATCGCCACCATCATCACGACCCACACGCAAAGGAACGCCGCCGCGGCGCCTGGCCACGTCTGTCCGGGCATCCGCATCCACGCCATCGACATCGTCCAGCCGCCGGGCATCGGCATCTCGCCCATCGTCGACATGGACGTGCACCAGACGATCGTTCCCGCCGCGCTGGCAGCGAAGAGCAGCGCCGAGACGCCAAAAAAGGCTTGCTGGGAGGTTCGCTCGGAACACATGCGTGTGAAATCTCCCCGTCGGTGCTCTTCAGGCTTCGAAGCCGCTTCGCCGACCAAGATTTCTTCAGCCTTTGTTGTACTCGTCGTGGCGGCGCCACCAGAGGCCCGTCTCGTTACGCCCCTTGGGGGAGCGGTCGAGCCACTGGTACATGCCCCAGAGGCCGTCCAGTCCGCGCGCATAGGTGGAATAGGTGTGGTAGACGACGCCGTCCTCGAGCACGAACGCGCTCATGCCCGGCCTCTCGCGCGTGTACGTGGCCACGTCGGTTCCGGCCATGGCCGCGTTCTCGGCGACCGGTTCCGGCACCTCCGTCGCGTCCATCGCGTGGCCGCCGCGTTCGTAGTTGTATTCGATCGCCCCGTCGCGCTGTTGCTTCTCGGTGAAGGAGACGTTGAAATCGAGATTGAAGTCGCGGCCAAATGTGGACGCCCAGGGAAACGTCCACCCCATCCGCCGCTTGTACGCTTTCAGCTTCACGAGCGGCGCCCGCGACACCGCCCAAAGCATGACGTCGTGGTTGGCCAGGTGGACGACGAAGCCGTCGAACCCGTCAGCGATCGTCGAGCAGGTTGCACACCCCGCGGTGTAGTCGGGCCCGAACATGTAGTGATAGACGAGGAGCTGCGAGCGCCCTCGGAAGAGGTCTGCCAGCGAGGCGCTCCCCTCGTCGGTCTCGAATCGATACTCCTTGTCGATCCGGGCCCACGGCAGCTCCTGCCGTCGCCGCGCCAGCTCGTCGCCGCGCCGCGTGAGCTCCTTCTCCGCCTTGAGCAGCCCGAGCCGGGCTGCAAACCACTCTTCACGTGTTCCCGTCATGTGCTTCGTCATCGCTTCTCTCCTTCTGTCCGCGTCTTCCATCGTTTGTTCTCTTCCGTTCCACAATCGGTCGACGTCCTGCACAGCCGCCAATTCGGCTCACGCCGCGGAGGCCGAGAGCATCGCCGCGGCCATTGTGGCGAGCTGCCGTTCCGAGGCCTTCGGCGAGGACCCGAACCGTCGGCCAAAATCCACCGCGAACGGGTCCGGGAAAATGTCCTCCTGCCCGGCCTCAATGCCGTCGAGGATCGCGAGCGCCACGTCACGCGGCGAGGTCTTCGGCAGCTCAAACCCACGAGTCATGTCGGTGTCAACGGGGCCCGCGTAGACGCCGAAGACCGAGGTGCCCTGCGCCCCGAGGAGAATGCGCGCGGCTTGCGTCAGCGAATGGAGCGCGGCCTTCGAGGCACTGTAGGTCGGGATAAAGGGGAAGTTGGTCAGGCCGGCTGCCGAGCCGATGTTGACGACCGCCCCCCCGCCGTTCCTGGCCAGTGTCAGAGCCAGGCGTTGGAGCAGCTGCAGAGGCCCGAAGTAGTTCACCTCCATCTCGCGCCGGGCTCGATCGAGGACCGTCGAGTCCGCGATTCCTCCGGGAAGCGCCACACCGGCGTTGTTGAAGACGACCTCGACGTCCTGAGCCGCTTCTCCAACCGCGCGAATCTGGTCCACGTCGGTCACGTCGAGCCGCAGCGAAACGAGCCGATCGTCACGCAGGTCGCGCAGCGCCTCAGGATTGCGCGCCGTGGCGTAGACTTTCCTCGCGCCCCGGGTCAGGAGCGCTTCCGTCAGCGCTCGCCCGATGCCGCGGTTGGCCCCCGTCACCAGGGCGACCGCTCCTTCGATTCTCCGTGCATTCATGGTCTCTTCCTTTCCTGTTGGGTTGACCGTTGACTCGCCTCTCCTCGGCCGGGGGTGTGTCGATTCCGGCCTTCACTCTGATGACGTTCGAGAGGAGGGGATTTCGACAGGAAGCCCGCGAGATTCAGCCGCGACGGTCGAGCAGGAACCGCCGGATGGCGGGATCTTCGGTGAGACCGATGGCGCGATCGTAGGATTCCCTGGCCTCGATCGCCCGGCCGAGCTGCCTGAGAAGGTGAGCGCGCACGGCCCAGAAAGGCTGGTAAGCCGCCACCGCGGCGCGGTCCAACGTGTCCAGGAGCGTCAGCGCCGTGGTGGCCCCGCGCGTCTCGGACACCGCCACGACCTGCGCCACCCGGGCGCCGAGCGTCGGGGCGATGCGGACGAGATGTTCGTAGAACACGACGATGGCGCCCCAATCGGTGCGGCCGGTGCGCGCGCGCTCGGAATGGACCGACTGGATGGCGGCCTCCATCTGGAACCGGCCGATCCCCCCGAGCCCCGCGGCCGCCGCGAGCTCGCGCTCGGCCTCGACGATCGACTCGGCCGACCACGCAGCCGGGTTCTGCTCCGAGAGAGGGACATAGCGTCCATCGGGGGTCCGCCGCGCCGCACGGCGTGCATCGCAGAACAGCATCAGGGCGAGGAGCCCGCGCACTTCGGGCTCTTCGGACATGCGCGTGCGGACCACACGCGCCAGCCAGATCGCCTCGTCCGCCAGATCCTGCCCGCGTGCGTCGGCGCCCGTCGTCTCGTCTCGGCCGAGACCATAGGCGGCGTAGACGGCCTCGAGAACCGCGTCGAGACGGTGCGGCAGCTCGTAGGCTTCGGGAACCTGGAAAGGGATGCCCGCCTCGCGGATCTTGCGCTTCGCCCGCACCAGCCGCTGTCCCATGGTCGCGGGCGAAACAAGGAAGGCCTGTGCGATGCGCGCCGCGTCGAGGCCGAGGACCGTCTGCAGCATCAGCGGTGTGTGCAACGCGGGATCGATCGCCGGGTGGGCGCACACGAACAGCAGCTCGACGCGTCGGTCGGGAAACGAGTCGACGACAGCCGGCGGTCCCGCGGTCTCTTCCGTGAGACTTCGAATCGCGTCCAGGTGATCGCTGCGCACGTGCGTGCGGCGGCCCTGGTCGATCAGACGATGCCGCGCGGCGGTGAGAAGCCACGCTTCGGGCCGCTCCGGCACGCCGTCGCGCGGCCAGGACGTCAGCGCCGAGAGCAGCGCCTCGCTCAGTGCGTCCTCCGCGCCGGCCACGTCCCGCGTCTCGGAGGAGAGATAGGCGAGCAGGCGTCCGTAGGACGCGCGCGCCACGGCCTCGACGGCGTGATACGCATCCCCCATGGCTCTCAGGGACGAACGACCGCCTCGAGAAAGTCGGCGTCGATCGGCCGGACCTCCAGGGCGCCTCCGGCGGCCGCGGGGCAGCGCGCGGCCCAGGCGAGGGCGGCGTCGAGGGACGGCAGATCGAGAATGAAAAACCCGCCCAACTCCTCTTTGGCTTCGGCGAACGGACCGTCCTGCACCTGCCGCCTGCCCTCTCTCAGCCGCACGGTCGTGGCCGTCGCCGCCTGCTTCAGAGGCGCCCCGCCGACATAGACGTTCGCCTCGACGAGGGCCTTGTGATACGCCCGCCATGCCGCGACGTACGGGTCGCCCGTCGGGTCGTCCCGGCTGTCGAGATCGGCGGCGGTCTCATAGACGAGCATGATGTAGCGCATCGTGATCCTCCTATGGTCGCGCGGCCCGGCGCGGACCGCGATCGCTTCCAGAGAGATGACGGCCGGGGATCCGCGATTTCGACACGCGGGCGCGAATCTTCGATTATCGCGCTTGCCGTGGCCGAGGCCCCGAAAGATCGATCTCATCGAGGCAGGCCGGAAGCTGGCGGTGGGCGTTCCATAAGACTTTTCCACAGGTGTCCCTGTTGTCCGGGTTTTTCCCCACTTCACAGGTAATGGGCTCGTGTGTGCGGGAACCAGGGGAGGCGGGGCGATAGACTCCTGCCCAGCGTTTTTCCGCGGGTTGTGAGGACGGACATGCCTGATCCTCAGGGGCCGCCGAAGGCCCCCGAAAGGGTCTGGGACGAGCTCTTGCGCGACGAGAGCCCGGTCGAGCGAAACCGCGCGCTGGC
>QHVM01000132.1:0-486 GCA_003223555.1 Acidobacteriota bacterium | reverse complement strand
GGCACCGTTGGTGCACGGCGGCGGGCTCGACAGCTGCGTGAGGGGCGCGAGGTCGCGTGTCGGACTGTTCCAGCCGGCATGGGGGGGCCCACGCTGTACCCGAGGGCGAGGGTGGTCGCGGAACGGACTCCCCTTGTGGCATGGTTCGGCCGTGTCCGCGGGACGGCTCGAACAGCTGTCCCTCGGCCCTAATGAGCGTGCCCTGATCCCGAATCTCCCGGTCCTCTCGACCACGGTCGACTCCGGGGATCGGCTGACCTCCCCCATCGGGTTCTCACGTCTGCCGCGTGGCTGCCTCAACGAGGAGCAGCTCCGCGGGCAGGTTGTCGTCCGTCGACGTGCCCAGCTCGGCTCGCGCAGCTCTCAGGAGCGTCGACGCCTCGTCGAGGTGTTCGGCGAGGGAGGTCCGTTCCAGCCGGGCGACCCAGTCGAGCGCCCAGCGGTGTAGCCGATCACGGATCTCGCGGGCCCGCGCGGCCGCAGCAC
>QHVM01000105.1 GCA_003223555.1 Acidobacteriota bacterium | reverse complement strand
CGTAGTTCATCGGCCAGACCTTGTTCACGAAGTCGGTGGCATAGGCCCCCATCGAGAAGGCGTGCCCGCTGTAGCTCACCTCGGCGTCGACGTAGAAGTTGTCGAGCAGCACGAACTCCCGGGCCAGGGCATGGGCGTTGGGGGTCACGTCCTCGCCGAACAGGCACAGCGTCGGGTCGGCGTTGCCCTTCTCCATGTCGCCCAGGACCTGGTCGAAGGTGCGGTTCTCGCGGATCACGTAGAAGACGTGCTTGATGGGCGAGGGATCGCCCACCTGGCGCGGGATCGGCGAGCCGGCCGGGGCGCGGGCGGGGGCCAGCCGCGCCGCGTCGGTGTAGGGGGTCAGCTCGAGGACCTTCTTCGTGTAGGCGGCCAGCGCCGCCCGGTCGGGGACGGGCAGGACCGACAGCGAGCCGAGCAGCATGGAACCCGCGTACTGGGCATCGCTGGAGCCGACGCCCGGCTGGGGGCCGCGAGGGTTGGCCTGCGAGGTCAGCCCCTTGCCGCTCAGCACCTCGATGCGGCGGCCGTCGCGGCTGAACTGCACCGCGGTCGGATACCAGCCGGTGGGGATGAAGCCTTCGACGGCGCTGGCCCCCGGGCGGCTCACGTCCACGACCGCCACCGCGTTGTTGTCGGCGCTCGCCACGAGCAGCGTGTGGCCGTCGGGCGACAGGCCGAGGCCGTTGGGGGTGCTGCCGGCCGGCGCGTTCGGGTAGAGGGCGACCGACACCTGCTCTCTCGCCGCGCGCGTAGCCAGGTCCACCACCCAGACGGCGTTGGTGTTGGCGCAGGCCACGAAGAGCCGCCCGCCGTCCTTCGAGAAGACCATCGCGTTCGGGTGCTCCCCCACCGTGATCTCCGCCCGCTTCTCCAGCGTGAAGGGGTCGAAGGCGAGCACCTTCGCGCCCCCCCACAGCGAGACGTACAGGGTGCTTCCGTCGGGTGAGACGACCGCCGTGTAGGCCTCGGCGGGCAGGCTCACGCTCCGCGCGACCGGCTCTTCCTGGGTCAGGTCGACCGCCGAGAGCAGCTCGCCGAGGGCGTGGACGGCGTAGAGGCGCGAGCCGTCGGGGCTGACCGCCAGGCCGGCCACGAAGCTCTCCTTGCTCGGCCGGGGCAGCACGAAGCTCTGGGCCGGGACGAGCGTCCCGTTCGCCCAGCGCAGCTCCTTCACCGTGCTCTCGCCGGCCCCCGAGCAGTAGAGCCGCCTCCCGTCGGGATGCCAGGCCAGGCCCAGCCACGCGTTTTCGACCGGCACCCGCGACCTCACGATGAGGCGATCGGTGTCCACCACGGCCAGGGTCGGCCTCGCGTAGCCGTCGTTGCTGACGATGAGGTACCGGCCGTCGGGCGACTCGACCATCGCCAGCGGCAGGTCGCCCACGGTGATGTGGCGTCCCGCCGGCGCGATGCGCCACCCGTTGGGGAGCAGCGTGACGCCGCCTCCCTCGGGGCCGGGCCGGGAGGGGGGCTCCGGCGCGGGTCCGGCTCCGAAGAGGACCAGGGTGAGGAGCAGGGGCGAGAGACGGAGCGCGGGCTGGCTCATGGCGCACGATCCTACCCCGAGTTATCCTTGCCTCCCACGGAGAGCCGCCCATGTATTTCAAGCAGTTCTACCTGGGCTGCCTCGCCCACGCGTCGTACCTGATCGGCTCGGAGGGCGAGGCCGCGGTCGTCGACCCACGGCGCGACGTGGACGAGTACGTGACCGAGGCGCGCGCGCAGGGCTTGCGTATCCGCTACGTCATCGAGACCCACCTCCACGCCGACTTCGTGAGCGGCCACCGGGAGCTGGCCGAGCGCACCGGGGCGGAGGTCGTCTTCGGCGCCCGGGCGGGCGCGGCGTTCCCCCACCGCGCCGTCCAGGAGGGGGACGAGGTACGCCTCGGCCGGGTGGTGCTGCGCTTCCTGGAGACGCCCGGCCACACGCCGGAGAGCGTCTCCGTCCTGGTGACCGACACCGCGGTCTCTCCCCAGCCGAAGATGGTCCTCACCGGCGACACGCTCTTCATCGGCGACGTGGGCCGGCCCGACCTGGCGGGCGGCCGGGGCGACACGCCGGAGGCCATGGCCGGCCTTCTCTACGACTCGCTCCACCGCAAGCTGCTCACGCTGCCGGACGACGTGCTCGTGTACCCGGCCCACGGCGCGGGCTCCCTTTGCGGCCGCAACATCTCCGCCGACACCTGGTCGACGATCGGCGAGCAGCGCCGCGCCAACTATGCGCTGCAGCCGATGGCCAGGACTGCTTTCATCGAGATGATGACCGCCGACCTCCCCGAGCTTCCCCCGTACTTCGCGATGGACGTGGAGATCAATCGCGGCGGCGCGCCGCCGCTGGCGGGCCGTCCCCTCCCGCCCGCTCTCGCGCCGGACGCGGTGCAGGAGGCGGCCGGAGCCGGCGCCGTCCTGCTGGACGTGCGTCCCTCCGCGGCCTACGGCGCCGGCCACCTGCCCGGTTCCCTCAACGTCGGCCTCGGCGGCCAGTTCGCCTCCTGGGCGGGCATCCTCGTCCCGCCTGATCGGCCCATCGTGGTGATCGCCGAGGACCAGTCCGGGGCGGCCGAGGCGGTGACGCGGCTGGCCCGCGTCGGCCTGGAGAGGGTCGCTGGTTACCTGGCCGGCGGGGTGGCCGCCTGGCACCGGGCAGGATCGCCCCTGACGACCCTCCCGCAGATCGCCGTGGACGAGCTGGCCTCGCGGCGGCGCGAAGTGCCGCACCTCCAGGTCGTGGACGTCCGGCGGCCCGCTGAGTACGCCGCCGGCCACGTCCCGGGGGCGGTGAGCCTTCCCCTCGACCGGCTCGAGCGCGACCGGGCGCGGCTCGAGCCCGCCCGGCCCACCGCCGTGATCTGCGCCGGAGGCTACCGCTCGAGCGCGGCCACCAGCCTGCTCGAGCGCCACGGCTTTGCCGATCTCGTCAACGTCGTGGGCGGGACGAGTGCCTGGATCGCGGCCGGCCACGACGTGGAGAAGGGAGGAGCAGAGGGATGCGCCGATGGCCCGGCATCGTCCTCGTCGCGCTGATGGGCTCCGCATCGACCGGCACCGACCGGCCCGAGGGGCGCGCCTTCGCCACCCGGTCCGTCGTCTTCGCCCGTCACGGGATGGTGGCCGCCGCCCACCCGCTCGCGGTCCAGATCGGCGTGGACGTGCTGAGGAAGGGAGGCAGCGCCGCCGACGCCGCCATCGCGGTCAACGCCGCCCTCGGCGTGATGGAGCCGATGTCGTGCGGCATCGGCGGCGACCTGTTCGCCATCGTCTGGGACGCGAAGACCGGCCGCCTCTACGGCCTGAACGGCTCCGGCCGGGCTCCCGCCGCGCTCACCGCGGACAAGGTTCCCGCCGATGCCAACGGGAACATTCCCGCCTCGAGCCCCTACGCGTGGACGGTGCCGGGGACGGTGGACGGCTGGTCCGAGCTGCATGCGAAGTTCGGCCGGCTCCCGATGGCCGAGCTGCTCGCCCCCTCCATCGCCGCGGCGCGGGACGGCGCGCCGGTGCCGCAGGTCATCGCCGGGCTGTGGGAGCGCGGCGAAGCCCTCGACCGCGGCAAGCCCGGCTTCGCCTCCACCTACCTGCCCGGCGGCCGCGCCCCGCGGGAGGGCGAGGTCTTCCGCAACCCGGAGCTCGCCACCGCCTACGAAGCGATCGCGCGCGGCGGCCGGGACGCCTTCTACCGGGGACGGATCGCGACGGACGTGGTGGCCTTCTCGAAGGCCAACGGCGGGTTCTTCTCGGAGCAGGACCTCTCCCGCCACCACTCGGACTGGGTGGAGCCCGTCTCCACCGACTACCGCGGGGTGAGGGTCTTCGAGCTTCCTCCCAACACCCAGGGCATCGCGGCCCTCGAGATGCTGAACATCCTCGAAGGCTACGACCTGAAGGCCATGGGCCGCGAGTCGGCGGCGTTCTGGCACACGATGGTCGAGGCCAAGAAGCTCGCCTACGAGGATCGGGCCCGCTACATCGCCGATCCCGCCTTCGCCCAGGTCCCGGTGGAGGGCCTGCTGGGAAAGGACTACGCGCGCGCCCGGGCGAAGCTCATCGATCCGCAGCGGGCCGCCGCCCGCTACGAAGCGGGCCAGCCGGCGCTGAACCGCGGCGACACGACGTACCTCGCGGTGGCGGACGGCGAGGGGGGCATGGTGTCGCTCATCCAGAGCAACTATTCCGGCTTCGGCTCCGGTTACGCGGTCGACGGCTTCGCCCTGCACAACCGCGGCGCCCTCTTCGACCTCCGGCCCGGCCGGCCCAACTCGCTCGTCCCGGGCAAGCGTCCCTTCCACACCATCATCCCCGCCTTCGCGATGCGGGACGGCAAGCCATGGCTGGCGTTCGGGCTGATGGGCGGCGACATGCAGGCCCAGGGCCATGTCCAGGTCGTCGTGAACCTGGTCGACTTCGCCATGAACCTCCAGGAGGCCGGCGATGCCGCGCGCTTCTACCACACCGAATCGTCGGAGCCCACGGGGACGGTGATGGCCGGCGGCGGGATCCTTCATCTCGAGAGCGGCGTGCCGGACGAGGTGCGCCGCGAGCTCGTCAAGCGCGGCCACCGCGTGGTGGACGCGGTCGGGCTCTTCGGCGGCTACCAGGCGGTGGCCCGCGACCCCGTCACCGGCGTCTTGGCGGGAGCCACGGAATCACGCAAGGACGGCTGTGCCATGGGCTACTGACCTTCCGTCCGTTCGGTACCCCCACGGCCAAGTGGATAATTCTTGACAGAGTTCGAAGAGCTGCATTACTGTCTTAGTCCCTCCCCACGCGAAACCTGACAGGAGAGTGTGAATGGGCCGGAAGACAGCCGGGACGCTCGTCGGCGCCGCCCTGGTGATGGCCGTCCTCCCCGTCCGGGGCGCGCCGCGGGAGAAGGTCGAGCGAAGGGTCGGCGCCGAGCTCATCGAGCTGGACTACAGCGACGTCTCACCGCCGCTGCGGAGCATCCGGCCCATCCCGCCGCGCTTCCAGGACAACGAGGAGCACGCCGTCAAGCGCCTTCCCCATCATCATCCTTTCCGGGCCCTGGGCAGCCAGCCGGACCCCGTCCTCCAGGCCGCACCCGGGCCCCTCGTCGCCGCCACCGCGGGCCCCAACTTCGACGGCGTGGGCGTCCCCAACTACTCGATCACCGGCGCTCCGCCCGACACCGAGGGCGCGATGGGCGCCACCCAGTACGTGCAGTGGGTCAACACCGCCTTCGCGGTGTTCGACAAGGCGACCGGCAACATGGTCTACGGCCCCGCCAACGGGAACACCCTCTGGCAGGGCTTCGGGGGCCGCTGCGAATCGGACAACAGCGGCGACCCCATCGTCGTCTACGACAAGGCCGCCGACCGCTGGGTCATGACGCAGTTCGCGGTGTCGGCCTCGCCCTACTTCCAGTGCATCGCCGTCTCCACGACGTCCGACGCCACCGGCACGTGGCGGCGCTTCGCCTACCAGTTCTCGGACTTCAACGACTACCCCAAGGCCGGCGTGTGGCCGGACGCGTACTACATCTCGTTCAACATGTTCAACGGCACGACCCAGGCCTTCCTGGGAGCCAAGGTCTGCGCCTTCGACCGCAACCAGATGCTCACCGCCAGCGGCACGCCGGGGGCCATGCAGTGCTTCCAGCTCGGCACCAACTACGGCGGCCTGCTGCCCTCGGACCTGGATGGGTCGACCCCGCCGCCGGCGGGATCGCCCAACTACTTCCTGGCCTTCGACGACGTGAACCTGAACGGGCTCAACCTCTGGAAGTTCCACGTGGACTGGGCGAGCCCGGCCAGCTCGACGTTCACCGGTCCCACCCACGTCGCGGGGGCCGCCTTCACCGAAGCGTGCAACGGCGGGACCTGCGTCACCCAGCCCAGCACCACGCAGAGGCTCGACTCGCTGGCCGACCGGCTCATGTACCGCCTCGCCTACCGCAACTTCAGCGACCACGAGTCGCTCGTCGTCAACCACTCGGTCGACGTGTCCGGGCACGCGGGCGTCCGCTGGTACGAGATCCGCAGCCCCAATGCCGGGCCGTCCGTGTTCCAGCAGGGGACGTTCTCGCCCGACGCCAACCACCGCTGGATGGGCAGCATCGCCCAGGACCGCTCGGGCAACATGCTGATGGGTTACAGCGTCTCCAGCGGCACCGTGCGGCCGAGCATCCGCTACACGGGACGCCTGGCCACCGACTCTCCGGGCACCCTGCAGGCCGAGACCGAGATGTTCACCGGCGTCGGGTCCCAGACCGCCAGCCTCAGCCGTTGGGGCGACTACAGCGCCATGACCATCGATCCCAGCGACGACTGCACGTTCTGGTACACGAACGAGTACTTGAAGGCGAGCGGCACCTTCAACTGGAGCACCCGCATCGCGTCGTTCAAGTTCGACTCCTGCGGCGGTCCCCCGGCGCCCGACTTCTCCGTCTCCGCGTCGCCTTCCTCGGTGACCGTCACCCAGGGCACGAGCGGGACGAGCTCGATCACGGTCGCCAGCGCCAACGGCTTCAGCTCCGCGGTGAGCCTCGGCGCGTCCGGGCTGCCGTCCGGCGTCACCGCCTCCTTCTCGCCCAACCCGGTCACGCCGCCGTCGGGCGGCAGCGCCAGCTCGACCCTGACCCTGACTGCGTCCGCCACGGCGGCGACCGGCACCTCCGGCCTGACCGTGACCGGCACCTCCGGCTCGCTGAGCCATGGGGCCGGCCTCACCCTGACCGTCAACCCGGCCGGGGGCACCACCGCGGTCTTCGACACCGGCCTGAAAGCGCCGCGCTGCTCATCGGTGGGCAGCGTGTGCGACTCCGGCCCGTCGCTCCTCCTCGGCCGGGACGGCAAGGGGCCCGAGCCCAACCAGCCCAACACCGTCAACGCCTCCTGCGCCGACGGCACCTCGGGCACATTCCACTCCGACGAGTCGAACGACCGGATCAAGGTCTCCACCGCCGACGGCGCGCCCTTTGCCGCCGGCAAGACGGTGAGGATCGACGCCACCGTGTGGGCCTGGAGCAGTCCCTCGTCGGACCACCTGGACCTCTACTACGCGGCCGATGCCACGAGCCCGGCCTGGACCTTCATCACGACCCTCACCCCCGGCGCGGCCGGGGCCCAGACCCTCTCTGCCAGCTACACGCTGCCGAGCGGGACCCTGCAGGCGGTGCGCGCCCGGTTCCGCTACCAGGGCAGCGCGGCGGCATGCAGCACGGGCGCCTATGACGACCACGACGACCTCGTCTTCGCCGTGACGCCGCCCGCGCCCGACACGGTTCCGCCGACGACGTCGATCACCGCGCCCGCGAGCGGCGCCACCGTGGGCGGGACGACCACCGTCTCCGCCTCGGCCTCCGACAACATCGGCGTGACGAAGGTGGAGTTCTACGTCGACGCCGCGCTCAAGGCCACCGACACCACCTCGCCTTACAGCTTCGCCTGGGACACCACCGCCTACGCGGCGGGCAGCCACGGCCTCGTCTCCAAGGCCTACGACGCGGCGGGCAACGTGGGTACGAGCGCGACGGTGACGGTGACGGTGAGCAATACCGGACCGGTGACGGTCTTCTACGACGGCGCCGAGTCGGCCACCACCAGCCTCACCTTCAGCAGCACCACCACCGACACCCAGTGGTTCCGCAACTCGACCTCGGCCTACGCCGGGAGCTGGCGCTACCGCGCGGGCAACCCGGCCAACCCCACCGGCAACTACGGCAACAACGGGGACGCGCGGATGACGACGCCGGTGCTCAACCTGGCCGGCGCCAGCACCGCCACCCTGACCTACGCCTTCAAGCACTCGACCGAGACGGGCTTCGACTTCTTCGAGGTGCGCATCTCGACCGACGGCGGGACGACCTGGACCGCCCTCGTCCACGTCAGCGGTCAGAGCGCGAGCTGGAACCTGTGGGCGCCGCTGGCCACCCTCAACCTGAGCGCCTACGCCGGCCAGAGCAACGTGAAGATCCAGTTCCGCCTCACGACCGACGTGAGCGTGACCGACTGGGGAGCGGCCGTCGACGAGATCAAGGTCGTGAAGCAGTGAGAGGCTACTTGCACTTCATGAGGCGGGGGGGCTGTCCCAGCCCGAGCGTGTAGGGCCCGAGCGTCTCCCCGCCCGCCAGGCGCACCGTGAGGGTCAGGGTCCGGCCGGAGAGCACCCCGGAGTAGCGGGCCGGACGGCCTTCGTCCGCCTCGTCGGCCCGCACCGGCCCGCCGTGCTCGGCGACGTAGCGGCCCTCGGCCTGGAAGCGGCCCCGGCCATCGACGTTCAGACGACGCGGGATGCGGCCGTGGGCGCAGTCGAACTCCAGGTGGGCCTGCGTCTCTTCGACCGAGACCGCGACCCGCGGCCCGCCCCAGTCCCCGACCGGCACCCGCCGCGCTCGGGGCGCGGGCGGGCCCGGCTCCGCGATCAGGACCGCCAAGAGGACGGCCGGGAGGAGCAGCCGCCGGCGCATGACTCAACCTAGCATGCCGAGGGCTGCCGCTCACGCCTCCGGCGGGCCGAAGCTCCACCGGGGCAGCTCGGCCGCGCTCGCGTCCTGGGCCTGTCCGGCGCGGATGCGGTCGAGCCAGGCGCGCAGCTCGGCACGGTGGGCGGCGAGGTCGAAGCCGAAATAGCGGTCCGGATAGGGCTCGAAGCGCTTGAGAGCGCGGCGCAGCATGCTCTCCGCGCCGGCCGGGTTGCCGCCGGTGAGGTGGTAGAAGGCGACCGAGACCTGGATGAGGGCCTGGAAGAAGTCGCGGGCGGGGCCGCGGATCCCGGCCCACATGCCTTCGAGCGTGTCGTGGCACTCGAAGTAGTAGCCGGCGTTGAACTCGGCGACCCCGCGGCGGAAAGCGTCCCGTTCCTGGGCCCCCAGCACGGGTGCCGCGACGGCGCGGTCCATCAGCGCAGGTCCATGTTCAGGCTGACCATCAGGCACACCGGGGACGGCCGGCCGCGCACGACGGTCTTGGCATACTTGTACTTCTTGAGCGCGCCGATGGCGGCCTCGTGCAGCTGCGGCCAGGGCGCCTCCTTCGGCTGCGGCCCGACGGTCTTGACCTCGGCGATGCGGCCGGTCTTGTCGACGAGCACCTGGTAGACGAGCAGGGCGGACTTGAGCGCGCCGCCCCGCACCTTCTCGGGGACTCCGATGCGCGCGTCCTTGAGCAGCGCCGGCTCGGGCACCTCGGCGCCCGCCTGGTAGCAGCTCCGGCCCGGCGGCAGCGGAGGCAGGTCCAGCCCGACCACCTTCTTCTTGGCCGGGGCCTTCTTGGCGGGCGCCTTGCGAGGGCCCGCCTTCTTCTTGACCGGCTTGCTGGCCGTCTTCCGGGTCGACGTCTTCGGCGCCCCCGCTTTCGCGGCCCCCGCCGGCGGAGGGGCAACGGCGGGAAGCAGCAGCACGGCCGCCAGGACGGCGGCCAGCCGGGAACGGCGTCCCATCATCCCGTCGACGAGGCCTTCTCGGCGGGGGCGGCGACCGGCTCGAAGGCCACGCTGGTGGCGGCCCGCGCCCGCTCCCGCGCCCGCTTCGCCTCCCGGTAGATGTGGATCTGGGCCCGGAACGGCTCCTCCCCCTTCAAGGGTCGCTTGCGCTTGTAGCTGCCGTCGGGCATGAGCCGACGCGCCTTGACGTTGTCCAGGAACATCGCGTCGAGCGCCTCCAGCACCTTGCGCCGCGGCTCGGGCTCGGCCACCGGAAAGAGCAGCTCGATCCTCCGGTCCAGGTTGCGCGGCATCCAGTCCGCGCTCGAGAGGTAGACCTCCTCGTCGCCGCCGTTGCGGAACTGGTAGATCCGCGCGTGCTCGAGGAACCGGTCCACGATGGAGACCACCTCGATCGTGTCGCTGACGCCCTTGATGCCGGGGCGCAGGCAGCAGATGCCCCGCACGTTGAGGCGGATGCGGACTCCGGCCCGCGAGGCGTCGTAGAGGGCGCGGATGATGTCCTCGTCGACGAGCGAATTGACCTTGGCCCGGATCTCCGCCGCCTGTCCTTCCTCCGCCCGCCGCCGCTCCCGCTCGATGAGGCGCAGGAAGCGCTCGCGGAGGTTGGTGGGGGCCATGGTCAGCTTCTTCATCCGGGGGGGATCTGAGTAGCCGGTGAGGGCGTTGAAGAAGGCGGAGGCGTCCTCCCCGAAGGCGCGGTCCGCGGTCAGGAGGCCGAAGTCGGTGTACACGCGGGCGGTCCGCTCGTTGTAGTTGCCGGTGCCCAGGTGCACGTAGCGCTCGATGCCCTGGGGGCCGCGCCGCACGACCAGGCACACCTTGGCGTGGGTCTTGTAGCCCTGGATGCCGTAGATGACGTGGGCCCCCGCCTCCTCCAGGCTCTTCGCCCACCGGATGTTCGACTGCTCGTCGAAGCGGGCCATCAGCTCGACGACCACCGTGACCTGCTTGCCGTTCTCGGCCGCCCGGGCCAGGGACTGCACCACCGGCGAGTCGCCGCTGGTGCGGTAGAGGCTCTGCTTGATGGCGAGCACGTCGGGATCGCCGGCCGCGCTGGAGAGGAAGGCGATGACGGGATCGTAGGAGTCGTAGGGGTGGTAGAGGAGCACGTCGCGCTCCGCGACGACGGCGAAAGTCCGCCCCAGCTCGTCGTCGTCGAGCGCGGGCAGCGGCTTGAGGGGCGGCTCCCGCAGGTGCTCCAGCGAAGGGATCTCCACGAGCGGCTGGAGGGCCCGCATGTCGAGCGGGCCCCGCACGTGGTAGACGTCGGGGACCTCGATCCCCAGCCGGTCGACCAGTATGGCCACCAGCGTGTCGCCCGCCTGCGCCTCCACCTCCAGGCGCACCACCTCGCCGCTGCGTCGTTTCTTGAGCTCCTCCTCCACCGCCTCCAGGTAGGGCCGCCCGCCCTCGTCGTCCAGCTCCATCTCCGCGTCGCGCGCGATGCGGAAGGCGGCCGATTCCAGCACCCGCTGGCCGGGGAACAGCTCGGCCAGCTCGGCCCGGATGACCTCCTCCAGGAGCACGTACGTGCTGCCCTCGCCCCCCACCGGACGGACCAGCCGCCGCAGGCCGCCCGGGACCTGGACGAGCGCGAGCCGGGGCTGCTCCTCCCCTTCGCCGGGGGCGAGGAGGATGGCCAGGTTCAGGCTGAGGTTGGCCAGCCGCGGGAACGGGCGCGAGACGTCGGTGGCGAGCGGGGTGAGGGCCGGCAGCACCTCGGTGCGGAAGTATCGGCCGAGGAACGTGCGCTGCGTCTCCTCCAGCGTGGCCAGGGACACGATGCGCACGCCCTGCTCGCCCAGCGCGGGCAGGATCTGCTCGGTGAGGGTCTTGCCCAGGGCCTCCACCATCTCGTGGGCGCGCTCGGCGATCACGTGGAGCTGCTGGCGCGGCCGCAGGCCGGCCAGGTCGGGTTCGTTGTCCCCCGCTTCGACCGCATCCTTCAGGGCCGCCACCCGGACCATGAAGAACTCGTCCAGGTTCGTGGAGACGATGATCGCGAACTTCAGCCGGTCCAGGAGGGGAGTGGCGGGATCCATCGCCTCTTCCAGGACCCGGCCGTTGAACTCCAGCCAGGACAGCTCGCGGTTGATGAACAGCTCGGGCTCCTTCCGGCGCGGCCGCCGCGGCGGGTTCACCGGAGCCTCACGAGACGGCCCGCGCCTTCGCCTCCCGGAAGGCGAGCTTCCGCCCGAAGACCTCGACCAGGAAGTCGCCGCGGGCCAGCGACGCCAGGCGCTCCATGGTGAGGTCGCCCGCGCCCTCCACTTCCAGCACCCAGTCCCCCTCCTCGGAGACGATGCGGACGTCCTTCACCTTCTGCAGGTGGTCGGCGTCGAGCGCGTTGGCGAGGCGGAGGATGGCCGACAGCTTGTTCACCACGACCCGCGACTCGCGGTCGAGGGCCATGTAGGGGAGGTGGGACTTCTGGGGCAGGGCCCGGCGGTGGTAGCGGGCGACGTTAGCGACGAGCGCCATGTCGTCCTGGGACAGGCCGAAGATGTCCGAGACCGAGAGCAGGTACCAGGTGTGCTTGTGGTGGCCGCGCAGGTTGACGTAGTTGCCGACGTCGTGCAGCAGCGCGGCCACCTCCAGCAGCAGCCGCTCGCGCTCGCCCAGCCCGTGCTCCGCCTTGAGCTCGTCGAAGATGCGGGTGGCGAGCTGGGCCACCTTCTTCGAATGCGGGGCGTCCCAGCGGTATTTCTCGCCGAGCGAGGCCGCGCTGGCCAGCACCTGCCGCGAGAAGTCCTCGATGCCCTGCCCGGACTCCACCTGCGCGATGTCCAGCAGCAGCCCCGCCCGCAGGGACGCGTCGGGCACGATCACCTCCTCGGCCGCCGTCTCCTGGAGAAGCTCCCGGTAGGCGACGAGGGCCGGCACCAGCGTCTCCGCCTCGGAGGGGGGCAGGCCGTACTGCTCCACGAGCTGGTCGACGTCCCAGGCCGTCACCTGGTCGCAGAACGCCACGAAGGGCTCCCGGGCCAGGATGGCGGCCGGGCCTTCGCGCCTCGCCCCCGCCACCTGCTGGGCGGCGAAGCGGACGTCGCCGCCGAGGGCGATGATGTGGCGGGCCTCCCGCAGCGGGATCTCGCGGCGGATGTCGTCGACCACGTTATGGATGTGCCGCCGCAGCAGGCGCATGCCCTGCTCCTGGCTGCCGTGCCAGGAGGCCAGGCTCTGCCGCATGCGGATCGAGCCCAGCGGGTAGGTCCCCGAGTAGATGGGCTGGCCCTTGCGCAGGAAGGAGATGTCCGCGCTGCCCCCGCCCACCTCCGCCAGCAGCGAGTCGCCCGTGACCAGGGAGGGATGGTCGCGCAGGGTGTCCCGGACCGCCATGTAGGACAGGCGGTTCTCCTCCGAGCCGTCGATCACCTCCACGTCGATGCCGGTGCGAAGGCGCACGCGGTCGAGGAAGACGTCCGAGTTGGCCGCCTCGCGTACCGCGCTGGTGGCCACCGCCCGGTAGCGCACGACGCCGTATCCGTCCATGATCCGCCGGAAGCCCTCGAGGGCCTTGAGCGTCGCCTCCACGGTGGCCGCCCCCAGCCGGCCGTGCGTGAAGGTATCCTTGCCAAGGAGCACGCCCCGCGACGCTTCCTCCAGGATCCGGACGGGTTGGCCGGGCGGCGCCTCCGCCACCACCAGGCGGATGGCGCTGGCTCCCATGTCGATGACCGCCACCGGACGCGGCACCTCGACCGGCGCGGGGGCGGGGGGCGCGCTCTTGGGGGTCAGGCTGCGCTTGCGCGGGCTCGCCATCGGCTCATTGTAACCGTCCAGGGTGGCGGGCCTGCGATAATAGGCTTGAGGCCGTCCGGCCCGACGTGGTATATCGTGTGCCTTTTTCGGGACCGAGCCCAGTGCCCAGCAAGATCGTCGACCGCGCCACTCCGCTGCTGAAGGACCGCATCCGGGCCCTCTTCCGCCAGCTCCCCAAGGCCCTCACGGGGGACGAGGAGTCGATCCACCAGATGCGGGTGGCCGGACGCCGGCTCCGCGTGGCCTTGCCGCTGCTCGCCCGCAAGCCCCACGGCCGGCGGGTGCGGCGGGCCCGCCGCATCCTGCGCCAGCTGACGCGGGCGGGAGGCACCAGCCGCGACATGGACGTGAGCCTGTCCCTGTTCGAAGAACGGCTGAAGGAGATCGGGCCGCTGACGCCGGAGAAGCGGCTGCTGCGCGAGCGGCTACGGGCCGGCCGCCGCCGCAGCCATGCCCGCATGACCGACGCCCTGATGGACCTCGACATCGCCCGCCTGCGCCGCGACCTCCGGGCCGTGCTCGCCCGGCGCGCCGAGCTGGTCTTCACGGTCCTGCTGCGGCTGCGCGACGCCCGGGACAGCCGGGGAGCCCAGATCCTGGAGTCGCTGGAGGTGCTCGGCGAGGGCTTCGACCTTCCCTCCCTCCACCAGCTCCGGCGCCGCCTGCGCCGGCTCCGGTATGCGGCCGAGCAGGCGGAGAAGCTCACCGGGCAGGCCAACGACGCGCCCGCCCTCTTCCGCCAGCTCCAGGACGCGCTGGGACTGGTACGCGACGCGTTCGTGATCGCGGCGTGGATGGGCCGTCAGGCCGCCGCCGCGGCCGAGCAGGGGCGGGTGGAGCTGGCGGCCGAGGCGCGGGCCCAGGAGCAGTTCTTCCTCGAGAGGAGCCACGAGCACCACCGCGCGTTCCTGGCCCTGTCGCCGGCAATGACCGTGCGCCGCGGCCTGGAGGCGATGGGCGCGTCCCGGTCCGCGGCCTGAGCGGGGAGGCCCGGCCCGGAGCCGCACTACAATAGAAGATAGGGATCAACACCGGGACCAAGGAGCTGCACCATGAGACTGCTGATCATCCGACACGCCACCGCCGTGCCGCGCGGAACCCCCGACATGCCCGACGAGGAGCGGCCGCTCACCAAGCGCGGCGAGCGCCGCTTCCGCCGGGCGGCGGACGGGCTGGCCCGGCTGACGAAGCGGCCCGACACGCTGCTCAGCAGCCCCCTGTCCCGCGCCCGGCGCACGGCCGAGATCGCGGCGAAGGCGTGGGGCAAGGTCGAGGTCGAGGAATCTCCGGCGCTGGCGGGCGGCAGCTACGACGAGGTCGCCACCGCGCTGGGGCGCTTCCCCGCCGAGTCGATGGTGGCCATCGTGGGCCACGAGCCCGACCTCTCGGCGCTGCTGGGCCGCCTCCTGGGCGGCGCACACGCCGAGCGGCTCACCTTCAAGAAGGGCGGGGCGGCGCTGCTGGACGTCCCCGGCTCCCTGGCCGAGGGCGGCACGCTCGTCTGGTACGCGCCCCCGCGCATACTGCGCCGCCTCGCCTGAAAGCCCTCAGTACGCAGAGGTCCTCATCAAGCTGGGGGGTGCTAGCGGCGCACCCCCCAGACCCCCGCTCGCTACGCGCGAGTGAATCGCGCTCCGCTCGCAGCTCTTGCTCGTGTTCTACTTGTTTGTTCTCTGCGTTCCTCTGCGTCCTCTGCGTCAAAAAGCAGATCTAGCCGGGAGGGGGCAGGCCGAGGCGGGCCCGGTGGAGATTGTAGACGCGGATCGCGGTGAACATCGCCGCACGGTACTCGGCCGTACCGGGCGCCAGCCTTCGCCACGACCATCGCCTGAGCCATAGCGTGCGCCAGCTCCGGCGGCCGGTCCGCTCGTAGCAGACGAGGGGCTCCCTCGTGCCGGGCCGCGCATTCCAGAGCAGCTTCTCCGTGTCCTTCACGCGCTTCGCCCGGCCGCCGGCCCGGGACTCCGGGCGGTCGACACGGAACCGGGTCACCTCGTAGAGCCCGGGGCGGATCGGGTTGACGTAGAGCGCGTAGACGACGGACGAGTCGCCGTCCCGGACCTCGCCGCTTGCATGCTCCCAGCCCGCCAGCGTCCGGGCGGCCGGGATGCCGGAAGGGAGCGCCTTGGCCAAGCCGCCCGGCGTCGCCGGCCGAGCCGCCATCGCGGCGACCAGGACCAGACCTGCGTGTCTGCTACGATTACAGGTTCCCATGGACGGCACGTCCCATCTCGAGGCCAAGCTCCTCTATCGCCGGCTGGACAGCCTGCTCGGCGGCCTGGACCCGGCCCGGGCCGGCCGGACGGTCGTCGGGTCGTTCCTGGAGGACGCGTTCCGGACGCTGAGGGAGGACCTTCGCTTGCGCGGCGCGGCGCTCTACGCCGAGGGCCGGGAGGGCTTCGACCTCGTGAAGGTGGTGGGCGAGCTGCGCGGGACGGCCCGCGAGAGCCTCGACCCGTCCGCCGCTCCGGCGAGCCTGGCCCTCCAGCACGGGGTCTACATCTTCCCCGACTCCGCGCCCGACGGCACGCCGGCCCGGGCCGGGATCCTGCCCCGCGGCCCCGCGGCCGCCCTGGCCGTGGGGAGCCGGCCGGACCGCCACCTCGTCTTCTTCCTGATGGCCGAGAGCTGGGTCCGCGAGGAGCTGGACTTCGCCCTCAATACGGTCCGGGCGGCCCTCGGCTCGCGGCTGATGGAGGAGCGGGTGCGGGGCAGCTTCCGCGAAGCCGCCGAGATCCAGCAGAGCCTGCTCCTCGACGAGCTGCCCGGCTTCCCCGGCTACGAGCTGGCCGCGCGGTCGGTGCCGGCCGAGGAGGTGGGCGGGGACTTCTTCGACTTCTTTCCCTTCGACGGCGAGATGCTCGGCCTGGCCATCGGAGATGCCAGTGGTCACGGCCTGCCGGCGGCGCTGCTCGTGCGCGACGTGGTGACCGGCCTGCGGATGGGCATCGAGCGCGAGCTGAAGGTGGCCCCCGTCCTGACCAAGCTCAACCGCGTCATCCACCGCAGCCGGCTCTCCAGCCGCTTCGTCTCCGTCTTCTACGGCGAGCTGGAGGCGGGCGGCAACCTCATCTACGTCAACGCCGGTCACCAGCCGCCCCTGCTCTTCTCGCGCGGAGGTGTCGTCGAGCTGGCCACCGGCGGCACGGTCATCGGGCCGCTCGCGGAGGTGAAGTTCGAGAGGGGAGTGGTGCGCATGGAGCCGGGGGACGCGCTGGTGGCCTGCACGGACGGCATCTTCGACCGCCGCAACCCGGACGGCGAGTTCTTCGGCGAAGCACGCCTGCGCCGGCTGGTGGAG
>QHVM01000104.1 GCA_003223555.1 Acidobacteriota bacterium | reverse complement strand
GCTGACCCTCATCCGGGGTCACCACGAGCGGCTCGACGGCCGGGGCTATCCCGACAAGCTGCAGGGAGACCAGGTCCCGGTGTCGCTGCGCTGCCTGACGATCGCCGACGTCTACGACGCGATCACCTCCGTCCGCTCCTACCGCGGCGCGCTTGCTCGCGACAAGGCCTTCCAGATCATGCGGGACGAAGCCAGCATCGGCATGTGGGACGCCCGCCTGGTCGATCTTTTCTTCGACAAGGTCCAGCACCTCGACTAGCCCCACGACTCTTTAAAGAGAGCAACAGCCTTCAGCCAAGACTGCGCGCGGAGGCGAACTCGCAGCGTGCGGGGTCCAAGGGGGGCCGCCGCTAGCACTGGGCCCGTCGCCACAGGCTGCGAGCTGAGCGCGATTCATTCGCCCCGGGGCCGCGAAGCGGACCCGCCAGATGAGCGGCGGCGAATTCACTTCGACGCCGCGGAAGACGCGAGCGGGGTCCAAGGGGGCGCGCCGCTAGCGCCCCCTTGCTCAATGTGGAAATGTGGGGAAAAGTGTGGAATAGTCGCAGACCCCTGTGTTCAAAGGGACTTATCGCTACCGGCTCGACGCCAAGGGACGCCTGCCCGTCCCCGCCCCGTTCCGCCGTCGGCTGGCGGAGGCTGGCGCGCACGGCGTCGTCATGACGGTCCTCGACGAGTGCCTGGCCGTCTACCCGCCCACGGAGTGGGAGAAGCTCGCGGCGCAGCTCGTCGCGCTGCCCGCGTTCAGCAGGCCGACCAAGGGCCTGGCGCGGCTGCTGGCGAGCCGCGCGGTCGACTGCGAGCTGGACCGGCAAGGACGGATCCTCGTTCCCTCCACGCAGCGGGCGGCCGCCGGGCTCGGCGGTGAGGCGACCGTGATCGGGGTCGTGAACCGCTTCGAGGTCTGGGCCCCCGAGCGCTGGGCCTCGTTTCTTCGCGACTCGGAGCGTCTGCTCGACGACGCCGGGCTCGGCCTCGACTGGGCTCCCGCGGCAGGCCTGCGTCCACAGGGGAAACCCAGGAGCTAGTTCATTTTCCCCTTGACACCCCGCGAGGCCCCTTCTAGACTCCAGGTGGAATTTTGTGGAAAAAAGTGGGTAGAAGCTCCTCGCGCGGGAGCGATCCCACTTCGGAAGGCCCGGCCTCGGGACGAACGCGGCTCGTCCCCCCGTCGCTCGGCCGCCACAGACTCGGGGAGCGATGCTTCGCGGCAACCATCCGGCGCGCGTCGACGACAAGGGACGCTTGAAGATCCCGAACGGCTTCCGCTCGCTCGTGGAGTCGCAGTATGGAGCGGAGCTGTTCGTCACCAGCGTGACCGGTGAGTACGTTCGCCTCTACCCGATGGCGGTGTGGCTCGAGATCGAGCGCCGCCTCGCCGAGGTCCCCTCCACCAATCCCTCGAAGACCCGCTTCCTCGACCGCGTCAACTTCTTCGGCCAGACCGTGAGCATGGACCGGCAGGGGCGCGTCGTGCTTCCCCAGATGCTGCGGGAGAGCGCGGCCATGGCCGGCGAGGTGAGCGTGCTCGGGCTCCAGAACCACCTCGCGGTCTGGAACCTGAAGCGGTTGCAGGAGCGGCTGTTCAAGAAGGAGCCCTTCACCGACGAGGACGGAAAGGTCCTCTCGGAGTTCGGCATTTGATGTGGCCATCCTCCACGAGCCGGCGCTGCTGGCCCAGACCCTGGAGCTGCTCGCGGTGAGGCGGGGAGGCTTCTGGGTGGACGGCACGCTGGGCGCGGGCGGGCACGCGGCGGCGATCCTGGAGCGCAGCTCGCCCGACGGCCGCCTGCTCGGGAGCGACCGCGACGAGGACGCGCTGCTCGCGGCGAGAGAGACGCTCGCCCGCTTCGGACCGCGGGTCCGGCTCGTCCAGGCCGACTATCGCGACCTGCCCGGCCTGCTCGACGAGGCGCCCGACGGCATCCTGCTCGACCTCGGCCTCAGCTCGCTGCAGCTCGACCGGCCCGAGCGCGGCTTCAGCATGATGCGGGAGGGCCCGCTCGACATGCGCATGGACCGCCGCGGCGGCCCGACCGCGGCCGACCTCGTCAACCGGATGCCCGAGAAGGAGCTGGCCGACGTCCTCTACCGCTTCGGCGAAGAGCGCGCGTCGCGGCGCATCGCGCGGCGGATCGTCGAGGCGCGTCGGCGCTCGCCGCTGCGCACGACCCTGGAGCTGGCCGCGGTCGTGCGCGCCGCGGCGCGGCGGCCCCGGAGGGGGGCCATCGATCCCGCGACCCGCACCTTCCAGGCCCTGCGCATCCAAATCAACCGCGAGCTGGAGGGGCTCGGGGCGGCGCTCGTCGCGCTCGCCCACCGGCTGGCTCCCCGCGGGAGGATGGCGGTCATCGCGTTCCACAGCCTGGAGGACCGCGAGGTCAAACAGTCCTTCCGCGCCCTGGCCGCGGCCGGCTTCCGCCTGCTCACCGGCAAGCCGGTGCGGCCCGCCGAGGAAGAGGTACGGCGCAACCCGCGGGCGCGCAGCGCGCGGCTGCGGGCGATCGAGCGGGAGGCGGCGTGAGGGACGACGCCCTCGACGCGACCGGCCTCCTCCCCAAGGCGATCGACAACTCGCACGTCGTGCGGGAGGTCGACCCGCGCTCGAGCCGCGACCTCTGGCTGCTGCTGCTGCTGGCCGCGGCCCTCGTGGGCGGCCTCGTGCTCTACGCCTGGCCGAGCCTGGAGATCCGCCAGACGAGCCTGGCCCGCGAGCAGATGTCCAAGGAACGCGAGCGCCTGCTGGAGGAGAACCGCAAGCTGCGCCTCGAGAAGGCGGCGCTGGAGAACCTCCACCGCGTGGAGACGATCGCGCGGCGCGACCTCGGCCTCGCCACCCCCGCCCCCCAGAAGCTGGTGGTGGTGGAGAGGCCGCGCGAGGTCCCGGCCGGCTCGCGGCTGGCCAGCGGCTCCGAGCGCGCACCGGCGGGGAGGAACTGATGCTGGCGCCGGCCTCCCCCCCCACGGTGCGCGACCGGCTGATCCGGCTGCGCCTCATGCTGGTCGCCCTCTCCGTGTGCCTGTGGGCGCTGGTGGTCGTCGTGCGGCTCGTCCAGGTCCAGGTCCTGGGCCGGGAGTCCTTCGAGCGGCAGGCCGCCCGGCAGAGCGAGCGCATGATCAACCTCGATCCGCGGCGGGGGCCCATCCTCGACCGGGCCGGCCGGCCGCTCGCCGTCTCCGTCGACGCCGAGAGCATCTATGCCGTGCCCCAGGAGGTCCACGAGCCCGACGACACCGCCGCCGCGCTCGCCCGCGCCCTCGGTCTCGACGCCGCCGCCCGCCGCGAGCTGGCCGCCGGGCTCCAGCGCAGCCGGGCCTTCGTGTGGGTCCGCCGCAAGGTGGATCCCCGCGCGGCCCGGGACGTGCGCGACCTGCAGCTCGACGGCATCGGGTTCCTGACCGAGACCCGCCGCTACTACCCGAAGCGCGAGCTGGCCGCGCAGGCGCTGGGCTACGTCGGCCTCGACAACACCGGCATGAGCGGCGTCGAGTACGCCTTCGAGGACCTCATCCGCGGGCGGGCGGCCAAGGTCAGCGTCCGCATCGACGCGCGGCGGCGCCCCGTGGAGACGACCGAGAAGCCGTCCACCGAGGGGCACTCCGTGGTCCTCACGCTGGACGAGGCGATCCAGTACGCGGCGGAGAAGGAGCTCGATCGCGCGGTCGTCGAGACGGGCTCGATCTCCGGGGTGGCGATCGTGATGGATCCCCGCACCGGCGAGGTCCTGGCCATGGCGTCTCGTCCCACATTCAACCCGAACCGCTTCAACGCCTACCCCAGCTCGCACTGGCGGAACCGGGCGGTGGCCGACGCCTACGAGCCGGGCAGCGTGTTCAAGGTCTTCACCGCCGCCGCCGCGCTCCAGGAGAAGGTGGTCGACCCCGACGAGACGGTGGACTGCGGCGACGGCGCGATCGAGATCGCCGGCGTGCGCGTGAACGACCACGCGGTCTTCCACCAGCTCCCGTTCCGTGACGTGATCGCCCACTCGAGCGACATCGGCATGATCCGCGTCGCCCAGCGGCTCGGCCGCGAGAACCTCAACCGCCACATCCGGGACTTCGGCTTCGGCGCCGCGACCGGCATCGAGCTGCCCGGCGAATCGAGCGGGCTGCTCCGGCCGCCCTCCCGCTGGAGCGCGCTGTCGCTGGCCTCGCTGTCGTTCGGACAGGAGGTCGGCGTCACCGCCCTGCAGCTCGCGACCGCGATGGGGGCGGTGGCCAACGGCGGGTACTTGATGAAGCCGCTGATCGTGAGGCAGGTGGAGGACGCCGGGGGCCGGGTGGTGAAGGCGGAGCGGCCGGTGGCCGTGCGCCGGGTGCTGGAGGCGGACGCCGTGGACGCCCTCACCGACCTGCTGAAGGGCGTCGTCCGGCGCGGCACCGGATGGCGGGCGGCCGTCACGGGGTACACGGTGGCCGGCAAGACGGGCACCGCGCAGAAGGTGGACGCCTCGGGCCGCTATTCCATGGTCGATCACGTGGCCTCCTTCGTGGGCTTCGTGCCGGCCGCGCGCCCGGTCCTGGTGATCCTCGTCTCGCTCGACAGCCCGCGCGGTCCGCACAACGAAGGGGGCGACGTGGCCGCGCCCGTCTTCGCCCGCATCGCGGAGCAGGCGCTGGGCCGGCTGGCGGTTCCCCCGGAAGACGCGGACCGCATGCTGAGGATGTCGGCCTATCGCCCGGAGGCCCCCGCCGGGCCCGCCTCTTTCCATGCGGGGCCGGCCTCGGCCTCTCCGGCCGGCGCCGGCGGGCCCGCCCGCATGCCGGAGCTGCGGGGCCTGTCGGCCCGCGAGGCGGCGACGCTGGCCGCGCGCCAGGGCCTCATCGTCGAGCTGAAGGGCTCGGGCCGCGTCGTGGCGCAGAGCCCCGCGCCTGGCACGGAGCTTGAAGCAGTGACCACGTGCGTCCTGAGCCTGAGCCGGGCCGCCGGCCGGGCGGAGACGCCGAGCGGGCAGACTCCGTGACCCTCGCCGAGCTGGTGCGGCGCGTTCCGCACGCCCGGCTGGAGGCCGATCCCGCGCTTCCGGTGACCGAGGTCACGTACGACTCCCGGCACCTCTCGCCGGGGTCGCTCTTCGTGGCCATCCGCGGCGCCGTCGCCGACGGCAACCGCTTCGTCGACGCGGCGCGCAAGCGAGGAGCGGTGGCCGTGGTCTCCGAGCAGCCGCCCGACGGGGCGGGCGCCTGGGTACAGGTGCCCGACGCGCGCGAGGCCCTGGCGCTGCTCTCGGCCGCCGCCCTCGGCGACCCCGCCCGCTCGCTGCGCCTCGTCGGCGTGACCGGCACCAACGGCAAGACCACCACCACCTACCTCATCGACGCCGCGCTGCGGGCGGCCGGACACGCGGTGGGTCTCATCGGCACGGTCCAGTACCGCGTCGGCGGGCGGCTGCTGGAGGCCTCGCGGACGACGCCGGAGTCCTCCGATCTGCAGGCGCTCTTCCGGCAGATGGCCGACGAGGGCTGCACCGACGTGGTGATGGAGGTGTCCTCGCACTCGCTGGACCTCAAGCGCGTCCACGGCTGCGCGTTCGAGGTCGCGGTCTTCACCAACCTCACCCGCGACCACCTCGACTTCCACGGCGACATGGAGCGCTACTTCGCCGCCAAGCGTCGGCTCTTCGACACCTACCTGCGGGAGGGCGGCCACGCGGTGATCAACGCCGACGACGACCGCGCGGCCGACCTCGCCGCCGTCTCGCGGGGACGGGTGTGGACATACGGCATCCAGCGCAAGGCCGACGTCACCGCCTCCGGCATCACGCTCTCGCTGAGGGGGACGCGCTTCCGGGCCCGCACGCCGGCCGGAGAGCTGGCGGTCGAGACGCCGCTCATCGGTCGCTTCAACGTCGAGAACTTCCTGGCCGGCCTCACCGCCGCGCTGGCCCTCGGCCTCGAGCCGGCCACCGCCCTGGCCGGCCTCGTCACCATGACCGGCGTGCCGGGCCGGCTGGAGCGGGTGAGCGCCGGGCAGGACTTCGCGGTCATCGTGGACTACGCCCACACGGACGACGCCCTCAAGAACCTGCTGGAGACGCTGCGGGAGCTGAAGCCGCGCCGGCTCATCACCGTGTTCGGGTGCGGAGGCGACCGCGACCGCACCAAGCGGCCGCTGATGGGGGCGGTGGCCTCGCGGCTGTCGGACGTCGTGATCGTGACCTCCGACAACCCGCGCAGCGAGCCGCCGGAGGCCATCCTGGAGGAGATCCAGCGCGGGATGAACGGGTCCCGGCGCGCGGAGCGACACGCGATCGTGGACCGCCGGGAGGCGATCTCCCGGGCCCTGGAGATGGCCGGCCCGGGCGACGCAGTCGTGATCGCGGGCAAGGGCCACGAGACCTACCAGGTCCTGCGCGACCGGACGGTCCCCTTCGACGACCGTCAGGTGGCCCGCGACCTCATCCTTCGCTCGCGCGGAATGGATCCCCGCTCGCTCTCGGGCGGGGGGGGCTCTCCGTCCCCCCCCGATCCCCCGCTGCGCGGCGGGAAGGCGTGAGGGCGGTCGCCATGGCCGTGCGCGCGCTGAGCCTGGAGGACGTGGCCACCGTGACCGGAGGGCAGATGCTGGCCGGCCCGGACCGCGGTGAGCTGGAAGGCGTCTCCATCGATTCGCGGACGATCCGGCCGGGCGAGGTGTTCTTCGCCATCGCCGGCCCGCGCTTCGACGGCCACGACTTCCTCGCCGCCGCCGCCGCGGCCGGGGCCGCCGCCGCCGTCGTCCACCGCGAGGTCGCCGCGCCGGGGGGATTGAGCCTCGTCCGGGTGGAGGACACCACCAAGGCCCTGGCCGACCTGGCCCACCACGTACGGGCCTCCGCCGACGTCCCGGTCGTGGCCGTCACGGGCTCGGCGGGAAAGACCACCACCAAGGAGATGACGGCGGCGCTCCTCGCCACGAGGGGCCCGGTGCTCAAGACCGAAGGCAACCTGAACAACCGGTACGGCCTGCCGTTGACGCTCCTCCGGCTGGCCTCCGAGCACACCGCGGCCGTGCTGGAGCTGGGGATGTCGGCCGCCGGCGAGCTGCGCGCGCTGTCCACGCTCGCGCGTCCGGACGTGGCCGTCATCACGATGGTCGCGCCGGTGCACCTCGAGTTCTTCGATTCGGTGGAGGCGATCGCGGCCGCCAAGGCCGAGGTGCTGGAGGGTCTCGCCCCCGGCGGCGTGGCGGTGCTCAACGCCGACGATCCCCTCGTGCGGAAGATCGGGGAGGCCCACCGCGGGAAGGTCCTCTGGTTCGGCCGCGACCGCCGCTACGAGGTCTCGGCCGAGAACTGGCGGGGCACCGTCCACGGGATGCGCTTCGACCTGCGCCTCGGCGGCCGCGGCGTGGCGGTGGCGCTTCCCCTGGCCGGGCCGCACTTCCTCTCGAACTTCCTGGCCGCCTCGGCGGTCGCCCACCACCTCGGCATCGGCCCGGAGGCGATCGCCAGGGCCGCGCTGGAGATGAAGGCCGCCCGCCACCGCGGGCAGGTCCTGGCCCTCGGTGCGGGCATCACGCTCCTCGACGACAGCTACAACTCGAACCCCGCCGCGGTCGAGGCGGCCGTGACCGCCCTGGGCCTCGCTGCGCCGGGGCGCCGGGTGGCCTTCCTCGGCGACATGCTCGAGCTGGGCCCGGCCGGACCCGAGCTGCATCGGCGGACGGGGGAGCGCATCGCCTCCGGGGTGCAGGCCCTCTTCGCCGCCGGCCCCCTCGCCGCGCACTTCGTGGCCGGCGCGCGGCGGGCGGGGATGAAGGGCGACGCGCTCGCGGTCTTCCCCGACTCGTCCGCCGCGGCCGGGGCGGCCCCCCGGCTCGTCCGGCCGGGCGATGCGGTGCTCGTCAAGGGCTCGCGCGGCGCGCGCATGGAGGCGGTCGTCGACGCCCTCCTCGCCGCCTTTCCCCCGGCCGAGGAGCGAGCGAAGGATGGGGAATAGGCGTGCTGTACCACCTCTTCTACTTCTTCCGGCACGACGTGACCGGATTCAACGTCGTCCGCTACATCACGTTCCGCACCGCGGTGGCGAGCCTCACCGCGCTCTTCCTCGTCCTCATCCTGGGGCCGTGGATGATCGAGCGCCTGCGGCGGCTGCAGGTCGGGCAGTACATACGCGAGGAGGGCCCGCAGGCCCACCAGACCAAGGCCGGGACCCCGACCATGGGCGGCCTGCTCGTCCTGACCGGCATCATCGTGCCCACGCTCCTCTGGGCCGACCTCACCAACCGCAACGTCTGGATCCTGATCCTCTCGACCGTTTCCTTCGGGGCCATCGGCTTCACCGACGACTACCTGAAGGTGGTCAAGAAGCGGAACCTGGGGCTGCGGGCCCGCGACAAGATGGCCCTCCAGGTGCTGGTCGGCCTGCTGGTGGGCGCGGCGGTGTACTGGTCCTCGCTCGCCCAGCCCGGCCAGTACTCCACCCGCCTCATCGTTCCCTTCTTCAAGACGGTGATGCCGGACCTGTCGGTCTTCTACGCGCTGTTCGCGGTGATGGTGCTGGTGGGGGCCAGCAACGCCGTCAACCTGACCGACGGCCTCGACGGCCTGGCCATCGGCTGCACCAGTACCTGGACCTGCTGTTCCTTCCCCGGGCCGGAGAGGTGACGATCTTCTGCGGGGCGATGGTGGGGGCGTCGATGGGCTTCCTGTGGTGGAACTGCTACCCGGCCCAGATCTTCATGGGCGACGTGGGGAGCCTCAGCCTGGGCGCGGCGCTGGGCACCGTGGCCATCCTCATCAAGCAGGAGCTGTTGCTGGCGGCGGTGGGAGGCCTCTTCGTGGTCGAGGCGCTGTCGGTGATCCTGCAGGTGGCCTCGTTCAAGCTGACCCGGAAGCGGATCTTCCGCATGGCCCCCCTGCACCACCACTTCGAGCTCATCGGGTGGAAGGAGCCGCAGATCATCATCCGCTTCCTGATCGTGGCCTTCATCTTCGCCCTGTTCAGCCTCATGACCCTGAAGCTGAGGTGAGGAGCCCGTGGAGCTGGCGGGCAAGAACGCGGTGGTGGTCGGGATGGCGCGGTCGGGCGTGGCGGCGGCGGAGCTCCTCCTCCGGCGGGGGGCGCGCGTGGTGGCCACCGACCGCAAGCCGGCGGCGGAGCTTCCGCCGCCGGTGGTGAGCTTGCGGGAGAAGGGGGCGCGGCTGGAGCTGGGCGCTCACGTGCCGGGGACCTTCACCGCCGCCGAGCTGGTGGTCGTGTCGCCCGGCGTGCCGTGGGACCTTCCCGAGCTGGTCTCCGCCCGCCGGGCGGGCGCGGAAGTGATCGCCGAGCTGGAGCTGGGCTTCCGGTGCCTGGCCGGGACGGTGGCGGCCGTCACCGGCACCAAGGGCAAGTCGACCACCACCGCCGCCCTCGGCGCGATGCTGAAGCAGGCGGGCCGGGACGTCCGGGTGGGAGGCAACATCGGCGAGGCGGTGACCGGCCTCGTCGAAGGGTCGACCGCGGAGACTCTCTTCGTGCTCGAGGTTTCGAGCTTCCAGCTCGAGGGAACCGAGAGCTTCCACCCGCGGGTGGCGGTCTTCCTGAACCTGTCCGCCGACCACCTCGACCGCCATCCGAGCTTCGAGGACTACGCGCGGGCCAAGGCCCGGATCTTCCGCAACCAGACGGAGGCGGACTGGGCGGTCGTCAACGCGGACGACCCGGCCGTCCTCGCCCTGGCCCGCGAAGGCCGGGCCCGCCGACTGCACTTTCACCTCCACCCGGACGCGCCCCCGCCGGAGGATCGCGGTCCGGCCGCCTTCTTCGCCGCCGGGGAGGCGCGGCTGGAGCGCGGCGGCGCGACGGAGAGCCTCTTTACTCTCGCCCAGGTGCGCCTGCCCGGGGCGCACCTGGCCGGAGACCTCCTCGCCGCGGCGGCCGCCGCCCGCCTGCTCGGGGCCCCGGCCGGGGAGGTATCGGCGGCGGTGGGCAGCTTCACCGGCGTCGAGCACGTGCTGGAGCGCGTGGCCGACATCGGCGGAGTCGCCTTCTTCAACGACTCCAAGGCCACCAACGTGGACGCGGCGCGCAAGGGCATCGAGGCCTTCGCCGGACCCCTGCTCGTCATCATGGGCGGCCGTTACAAGGGCGGCGACTTCCACGAGCTGGCCGGAGCGCTCGCCGCGCGGGGCAAGGCGGTACTGGCCATCGGCGAGGCCCGGGAGCGGATCGCCGAAGCGCTGGGCTCCTCCCTGCCGGTGATCCGCTGCGGCGGCCTCGGCGAGGCGGTGGCGAAGGCGTGGGCGGAGGCGAAGCCGGGGGACACCGTGCTGCTCGCTCCGGCCTGCTCCTCCTTCGACATGTTCGAGGACTACGCCGCCCGCGGGCGGGCCTTCAAGGAAGAGGTCCGCCGCCTGGAGCCGAGGGAGCCGGCCGGCCCGACCGGGGCGCGGAGATAGGGATGGCGAAGAAGCTGTCATCCGACACCGCCCTGTTCGCCGTCACCGTGGCCCTCGTGGCCACCGGCCTGGTCATGGTGTGGAGCTCGTCGTCGGCGCAGGCCCAGGAGTCCTACGGCAACGCCTACCACTTCTTGATCAAGCAGGTGACGTGGGCCGCCCTCGGGCTCCTCGTCATGGGCGCGGCGATGCGCATGGACTACCGCAAGCTGCGGCAGCCGGTGGTGGTCTACCCGGCGGTGGTCCTCACCACGCTGCTCCTCATCGTGGTGCTCTTCATGAACCCGGTGAACGGCCACCACCGGTGGATCCGGCTGGGCGGCCTGTCCTTCCAGCCCGCGGAGCTGGCCAAGCTCACCGCGGTGCTCTTCCTCGCCTACCACCTCGAGCGGAAGGGAGAGCGCGTGAACGAGTTCCTGCCCTCCCTCTTCCCGGCCCTGCTGCTCCTCGGCTGGTTCGCCTACCTCATCTTCATCCAGGCCGACCTCGGCAGCGCGCTGGTGCTGCTGGCCATCGGCGGAGTGATGCTCCTCATCGGCGGCGTGCGGCTGCGCTACTTCGCCGGGCTGGCCGTGCTCGGCGTGCCGCTCCTCTATCAGGCGGTCATGACCGCCGCCTACCGCCGCGACCGCATCGAAGCATTCCTCAACCCGTACTCCGATCCCCGCGGCACCGGCTATCAGGTCATCCAGAGCCTCATCGCGGTGGGCACGGGCGGCGTGGCGGGGGTGGGCTTCATGCAGGGCCGGCAGAAGCTCTTCTACCTGCCCTACCCGTACAGCGACTTCATCTTCGCGGTGGTGGGGGAGGAGCTGGGGCTCATCGGCGCCTGCGCGGTCGTGCTGGCCTTCGTCGTCTTCCTCTGGCGCGGGGTCCGGACGGCCTGGAAGGCTCCCGATACGTTCGGCATGCTGCTCGCGGCCGGGCTGACCCTGGCCGTCGTCCTCCAGGCCCTCATCAACGTGAGTGTCGTCGTCGGGCTGCTGCCCACGAAGGGCATCCCCCTGCCGTTCCTGAGCGCGGGCGGATCGTCGCTCCTGTTCACGCTGGTCGCGGTGGGGCTGGTGCTGAACGTATCGCAACATGCCGACTGAACGATGCCCCCGACCTTCCTCATCGCCGCGGGGGGCACCGGAGGGCACCTGTTCCCCGGGATCGCGGTGGCCGACGAGCTGCGCCGGCGCGACGCCGCGACGCGGGTCGTCTTCGCCGGCACGCCGAAGGGGCTCGAGTCGCGCCTCGTGCCGCGGGCGGGCCACGAGCTGGTGCTGCTGCCGATCCTGCCTCTCAACGGCGTGGGGCTCGCCCGTGCGCTCGAAGGGGTCCTCGTCCTGCCCTGGGGGCTCGTCCGCGCGGCGGCGCTCGTCGTCCGCCTGCGCCCGGCCGCGGTGCTCGGCGTGGGCGGCTACGCGGGCGGTCCGGTGGTGCTGGCGGCCGCCCTCCTGGGGGTGGCGACGGTGATCCTGGAGCCCAACGCCAAGCCCGGCTTCACCAACCGCGTCCTGCGGCCCTTCGTCCGCCGGGCCGCCTGCGCCTACGAGGAGACGCGGCGGGAGTTCGGGAGCAAGGGGGTCGTGACCGGCAACCCGGTCCGGGGCGGCTTCGCCCGCCTGCCGCGCAAGCCCCATGCCCCGCCCCTCGCGCTGCTCGCCTTCGGGGGCAGCCAGGGCTCGCGCGTGCTGAACCGGGCGCTCGTCGCCGCCCTGCCCCACCTGCCGGGCCCGGACCGCCTGCGCATCGTCCACCAGACCGGGGTGGCGATGCGGGACGAGGTGGCGGCGGCCTATGCGGCCGCCTCGCGCGAGGCCGAGGTCGTGGAGTTCCTCGACGACATGGAGGCGCGCTTCGCCGAGGCGGACCTGGTGCTCTGCCGGAGCGGAGCGACGACGTGCGCCGAGCTGACCGCGGCCGGCAAGGCGTCGCTGCTGGTGCCCTTCGCCCTGGCCGCCGACGACCACCAGCGCAGCAACGCCCGCGCGCTGCAGGCCGCGGGGGCGGCCCGGATGATCGAGGAGAAGGATCTCGGCGGCGAGTCGCTGGCCCGCGCGGTGATGGAGACGGTGGGGACGCCGGGCCGCCTCGAGGCGATGGAGGAGGCGGCGCGGGGGCTCGGCCGCCCCGACGCGGCCGCCCGCGTCGCCGACCTGCTGGAGGCTCGAGCATGAATTGCCTTTTAACGCAGAGGACGCAGAGGAGAACGAAGAGGAGGCAGAGACAAGGAACGGAACGGATGCGCCCTGACCCCTTCGAAGCCCATCGAAGGTCCGGCGAGAGTGTCCCTGCTGTTTCTGCTTTCTCCTCTGCGTCCTCTCCGTTCGTTCTCTGCGTTCTCTGCGTTGAAAGGCCGGTGGAGCAGTAAGTGTTTCGCAAGATCCAGAGGATCCACTTCGTGGGGATCGGGGGCTCGGGGATGAGCGGGATCGCCGAGGTGCTGCTGAACCTCGGCTACGCCGTCTCCGGCTCCGACCTGCGCCGCTCCGCCGTCACCGACCGCCTGCGCTCGATGGGGGCCCGCTTCTTCGAGGGCCACGCCGCCGCCAACGTCGCCGACGCCCACGTGGTCGTGGCCTCCACCGCGGTGCGCGGCGACAACCCCGAGGTCCAGGAGGCCCGCCGCCTCGGCATCCCCGTCATCCCGCGGGCCGAGATGCTGGCCGAGCTGATGAGGCTGAAGTACGGCGTGGCCGTCGCGGGCAGCCACGGCAAGACGACCACCACCTCCATGGTCGCCCTCGTGCTCGCCCGCGGCGGGCTCGACCCCACGGTGGTGGTGGGCGGGCGGCTCGGAGTGCTCGGCTCGGGGGCCCGGCTCGGCAAGGGCGAGTTCATGGTCGCCGAGGCCGACGAGTCCGACCGCTCGTTCCTGAAGCTCTCGCCGACCCTCGCCGTCGTCACCAACATCGACCGCGAGCACCTCGATACCTATCGCGACCTCGCCGACGTCCAGGAGGCGTTCCTGGGATTCGTGAACAAGGTGCCCTTCTACGGCGCGGGCATCATGTGCCTGGACGACCCGCCGGTGCAGGACATCCTGCCTCGCGTGGAGCGCCGCCTGGTGACCTACGGGGTCGCGGGCCAGGCCCAGGTCGCGGCCCGCGACGTGCAGCTCAAGCCCACCGGCGCGGTCTACCAGGCGGTGCTGGAAGGCTCCCCGCTCGGTAAGGTGGAGCTGGCGGTGCCCGGCGCGCACAACGTCCTCAACTCGCTGGCCGCGGTGGCGGTCGGGTTCGACCTCGGCGTGCCGTTCGCCGCCATCGAGGAAGGGCTCGCCTCCTTCACGGGGGTCGACCGGCGCTTCCAGGTGCGGGGGGAGGCGGGAGGCGTGCTGGTCGTGGACGACTACGGCCACCATCCCACCGAGATCCGGGTCACCCTGGAGACGCTGCGCACGCGGGCGGCGGGGCGGCGAACGGTGGTGCTGTTCCAGCCCCACCGCTACACGCGCACGCAGCTCCTGTGGGACGAGTTCTGCCGCGCCTTCAACCACGCCGACGTCCTGCTGCTCTGCGACGTCTACCCCGCCGGCGAGGAGCCGCTCCCCGACGTCAGCGCCGAGGCGCTGGCCCGCGCCATCTCCGCCCGCGGCCACCGGCAGGTCGGCTACGCCGGGGACCTGAAGGCGGCGATGGAGAGGCTGCTGGAGGAGGTCCGGGAAGGCGACGTGGTGCTCACCCTGGGCGCGGGCAACGTCTGGACACTGGGCGAGGAGCTGCTCCGCCGGAGGCAGGGATGAGCGAGCGGCGCCATCTGACCGACCGCCGCCAGCGCGGCCTGCGCATCGTGCCCGTGGAGCTGCCCGCGCCGGCCGAGGAGGCGCCCTTCCTCCGTCCCAATCGCCGGACCCGCGTCCGCCGCGCGCGGCGGGGCTGGGTCGGGCGGGCGATCGTGCTGCTGGAGGTCACGGGCGGGATGCTGGTCGTGCTCTTCGCGGCCTGGGCTTCCTACTCCCGGGTCATGGCCAGCGAGCGCTTGCGGGTGGGCCGGGTGGAGGTTCGGGGCAGCCACTTCCTCTCCGAAGGCGAGGTGCGCGAGCTGCTGGGGCCGGCGGTGGGGGAGAACATCCTCGGCCTCGACATCGAGGCCCTCAAGGCGCGCCTCCGCGCCTCGCCCTGGGTGGCCGAGGCCTCGGTCTCCCGCACGCTCCCCGACACGCTGCGGGTCGAGATCCGCGAGCGCGAGCCGCTGGCCCTGGCCGAGGTGGACCGGCTGTACCTCATGGACGGTGACGGCTCGCTCATCGACCTCTATGGGCCGCGCACCGCCGGCTTCGACCTGCCGATCGTGCGGGGCCTGGCCGGCCGGACCGGCGAAGCCCGACGCGAGCGGGCCGGCCGGGCGGGGGCGCTGCTGCGCGACCTGGGGACCCTGGGCGGCGAGGTCTCGGAGCTGGAGGTGGAGGAGTCGGGGGACCTGCGGCTCGTGCTGCGGGGAGCGGGCGAGCTCGTGCGCATGGGCGCGCCGCCGTGGCGGGAGACGTTCCTGGCCTTCCTCGCCCTGCGCAAGGAGCTGCTCGCGCGCTGCCCCGACGCGGAGTACTTCGACCTGCGCTACCGCGACCGGATCGTCGCCAAGCGGTGCGCGGAGCCGGCGGCCGCCCGCACATCCGGTGCCGGCGGTACTGGGGGTAATTGAGTGGCGAAAAAGAAAGACCGATACATCGTCGGCCTGGACATCGGGACCCACAAGATCTGCGCCATCGTGGCCGAGATCACCGAGGAGGGCCGCCTGGACGTCATCGGCATCGGCCAGGCCGAGTCCAAGGGCCTCCGCAAGGGGGTGGTGATCAATCTCGAGGCGACCGTGGAGTCGATCAAGCGCGTGGTGGAGGAGGCCGAGCTGATGGCGGGGGTGGAGATCGGCTCCGCCTACGTCGGCATCGCCGGCACGCACATCCGCGGCTTCAACTCGCGGGGGGTCATCGCGGTGTCCAGCCGCAACCGCCTCATCGAGCGCGAGGACGTGCGGCGCTCCATCGAGGCGGCCAAGGCGGTCTCCATCCCCATGGACCGCGAGATCCTCCACGTCCTGCCCCAGGAGTTCGTGGTCGACGACCAGGACGGGATCGGCGACCCCACCGGGATGACGGGCACCCGGCTGGAGGTGAACGTCCACGTCATCACCTGCTCGTCGACCGCGTGCCAGAACACGATCACGTGCGTGAACCGGGCCGGCCTCGAGGTCGCCGACACCGTGCTCACCCAGCTCGCGGCCGCCGAGGCGTGCCTGACCCCGGACGAGAAGGAGCTGGGGGTGGCCCTCGTCGACGTGGGGGGCGGCACGACCGATCTCGTCATCTTCGAGAAGGGCTCGCTGTGGCACACCGGCCTGCTACAGGTGGGCGGCGAGCACTTCACCAACGACGTGGCGGTGGCCCTGCGGACTCCGGTGAACGAGGCGGAGAAGATCAAGAAGAAGCACGGCTGCGCGCTGACCTCGATGGTGCCCGACGAGGACTCGATCGAGGTGCCGAGCGTGGGGGGCCGCAAGCCGCGCATCATGGCCCGCCAGGTGCTGGGCGACGTGGTGCAGGCGCGGGCGGAGGAGCTGTGCCAGATGATCTTCAACGAGATCCGCCGGGCCGGCTTCGACCGCTCGCTCAACAGCGGCGTCGTGCTCACCGGGGGGGGCGGGATCCTGGAGGGGATGCCCGAGATCGCCGAGCAGATCTTCGACATGCCGGTGCGGCGCGGCACGCCGTCCGGGATCGGGGGGCTGGTGGACGTGGTGGCGAGCCCCGTCTACTCGACGGCGGTGGGGCTGGTCCTCTCCGGGTATCGCAACCGGGCCGGGCGCGGCATCGCCGCGTCGCGTCCGGCGGCGACGGGGACCTTCGGCAAGGTCACCGGGCGTCTCATGGGCTGGCTGTCGGACTTCTTCTAGGAGGCGGCCTTGGAAGGCAAGTCAGAAGGGCTCGTCTTTCCTCCGGTCCCGGTCCGGCGGCCGCAGCCCAAGGCCCGGGAGGACGCGGGCGGGCCGCGCTGCGAGATGTGCGGAGCCGAGGTCGTCGCCTTGCACTGCAAGCGGATCTGCCTCCGCTGCGGGTTCATGACCGGCTGTTCCGAGGGGGCATAGGAGGTCTCATGGTCAGAGAGAACGACGGAGCGAGCCGGATCACGTTCGCAGACGACGAGTGCCGCGGCGCCCACATCAAGGTGGTCGGGGTGGGTGGCGGGGGCGGCAACGCGGTGGGGCGCATGATCGCGGCCGGGCTCCAGGGGGTGGAGTTCATCGCCATCAACACCGACCTCCAGGCCCTCAAGGCCAACCGCGCCCCGGTGAAGCTCCAGATCGGCGGCAAGCTCACCAAGGGGCTGGGCGCGGGGGCCAACCCCGACACCGGCCGCCAGGCCGCGGTCGAGGACACGGAGAAGATCTGCGACGCCCTCGAGGGCTCGGACATGGTCTTCATCACCACCGGCCTGGGGGGCGGGACGGGGACCGGGGCGGCGCCGGTCGTCGCGTCGATCGCCGGCCAGCTCGGCGGTGAGAGCGGCAACGTCCTCACCGTGGCCGTGGTCACCCTGCCCTTCAGCCTGGAGGGCAAGCGCCGCATGGGCCAGGCCATGGACGGCCTGGCCCAGCTCCGCGACTGCGTTGACTCGGTGATCGCCATCCCCAACGACCGGCTGCTCCAGACGGTGGCCCGCAACACGCCGGTGGCGGAGGCGTTCCGCGTCGCCGACGACGTCCTGCGCCAGGCGGTGCAGGGGATCAGCGACATCATCACCGTGCCGGGCCAGATCAACCTCGACTTCGCCGACGTGCGGGCGGTCATGAAGGGCATGGGCCACGCGGTCATGGGCACCGGGATCGGCGAGGGAGAGAACCGCGCGGTGGAGGCGGCCCAGCGCGCGGTCTCCAACCCGCTCCTCGAGGACACCTCGATCGAAGGGGCGCGGGGCGTGATCGTCAACATCACCGGCGGGCCGGACTTGAGCCTGGCCGAGGCGTCCGAGGCCACCGCCCTCATCACCAAGGTGGCCGACCCCGAGGCCAACGTCATCTACGGCATCGTCACCGACGAGCACATGGGGCAGGTGGTGAAGGTGACCGTGATCGCCACCGGGTTCTCGCGCGGACAGCGGAAGGTGCCCTCGACGCCGGTCGACCTGTCGAACTACGTCAGCCCCGCCGCGCTGCCCAGCCCGGCCCCGGCCGCGGAGGCGGGCGGCTTCTACCGCAAGACGCCCAACGCCAAGGCCGCCTCCGGCGGCTCGTCGCGCCTGGACCTCGACGTCCCCGCGTTCCTGCGCAAGCAGGCCGGCGGAGGAGGGGGCGACTAGAGCTACGCCTCGAGCAACTTCGCCAGGGGCGCGAGCGGCTCCACGCGCTCGCAGAAGATCTTGAAGATCGCCATGAGGGGCACGGCGAGGAGCGCGCCCGGGACGCCCCACGCCCACCACCAGAAGATCAGCCCCACGAAGAGTGACACCGGGTTGAGGGTGAACTGGCGCCCCATGACGAGAGGGACCAGGATGTATCCCTTCAGCGTGTCCAGGACCAGGAACACGAGCACCGTCGTGACCACCGGGCCCGTCTCGGGGAAGGTCAGCAGCGCGGCCAGGCCGATGAGGACGGCGCTCACCAGCCCGCCCAGGTAGGGGATGAAGCTGGTGACCCCCGCGATCACTCCCCAGAGCAGCGCGTTCGGCATCCCGAGCAGCCACATGGCCGCTCCGGCCACGACCCCGAAGGCGGCGTTGACGCCGGTCGTCGCGTAGAGGTAGTGGGAGACCTGCTTCTCGATCTCGCGAGAGATGTCCCCGGCCCCGCCGCGGTCCGCCGGGGCTGAGAAGAGCGCGATCACGCGCCGCCGGAAGCGGTCTCCCGAGGCGAGGAGGAAGAACAGGAACGTCAAGGTGACGACCGCCAGCTCGAGGAAGGCCTGCGTTCCGCCGAACAGCGCCGCCCCCACGCCTCCCTCCCGTACCTGGACCTCGGGGACCGGCGCGTTTGCGCCGGGCTTCACGCTGGCCAGCTTGTCGACCTGCTCGGCGGTCTGGGTGACCTTCTCCACCGGCCGCAGCACCTTCCGCAGCCGGGACTCGACCTGGGGCAGGCTGCGGGAAGCCCGGGCCAGCCAGTCCGAAGCGGGCCCGGAGAGCTCGTAGAGGCCGAAGGTGATCCCCCCCAGGAGGGCGACGATCACCAGCGCGGCCCCGGCCGGCTCGGGCAGGTGCCATCGCCGCAGGGCCCGCACCGCCGGGCGCAACAGGAAGTCCAGGATCAGCCCCAGGGTCAGCGGCAACAGGACCGGACGCGCGAAGTAGACCGTGTAGAGGCAGGCGAGGACGAACAGGCCGGTCACGGGATTGAAGGCCGGCCGGACGCGGCGGGGATCGGCCGCCTCGGCCGGCGGCTTCCCTGCGCCGCGCGTGTCCTTGGCAGTCGCCACTGGCTTCATCTTATGCCCGCCCGCGCGGGTTATAATGGTCGTTCTCCTTCGGGGAGAGAGCAGATCCAGTGGAGAGACGGCTCCGACAACGGCATCGCGCGCTGCTGAGGGACGAGGTCCGCCTCGCTCCCGAGAAGCGGACCGGCGCCCTGCGGGTGGCCCTCTGCTACCCGAACCTCTATTTCGTGGGGATGTCGAACCTGGGATTCCAGGGCGTCTACCAGCTCCTGAACGCGCAGGAAGACGTGATCTGCGAGCGAGCATTCCTTCCCGACGACGTGGATCGGGAGGACCTGACGCTCCGCGGCCACCGCCTCACGAGCTTCGAGTCCGGCACCGACCTCGCCCGCTTCCACGTCCTCGCCTTCTCGGTCTCGTTCGAGAACGACTACCTGCACGTCCTGCGCATGCTGCGCCTGGCCGGGGTGCCGCTGCGCGCCGCCGAACGCGGGCCCGGCGACCCGGTGGTGGTGCTCGGCGGGGCGGCCATGTTCCTCAACCCGGAGCCGCTCGCGCCCTTCGCCGACCTCGTCGCGGTGGGCGAGGGCGAGGCCCTGGTCCCGAGGATGATGGAGGCCCTCGCCGGCGCCTCCGACCCCCGGCGCGGCCTGGAATCCCTGTCGGAGAAGGACGGCTTCTACGTCCCCTCCCGCTACCAGGCGCGCTACCACGCCGACGGGACGGTGGCCGGCTACGACGGCCCGGGCCGCATCGTGCGCCAGCGGGGATGGCCGGACCGGATGGCTCTCCCCCAGTCGGTGATCCTCACTCCCCACACCGAGATGTCCATGAAGTTCATGGTGGAGATCTCGCGGGGATGTCCGTGCATGTGCCGCTTCTGCTGGGCCGGCTACAACTACCTGCCCGTGCGGGGATTCTCGCGTCAGGTGATCGTGGACCGGGCCCGCGAGGTGCGGGCCTTCACCGGCCGCATCGGCCTCGTCTCCACCGCGGTGTGCGACCACCCGGAGATCGACGGCATCGTGGAGGACCTGGCCGGCCTCGGCTACGAGGTGTCGGTGGCTTCGCTCCGCCTGGACGACCTGACGCCGCAGTTCGTCTTCAAGCTCGCCGACACCGGCGTGCAGGGCCTCACCCTCGCCCCCGAGTGCGGCTCGGACCGCATGCGGCGCATCCTCAACAAGCAGTTCACCAACGCCGAGATCCTGGACAAGGCGACCTGGATCTTCGAGAACGGCATCCAGAACCTGAAGCTCTACTACATGGTCGGCCTGCCCGGGGAGGAGCATTCCGACGTGGAGGCGATCGTCACCCTCACCGAGCAGATCCGCCAGCGGATGCTCGACGTCGCCCGGGCCCGCGGCCGCGTCGGCCGGATCCACCCCTCGGTCAACCCGTTCGTGCCCAAGCCGGGGACGCCCTACCAGTGGCTCCCGATGGAGGACCCGAAGGAGACCGACCGGAAGCTGCAGTTCCTGCGCAAGGCCTTCGGCCGGATGCCCAATGTCGACGCCATCCTCAAGAGCGCGCGCACCGGCTTCTCGCAGTCGCTGCTCGCGCTGGGAGACCGGCGGGTGGCCGACGCGCTCGAGATCGCGTGCCTCCAGGGCACGGACCTGAAGCGGTCGATGAAGGCGGCCGGGCTCGACGCCGGCTTCTACCTCTTCCGCGGCCGCGGCCGCGACGAGGTCCTGCCGTGGGACCTCATCGACAACGGCGTCAGCAAGGCCTACTACCTGCGCGAGCTGGACCGCAGCCTGGCCGAGCGCCTCTCGGCCCACTGCCCGGAGATCCAGGGCTGCATCCGCTGCGGCGTGTGCATCGAGAGCCCGAACCCCCTCTACCGGCTGCCCGAGAAGTGGAAGGCCCTCGGCACCTCGCCCTTCTACCTGCGGGCGGAGGCGGGAGCGCCGGCCGCCCGATCTTGAGCGGGGCGTCGCCATCCCTCGTCGCGCTTCTCCTCCTGGTTTCCTGCGCCACCTCGCCCATCGATCCCCGGACGGTGCGCCTGGACGCCGAGTTCACGCTCGCGCCGGGCCAGACCGCCCAGGTCGAAGGCGGAGGCCTGCGCGTCACGTTCTACGGCGTGAGCGCGGACTCGCGCTGCCCGACGGGCGTCACCTGCGTGTGGGAGGGCGACGCGGTGGTGGTCCTGGCCGTCCGGCCGAGCGGGTCGGCGGCGTCGCGCTCGGAGCTGCACACGTCGGGCCGTTATCCGGCGGAGGCCGAAGTGGGCGGCTACCGGGTGCGCCTCGCCTATCTCGCGCCCCTGCCTCGCGCGGACGCCGCCCCGACCCCCGCCGAGTACCGGGCCACGCTGCTCGTCCTCCGGAAGTAGCTCGGCCCGGCTTTCCCGGGCTTTTCCTCGAACTTTTCTGAACCCGGAGGCCCCTGTCGAGCGTCTTAGGGGGAGACGTCCGAGAGGAGAAAGGTGTCCGTCATGCGCAAAGGCGTCATCGCCGTCACGGTGCTGGTCGTGGTGGGTGGCCTCTCGGCCGTCCTGTACAGCCGCTCCAACTCCAAGAACGACAAGGGGTACAAGCTGGTCGAGGTCGCCCGCGGCCCGGTCGTCGAGAAGGCGCTGGCGGTGGGGGCGATCCGCCCGAAGCGCGAGATCGCGGTCAAGAGCAAGATCTCCGGCATCGTGCAGCACTCCTTCCATGAGGTGGGGGACAAGGTCGCGGCGGGCGAGCCGCTCTTCGAGATCCTGCCCGACCCGACGCCGCTGGAGCTGACCGAGGCCAAGCGGGACCTGGACATGTCCAGGAACGCCTACGACCAGGCCAGGAAGCGCCACGAGCGGTCGGAGACCTTGAGCCGGCAGGGCATCCTCTCCAGCCAGGACTCGGAGCAGGCCGACAAGGACGTCGAGGAGGCCCGCATCAAGCTCAACCTGTCCACGGAGCGGCTGGCCCTCCTCCAGAAGGGTCGCACCCAGAGCTCCCACGTGGAATCCATCATCCGCGCTCCGATCGCCGGGACGGTGCTGGAGCTGCTCGTCAACGAGGGCGACCCGGTCGTGCCGCTCACCTCCTACCAGGCGGGCACCGCGCTCACCAACCTCGCCGACATGTCGACCCTCGTCTTCAAGGGAACGGTGGACGAGATCGACGTCGGAAAGCTCCGAGAGGGCATGCCGGCCCGCATCAAGGTCGGGGCGATCCCCGACCGCGCGGTGGAAGGGCGGGTGTACAAGATCGCGCCCAAGTCCAAGACCGCCGAGGGCGCCACGCTCTTCGACGTGGAGATCGAGCTGCTGCCGAGCGGCGTGACCCTCCGCGCGGGATACTCGGCCAACGCCGACATCGTGGTCCGCGAGAAGAAGGACGTCCTGCTGCTGCCCGAGCGGCTGGTCACCTTCACCGAAGGCAAGGCAACCGTCGAAGTGCCGGGGGCGGGCGAGGCCGAGCCGGTCAAGAAGGACATCAAGGTCGGCCTCTCGGACGGCATCAACGTCGAGGTGGCCGAGGGGCTGAAGCTCAAGGACCAGGTCGTCGAGCGCCCCCCCAAGAAGATCGAGTAGCAAAGGGCAATTCCGTTGACCTCGCTATCGTTTCTCCGGCAGATGCTGCAGGACGTGCGCCACCAGAAGGTGCGCACGCTCCTGACCCTGCTCGGGATCACCTGGGGCACGGTGTCGGTCTCGCTGCTGGTGGCCTTCGGCGAGGGCCTGCAGAAGCGCATCGAGAAGAACCAGCACGGCCTCGGCGAGAACATCGTGATCTGCTGGCCCTCCCGGACCTCGATCCCCTATCAGGGACTGGGCAAGGGCCGGCGGATCCGGGTGAACGAGGAGGACATGGAGGCGCTGCGCCGGGAGATCCCCGAGGCCATGTTCTCCGGAGAGTACGAGCGCGACAAGAGCGCCTTCCGGCGGGAGCGGGTGCGGCTGACCCCCCAGATGTCCGCGACGAGCCCCGTCTTCGCGGTGATGCGCAACATCATCCCCGCCGCCGGCGGCCGCTACGTCAACGACCTCGACATCAACCGCCGGCGCCGGGTGGTCTTCCTGGGCGACAAGCTCAAGCGGGACCTCTTCGGCGAGGGGGAGGCGGTCGGGCGCACGATCATGATCGACAACGTGCCCTTCCTCGTCATCGGGGTCATGGAGCACAAAGAGCAGGACTCCAGCTACAGCGGGCGGGACGTGGACAAGGCGTTCCTGCCCGAGGCCACCTACAAGGGCCTCTTCACCGAGCGCTACGTGAGCAACTTCATCTTCCAGGCCCGGGACGCCGCGATGGTGCCCGACGTCACCCGGAGGGTCTACGAGGTGCTCGGCCGCCGCCATCAGTTCGATGCCAAGGACAAGGAAGCGATCGGCATGTGGGACACCACCGAGGGCGAGAAGTTCTTCCGCGTGTTCTTCGGCACCTTCCGGGCGTTCCTGGCGATCATCGGCTCCTTCACGCTCATCGTGGGCGGCATCGGCGTCTCCAACATCATGTACGTGGTGGTGGAGGAGCGCACGCGCGTTCCTCACCGAGACGCTCACGCTGACCGCGGCGGGGGGCGCGCTCGGCTTCCTCATCACGCTGCTGGTCATGGCCGTCTTCCCGGCCTCGCTCGACGAGTACGTCGGCACGCCCCAGGCCTCTCCCATCGTCATCCTCACCACCGCCACGCTGCTCGGCCTCATCGGGATGGCGGCGGGCTGGTTTCCCGCCCGCCGGGCGTCGATGCTCGACCCCGTCGTGGCCCTGAAGCTCTCATGAGCGCGGTCCTGTCCAAGGCCGAGGTGGCGATGGTGTGGCGGCTCTTCCGCGCCGACGCCGCCCACAACCGCAAGCGCATCGCCCTGACCGTCCTCGCCATCGCCTGGGGCACGCTGTCGATCGTGATGCTGCTCTCCTTCGGCGAGGGCATGAAGCGGGCCTTCCATCGCACCGTGCGGGGCATGGGCGAGGGCATCGGGGTGCTGTGGCCGGGCGCCACCACCCGCGCCTGGGCGGGCCTGAACTCGGGCCGGCCGATCCAGTTCACCGACGAGGACATGGATCTGCTGAAGGCCCGTATCCCGGAGCTGGCCGCCATCAGCCGCGAGTACTCCCGCCGCGTTCCCGTGAGCCTCGGCGCCAAGTCCGTCAACGCCCGCGTGCGCGGCGTGGATCCCTCCTTCGGGCCCATGCGCAACCTGATCCCGAGCGCGGGCGGCCGCTTCATCGACGAGGCCGACCTGGCCGAGAAGCGGCGGGTCGTGTTCCTGGGCGACGAGCTGGCCAAGGACCTCTTCGGCGCCGCCGATCCCATCGGCCGCACCGTCCAGATCAACCAGTCGACCTTCCTGGTCGTGGGCGTGATGCAGGCCAAGGTGATGATGGGGATGTACAGCGGGCCCGACAAGGGCCAGGCCACCATCCCCGCCCCCACGTTCAAGTCGATGTACACCGACGCCCGACCGGGGAACATGGTGTATGCGCCGGTGAGCATGGAGGCGGGCGACCAGGCGAAGTCCGAGATCTACCGGGTGCTGGGGAAGAAGTACCGCTTCGACCCCGAGGACCGGCGCGCGCTGGGCATCTGGGACACCCGCGAGAACCAGCGCATCACCGAGAACATCGCCCTCGGCATCCAGGTCTTCCTCGGCATCATCGGCGCCCTCACCCTGTTCGTGGGCGGGATGGGGGTGGCGAACATCATGTACGCGGTCGTGAAGGAGCGCACGCGCGAGATCGGCGTGAAGATGGCGCTCGGGGCCAAGGTCCGTCAGGTCATGGCCCCCTTCGTGATGGAGGCCCTGATGATGACCGTGATGGGCGGGGTGCTGGGCACCGCCGTCTCCCTGGGCCTCATGGCCGTGATCGCCGCCCTGCCGCTCAAGGGCGAGGCGTTCGAGTTCCTGGGGCGGCCCACGTTCTCGCCGGCCATCGCGCTCAGCACCTCGGTGGTGCTGGGGACGATCGGCATGCTGGCCGGCTACTTCCCGGCGCGCCGGGCCGCGGGCGTGAACCCCGCCGTCTCGCTGAGGTACGAGTGATGAGCGAAGAGCCGAAGGTCGGGGGTCCCATGATCCTCATGCGCGGGATCCGCAAGTCCTACAGCACGGGCCGGGTCGAGGTGGAGGCCCTGCGCGGCATCGACCTCGACATCGGCGGCAACGACTACGTGGCGGTGGTGGGGCCTTCGGGCTCGGGCAAGTCGACCCTCATGAACATCGTCGGCTGCCTGGACACCCCCACCTCGGGCGAGTACGTGCTGTCGGGGGAGAAGGTGGCCGGGCTCGACCGGAACCGGCTGGCCGAGATCCGCAACCGGCACGTCGGCTTCGTCTTCCAGAACTTCAACCTGCTGCCCTACGCGAGCGCGCTCGAGAACGTGGAGCTGCCGCTCCTGTTCGCGGGGGCGGGCGCGCGCGAGCGGAAGGAGCGCGCGGAAGAGATGCTGCGCCGGGTGGACCTGGCCGACCGCATGGACCACAAGCCCACCGAGCTGTCGGGCGGCCAGATGCAGCGGGTGGCCATCGCGCGCGCCCTGGTGAACCGGCCGGCCATCATCCTCGCCGACGAGCCGACCGGCAACCTCGACTCCGCCTCCGGCCAGGGGATCGTGGGCCTCTTCCGCGCGCTGCACGCCGCCGGCCAGACGATCGTGATGATCACCCACGACCAGGCGATCGCCCGCCTGGCCTCGCGCATCGTCCAGATCCGGGACGGGCAGATCGTCGAGGACCGCCAGGCCGCGGCCTGACGGTCAGCGGCGGGCGAGGGGATAGCCGGGCGCGGGGCGACTTGCCGTCGATCTCGAGCGCCTTGTCGGTCCGGTCGAGAAGCAGGGAGTCCACGTACCCGATGGCGTAGAGGTTCGCGGCCACGAGCGGCCCGGCCTAGTCGGCCCGGCCGCGCCAGAGGCGCTCGTACGTGCGCCACTCCGACTCGTCGGTCGTCCACTCCGCGTAGATCGCCACCCCCTCGAAGGTGCCGCCGCCCCCCACGCCCCGCAGTCCGGCCACCACGCCGAGCAGCGCGTTCTCCGGCGTCTCCACGCCCGCCCGATGCATGAAGCCCGATTCGTCGTAGGTCGGGATCCCGACCAGCACGCGCGCGCGGGCGTTCGAACGCAGCATCTCCTCGGTGACGCTCCGCGCGGCGTAGGCCAGGTACCGGCGGTACAGGGCGGAGGTCGGCAGGCCGGTGTCGTAGGCCATCACCACGACCTGGTCGGCCAGCGCGCCGACCCGGCCGTAATAGTCCGGCGTCCAGAAGAGGTTGGGCGCGAACAGCAGACGAAAGGGGCCCGGCCGGATGGCGGAGATCGACAGCAGCGCCTTGCTGCCCACCGCGGTGCGCAGGGCCTGGAGCAGCGAGAGGAACTCGTCGTTGCCGTCGTCGACGGGCTCGACGTCGAGGTGGATGCCGTCGAAGCCCTCGTCCACCAGCCCGCGGCACTCGGCCACCATGCGCTGCCGCTGCCCCATGTCGTCGAGGTCGATGGTGCCCGACCGCGCCCGGCGCCAGCCCGACCGCAGCCCGCCCACCCACGGCAGCACCTTGACCTCGGGGGCCACCCGGCGGGCCACCGCGAGCAGCGCCCGCATCTGCTCGCGGTTGTGCAGGGGCAGGCGGCCGGCGCTGTTGAAGGGGATGAGGTGGGGGAAGGCGTAGGTGATGCCGCGGCGGGAGAGCGACGAGAACAGCTCCTCCATCTCGGCCCCGGGGTGGCCGCGCTCCAGCCAGCGGTGCTCCAGCCAGACCGCGTTGCGGTCGTGGTTGAACGGATGCGGGGAGGCGTCGCCCGCCGGCGCGAAGGCCAGCCAGACGGCGGCCGCCGCGCCCAGCAGCAGCGCGAGGCCGAGGAGCTTGAGGACGAGGAGGACCCACCTCATCGAGAGCGGAGCAGGAGCACGGCCGCCGCCGCGTGGCGCCGCTCGTGGGTCAGGCTGACCAGCGTCTGGTCGGCGCCCCGTTCGCGCAGGCGGTCCTCGGCCCGGGAAGAGAGTCGCAGGCGCGGCGGTCCGCCGGGCCGGCGCCAGACCTCCACGTCGGCGGGAGTCACGTCGCCGCCCAGCAGCCGCGCCGCGGCCCGCTTGGCGGCCAGCCGCGCCGCAAGCCGCCGCTCGGGGTCCGACCGCGCGCGAGCGAAGGCCAGCTCTTCCGCGCTGAAGGGGTGGGGGCCGCCCTCGAGCAGCCGCGCCACCTCCGCGATCTCGAGCACCTCGAGGGCGCTGGCCACGACGCCGTCGGGATCCACCAGTCCGAGTCTACCGGTTTAGGATGAAGAGATGTCTTCCACGATCCGCGCCGTCCGGGTGAGCGCCCTCGACGAGGTGCCCGGGCTCGTGCACGGCTTCGAGCAGCGGGTCGTAACGCTCGCGCGAAATGAATTCGCGCTCGCTATCGAGCTGGGGGGGCCCTTCGGCCCCCCCAAGCCCCCCGCTGGCGCTGAAAGCAGCGAGGGGAGCCGGCGGCGGGTCGCCGAAGCGCTGCGTCCATTCGGCCGCCTGCACCTGCTGAAGCAGGTCCACGGGGCCGGGGTGCGCCGCGCGCCGTGGTCCGGCCGGCCGGAAGGCGACGCCGCGGTGGCCGGGTCGCCCGGGCTCATCCTGGGCATCGAGACCGCCGACTGCCTGCCCATCCTCCTCGTGGATCCCGTCCGGCGGGCGGTCGCCGCCGCGCATGCCGGCTGGCGCGGCTCGGCGGCGGGCGTGGCGCGGGCGGCGGTTGCGGCGCTGGTGTCCGGGGGATCGCGGCCGGGCGACCTCCTCGCCGTCACCGGTCCCGGCATCGGGCCGTGCTGCTACGAGGTGGGGGACGAGCTGCGCGACGCCTTCGGCGCGAGCGGCGCCGCGTTCTTCCGTCCCGGGCCGCGCGGGCGGCCCCACCTCGACGTCCGCGGCCTCAACGAGCGCCAGCTCCGCGAGGCCGGCCTGGCCGAAGAGCGCCTCCACCGGGTGGCCGACTGCACGTACTGCCGGGCCGACCTCTACCATTCGTACCGCCGCGAGGGCAGGGGGGCGGGCCGCATGATCAACTACGTCGGGTTCACCGCCTAATCGAGCTTCGACGCGCGCTCGTCGAGCGCCCGGTTGGCCAGGCGGTCCGCCTCCTTGTTCTGCTCGCGCCGCACGTGCGCGATGTCGGCCCGCTCGAACCGGCTCATCATCTCCCGCGCCTCGCGGTACAGGCGCACCATGTCCGGATGCCTGACGCGGTACTGACCGGCCATCTGCCGCACCACCAGCTCCGAGTCGGAGAACACGCGCACCCGGCGCGCTCCGCGGGCGAGCGCGTAGCGCAGCCCGTGCAGCAGGGCCTGGTACTCGGCCACGTTGTTGCTGGCCCGGCCGAGGTAGCCGTAGAGCCCGGCCAGCTCCTCTCCCTGCGGCGTCGCGACGTGCACGCCGAAGCCGGCCTCGCCGGGGTTGCCCCGGCTGGCGCCGTCGATGTGGAGGTGGAGCTCCTCCCCCGTGGCGGTCAGGGCTCCGCGGCGACCACGGGGGGAGCGGGCTCGTAATAGAGGATGCGGTTGCAGGCCGGGCACTGCATGATCTCCTCGTTGCGCTTGAGGTCCACGTACATCTGGGGCCGCAGCTTCACGTGGCAGACCTGGCACATGCCGTCCTGGGCCGCGGCCACCGCCACCCCGCCCCGCAGGCGGGCCACGCGGTGGAACAGCTCCAGCACGCCGGGGGGCACGGTGGCCGCCACCGCGTCGCGCTCCGCGCCCAGCCGGCCGGCCTGCTCGCCGAGAGCCCGCGCGCGCTCGTCGAGCGCGCGGCCCTGGGTCCGGTGCCGCTCCTCGGCCTGCCGGTAGAGGTCTTCCTCCCGCTTGACCTCGACGGCCAGGGTCTCCCCGCGCTCCATCTCGGAGAGGATCTGGTCCTCGCGGGCCCGGATGTCGCGCTCCACGGCCTCGATCTCGTGGAGCATGGCCGTGTACTCCTTGTTCGTCTTGACTTCCATGAGCTGGCCCTTGAGGCGCGAGCGCTTCGCCTCCAGGTCCTGCAGCTCGCCCTCGTGCTGGCGGCGCGCCTTCTGGCCCCCGGCCAGCTCCTGGCGGGCGGCCTCCAACCGGGCCTTCTCGGCCGCCAGCGCGGCGTCCAGATCGGCCCGGCGGCGGGGCACCTCGGACAGCTCGCCCTCGACCCGGCGCAGGTCGGTCTCGGCGCGCTGGAGCCGGATGAGCCTCTCGAGGTCGGCGTTCATTCGGGGTCTTGGATGTCCTTCCGGCCGAGCATTCTAGCATTCCCTGGGAATGCCCGGGTTTCGGCCGGCGTTGTCGCTGTCGGGTCCCGCCGATCTTGACAGGGCCCGCGAAAGGGAGGATAAGAGCTTCCCGATCCCTGGTCGGCAACCGGTTTATCAAGGAGAGAAACGAATGGACCGTAGAGAGTTCAGCAAGGCGATGGGCGCCGTCGTGGCCGGCATGGTGGCGGGCTCCAGAGCCTTTGCGGACGAGAAGGAGCCGGCCGCGGCCAAGAAGGCGACGGCCAAGGCGACCGAACCGCACATCTGCAAGGGCCACAATTCGTGCAAGGGCAAGGGCGCCGACGGCAAGAACGCGTGCAAGGGTCAGGGCAGCTGCGCCTCGGCGGCGGCCAAGCACGACTGCAAGGGGAAGAACGACTGCAAGGGCCTCGGCGGCTGCAAGACCGCCGAGAGCGCGGGTCCGGGCAAGAACTCCTGCAAGGGCAAGGGCGGCTGCGAGGTCCCCGTGAAGGCCGAGCACATGGCGGCCAAGCCCGGAAAGAGCTCCTGCAAGGGCAAGGGCGGCTGCAAGGGCGTCTAGTCTCGACTCGATCGCTTCCATCTGTGACCGGGAGGAGGTCGCCGCCTTGGCTTCCTCCTCCCTAGTCCTCATTACCAATGAGCTGCGAGCGGAGCAGGATTCACTCCCGCGGAGCGAGCGGAGAGACTGGGGGGTGCGCCGCTAGCATCCCCCAGCTTGATCCATGAACCGTTGGAGCCTCCCCGACCTCGGCATCGGCGTCGGCCTGCGCACGGTCCACTTCGGCCACATCCTCTCCCGGCGCCCGGCCGTCGACTGGTTCGAGGTCCTCTCCGAGAACTTCATGGACACCGGGGGCCGCCCGTTGTGGGTCCTCGACCAGGTCGCCGAGCGCTACCCGGTGGCGCTGCACGGCGTCTCGATGTCCATCGGCGGCACCGACCCGCTGGACCGGGAGTACCTGCGCAAGCTGAAGGCCCTCGCCGCGCGCACCCGCGCGCACTGGGTCTCCGACCACCTGTGCTGGACGGGCGTCGCCGGACGCAACGTCCACGACCTGCTGCCGATGCCCTACACCGAGGAGGCGCTCCGGCACACGGCGGCGCGGGTGAGGCAGGTCAGCGAGATCCTCGAGCGGCCGCTCGTGCTCGAGAACCCGTCCTCCTACGTGGAATTCGCGGCCTCGACGATGAGTGAGTGGGAGTTCCTCTCCCGCCTGGCCGAAGAAGCCGACTGCGGCCTGCTCCTCGACGTCAACAACGTCTACGTCAGCTCCTTCAACCACGCCTTCGACCCGAATGTGTACGTCGACAACGTACCCGCCGACCGCGTGGTGCAGTACCACGTGGCCGGCCATACCCACAAGGGCAGCCACATCCTCGACTCCCACTCCGACCACGCGGTGGCCGAGGTGTGGGAGCTGTTCCGACGGTCGTGCCGACGGACGGGCAACGTGGCCACGCTCTACGAATGGGACGAGGACATCCCCGACTTCGAGGTCCTGCACGCCGAGGCGCTCAAGGCCCGTGCCTACCGTGACGAGCAGCCGGCGCCGGAGAGGATGGCCCGTGGCGCTTGAGCTGCCGCTGGGCCGAGTCCAGCGCTGGATGCAGGACGTCGTCGTCCATCCCGGCCCGGTGGACGAGGCGATCGCCGCCGCGGCCGGGCAGCTTCCGCCGGAGCGGTTGCCGGAGGTCGTGCTCCCTTCGCGGAGCCTGGCTCCCTCCGAGCGCGTGGGCATCTACCAGGGCATGTACCTGCTCCGGATGGAGGAGGCGCTCGAGTCGGACTACCCGGCGCTGAAGCGCTTCCTCGGCCCGCGCGGCTTTCGCGCGCTGGTGCGGGACTACGTGGCGTCGTTCCCTTCCCGCTCGTACACGCTCAACCGACTCGGCGACCACCTGCCCGAGTTCGTCCTCCGCGCCGGGGGGCTGCGCCACCGGGCCTTCGGCCACGACCTGGCCCGCCTCGAGCTGGCCCTGACCCAGGTCTTCGACGAAGCGGAAACGCCGCCGATCCGTCCCGAAGCGGTGGCGGCCGTCCCCGAAGACCAGTGGCCGTCGGCCCGGCTGAGGCCGATCGCCGCCTTCCGCCTGCTCGCCCTGCGCCATCCGGTCAACGCGTACCTCGAGACCCTGCGCGACAAGCGGCGCCGCCGTCCGCGTGTCCACCGCAAGGACGGCTGGGTCGTTGTGTTCCGGCGCGACTACAGCGTGTACCGGCTGGAGCTGTCCCGCGCCGCGCACGGCTTGCTGTCGGAGCTGGCCGCGGGCCGGCCGCTCGGCGCGGCGGTGACAGCGGCCGTCCGGCAGCATGGGCGCCGCGCGGCGAGCGAGACCGCGCTCTACCGCTGGTTCCGGCAATGGATGGCGAGCGGGATGTTTCGGGCGGTCGATCTGGGCCTGGAAGGACTCGAACCTTCGGCGAACCGGTTATGAGCCGGCCGTTCTAACCCGCTGAACTACAGGCCCACCAAAGCCTATCAGAATCAGCGCCGGCAGATGGGACAGCCGCGCATGTGCGGGGGCTGGCCGAGCGTGAGGGCCACCGGGCCCAGGGCCTGTCCGGTGTCGGTCAGGCGCACGGCGAGGCTGAGGCTCCGGCCGTCGGTCCGTCCCGACAGCCGCGCGGGGTGGAGGATGCCGCGGTCGATGGGGAATGCGTCCACGTTCCACTGGCCGGCGACGTCGAAGCGGCCTTCGCTGTCGAGCGGGATCGGGCCGGTGACGTCGCCGAGGGTGCAGCCGATGTGGGCGTGGGAGGAGTCGGCGCTCACGACGAGACCCGCGTCCTCGCCGCCCCACGTCCCGACCGGCACCGCGCCCAGGCCGGTCCGCGAGGCCTCGCATGCGGCGGCCAGGGCGAGGGTCAGGCCGAGGGCGATCCCGCGCACGGCTCGATGATTCCCCTCGCCGCGTCGCGCGTCAAGGCCGTGGGTTGCCGAGCGCGGCCGGCCGGGGCGCCCCCGGGATGTCGGCCCGGACGCCGATCCCATACCACAGCCCCTCGGGGTTGATCTCGAGGGTGTCCTGCGCGACCGTCAGTCCCACCCGCCGCCCCTCCACGTCGACCGACTGGGTGACCCCGGCGGGAAGGGCTGCGGTGCGGAGGAACTTGCGGGGCAACCGGACGAGGAAGCCCTTGCGCACCAGCTCCTGGAGCTGGGCGAAGACCTTGTCGGGATCGAGGCCGAGACCGCAGCGGGTGATCTCGTCCTGGGCCTCGAGGGCGGCCCGCACGCGGGCCCAGGACTCGCGGCTCAGCTCCACCTTCACCCGGAACGCGGGATCGAAGCGCGGGGTGGCGACGAGGGAGTCCTTCACGGCGCCCACCACGAACCTCCCGTGGACGGGGTACTCCTCCGGGCGAACGCGGCCGGAGATCTCCTGCCGGACCTCGAAGTCGCGGCACACGATCTTGGCCATGCCGTGCGAGTGCCACGCGAAGCGGACCGAAGCGGTCCCCTCGCCTTCCTCCAGGACGACCGGCAGCGACAGCTCAACCTGGTTGCCCGCCTGCAGCTCGATCCGCGCGTCGCGCGTCCGCAGCCGGCCCCGTACGTGGCGCAGGTCCACGTCGACGCTCCACCGTCCCGCCTCCACGCGGCCGAGGAACGTGTCCGCGTGGATCGCACCGGACTCGGTGATCTCGATGCCCGACAGGTCCAGGGCCACCTGGTCGAAATAGCGGCGGGCCGCTTCCCGGGCCACCTGGTCGACCAGGCCGGCCCGGACCGCCACCACCAGGTCGCCCGGGACGTGCTCGGTCATGCGCAGGCGGGGCTCGCGTGAGAGCAGGGTCTCGAACCTCTCGTGGAGACGCTGGTACTGGTCCCGGAGCCGCTGCAGCCTTTCGTCACGGGACAGCCCGCGCAGGTCGACTCCCCCGTCGGCGGGCGGAACCATGGCCGGGGCGGGGGCGCCCGGGCCGCGGGGCGCGCCCGTGGAGGCCTCCATCGAGATCCAGAGCTTGCCGTGGAAGGCCTGCACGCCGAGCAGGTGGAGGCGCAGCGGCAGCGAAGCGGCCGCGATCCGCACCGGCCCCTCGGGACCGACGGCGGGGATCGTGATCTCGAGCTGCTGGCGGACCGGGATCTCGAGCGAGGAGGCGAGCGCGGCGAAGGCCTCCAGCCGGGTCCGGCTCAGCTCCTCCACCAGCCCTTCGGCCTGATGGCTGGACATCACGACGTCGACCCGCCGCGCATCGACGGCCAGGACGCGGATGCTGGCCTTCAGGACCGCGGGCGAGGCTTGCCCGGCCGGGATCTCCAGGCCGCCCAGGACGGTGAGGTCGGCGAACACGTTCGACTCCGCCACTCCGGCCAGGCTCGCCCGGCCGTCCAGGCGCACGAGAGCGAAGCCGTCCTCGAAGGCGACGCGGGCGCCGGTCACGACCACACGGTAGCGGTCGGCGATCACCCGCTCGGACGGCGTGAGCGCGGTCAGCAGCCGCTGGACGAGTCCCTGGTCCACGACGACCAGGACCTGGTCGGGGGCGGCGGGGAAGAGGGCGCCCCGCTCCGCCGCGGCCACCAGGCCGGCCAGCCCGCGGCACTGACGGTCGAGCACCGCCTCGGCGGCCGGCGCGGGCGGTGGCGTGGACCGGGCCGACTGGACAGGGTTCAGCCACCGGCTGGTGAGCGCCCGACGGAGCAGAGACATCGGCCGTCCGCGGAGGACGACCAGGGCGCCGGCGCCGACGAGCACCACGGCGGCGGCCAGCCACCAGGCATGGCGGCGGCGCCGCGCCGCCCTCGGCGTGGAAGAAGGTCGCCGCGGCCCTGGCGCTTCGCCCACCAGATCGATTATCGCCGCCGGGAACGAAGCTGCGGGCTAGACCGGGCGAATGCCGGCATCGGGTGCGCGCATTCCCGCTGCGCGCACGCTCGGGCCGGCCCTCTACATGGTCTCGGCCAACAGCTCGCCGAAGACCTCCCGGCCCAGTCCCAGGGGCTGATCGACGAGGGGACCCTTCTCGAGCACCGGCTCGGTGTCTTCGTAGGTCGGCTTCTCCTTGCGATAGAGCAGGCCGATCGGTATCCGCGGCTCGAACTCCAGCGACTTCTCCATGGCCGCCATGAGGTCGGCCGGGTCGTAGGGTCCGTCCTCGAGCTTGTAGACCCGCTCCTTGAACCAGGGGTACGTGTTCACCTTGTTGAAGGTGACGCAGGGGCTGAAGACGTCGACGAGGGAGAAGCCCTTGTGGGCGATGGCGCCCGCGACGAGCCTGGTCAGGTGCTTCGGCTCGCCGGAGAAGCCGCGGGCCACGTACGTCGCGCCGGAGGCGAGGGCGAGGGCGAGGGGCTGCACCGGCTTCTCCACGTTGCCGCGGGGCGTGCTCTTCGTCTTGTGGCCCTCGGTCGTCGTCGGCGAGGCCTGGCCGGTCGTGAGACCGTAGATCTCGTTGTCCATGACGATGTAGGTGAGGTTCAGGTTGCGGCGCATGGCGTGGATGAAGTGGGCCATGCCGATCCCATAGCCGTCACCGTCGCCGCCTACGGCCACCACATGAAGGGCATGGTTGGCGAGCGCCGCCCCGGTGGCGACCGGCAGGGCGCGGCCGTGCAGGCTGTGCACGCCGTAGGCGTGGATGAACCCGGGCAGGTTGGACGAGCATCCGATGCCGGAGACGACGAGCACCTCGTGGGGCGGGATGCCCAGCTCGACGATGGCTTCCTTCAGCGACTTGAGGACGCCGAAGTCGCCGCATCCCGGGCACCAGTCGGGATCGACCGGTCCTTCCAGGCTCTTGAGCGTCAGTTCCACTGTGGCCATTGACCGGGTTCCTTTCCTAATGCACGCGCTTGGCCGGGACGCCGTTGCCATCTGCGCCCGCCGGCAGCCCCACGCTCGACTCGAAGATCGCGCTCGACGTCTCGCCGAGGAGGCTCGGCGCCGCCGGGTGCCACCCGTAGCCGGCTCCCGTGGAGGCGCCGATGACGAGCATGCCCTCGGGGCGGCCGTCGGCGCGGTTCACCAGCTCCACCGCCCACACCGGCTCGCCATAGGCGGGCCCCGGCACCCTGCGCAGCCGCGCCGGCCGCGCCCGGTCCTGCATGTGGATGCGGACGTGGTGGTAGGCCATCTCCCGGGCCTCGTGCTCCTGGACCTCGAGGTCGACCGGCCGGCCGGCCACCAGGCCCCTCACCCGCTCGGCGATCCAGGCCGGCTCGAAGGGCTCCCCGTCGTAGCGGGTGAGGACGTGGTCGACCGTGAAGCCGGACTCCGCGCGCAGATGGCGCGCGAACTGGCCGGTGAAGTTGTTCTCCACGACGATCGTGCGCTTGCAGCGCTGCAGGATCGCCCTCGCCGCGTCCCCATGGAACGGATGCATGTACTTGAAGTGGAGCTGGTTGGTGGCGAGGCCGGCCCGGTCGAGCTGCTCGGCCGCCTCGTGGATCACGCTCCAGGTCGAGCCCCAGCCGATGAGCGTCACCTCGGCGTTCGCCCGGCCCTCGAGCACCGCAGGCTGGAGGCGGGCCCGGACGCCCTCCATCTTGCGCATCCGCTTCTCGTGCATCTTGCGGCGGATGGCGGGGTTGGTGTGCTCGTCGCTGATCAGGATGCCGTGCTCGTCGTGGTCGTCGGTGCCCGAGACGTAGATGAGCCCCTCGCGTCCGGGCCGGGCGCGGGGGGAGATCCCGGAGGGCGTGAGCGCGTAACGCTTGTAGCCTCCGTTCTGGGCGTCGTCGGGGCTGAGCGCGTCCACCCACTCCCCGCGCTCGATGGGGACCTGGCTGGACACCGCCTCGGGGTCGACGGTGGAGCGGTGCTCGCCGAGGAGCAGGTCCGAGATGATGATCACCGGGAGCTGGAAGGTCTCGGCCAGGTTGAAGGCCTCCACCGCGGTGTGGAAGCAGTCGGCGGCATCCTTGGGCGCGATGATGACGCGCGGGTAGTCGCCCTGCGAGGCGCCCAGCGCCTGGTTGAGGTCGCCCTGCTCGGTCTTGGTCGGCAGGCCGGTGGAGGGCCCGCCCCGCTGGACGTTCACGATGACCACCGGGGTCTCGATCATGCCCGCCATCCCGATCGCCTCGCTCATGAGGGCGAAGCCGCCTCCCGAAGTGGCGCACATGGCCCGCGCCCCGGCGTGGCCGGCGCCGATGGCGAGGTTCACCACCGCCAGCTCGTCCTCCGCCTGCTTGACGAGCACGCCGACCTTCTCGCTGTGGGCGGCCAGCCAGTGGAGGATGAACGACGCCGGGCTCATCGGATAGGCGGAGTAGAACTTGCAGCCTCCGGCCACGGCACCGAGCGCGACCATCAGGTTGCCCGTCACCACCGGCCGCCGCTTGCGGCTGAACTGCCACCGGTATCCGAGGGCGGGGAACTTCGCCGCCGTGTGCCGGTGGCCGGCGCGCAGGACGCCGACGTTCTGGTCGATGACCTCCTGGCCCTTCTTCTTGAACGTCTCGTGGAGGATGTCGGCCGTCACGTCGAGGTCGAAGCCGACGAGGTGCAGCAGCGCGCCGAGGGCGGCCGTGTTCTGCATGACCGGCTGGATCTTGCCCAGCCCGGCGGTCAGCTCCGGCACCGGCAGCGGGACGAGGGTCACCCCGTCCGGCACCAGGGCCGGATCGCATTTGAACCGCGAGCCGTTGTAGACGATCGCGCCCCCCGGCTCCACCTCGCGGGCGTGGCGCTCGATGCCGTCCTGGTTGAGGGCCACCAGGACGTTCAGGTGGTCGCCGTGGTTGTCGACCTTCTCCTCCGAGAGCCGCAGGCGTAGCCAGGTGTGCCCGCCCCGGATGAGCGACTGGTAGCTGTTGTAGGTGTAGAGGTGAAGCCCCAGACGGGCGGCGGTGCGGGCGAGCGTGTCGCCCGTGCGGTCGAGGCCGTCGCCGGCGGCGCCGGCGATTCCAATCGTGATCTCGGTGGCCATCCCTTGTTCTCCTCCCTCGCGTCGAGATGGGGCGGCGGCCCTAGCTGTCGTCCTCCCCGACCATGGCGGGGTACACGCAGAGGATCTCCGGGTTCAGGGCCTGCAGGACCTCGGAGAGCCCCTCGACGGTGTCGCCGTCGGGGACGGTCCAGGTGCCGGTGACGCGGTGGTCGCCGTCGGCCGAGAGGCGCCCCATGCCTCTGATCTGTTCCATGCGCTCGGCCACGGCGCGGGCTTTCCCGGGAAGGGTCTCGACCACGAGGTTGGCGACGAGCATGACATCCTCCTGCGCCGGGAGGGGCCGCCACCACGGCGAGGGGCGGAAATAGAAACTGAATCCCGAGGCTACGCCCCCCGGCGGAGGGAGTCAAGGCGATCCGCAACGGGCGGCTCAACCGGCGCTTCAATCGAAGGCCCGCCGTCCGGCCGTCCGCCGGCGGGCCGCGGGTCGCCGGTCAGGGAGCGGCCGCCCGCGCTGCCTCCACCGCCGAGGCGACCTGTGCCCGTAGCTCTTGCGCACCCTGAACGGCCGCGTCGGTCGGGACGGCGTCCACCTCCTGCAGCAGCGTGTAGAGGGTGCTCAGGCGGCCGTTGAGGCTGGCCAGCTTCGTTTCCAGCTCGGCCAGCGTGGCCGCTCTCGGTCCCTCGATCGCCCGCGCGTGCTCCTTCTTGACTCGCTGCAGCGCGTCGAAGGTCAGGTCGAGATCACGGGCGACCTCCATCGACCGGTCGAGCTGCGCGCGCAGGTCCTGGGCGGACGGCTTCACGCGCGGGTCCATCTTCAGCCGGAGGGGCCGGGTCAGCGTCCGCCCGTCGACGGTCAGTCGTACCGTGTACATCCCCGGCAGGGCCCACGGCCCGCGCGGCTCGGCCGGCGTGTTCCGGTAGGTCGCGGCGATCGGATACGAGCGCTCCACGGCCGCGGGCGGCGGATAGTGCAGGTCCCATACGAAGCGGTGCAGCCCGGCTGCCCCCGAGAGCGGCTGCGGCGGACGGATCCAGTAATCGGGGATGTTGCGGCCCTCGACGGAAGGCTCGAGAGGGTCGTCGCTGCGGTAACGCCGGACGAGCGCCCCCGCGCCGTCCAGGATCTCCAGCGTGACCGTCCCCGCCGCCGGCCCCTTCAAGAAGTAGTCGACGATCGCGCCGTCGGGCGGGTTCTGGCCCGCCGGCTCGTCGGGGGGCAGCGGCGTGTCGGTGTTCTTGTTCCAGCGGAAGCGCCACGCCTCCTGGGGCGCGAAGAGGAAGGCCCCTTCCTGTACGGCGGCGGGTGTCGCCTGCCGCAGAGGCGTGATGTCGTCGAGGATCCAGAAGCCGCGCCCGTGGGTGCCCGCGACGAGGTCGTCGTCCTTGATCACCAGGTCGCGGACGGAGGTGGCCGGCATGTCGAGGCGGAGCGGCTGCCAGCTCTCGCCGTCGTCGAAAGAGACGTACACCGCCTGCTCGGTGCCCGCGAAGAGGAGCCCGCGGCGCCGGGGGTCCTCGCGCACGGCGTTGACGATCGCGCCGTCGGGAAGGCCGCCGACGATCTCGGTCCAGCTCTTCCCGCCGTCGCGCGTGCGGTAGATGTGCGGCCGCAGGTCGTCGAGGCGGAACGTGTTGATCGCGGCGTAGGCGGCGGCCGGATCGAAATGCGAGGCCTCGAGGAGCGACACCTTGCTCCACGGCCGGTCGCGCAACGCCGCCGGCGTGACGTCGGTCCAGCTCTTCCCCCCGTCCGTCGTCACGTGCACGAGGCCGTCGTCGGTGCCGGCCCAGATCACTCCCCCCTGAAGCGGGGAAGGGGCCACGGTGTAGATGACCCCCCGCCGGCTCGGCTTGGCCGCCGGCGTGTCCCGGTACTTGCCGACGCTCGGCGGCGCGTCCCCGGCCGGCCGCGTGAGGTCGGGGCTGATCTCGGTCCAGCTCCGCCCGCCGTCGGCGGTCTTCCAGAGCGTGTTGGACGCGAAGAAGAGCGTGTGGGGATCGGTGGGCGAGAAGAGGACCGGAGCCGTGCGGAGGACGCGGTAGGTATCGGAGCGCAGCGCCCGGGGAGCGATGTTCTGGGCCTGGCCGGTGCGCCGGTCGTAGCGGGTGATCCGTCCCCCGTACACGACGTCCGGGTCGAGCGGGTCGGCGGCGACGTAGCCGTATTCCTCGGCCGCCACCGGGTGCCAGTCGCGGAACGTGATCTCCCCGTCGTCGCCGCGGCTGGCGATGCACACCGAGCCGCTCTCCTGCTGGCCGCCGCACACACGGTAGGGGAAGGCGTCGTCGGTGCTCACGTGGTAGAACTGCGCGGTCGGCTGGTTGTACCAGGAGCTCCAGCTCTCTCCGCCGTCGACGGTCACGATCGCCCCCTGGTCGGAGGCGATGAGCATGATCTCCGGGTGGAGCGGGTTGATCCAGATCCGGTGGTAATCGTCGCCCCCCGGCGCGCCGCGGAAGCCGACGAAGGTCTTCCCGCCGTCGGTCGACTTCCAGGTCACGACGCTGGCCGTGAAGACCGTATCCGGATCGGTCGGGTGGACCTTCACCTCCGCGAAGTCCGAGCCGCGCTCCGTCACCCGCGGGTCGGCGTTGATCCGCGCCCAGCTTTCTCCCGCGTCGTCGGAGCGGTACAGCCCGCCGTTGCGTCTGGCCTCCACGGTCGCGAAGAGCCGCCGCGGCTCGCTCGGCGCCACCGTGATGCCGATCCGGCCCAGCCCGTCCCCGGCGAAGGTGGGCAGCCCCTTCGTGAGCGGCCGCCAGGTCGTCCCGCCGTCGGTGGACTTGTAGAGCCCGCTGCCGGGCCCGTTGAAGACGCCGTTCTCCCAGGGGGCCTGGCGCGACTCCCACAGCACTGCGTAGACCGTCGCCGGGTCCCGGGGGTCGAGCACGACGTCGACGGCGCCCGTGTCCTCGTCGCGGTAGAGCACTCTTTGGAACGTCTGGCCGCCGTCGGTGGAGCGGAAGAGGCCCCGCTCCGGCCCCGCCCCGTAGGGGCTGCCGAGCACGGCCACGAAAAGGCGGCTCGGGTCCTTGGGATCGACGGCGATCTGCGGGATCTGGCGGCCCTGGCGCTCGAGAGGTCGGGCCGCTGGAGGCCTTCCCCGCTCCCCACGTAGATGACGCTCGGGTTGGATGGCGCGATGGCGATGGCGCCGACGGAGCCGGTCGGCTGGTCGTCGAAGATCGGCCGCCAGGTCCGGCCGTAGTCGTCGGTCTTCCAGACGCCGCCGTTCACCGCGCCGACGTAGAAGACGTTCGGCCGGTCGGGGATGCCGGCCGCGGCCTTGGTGCGTCCGCCCCGGTGGGGCCCGATCATCCGCCAGCGCAGCTCGCGGAAGAGGCTGGGGTCGTAGGACTCGGCCTTGGCTGCGGTGGCGAGCGCGGCGGCGGCGACGGACAACGACAGGATGGCGGCGACGCGACGCGTGGGCATGGAGTCGGCCTCCGTGAGAGGCCGTCACTCTAGCCCAAAAAGTGGGCCCTACGGCTTGCGCCGGGAAGTGGCCTTGCGCCCGGATTTCGGCCTGGCTTTGGCCCGGACGCGCTCGGGAAGCTTCGCGCCTCCCGTCGCGCGATTCCACTCCTCGAAGGTCTCGTTCGAAATCTTGCCCTCGACCAGCAGCTCAGCGAACTTCCTGCGCTGTGCTTGGCTCTTGAATGGCATTCTCTCTCTCCGCTCGCTTTTCGTAGTGTTGCATGCCCGCCTCGGCTTGGTGCGGCGGAGTCTCCAGAAATCGCCGGATCGGCGTCGTAGGACGCCGGCCGTTCAAATTCCACGGCCGCTAAAGCTGCGCCGTCTGCCCAATCGGCGGATCTCACTTCTGCGAAGGTCATCCGCCCCGAATAGACAACGCGTGCCGGAACACATCCCGCGGGTCCCACCGTGCCTTGATCCGCTGCAGGCGCGGGTAGTTCGCCTTGTAATACAGGGTATACCAGGGCACGCCCGAGATATTCAGGGCCTGATCGGCGAGGTCCGTGTCGGGATGATTGATGAATGCCCCATCGTACGCCTCGCCCGGAACCGGTACGCCCCCGCTCTCCGCGAACAGTTCCCGATAGAACAATCGGACCCATGTCAAATTCCTCGCCTCTTCGCGCGGATCCAGCCAGCCGGTGTTGCATGCGATATCGAGAATCGAATTGCGTTGCGCGGAGGCGGTCGCATCGGGGGCGACGGTATTGATCCGACCGCCATAGGTGGCCAGCCCCAGCATGCCGCCCATGACGTCGTGGTCGGTGCGGGTGAGGTAGTCGTGCGCCACGCCAATCTGGCGATCGGTGAACCGCTTCTTGAGGAGCGCATCCTTCACCTTGGCACTCACTCCGCCGGGGGGCGCCGCGAACAGATCGGGAAACGGGTTCAAGGCGAACTCGAGCCAGGACATCCGCGCGAGCTCTTGGGCCTGCGGGGCGCCGACCCCCGCGCCAAGCGCGGCCAGATGGTCATCCACCTGCCGCTCGGCGGCGGCGCCGGCCGTGCTCACGGCGCGGATGATGATCTTCCCGAACTGCTTGCGATGGATCTCCAAGAGAGTCCAGAGAGAGGCATTCGGGGAGCTGTTTCGCTCACACCAGATGCCGTGGTTCCTGAGCAGTCGGAGAAAGGACGGCCGGTCGATGTCGCTCCAGTTCCACTCCGCCCTGAAGGTCGTGATCGACTCCGGCGCCGGGGGGAACAGTCGGGCGGGATCCTCGCCGGATGTGCCGGGCGAGCGGAACCAGTACCGGGTGACGACGCCGAAGTTGCCACCGCCCCCGCCGGTATGCGCCCACCAGAGGTCGCGATGCGGATCGGACGTTTCCCGAGTCGCCACGACGCTGCTCGCCCGTCCGCCCTCGTTTACGGTGGCCACTTCGACGGCATACAGGTAATCGGCGGCGAGCCCGTATTGGCGACAGAGGAAGCCAAACGCACCACCCAGCACGTGACCGCCCATGCCAATCTCCGGATACTCGCCGAGCGGTAAGACGACTCCCCACGTCTCGAACAGCGCTCGGAACGTCTCGCTCTGGACTCTCCTCGAGCTGCATCGGAAGCAGTTCGGGAAGATCGTCATCCGAGGCGTGAGCACGGCCGGCGCGGCCGCCGAGCGGCAGTGGGATAGTCATCTGGCGGCGTTAGGCGATGGAGTCGCGGCACCCGAGGCCCACGAGCTCGCGCGCATGTCCTGGCTCGAGTTCGCGCTGAACCCGTTTCCAGATCTGTTCGCGATGCCACCGGGCGGTGTGAGTACCAAGGTGAAAGACGCACTACTCAAGACGCGATTCACGGATCGCCAGATTGCCGTCGCGTACGATTATCTGACTCGCACCGATCACGACGTCATGGGCGGGATGCTGGGTCTCGCAACCTACGGTGGACGGATCAATACCGTCGCGCCCGATGCGACCGCCTCCGCCCAACGCGATTCGATCCTCGACGTCGCGTGCACCACCGGCTGGCTGGATCCGCGGGAAGAGGCGAAGAACCTGACATGGGTCCGCGCGTTCTATCGGGATCTGTTCGCGGAGACTGGTGGCGTACCGGTTCCGGGTGACGCGTATGAAGGAGCATTCATCAATCATCCCGACACCGACCTCGCGGACCCGTCGCTGAATACCTCGGGCGTGCCCTGGCACGCGCTGTATTACCAGGCGAACTATCCGCGCCTGCAGCGGATCAAGGCGCGCTACGACCCGCGGAATGTGTTCCGGCACGCGCTGTCCATTCAGGCGGGATAACTGCTCAGACTCGACAACCGTCGCTTGCGCGCATAACGCGGGTGGGCTCTCGCGAAGCAATGACAGTCATTCGACAAAGCGTGGACGCGGATTTCGCAGCGATGTTGGCAATCGTCAACGACGCTGCGCGCGCCTATCGCGGCGTGATACCGGTAGACCGCTGGCACGAGCCGTACATGCCGGCGGATGAGCTGGCGAAGGAGATCGCTGGAGGCGTCGTCTTCTGGGTCGCGGAGGAGGAGGGGCGCCTGTTGGGTGTGATGGGAATTCAGGACAGAGGAGACGTTGCGCTGGTGCGCCACGCGTACGTCGCCCCAAGCACCCAGAGGGCCGGCGTGGGAACACGCCTC
>QHVM01000130.1 GCA_003223555.1 Acidobacteriota bacterium | reverse complement strand
CCAGGACGCCGAACGGGGGGTCCGTGAACCAGATCGACCCGTCGGACCGGCAGACGATGTCGTTCGGCGAGTTCAGCGGCCTCCCGTCGTACCGCTCCGCGATCACCGTGATCGTGCCGTCGTACTCCGTGCGCGTCACGCGCCGCGTGTCGTGCTCGCAGGTCAGCAGCCGTCCCTGCCGGTCGCGGGTGTTGCCGTTGGCGTTGTTCGACGGATGGCGGAACACGCTGACGGCGCCGGTCTCCTCCTCCCATTTCATGAGCCGGTTGTTGGGGATGTCGCTCCACAGGAGGTATCGCCCGTCGCCGAACCACACCGGTCCCTCGCACCAGCGAAAGCCCGTGCCCAGCCGCTCCACCTTGGCCGAAGCGACCCGGTACTTCGCAAAGCCGGGGTCGACGATCTTGATCGATGGATCGGGGTAGCGCGGGCTCGGTTGCCACTGTGACCATGCGGATGGCGCGAGCGTGGCCGCCGCTACCGCGCCTCCACCCGCGAGGAACCCCCGCCTACCCGGCTTCATGGTCGGCCTCGTCCTCCACGGCGCGGATCAACGCCTTGATGTAGCCGAACGTGTAGGCGAAGGCCTGCTGGCCGCCCGCGTCGCCGGCGATCCTCGGCACGTGGTCGGGCATCAGCATGCCGTCGTACCCCACCTCCTTGTAGACGCGGACGGCCCGCAGCATGTCCACGTCGCCATCGTCGATGAAGGTCTCGCGGAAATCGAGGAACCGGCCCTGGATGTTGCGGAAGTGCACGTTGAAGATCTTCCCGCGGGAGCCGAAGTAGCGGATCGCCTCGAAGATCTCCCGCCCCGGATCCTGCAGCATCTCGGCCACCGTGCCCTGGCAGAAGTTCAGCCCGTGGTAGGGGCTCGGATGGATGTCGACGAAGCGCTTCAGGCCCTCGACGCTGCCGAGCACCGTCTGGACGCCCCGGTAGCCCTCGGCGTGCGGCATGCCCGGATCGTGCGGGTGGCAGGCGAGCCGGACCTTGTGCTCTTCCGCTACCGGCACCACGCGCTCCAGGAAGTAGGCGATCCGCTCCCAGTGGGCGTCGGCGGCCACCGTTCCCGCTTCGGTGAACGGCTCCTGCTTCGCCTTTGCATACGAGAACGTGCTGTAGCGGGCGCCGCCGCGGCCGGGCGTCGGCTCCGTGCGCACGACGCCCAGGATGCTCATGTTGTATTTCAGCATCGGGATGCCGGCCCGGGAGGCGTTGTGGATCATCCGGCAGATGTCGTCGATCTCGCGGTCGCGCTGCGGGCTCCGGCCGAGCATGATCGCGGGATTCTCCGCGTGCGCGATGTCGTGCGAGCTGAGCGGCAGGGGGACGATGCCCAGCCGGATCCCGAACGACTCCACGCGCTCGCGCAGCCGGGTCAGGCCTTCGACGGACCAATGATCGTCGAGCCGGGCGGAGGGAAGCGCGCTGCAGACGTCGTTCACGCCCAGGGCGGCCAGCACGGCGAGCGTCTCGTCGGACGAGTCGTGCTGCGTGCCGACCTTCATGAGAACGCGGTTGCGCCCCGGGGATCGCGGGGCGGTCGCCGGCCCAGCCCGCGCGACCTCGCGCTCCGCGCTCCAGGCGCCCATCGCGCCGGCGGCGGCCAGACGGCCGAAGGCCCGCCGATCCATGCCGCCCCAGGATACGCCACCCGCAGCCGGCGCCAGCGCCGATGCGACGTTGTCGTCGCTCCGGCGGCCAAACGTGACAGGAATGGCAGACGGTGATTGCCCTGCAATCACGCCCCGTGCGCCGGCCAAGCGATTCATCGACGGCCGCTTGGACGGTGCGCGGTCGAAATCCGCGTCGTGGCCGAGCGCCGCGGAACGCGCATTGCAGCAGGGCCGGGCATGACCGCCCTCGATCACCGCGCCGAGCTGCTTCCCTTCGCCATCGGCGACGACCCCGGTTATGCGCTGACCCATCTGACGCGGGCTCACTGGTCCGTCCGGCTGTGGGGCAACCTGGGGCCGTTGTGGGCCGACGCGTTCTCGCTCGGCCTGGCCAGCGCGCGCATCAGCATCCTGCGCGGTTTCGCGCGGCAGGACGGGGCCGGCCGATGGATCGCCGATTTCGTGCTCGCCCCCGGCGCGGGCGCTCCCGAACCTTCCTCCCTTGACTTCCTCTCCCTGGTGTTCGGGACGCCCGCGCCGGATGATGGCGGACCGATCGTGCTTTCCCACTACGCGCTCGACGGCGGCCCGGACGTCGGCCCCACGCTGTATCTCGAGGTGCGGGGACCGGACCGGCTGGGCTTCCTGGGCAGCCTGCTGCGCGCGCTCGGCCGCCTCGAGCTGTCGCCTCGCGAGATGCTCATCACCACGCGCGACGGCGAGGCACTCGACCGCTTCTTCCTGAAGACGTTCTCGGGCGCGGTGCCGTCGGAACAGGTGCGCCGCATCCTGGGGGCGCTCCTCGATTCCGCCGTGCTCGCCAGCCGTGCGCGGGCCGCTTCCGCGGCGGCGCCCGCCTCCTGAGCGACCGCTCCCCAGCCGCGCACGACCGCGCTGGTCATCGCCGCCGAGGTGTGGTTCGATTGCGCTCGCATGAGCGAGCCGGTCGCCGCTGCGCCGGGCTGGAAGTCCGCCGGCCGCTGGCTCGCGCCGCCGGCGGTGGCGGCCGCGATCTGGGCGCTGCCCCACGGCCGGTTCGACGCCCGCGCGTGGGGCCTGCTTACCGTCTTCGCCGCGACCATCGCCGGCCTCATCGCGCAGCCGCTGCCCGGAGGAGCCGTGGTCCTGGTGGCGGTCGCGCTCGTGGGCCTGCTCCGCATCGTCCCCGCGCCGCAGGCTCTCTCCGGCTTCGCGAACCCCACCGTCTGGCTGATCGTCGCGGCCTTCATGGTCGGCCGCGGCTTCGTGAAGACGCGCCTCGGCGAGCGCATCGCGTACGCGCTCATCGGCGCCTTCGGCGGGACCGCGCTCCGCCTCGGCTACTCGCTGGTCTTGGCCGACCTCGTCCTCGCTCCGGCCATCGCCTCGAACACGGCCCGGGCCGGCGGCGTGCTCTACCCGATCACGCGCAGCGTGGCCCGCGCCTTCGATTCGGAGCCCGGGCCGACGGCCCGGCGGCTCGGCGCGTTCCTGATGAAGGCGGTGTACCAGGGGGACCTGGTCGTGTCGGCGATGTTCCTGACCGCCATGACCGGCAATCCCCTGGTGGCCGAGATGGCCAGGCAGTCCTCGGGCGTGGCGGTCACCTGGGCCGGCTGGGCGCTGGCCGCGGCGCTTCCGGGAGCCGCGGGGATCGCGGTCGTTCCGTTGCTCGTCTACCGGCTCTGCCCGCCGGAGGTGGGGCCGGTTCCCGAGGCCCGCGGCCTGGCTCGGAGCCGCCTCGCGGAGATGGGCCCGATGAGCCGCGCCGAGAGGCGGATGCTCGGGGTGGCGGTCGCGATGCTGGTCCTCTGGGCCACCGGGACCTGGCACGACATCTCGAGCACGACGGTCGCTCTCGCGGGTGTAGCCGCCCTCCTGCTCCTCGACGTGCTCCAGTGGAGCGACATCCAGTCCGAGGGGGTGGCGTGGGACGCGTTCGTCTGGTTCGGGGGGCTCGTGATGATGGCCGAGAAGATGAACGAAGCGGGGCTGCTCTCGGCCTTCGTGGCCGGCGTCGCGCCGCTCGTCGGCGGCTGGCGGTGGCCGGTGGCGCTGGCCTGCCTGCTGCTCCTGTACATGTACGCCCACTACTTCTTCGCGAGCCTCACCGCCCATGTCACCGCTCTCTTTCCGGCCTTCTTCGCCCTCGCCTGCGCGCGGGGGGCGCCGCCCCTGCTGGCGGCCCTGGCCCTGGGCTTCTTCTCCAGCATCAACGCCGCGATGACCCACTACGGCACCGGGCCGGCCGTCGTGTTCTACGGCGCGGGCTACCTGAGCCAGGCCGAGTGGTGGAAGATCGGCTTCATCATGTCCTTGGCGCATGCCACGCTCTGGCTGGCCGTCGGCTTCCCCTGGTGGAAGGCGCTCGGGCTCTGGTGAGGCCATGACCAGGACCCATCGGATCGCCGTCATCCCCGGGGACGGGATCGGGCGCGAGGTGATACCGGTCGGGATGCGCGTCCTCGAGGCGGCCGCCGGGCGCTTCGGCTTCGTCCTCGAATGGCAGAGCTTTCCCTGGGGCTCCGACCACTACCTCCGGTGCGGGTCGATGATGCCGGCCGACGCGCTCGACCGTCTGCGCCCCCACGACGCGATCTACCTGGGCGCGGTGGGCCACCCGCAGATCCAGGACAACGTCACCCTCAACGGCCTTCTCCTCCCGATCCGCCGCGGCTTCGACCAGTACGCGTGCGTGCGGCCGGCCGTCCTCTACTCCGGCGCCCGGTCGCCGCTCGCCGGGAAGAAGCCGGGCGACATCGACGTCGTGGTCGTCCGCGAGAACACCGAGGGCGAGTACGCGCAGGTCGGCGGGCACGTGCACGCTGGAACGGCCCACGAAGTGGCCGTCCAGACGGCGGTCTTCACCCGCCACGGCACCGAGAGGGTCATGCGGTTCGCCTTCGAGCTGGCCCGGCGCCGCGGCAAGAAGCGCCTCGTCACGTCGGTCACCAAGTCGAACGCCCAGGGCTTCAGCATGGCCTTCTGGGACCGGGTCTTCGCGGAGGTCGCCCGGGAGTATGCCGACGTCCGCACCGAGTCGCTGCTCGTGGACGCGGCGTGCATGGACATGATCCGCCGGCCGGAGAGCTTCGACGTCGTCGTGGCGTCCAACCTCTTCGGCGACATCCTGACCGACATCACGGCCATGATCACCGGAAGCCTGGGGCTGGCTCCCAGCGCGAACCTCGACCCGAGCCGGAGGCACCCATCGATGTTCGAGCCGATCCACGGCTCGGCCCCCGACATCGCGGGCCAGGGCGTCGCGAACCCCATGGCGGCCGTCCTGGCCGGCGCGATGATGCTCGAGTTCCTGGGCGAGGCGCGGGCGGCGGCGGCGGTGGAGGCGGCGGTCGTGACGACCCTGGCCGAGGGGCGGTGGCTCCCGCGCGATCTCGGCGGCTCGGCGGGGACGGAACAGGTCGCGGCGGCCATCGAGCAGGGCGTCTCCGGCGGGTGGTAGGCGCCTGTCGGAATGGACCGCTCTTGTCGATCACTTGACCTATACTCCGTCGCGGAGGTGGCATAAGCTGAAGATCCACAGCGAACTCCTCGCTCAGCACTCCTTCGAAACTGACCATCGCGTGGTGCTGGGTGACGCTCGCCAGATGAGCCTGGTCCAGGATCAGTCCGTGCACCTGATCGTCACCTCACCGCCGTACTTTGATCTCGTGGAGTACGTTCACCGCCGCGATCAGCTCGGCCACTTACACGACTACAGGGCGTTTCTTGACGAGCTCGATAGGGTTTGGCGTCACTGTCTGCGCGTCCTGATCCCGGGGGGTCGGCTGTGCATTGTCGTGGGAGACGTGTGCCGGGCAAGACGGCGCTTCGGCAAGCACGAGGTCATTCCCCTTCACGCGGACATCCTTGTTCGCGGCCGCCAGATGGGCTTTGAGAGTCTAGCTACGATCTTCTGGCATAAGATCGCAAA
>QHVM01000094.1 GCA_003223555.1 Acidobacteriota bacterium | reverse complement strand
CCTTCGACCCCAAGGGCAACGGCGAGTGGACGGTCAACGGCTCGTATGCCCATTACGTCGCGGCCATCGCCAACAGCGTCGGCGACGCCGGGTCCGCGGGCGGCCAGCCGGCCACCATCGACTTCGACTACCTCGGCCCCTCGGTCAACGTCGGCAACCCGGCCAACCCGGTGTCGAGCGCGGTCGCGCTCCAGACGCTCTTCGACTGGTTCAACGCCAACGGGGGGACCAACCGGCCGACCCGCGGCGCGCCGAGCATCCCGGGCCTGAACACGCACATCGGCGACACGCTCAAGTCGCCGCACTCCCAGGAGGTCACCCTCGGCCTCAGCCGCCGCATCGGCGCCCGCGGCGCACTCCGGGTGGACGGGATCTACCGGAAGTTCCGCGACTTCTACGCGACCTTCCTCAACACCACGACCGGCAAGGTCCAGGACCAGTTCGGAAAGAGCTTCGACCTGGGGATCGTCCAGAACGAGAACGACCTGCTGGACCGCAGCTACCGCGGCCTCAACTTCCAGGCCACTTATCGCCCGGTCCGGCGGCTGGGCCTCGGCGGCAACTACACGCTCGGCGAGCTGAAAGGCAACATCGAGGGAGAGAACGGCGGCAGCGGACCGACCACGAGCGGCATCCGCTTCTATCCGGAGTACTTCAACGTCTCTTGGAACGCGCCGGACGGCGACCTGAACGCGAACGTGCGCCACAAGGTGCGGGCCTGGATGACCTATGACGTACCGGTGCCGTCCCCTGCGGGCAGCCTCAACATGAGCGTCCTCCAGTACTACAACAGCGGAACGCCGTACGGAGCCGTGGGTACGGTCGACACGCGGCCCTTCGTGGCCAACCCCGGGTACGTCACCCCGCCGGCATCGGTGAACTACTATTTCACGGCTCGCGACGCGTTCCACATGGATTCCCTGTGGCGGACCGACCTGGCGCTCAACTACGAGCACAAGCTGGGGCTGAAGCAGGCGCGGTTGTTCTTCCGCGGCATCATGGTCAACGCGTTCAACCGCCACGGACTGACCAATTTCTGGGGCGGCGTGAACAGCGATCTGGACCTCGGCTGCGGGACTACAGGCTGCATCAACACGACGGTGCTCACCAACCGCAACAACAACTCGATCGCCCCATTCAACCCGTTCACGACCACTCCGGTGGAAGGGGTCAATTGGCGTAAAGCGACGGCCGTTGCACCTGCGCCCGGTTTCGGCCAAGCGACGAGCCGTTACGCGTACCAGACGCCGCGGACGGTGTCGTTCTCCATCGGTTTGCGGTTCTAGGCCGGCCGTTTCCTCGGGGCCCCGGGGGACTCCCCGGGGCCCTTTTCATTTCCCCCGGCGGCGCCAGGCGGCGGCGGCCTTGCCGTCGCCGAAGGCATCCCACGTCTTCGCGGCGAGCCGGTCGGCCGGCGGGCCGGGGTTGTTCCGCGCCATGTCCTCCAGCGTCTTCCGGACTGCGTCCCGCCTGCCCTGCACGAACTGCAGCACGGCCAGGTTGGCGTAGGCCTGCAGGTGGTCGGGGAACGCCTCGATCTCGCGACGGTAGGCGGCCTCCGCCTCGACCGGCCGGTCCAGGCGCGCCAGGGCGTCGCCGCGCAGGAAGTCCGCGCGATGGACCCGGCCCATCTCCAGCTCGGCCGCCTGCCGCTCGGCCTCGTCCAGGATCCGCAGCGCTCCGGCCGGGTCGCCCCGGCGGATCCGGACCTCGGCCAGCAGCAGGTCGGACGAAGGCTGGGGGCGGCTTCGCTGGACGGCGCGCGCCTCGGCCTCGGCCTCGTCGAGCTTGCCGCGAGCGAGCGCCACGCGGCCCAGCAGCTCGTGGGCCCGGGCCGGGCTGGCGTCGAGCGCTTGCCGCGCGGCGGCCACCGCCTCGGCGAGGCCGCCCCGCGCCAGCTCGGCCTGCCCCAGCGACAGCACCATGTCGACGGAAGGAGCGGGACAGCGCCGTAGCGCTTCCCGGTAGGCGCGCGCCGCCTCCTGCGCGTCGCCCGCCTGGAGCGACACGTCGCCGAGCTTCGTCCACACCTCGATCATGTCCGGGCTTTCGCTCACGATGCTCCGCAGCGCCGCCGCCGCTTCCGCGAACCTCCTCTCGTCGGCCAAGCGCAGGCCGTCGCCGATGCGCGCCAGCAGGCGCACGTTGTCGCGCGGGTTCGGCAACGGCCCGCTCCCGCGCCGGCGCGGCGTGCCGACGTAGCCGAGCGCGGCCAGCTTCTCCGCTGTCGCCGGATCCACGTCGGCCGGTGCCGTGATTCCCACGGGCCGGCTTCCCAGATCGGCGCGCATGCGTGAGGCGACCTCCGGCTGCGCGGCGACGAGGTCGTGCGTCTCGGCCGGATCCTGGACGAGGTCGTACAGCTCGGGCCGCGGGCCTTCGATGTAGTGGTGACGCTCGTCCAGGAGCGAGCGCAGGTCGCTCCAGCCAAGCTGGATCCGCGGGTAGAGCGTCTCGGCGTAGAGCGACCGGGACGCCGGCAGGCGCAGGAGCGAGTCGCCCTTCGCCCCCGGCGGCGTCCCGATCCCGAGCAGGTCCGCCACGGTCGGCAACAGGTCGGCGAGCTGGGCCGGAGCGTCGACGGTCTCTCCGCCGCGACGCGAGCCGGGCAGCTTCACGAACAGCGGGACCTGGAGCGCCTCGCGATAGAGCAGGATCGAGTGCTGGTCCTCGCCGTGATCGCCCAGGCCTTCGCCGTGGTCCGAGGTCACCATGACCACGGCGCGCTCGTAGGCCCCCGCCGACCGAAGGAAGTCGAGGAACTGCCCGACGATCGCGTCGGCGGTCGCGATCTCTCCGTCGTAGGCGAGCGGGTACCGGCTGCGGTAGGGCTCCGGCGGGTCGTACGGCACGTGGGGTTCGTAGAGGTGCAGGAGGAAGAAGAACGGCCCGTCCTTCTTCTGCCGTAGCCACTGCTCGGCCAGGGCCGCCGTCGTCGCGCCCGGCCGCTGGTAATCGGCGAACGCCGCTCCCGGCCGCGGGTCGATCGAGTCCTCGTAGAAGTCGAACGCGGCGGCCAGCCCCGTCTCCCCGCGCAACACGTAGGACGAGACGGCCGCTCCGGTCACGTAGCCCTTCGGCCGGAGCATCGTCGGCAAGCTCGGATGCGCGGCGCTGCGAAAGGCGAAGCCGATGTTGTTCCGGACTCCGTGCGCGGGCGGCAGGAGGCCGGTGAGCATCGTGACGTGCGAGGGCAGGGTCATCGGGCAAGGGCTGTAGGCGTGGCGGAAGAGGATCGCGTCCCGGCGGAAGCGGTCGAGCGCGGGCGTGTCGACGCCGCGGTAGCCGTAGGCCGGGAGGTGGTCGGAGCGCAGCGTGTCGATCGAGATGAGGACGATGGGCGCGCCGGGGAAGCGCGGGTGCGCCGGTTCGCTCCGGCAGGACAGGCTCGCCGCCGCTGCGCACAGGAGGACGAACGCCGGACGCGACACCGGTCGATTCTATTCGGGATAATCTGCCCGCATGCCGCGGCGCCTCGGCCAGCACTTCCTCCGGCCGGCGGCGGTCGAGCGGCTGCTGCGACTCATCGATCCGCGGCCGGACGAGACGTTCCTCGAGATCGGTCCCGGCAAGGGCGCCCTCACCTTGCCGCTGGCCGAGCGCGCGGCGCGCGTGGTGGCGGTGGAGCTGGATGCGCGGCTGGCCGCCGATCTGCAACAGAAAGCGAGCGCAGCGGGATTCACTCCCGCGGAGCGAGAGGGGGGTCTGGGGGGTGCGCCGCTAGCACCCCCCAGCTCAAGACGAGCCATCCCTCGCTTGACCGTCGTGCCCGGCGATGCCCTGCGGGTCGATCTCGCCGCGCTGGTGCCGCGCGGCGGCCGTCTCGTCGGCAACCTCCCCTACTACGTCTCCAGCCCGCTCCTGCGCCGTTTCCTCGACCTGCGGGCCCACGTGACCGACCTTCACGTGATGCTGCAAGAAGAGGTCGCCCGGCGGGTGGCCTCGCCGCCGGGTTCGCGAGAGTACGGGATCCTCTCCGTTCTCTATGCGGTCTGGGCCGACGTCGACGTCCCGCTGCGCTTTCCGCCTTCCGCCTTCGCGCCGGCCCCCAGGGTTTCTTCGGCCGTCCTGCGGGGGCGCTTCCTTCCCCATCCGCGGGTGCCGATCGACGACCTCGACGCCTTCGAGCTGCTGGTCAAGACGGCCTTCGCCCGCCGCCGGAGAACACTTGAAAACAACTTGCGAGATAGCTATCCTAACCTCAAGGAAAGCTTGAGGTTGCTCAATATCGAGGGGTCCCGTCGTGCGGAGACACTGTCTGTTGGGGACTTTGCGCGGCTCAGTGGGGCCTTGAGGCGAGGAGCGCGCTCGTGATCGCGGACGGCGGCCTCTCGGACCTGCGGCTCGTGCCCCTGGGCGGACTGGGCGAGTTCGGTCTCAACGCCCTCGTTGTCGAGTGGCAGGAGCACCTGCTCCTGATCGACGCCGGGGTCATGTTCCCGGGCGCCGAGATGCCGGGAGTGGACTCGATCGTCCCCGATTTCCAGTACCTCGCCGAGCGCCGCGACCGGCTGCGGGCCATCATCCTCACCCACGGCCACGAGGACCACATCGGGGGGCTGGCCTTCGCGCTGCAGGCCGCGCCGGCGCCGGTCTATGGCAGCCGGCTGACGCTCGGCTTCGCCCGCCGCCGGCTGCAGGAACGGGGCCTGAGCGCGGACCTGCGGCTGCTCGCGGCAGGCCAGCCCCCGGTGGAGATCGGTCCGTTCCGCGTCCATCCGATCCGGGTCTCCCACAGCGTCCTCGACAGCCTCGCCCTGGCCATCGAGACGCCCGCCGGGGTCGCCCTCGTGAGCGGCGACTTCAAGATCGACGCCGGCGCGCCGGAAGACGAGCGCACCGATCTCCAGGCCCTGTCCACGTGGGGCGACCGCGGCGTGCTCGTCATGCTCTCCGACTCCACCAACGTCGAGGAGCGCGGCCGCACGGGGGCCGAGGACGATCTCCTGCCCGCCTTCCAGGAAGTCTTCGACCGCACGCAGGGCAAGGTCATGGTGTCCTGCTTCGCCACCTCGATCCCCCGCATCCAGCGCGTGGCCGACCTCGCCCGGAGCGTCGGACGGCGCGTCGGGTTCATCGGGCGCCGCATGGCCGACAACGCCGAGGTGGCCCTGGAGCTGGGCGTGCTCCGCATCCCGGCCGCCGACCTCGTCTCGGCCGGCGAGGCGGGCCACCATCCGCCGCAGCGACTCTGCCTGTTCGTGGCCGGGAGCCAGGGCGAGCCGCTCTCGGCGCTGTCGATGGTCAGCGTCGGCGAGCATCGCGACGTGTCGGCGGGACCGGGCGACACCGTGGTGATCTCCGCCCGCGCGATCCCCGGCAACGAGCGGGCCGTGTCGCGGCTCATGGGCAACCTGTTCCGGCGGGGCTGCGAGGTCGTGCATCCGGGCGTGGCCCGTGTCCACGTCTCCGGCCACGGCAGCCAGGACGACCTCGTCGAGCTGCTGGGCCGCGTGCGGCCGCGTTACCTGGTGCCCGTCCACGGCGAGTACCGGATGCTCGCCCAGCATGCCCGCCTGGCCGTCCGGGCCGGGCTGTCCGCCGATCGGGTCCTGCTGGCCGAGGACGGCGACGTGCTCGAGCTGTCCGCCTCCGGCGCGCGCAAGGCGGCCCGGGTGGCGGCCGGGCGCATCCTCCTCGACCGCTCCGGGGCCGAGGGCCTGGAGGACGTGGTCGTGCGCGACCGCCGCCACCTGTCGGCCGAAGGCATCGTGGTCCCGGTGATCGTCCTCGACAAGCAGACCGGCCGTATGGAATCCGCGCCCGAGATCGTGACCCGCGGCTTCGTGGACGCCGAGGAGCGCGGGGCGGAGCTGCTCGTCGACGCCGGCCGGGTGGTGATGGAGGCGGTCGCGGCGCGGCCCGAGGAGGAGCGCCACGACCCCGCCTTGACCCGCGAGCGTCTGCGCCAGGAGCTGCGGCGGTTCTTCCGCAAGCGGACCCAGCGGAGGCCGATGGTCATCCCGGTGGTGATGGAGGTCTAACGCGTGACGGCGAGCAGCACGAGGTCTCGCCAGCTGGCGGAGTTCCTGGGGCTCAGCTCCTTCGCCCTCGCCCTGATGCTCCTCATCAGCCTGGCCACCTACAACCCGGCCGACCCCGCGCCGTTCTTCAAGTCGGGCGCGAGCGGCCCGGCCCGCAACTTCATCGGTCCCATCGGCGCCTTCCTGGCCGAGCTGCTCGTCCCGCAGCTGTTCGGCATGGCGGCGCTGCTGCTGCCCCTGGCCCTGGGCGTCGCCGGATGGAAGCTCTTCTGGTGCAAGCCCATCGAGGCCCCCTACACCAAGGCCTGCGGCGTCGCGCTCCTCCTGCTGTCGCTCTGCGCCTTCTTCGCCCTCACCTTCGTCACGTTCACCATCGAGGGCGAGACGGTGCGCGCGGGCGGCGCGGTGGGCTCGCTGCTCGGGGCGACCCTGACCAGCAGCTTCAACCGCACCGGCGCCTACATCGTCCTCGCTACCTCCGTCTTCGTCTCCCTCATCCTCGCCACCCAGTTCTCGTTCGCCGCGTTCCTCTCCGCCCTCGGCGCCGGCGTGGGCAGCCGCTGGCAGGCCCTGCGCGCCGCGGGGGGGCAGTTCCTCGAGACGCGGCGGAAGGAGAAGATGCGGCGGGAGGTCATCAAGAAGCACACCCAGAAGGAGAGGGAGACCGCGGGCAGCGACAGCCTCCCGCGCGTCCGCAAGGTCAAGGCGGGCTCGGCCGAGGGCGACGACCTGGTCGACCTCCCGCTGCGCGCCCCCGGGCCGCCCGCCCAGCGGCCGCTGCCCTTCGCCCAGATCGAGCCGGAAGCGAAGGACGACGGCGAGCCGCTCGCGCTCCCGGAGCCCTCGCCCGAGCCGCGGGGCAAGAAGGCGCCCGCGGCCCCCACCGTGCGGGGCAACTTCGTGCTGCCACCCGCGTCCATCCTCGACGAGCCGCGCACGAGCGGCAGCCTCGACAAGGCGCGGCTGTTCGAGAAGGCCAAGACGCTGCAGGCCAAGAGCGGCGAGTTCGGCGTGCTGGGCAGCGTGGTCGAGATCCATCCCGGCCCGGTCGTGACGACCTATGAGTTCAAGCCCGACGCGGGCATCAAGTACTCCAAGATCGTGGGCCTGGCCGACGACCTCGCCCTGGCCCTGGAGGCGGAGTCCATCCGCATCGACCGCATGAGCGGCCGCGGCACGGTGGGGATCGAGATCCCCAACGAGGTGCGGGAGACGATCTACCTCCGCGAGATCGTGGAGTCCGACGCCTTCCGCAACATCTCCTCCCGGCTCACCCTCGGGCTCGGCAAGACGGTTTCGGGCGACGTGTACCTCACCGACCTCTCGACCATGCCCCACCTCCTCGTCGCCGGCTCCACCGGAGCCGGCAAGAGCGTGGGCCTCAACTGCATGATCGCGAGCATCCTGCTGAAAGCCACCCCGGCCGAGGTGCGGCTGATCCTCATCGACCCCAAGCGGCTGGAGCTGGGCGTCTACGAGGACATCCCCCACCTGCTCACCCCCGTGGTCACCGACGCCAAGGTCGCCTCCAACGTGCTCAAGTGGGCGGTGGGCGAGATGGAGAAGAGGATCCGGCGCCTGGCCTCCGAAGGCGTGCGCAACATCGAGCAGTTCAACAACCTCGCCCGCGCGGAAGGGGGCGACCGCGGGACGGGCCCGGCGGCCGGCGGCAACGGGGACGACGAGGAGCTGAAGCCGCTCCACTACATCGTGATCGTGATCGACGAGCTGGCCGACCTGATGATGGTCTCCTCGCACGAGGTCGAGGAGTCCATCACCCGCCTGGCCCAGATGGCCCGGGCGGTCGGCATCCACCTCATCCTGGCCACCCAGCGGCCGTCGGTCGACGTGCTGACCGGCCTCATCAAGGCCAACTTCCCCTCCCGCATCTCCTACCGGGTGGCGGCGCGGGTCGACAGCCGGACGATCCTCGACTCGATCGGGGCCGAGCACCTGCTGGGCAAGGGGGACATGCTGTTCCTCCCCCCGGGGAGCGCCCGGCTGCTACGGATCCACGGCGCGTACGTGACCGAGCCGGAGATCGCCCGCCTCACCTCCTATCTGCGCAAGACGGGCCGGCCCGACTACGACGACTCCGTGGGCAAGACCGAGCGGGCGGCGGAGACGGCCGAGGTCGACGACAAGGACGAGCTGTTCGAGGAGGCGGCCCGGTTCGTGGTGTCGAGCGGCCAGGCCTCGACCAGCATGCTCCAGCGCCGCTTCCGCATCGGCTTCTCGCGGGCCGGCCGGCTCGTCGACATGATGGAGCGCGAGGGGATCGTGGGACGGGCCGACGGCTCCAAGCCGCGGGAGATCCTGGTCGCGCCGGACTATTACGAGACGGTCGACAACTGGCCGAAATGAGACCGCGGTTCCTCCCGGCGTTGGCGGCCGCCCTGTTGCTGGCGGCGGCCCCGCCCTGCGCGGTGGCCGCCACCGGGAAGGCGCGGCCGGCGCGGGCCAGGGCGGAGCCCCACCCCCGCGCCGCAGCCACGCCCGACCCGGCCCCGGACGGCGCCCTCTATCACGAAGCGACCGACGCGCTCGCCGCGCTCAAGGCGTCCGCGAAGAAGCAGGCCCAGCGCGCGGAGTGGGAGCGGGTGATCCTGCGGTTCCGGCGCGTGGTGGCCCGCTATCCCCAGAGCGGCTACTGCGACAACGCGCTGCTCGCCATCGGCGACCTGTACCGCGCCATGGCCAGGCGCTTCGGCACGCCCCGCTACGAGGAGGACGCGCTCCAGGCCTACCGCAGCCTGATCGCGGAGTACCCGAGCAGCCGGCTGGGCGAGAAGGCCCTCTACTCCGCCTTCGAGATGGCCCGGGAGAGCGGGGACCGCAAGCGCATCGCCGCCGCCGCCCGCGAGTACCTCGACGCGTTCCCGCGCTCGAGCCGGGCGGCCGAGGTCAAGGCCCAGACCCGCCGGCGCATGCCGGTGCAGGAAGCGGCGCTCCCCTCGCCTCCCCCGCCCGGGCTGGCCCAGGTCTACAACCTGCGCTTCTGGAGCGGCGAGACGTCGACCCGCGTCGTCCTGGACGTCGAGCGCGAGGTCAAGATCCGCAGCGACCGCATCCAGGACCCGGACCGGCTCTGGATCGACCTCGCGGGCGCCCGCCTGCATCCCAACCTCAGCGACCGCGCCTTCCCCGTCGGCGACGGCCTGCTCAAGCAGGTACGGATCGGGCAGAACCGCGACGACGTCGTGCGGGTGGTGCTCGACTTCAAGGACGTGAAGGACTACTCGTGCTTCTACCTGCAGAACCCGATCCGCCTGGTCGTGGACGTGCGGGCCACGCCTCGTCCGCCGGTGGTGGCCGTCGGGCCGACGCCGGCGCCGCTGACGACGTCGCGACCGTTCGCTCCCGTTCCCGGCCCGTCGCCGGTCGAGCCGGCGCCCGAGCGCATGCCGGCCCGCCGCGTGGCCACCGTGGAAGGGCCGCCGCCGGCCACGTCCGCTCGCCGACCCGCTCACGACGTCGTCGTCGACGCGCCGGCGACTCAACGCCCCGCGCCGTCTCCCCTGGCCGCGCCTCTGCCGCCCCAGGCCAACCGGGCCGGCTCCTACAGTCTGGCCCGGCAGCTCGGCCTGGGCGCGCGGCGCATCGTGGTCGACGCCGGCCACGGCGGACACGATCCGGGCACCATCGGACCGGGCGGCCTCCAGGAGAAGGACCTGGTGCTCGACGTCGCGCTGCGCGTCGAGCGGCTCATCCGCAAGGAGCTGGGGGCCGAGGTCGTCATGACGCGCTCCACCGACGTGTTCATCCCCCTCGAGGAGCGCACCGCGATCGCCAACTCGAAGGGCGCCGACCTGTTCCTTTCCATCCACGCCAACAGCAGCCGGAACCCGCGGGCGAGCGGCGTCGAGACCTACTTCCTCAACTTCGCCGCCGACTCCCACGCCGAGGCGGTGGCCGCGCGCGAGAACGCGATCTCCGCGGCCACCCTCAAGGACCTGCAGAACCTGGTCCGGGCCATCGCCCTCAACAGCAAGGTCGACGAGAGCCGCGACTTCGCGGCCAGCGTGCAGGAGGCCATGGTCGAGAACATGCGGCCGCACGACCCCGGCGTGCAGGACCGCGGCGTCCACACCGCCCCCTTCTACGTGCTCATCGGGGCCAACATGCCGAGCGTGCTGGCCGAGATCGCCTTCCTCAGCCACCCCGAGGACGAGAGGCGGCTGAAGAAGGGCGAGTACCGCGAGCATCTCGCGGCGAGCCTGCTCGAAGGCGTCCGGGCCTACCTCGACGCGCTGAACCGCACGCAGAGCCGCCAGTTGACCCAGGCTCCCCGGAAAAGTACAGTGGCTTCGGGAGAAGATCGCCGGTGAGCTTTCTCGCGGCCCAGTCCGTGACGTGGGTCAAGGTCCAGAAGCCGACCTTCGACCTCGTCGGCGTCGTCCTCACCTCGCTGGGCCTGGCCGGCGTCTGCGCCGCGATCGCGCTCGCCTGCGGCATCGCCCTCGGCGTCGGCTTCATCCTCCGCCGCCGGCGCGTGCCCCCGCGGTCCTGGGCCGACGAGGGCCTCCACCTGCTCGAAGCCCGCCGGCTTTAATGAGCTGGGGGGTGCTAGCGGCGCACCCCCCAGACCCCCCGCTCGCGTCTTTCGCGGCGGCGAAGTGAATTCGCCGCCGCTCATCTTGCGGGGCCGCTTCGCGTCCCCGGGCGGAGTGAATCCCGCTCCGGTCCTCTTTGAACTGGGGGGTGCTAGCGGCGCACCCCCCACACCCCCCGCTCGCTCCGCGGGAGTGAATCCCGCTCCGGTCCTCTTTGAACTGGGGGGTGCTAGCGGCGCACCCCCCCGACCCCCCGCTCGCTCCGCGGGAGTGAATCCCGCTCCGCTCGCAGCTCTTGCTCGTGGCGTTCCGCACCGCTCGTTCGCCGTTTGACTCATCGCGTCAATTCCAGCTTGACATTTATGACGCACTGCGTTAGATTCTCCGCCGTGGGGAAAGCCGCTCCCGCCGGGAGGCTCATCCGGCGCTACGACAACCGCAAGCTCTACGACACCGGGGAGCGCCGCTACGTGACCCTCGGTGACCTGGCCCGGATGGTGGGCGAAGGAGAAGAGGTCCGAGTCGAAGACCAGCGCACCGGCGAGGACCTCACGACGGTCGTCCTGGCCCAGGTCGTCGTGGAGCGGGTCAAGGAGCGCACGGCGCGGATCCCCGGCCAGGTGCTGGCCCGGCTCATACGCCTCGGTTTCGCGCCCGGACATGCATTCCGGTGGCCCGAGCCCGCCGAAGCGGCGGCCCAGGCCCGCCGCGAGGCCGAGCGCATCGTGGCCGGGCTGCTCGGCCACGGACGGCTCACGCTGGAAGAGGGGATGGCGCTGCGCCAGGAGATCACGGGCGCCGTGCAGCGCCTGGTGGCCGAGGCGCAGCACGGCCTGGAGGCCCGTGTCCACCGGCTGCTCGAGGGCGCCGGCGATGGAGGCGTCCAACCCTCGCTGGCCACCCTGCGGGAGAAGCTCATGTCCCTGGAGACCCACCTGGCGGAGCCCGGCCCGCGCCCGCGGAGGGTGCGGGCCGCGGCCCGCGCGAAGTCCAAGGAGAGATGAGATGGCGAAGAGAGTGACGACGAGGCGCGCGGCCGTTCCCGCATGGCTGCGTGAGCAGGGAACGGCCCTCATGGGACAGATCCGCGCCCGCCTGGACGTCGAGGGCCGCAAGGCCCTGCGTCAGATGGAGGCCGGCATGGCCGACCTGCAGGAGCGGCTCCGCCGCGAGAAGGCGGTGGTCGGCCGCCGGGTGGACCAGGGGGTCAAGGGCGCGCTGGCCCGGCTCAACATCCCCAACCGGCGCGAGATCTCCGAGCTGACCCGCAAGGTGGACGAGCTGTCGCGGAAGATCGACGCGCTCCGGACGCGCTCGCGCCGGCGGAGGGCGCGCGCCTGAACTAGGATCCGGGCGCTTGGCGCCGAGGCGGACGGCTCGCCGACGGTCGAAGGTCGCCCTCGTCTGCGCGGGGGGCGGCGTGACGGGAGCGGTTTGGGAGATCGGCGCCCTCCGCGCCCTCGAGGAGCTGCTCGACCGCAGCGTCCTCGACCTCGACCTGTACGTGGGCGTCAGCGGGGGCGCCTTCGTGTCCGCCCTCCTCGCGGCGGGGGTGTCGCCCCGCCAGATCTACGACGAGGCCGTCGCCGGCCATCCCCGGCGCCGCGTGTTCCCGCCCCTCGTCCGCCTCGGCCTCGGCGACGTGCTCGCCCGCTCCCGGCGCGCCCCGGCCGTTCTCTTCCGCGCCCTCGCCGACGCGCTGCCCGGCGGCGAGGGCTCGATCTCCGACGCCGCGCTGTCGCTCTTCGAGCTGCTGCCGGCCGGGCTGCTCGACAGCTCCGGGGTGCGCGAGAGCCTGGCCGAGATCCTGCGCCGCCGGGGAGTGGCCGACGACTTCGCCGCCCTGCCCCGTGCCCTGCGCGTGGTCGCGGTGGACCTCGATCGGGGCGAGGCGGTGGCCTTCGGCGAGAAGGGCCGCCGCGGCGTGCCGGTATCGCGCGCGGTCCAGGCGTCCACCGCGCTGCCCGGCCTGTACCGGCCCGTGCGCATCCGCGGGCGCGACTACGTCGACGGCGGGGTGAAGAAGACCGCCCACGTCAACCTGGCCATCCACGAGGGAGCCCGCCTCGTGCTGTGCATCAACCCGATGGTGCCCTTGCGCAACGAGGGAGCGCGGCGACCGCTGCCGGGCCCCCTCAGCGGACGAGGCGTGGCCTATGTCCTCGACCAGGCGCTCCGGATCATGCTCTACGGCCGGATGCAGTACGGGCTCGAGCGCTACCGGGCCGAGCACCCCGAGGTCGACATCCTGGTCCTGCAGCCCGAGCCCGCAGACCTGCGGATGTTCCGGTACAACATCCTGCGCTACGGTGCGCGCCGGGTGGTGGCGGAGCTGGGCTACCGCGCGACGCTGCAGGCGTTCCGCCGCCGGCGGCAGGCTTACGCGCGGCTGCTGGCCCGCCACGGCATCGCCCTGCGCGATCCGCGCCGCGTCCCTGACTCTCCCGCCGGGCTCGAGCCTCTTGCCGTGCGCTCGCCGGTCGCCCGGGCGTTGGAGGCTTCCCTGCAACGCCTCGAATCGGCCCTCGGCCCACGGCGCTGATGGCCCGTCTTTCGCCCCTGATACGCGGGCTGGCCCGATCGACGCTGCTGGTGATCGCCGCCGCGGCCGTGCTGGCGGCGGGAGGGGCCCGGCTCTACTGGGTCTGGTCGCGCGACGCCCGGCCGGAGCTGGACGGCGAGCTGCGCCTGCCCGGCCTGGCCGCGCCGGCCCTCGTCCGCCGCGACGGCCTCGGCGTGCCGCACATCCAGGCCCAGAGCGTCCCCGACGCCATCCGCGTCCAGGGATACGTCACCGCCCAGGACCGCCTCTGGCAGATGGACCTGCTGCGGCGACGGGCCCTCGGCGAGCTCTCGGAGGCCTTCGGCGAGGGCGCCCTGCGCGCCGACGAGGAGGTGCGCAACCTGGGGCTCGCCGCCGCCGCCCGCTCCTCGCTCCCCCGTCTCCCCGCCGACCTGCGCCTCCTCGTGGAGGCGTACGCCGAAGGGGTCACCGCCTTCATCGAATCGCACCGCGACGGGCTGCCGGTGGAGTTCCGGTTGCTGCGCTATTCGCCGCGGGCGTGGACGGCCGAGGACACGCTGGCCACCGGCAAGCTGCTCGCCCTCGATCTCGCCTCGGGCTGGGAGAGCGAGGCGTTCCGGGCGGTGGTGGCGGACCGGCTGCCCGCCGAGGTGCAGGACCTGCTCTTCCCGAGCACGTTTCCCGACGACCACATCCTCGTCGGCCGCGACGGGCCGGCGCCGTCCGCGCCGGCGCCGACCGCCACCGAGGTCACGAAGGGCAGCAACAACTGGGTGCTCTCCGGCGCCCACACCGCGACCGGCAAGCCTCTCCTCGCCAACGACCCCCACCTGAACCTGGGCGTGCCGTCGATCTGGACGGCGGTGCACTTGACGGCGGCCGACCTCGACGTGGCGGGCGTGACCATGCCCGGCGTGCCAGGCGTGATCCTGGGCCGCAACCGGCACGTGGCGTGGGGCGCGACCAACGTCCACGACGACTGCGCGGGCCTCTACGTCGAAGAGTTCGATCCCGCCCACCCCGACCGCTACCGCGCCGGCGAGGGCTGGGAGACCGTCGCCGTACGCCACGAGCCGATCCGCGTCCGCACCGGCCTTCTCCGCTCCGCGTGGCACACGGTCGACTACGTGGTGCGCGCGACGCGGCACGGCCCGCTGGTGGCGGTGCGGGGACGGCTCTACGCCCTGCGCTGGACGTCGCTCGACGACACCCCCGACCTGCCCGCCTTCTTCCTCATGGACCAGGCGGCCGGCTGGGAGGAGTTCCGCGAAGCCCTGCGGCTCTTCGCCGGCCCGTCGCAGAACTTCGTCTACGCCGACGAGGCGGGCCACATCGCGTGGTACTCGGCGGGGCGGGTTCCTCTCCGCCGCTCGGGCGACGGCTCGCGGCCCTACCGCGGCGCGACCGCCGAGGGCGATTGGGTGGGCTTCGTCCCCTTCGACGAGCTGCCCCACGTGCTGGACCCGCCGAACGGCCTCGTCGTCACCGCCAACAGCCGGACGACCGGCACCGACTACCGCTACCGCATCAGCCGCGGCGGCATCCCGCCCTGGCGGACGGCGACCCTGTTCGCCGACCTGGAGCAGCGCGACGGCTGGACGGCGGACGACATGGTGCGCCTGCAGGGCGAGCGGCTCTCGATTCCCCACCGCGATCTCGCCCGCGCGCTCCTCGAGGCGGCCGGCCGCCACCGGGGCGACCCGGTGTGGGACGACGCGATGCTCGAGCTGTCGGGCTGGGACGGCCGGCTCGAGCCCGACAGCCGGGCCGGCGCATTGGCGATCACCGCCTTCCTGGCCCTCGGCGACCGCGTCATCGGGCCGCGCGTGCGGGGGCTGCCCGAGGCCGAGAGCCTCCGCCACCGCACCGCCGCCATCGACCGCCTCGTCCGCGAGCGGCCGGCCGGCTGGCTCCCCGCGGGCAAGGCCGACTGGGACGCCGTCCTGCGCGACGCCTGGCAGGACGCCGGCTCGCTGCTCGGGCGGCGGCTCGGCCGGGAACGCTCGCGGTGGTCCTGCGGGGCGCTGAACCGGCTCGTGGTGCATCATCCGCTCGCGCTGGCCTTCTCCGCGTTCGGCCGGATCTTCGACCCGCCGGTCACCGGCGTCGGCGGCGCCTCCACCACTCCCGACGTCTTCCAGCTCACGCCCGGGGGCGGCATCGAGGCCCCGTCCATGCGCTTCGTGGCCGACCTGGCCGACCCGGACGATACGCGCCTCGTCAACTTCATGGGCCAGTCCGGCCAGCCCTCGAGCCCTCACTACGACGACCAGTTCTGGCCTTGGGTGCGGGTCGAGTCGCGCCGGCTGCCCTTCACCGCGGAAGCCGTCGCCAGCGAGACCCGCCACACGCTGCGTCTCGTGCCCTAGCCCCGAACGACAAGCCAGGCTGCGAGCGGAGCGGGATTCACTCCCGCGCAGCGAGCGGGGGGTCTGGGGGGTGCGCCGCTAGCACCCCCCAGTTCAAAGAGGACCGGAGCGCGATTCACTCGCCCCGGGGCCGCGAAGCGGACCCGCGCGATGAGCGGCGGCGAATTCACTTCGCCGCCGCGGAAGAGGCGCGCGGGGGGTCTGGGGGGTGCGCCGCTAGCACCCCTCAGCTCAACAAAGCTGGAGTTTGTTAGACTGAAGCGCTTTCGCGCCTTTCAGTATGGAAGCGCCGCCCGACCGCCGCGACAAGGGGGAGGTCACCGATCTCCTCCGCGCATGGAGCGAAGGCAGCCCCGAGGCGTTCGACCGCGTGATGCCGCTCGTGTACGACGAGCTGCACCGGATGGCGGCCCGTTACCTCGCCGGTGAGCGCGCGAACGTCAGTCTCCAGGCCACGGCGCTCGTCAACGAGGTCTGCCTGCGGCTGCTGGGGTGGGAGGCGGTCCAGTGGCAGAACCGCGGCCACTTCTTCGGGGTCTCGGCGCGGATGATGCGGCGCGTCCTCGTGGACATCGCCCGCCGGCGGCGCGCCGAGCGCCGGGGCGGGCCGGCCGCCGCGCGCGTGCCGCTCGACGGGATCGACCCGCCGGCCGTTCAGCCGGATCCGGATCTGGCGGCCCTGGACGATGCGCTGGTGGCGCTCGAGGCGGAGGATGCGCGCAAGGCTCGCGTCGTGGAGCTGCGCTTCTTCGGGGGCCTGTCGGTCGAGGAGACCGCCGAAGCGCTCCAGGTCTCGCTGCGCACGGTCCACAACGATTGGGCTTTCGCACGCGCATGGCTGTACCGGGCGCTGGCGGGAACGGCGCCCCATGCCGACTGAGCGCTGGCAGCGCCTCGAGCGGCTCTTCGTCGAGGCCCGGGAGCAGCCGGCCGAGGCGCGCGACGAGTTCCTCCGCCGGGCGTGCGGGCCCGATCCGACGCTCGAGCACGAGGCGCGCTCGCTGCTCGAAGCGGCCGATCGCTCGGGCCGGTTCCTGGACGGCCCCGCCCTCGAAGCCCTCGCTCGCCAGGTGGCGGCCGAGGGCCTGAGCCTTCGCCCTGGCGATCGGCTCGGTCCGTACGAGGTCCAGGCCCTCCTCGGGGTCGGGGGGATGGGAGAGGTCTATCGGGGCCGCGACACGCGGCTGGGACGCGACGTCGCCCTCAAGGTGATCTCCCCCGGCCTGGTCGGGGATCCCTCCCTTCGCCGTCGCTTCGAGCTCGAGGCCCGGGCGGCTTCCGTCCTGAATCATCCCTCCATCGTCACCGTCTACGACGTGGGAGAGAGCGGGGGAGTCGCTCAGGCAGGTGATCTCCGGAGGACCGCTCTCCCTCCACGACGCGGTGGCCGTCCTGCGGCAGATCGCGGAGGGGCTGGCGGTGGCGCACGCCAATGGAGTCGTCCACCGGGACCTCAAGCCCGAGAACGTCATGCTCACGGCCGACGGTCGCAGCAAGATCCTGGACTTCGGCCTGGCCCGGCAGAACCTCGGCCAAGCGTGGCCGGCACCGATATCGCAGGTCGACACCGTGGCCACTCGTCCGAGCGACGGAACGCATGAGGGGACGATCCTGGGGACGGTGGGCTACATGTCTCCGGAGCAGGCATCGGGCCGCTCGGCGGAGCTCCGATCCGACCAGTTCGCGCTCGGCCTCATCGCCTACGAGATGCTCACCGGCCGGCGGGCCTTCGCGCGGCCGACCGCCGTCGAGACCCTCTCGGCCATCATCCGCGAGGAGCCCATTCCCCTCTCGTCGCTCCGGCCGGGGATTCCCGAGCCGCTCCAGCGCCTGATCGCCACCTGTCTCGCCAAGCGCCCGGAGGACCGGTTCGCCTCCACGCGGGAGCTCGCCGCCGCGCTCGAATCCCTCGTCACTGCGGCTTCCGCGGCCCCCGTAGCTTCCCCGGAGACGCCGATCGCCCCGCCTTCCGAGGCGGCGCGGCGATTGCGGTTCCGCCGCCCCGTCCTCGTGCTCGGCGCCGGCTTCGCGCTCGCGCTCGCGGGGGCGGCGTGGATGAGGTTCCACGCCCCGCGGACCGCCGTCGGTTCCCTGGCCGTGCTGCCCTTCGAGAACGCGAGCAAGGACCCCCAGGCCGAGTACCTGGGCGACGGGCTCACCGAGAGCCTGATCGACCAGATGTCCCGCCTGCCCTCGTTGAAGGTGATGGCGCGCGCGACGGTCTTCCGCTTCAAGGCCGCCGACCCGCAGCAGGCCGGGCGAGAGCTGGGGGTCGGAGCCGTCCTCACCGGTACCGTCTCCCGTCGGGGCGACCAGCTCTCGATCTCGGCGGAGCTGGTGGAAATCCCCAGCGGCGCCCGCCTCTGGGGTGTGAAGTACGACCGGCCCTTCGCGGACCTGCTGCGCGTGCAGGACAGCATCGCGTCCGAGATCTCCGACGGGCTTCG
>QHVM01000093.1:31233-81727 GCA_003223555.1 Acidobacteriota bacterium | reverse complement strand
CGTGCTGGTGGACCGGGTGAACGTCGCGGGCAGCGAGAGCGGCCAGCAGTCCAACTTCATCGGCAAGGGCGCCGATCCCAAGGACGCCACCTGGAGCCTGGACGGGGTGGTGGTGACCGACATGTCGGCCATCGGCGCTTCCCCGACCTACTTCACCTACGACTCGTTCGACGAGGTCAACTTCGCCACCGGCGGCAACGACGTGCGGGTGGCCACCGGCGGCATCGGCATCGGGCTGGTGACCAAGCGCGGGACCAACGTCTTCCACGGCAGCGCCAACGGCTACTTCACCCACGACAAGCTGCAGTCGTCCAACCTGCCCGCCGACCTTCAAGGCGACCCTCGGCTGCGGGGCAGCGACAAGGCCGACCACACCGACCAGATCGCCGACTACAGCGTGGACCTCGGCGGCCCGGTCGTGAAGGACAGGCTCTGGTTCTACGGCAGCTACGAGAAGAACGACATCCGCATCCGGAACCTGCGCCAGACCCCCGACAAGACCGTGCTCAAGAACTACCTGGGCAAGCTCAACTGGCAGGCGACCGGCAGCGACATGGTGTCGCTCTTCTGGTTCAACGGAGCCAAGGTCAAGATCGGCCGCGCCGGATCGGCGGCCAGCTTCGGCCTGCCCAACACCGAGGGGACGTTCTGGGACCAGGGCAACTTCTACCCCGGCCAGCCCCACGGCTTCAGCAAGCTGGAGTGGAACCACGTCTTCAGCCCCAGCTTCTTCCTCGCCGGCAAGGGATCCTACTACTCGACCGGCTTCACCCTCGCCGCGGAGGGCGACAACCGCATCCCCTTCATCATCGACAACGTGGCCGGGGTCGCCCGCGGCACTGCCGACACCCGCAGCTTCTCGCGCCCCATGTACACCGGGAACCTCGACGGCAACTACTTCTTCAACGGGCTGGGGGGCAGCCACGAGCTGAAGTTCGGTGGGAGCTGGCGACGCACCGACGCCACCAGCACTCGCGTCTTTCCCGCCGGGGGGCTGCTGCTCATCGTCAACGCCGGGGGCGCCAACCGCGCGCGCTTCTACCGTGACACCGCCACCGGCACCCGCACCGACTACGCGACCGGCTACCTGGCCGACACCTTCAGCCGCGGGCGGCTGACCCTGAACCTCGGGCTGCGCTTCGACCACCAGACGGGCGACAACCTGCCCACCTCGGTGGCCGCGCATCCGCTGATCCCCAGCGAGCTGCCCGGGCTCGACTACCCGGGCGGGGGCGAGGGGGTACGCTGGAACGACCTCTCGCCGCGGGCCGGCCTGACCTACGCGCTCGACGACCACCGCAAGACGATCCTGCGCGCGTCGTTCGCGCGCTACGCCGGCCAGCTCTCGCTCGTCGACGCGGGGTGGGACAACCCGCTGGGGACGACCTTCCTGGAATACGAGTGGAACGACGCCAACCATGACGGCCAGTTCCAGCTCGGCGAGCGCGGGCGGCGGACGCGCGCCTTCGGCTTCGACCCCGGCAACCCCAACGCGGTGTCCTCGGTCCAGCAGATCGACCCGAGCTACCACTCCAACAAGGACAACGAGGTCGTGGTGGGGCTCGAGCGCGAGCTGGCGCCGAACCTGGCCGCGAGCGCCGCCTACACCTGGCGCAAGTCGACCGACCTGACGGCGACCCAGCTCCTCTCCGGCTACTACTGGTATTCCTGGATCGGCGTGAGCCGCTCCAACTACCACCCCGGTTCGCCGGTGACCGCCAACGGCTTCACGGCCATCCCGTACTTCCTGGACGACGCGGGGGTCGAGAACGCGACCGGGGGGCTGCTGCTCACGAACCGGCCGGACTACCACCGCACGTTCAACGGCGTCGAGCTGTCGCTCACCAAGCGCCTGTCGAGCCGATGGATGGCCCGCGCCGCGTTCTCGTACAACGACTGGAAGGAATACTTCGGACCGGGCGCCATCCAGGATCCGACCAGGACCGCGCTCGATCCGCAGATCGATGGCGGACAGGTCGTCGCCTACGGCGCCGCCTCGGGGAAGTTCTACTACGTGAACGCCAAATGGCAGGCCAACTTCAACGCCCTCTATCAGCTCCCGGCGAACTTCGAGGTCGCCGCCAACCTGTTCGGACGCCAGGGCTATCCCAAGCCGTACACCATCAACGTCGACACCGGCGGGCTGGTGGGCTTCCAGGCGGTGCTGGCCGAGGGACCGATCGACCGCTTCCGTTACCCCAACGTGTGGGACCTCGACCTGCGGCTGGCCAAGAACCTCGGGTTCGGCGGAAGGCGCCGGCTGACCGTGGCCGCCGAGGTATTCAACGCGCTCAACGCCAATACGGAGCTGTTCCGCAACACGGACGCTACCTCCAGCGCCCTCAACCAGTTGAACGAGATCCTGGCCCCCCGTATAGCCCGGATCAGCGCGAGACTGGCGTTTTGAAACCGGCAGAGCGTTCGGGCGCGCGCAGCGAAGCGTTTCCTTCTTCGCCTCGCGGCGGATTCATTCCGACGCGAGGCGCTGGATGACGACGAGCGCGGAGCGTAGCGCGCCGCATTCCGTGAATAAGTGGCGGCCCCGGCGCACGATCGTCGTCATCGCTGGGGCCGCGTCATCATTGAGCTGGGGGGCGCTAGCGGGGCGCCCCCCAGGCCCCCCGCTCGCGTCTTCCGCGGCGTCGAAGTGAATTCGCCGCCGCTCATCGAGCGGGTCCGCTTCGCGGCCCCGGGGCGAGTGAATCCCGCTCCGCTCGCGGCTCTTGCCATGACCAAACGGTCAGTTCTCGCAGGACTCGGTGTTGGCCTGGTGGCGGTGGGCGCGTGGACAGCGTGGTCCCGTCGGGTGCCGAGCGAGGTGCGCCGGGAAGCCGGGCTGAGCGTCCTGCTCATCACCGTCGACACCCTGCGCGCGGACGCGCTCGGCGCGTACGGCAATGCTTCCGCGCCGACGCCGTGGATGGACCGCCTGGCCGCCGGGGGCGTCCGCTTCACGCGGGCCCACGCCCACAACGTGGTGACGCTGCCGTCCCACTCGAACATCCTGTCCGGCCGTCCTCCCTTCAGCCATGGCGTGCGCGACAACGCGGGGTTCCGTTTCCCGCGCGGCACGGATACCCTGGCCACGATCCTCGGGCGGCACGGCTACCGCACGGCCGCCTTCGTGAGCGCCTTCACGCTCGACTCCCGGTTCGGGCTCGACGCCGGCTTCGACGTCTACGATGACGGCTTTGCCGAGGGCGACCGCGCCCCCGCCTTCGTCCTGCCCGAGCGTCCCGGCGCCCAGACCGTCGCCGCCGCGCGGGCCTGGCTGGCCGCGGGCGGGCCGGCGCCCTACTTCGGCTGGGTGCACATCTACGATCCGCACGCGCCCTATCGTCCGCCCGAGCCATTCGCGTCGCGCTTCCCCGCGGATGCCTATCTGGGGGAGGTCGCGGCGGCCGACGCGGCGGTGGGGGCGCTCGTCGGTGACCTGCTCGCCGAGGGCCGATCCGGGCGGACCCTCGTCGTCCTGACCGGCGACCACGGCGAGAGCCTGGGCGAGCACGGGGAGAAGACGCACGGCATCTTCGCCTACGAGGCGACGCTCCACATCCCCCTCCTGCTCTTCGCCCCGCGCCTGCTCGCTCCGCGGGTGGTGGAGGACGAGGTCGGGCACGTCGACCTGGTGCCGACCGTGCTCGACGCGCTCGATCTGCCGCCGGCGCCCGGGCTGCCCGGCCGCAGCCTGCTCCCGCTCGCCACCGGCCGCTCCTCCGGCGCGGCGGCCACCTACTTCGAGGCGCTCTCCGGCCAGACCACCCGCGGCTGGGCGCCCCTCCACGGCGTGGCGCTGGGGGGCTGGAAGTACGTGGACCTGCCGCTGCCCGAGCTGTATGACCTCGGAGCCGATCCCCGCGAGGAGCGCAACCTGGCCGCGTCGCGCCCGGCCGAGCTGGAGAGGCTGCGGGCGAGCCTGTCCACCTTCCGCCGCCAGGACCGCGGCCCGACCCGGAGCGGCGAGGACCCCGACGTGCGGGAGAGGCTGCGCGCCCTCGGTTACGTGTCGGGCGCGGCGCCCATCGGCAAGCGCTACACGGAGGAAGACGACCCCAAGCGGCTCATCGACCTCGACGCGTCCATCGAGACCGTCATCGCCCGCCACCGCGCGGGCGACATCCGCGGCGCCCTCGCGCTCTGCGAAGAGGTCGTGGCCCGCCGTCCCGACATGCCGGCCGCGCTGCTCCAGCTGGCGCTCCTCCGGCGCAAGGCGGGGCAGCCCGGGGCCGCGGTGGAGGCGTTGCGCCGCGCGGTCGCGATCAGCCCGGAGGACGAGGGCACGGCGGCGCTGCTCGGCTCGTACCTGAACGAGGCCGGCCAGGCCGCGGAGACGGTGCGGCGGCTCGAGGCCTACGCCGCCCGCAAGGACGCCGGCCTCGACACCCTGGCCGCCCGCGGGGCCGCTCTCGCCCAGCTCGGCCGCACGCGGGAGGCGCTGGCCAGCTTCGACCGGGCGGTGGCGCTCGATCCCTCGCGCGCCTTCACCCTCGTCCAGCGCGCGACCGTGCGACTGACGGCGGGCGACGACGGCGGGGCCCGCGCCGACCTGGAGGCGGCCCTGTCTCTCGACGAGGGCCTCGCCCTCGCCCACCACACGCTGGGACTCCTCGCCGCCCGGCAGGGCGACGACGCCGAAGCCGAGCGGCGCTTCCGGCGGGCCCTTGCGCTCGACCCCGGCGATTACGACGCGATGCTCAACCTCGGCTCGCTGCTGGCGCGGCGTGGCCGGCGCCCGGAAGCGAGACCGTACCTCGAGCGGTTCGTGGAGGGCGCGCCATCCGCAGTCTACGCCCGCCAGATCGCCCGGGTGCGCGCGTGGCTGAGGACGGCGGCGTCGTGAGCCGCGGGCCTACTTGAGCCCGTCGACCAGGTACAGCTCCGACAACGCCCGCAGGTAGCCGTAGGCGTAGGAGCGGGCGTCGCGGGTGAGAACGATGCGCATCATCAGCGAGACCCCGGCCAGGTCCGCGGGCGCGATGTCCCGCCACGGACGCCGGTCGCCGGTGGCGACGTCGATGCGGAACATCCGGGCCGGCACCCCGGCCTTGCGCAGGTACAGCGCGCCGTCCTCCGTCCACTGCACCGGGTACTCGTTGTCCTCCAGGCCGGGAATGGCCCGCGGGTCGCCGCCGTCCACCGGGTACATCACCGCGCGCATCGCGCCGGCCGGGAACGCGACCACGAAGCGGCCGTCGGGGGAGATGACCACGTCCCGGCCGGTGGCTCCCTCGGGCGTGACCGGCCGCGGCCGGCCGCCCTCCATGTCCTGCATCCACATCCGGGGCAGCCGTCCCGGCTCGCTGGCCACCATCAGCAGCCGGCGACCGTCGGGGAAGAAGCGCGCCCAGCGGACGTCGCGCAGGCCCTGGTCCTTCAGCACGCGGCTCTCTCCGGCTTCGGTCGGAAGCATCACGAGCTGGAAGGGCGGCCGAATGCCCTGGGACAGCACCCACTTGCCGTCGGGGGAGAGGGCATACGGGCGGCCGTCGCCGAGACGGACGGGCAGCGAGCCGTCGGTGTCGCGGAGGAAGATGCCGTAGCCCGGTCCGCCCGCGTCGCCGCTCTCGCCGAACACGATGCGCCGTCCGTCGGCCGACAGGTCGGTCAACAGCGGCAGCTCGAACCAGGACAGGTCGCGCTCGGAGTCCTCTCCGTCCACGCGGGCGCGGACCTCCAGGCGGAGGCTGTTGCGCGCGAGGAGGACGCGGCCGTCCGGAGCGATGTCGCGGAGGACGAGCCGTCCCGGCGCGCGGTGCACGAGACGCTCGCGGCCGCGCAGGCTCACCGCGTAGAGGGCCAGATCGGCGCCCATCTTCGTGCCCGTGAACCATACCTCGTCGCCCGGGGGCGAGAAGGCCAGGCCTTCGAGGCTGGCCCAGTCGGAGGAAAGGACCGTGCGCGTCCCGTGCCGGTCGACGGTCACCACCGAGCCGCGGTCGTCGTCGGGAATCGGGTGCTCCAGGAAGGCCACGCGGTCGAGCCGCGGCGAGACCCGCAGGTGGCTGATGCGGCCGACGACCGTCTCGAGGAGCAGGTTGCCGACGGGGAACTCCAGCCGCGCGAAGCCCTTCACCCGCCGCACGACGGCGAAGGTCGATCCGTCGGGCGCCCAGTCGGCCTGTCCGATGTCCTCGAGGATCTGCCGCGGCGGGCCGCCGGCCAGCGGCGCCCGTCCGAGGACCGGCCCCTTGCCCTCCCGGGGCTGGAGCAGCGCCATCTCGCTGCCGGCCACGCCCTCGAGCCGCGCCTTGACGTAGCCGAGCGCGCGCGTGTCGGCGCTGCCGCGCGTGGCGAAGGTCTGCGACGGCCCGCCGTCCCACGACGCGGAATAGACCACCTCGCCGTCGGCGGCGAAGCGCGCGGCGTCCACGGTCCCGCGTCTGAACGTGAGGCGGTGGAAAGAAGGAGCGGGCGACTGCCCGGCGCGCCAGCCGGCCAGGAACGCGCCCACGACGAGCAGGACGAAGCCGAGGCCGACGGACGAGCTCACCGTGATCGGCGTCCATTCACGGCGCCGTTCCCCGGGCGGCGCGACTGCCGTCCGCGGCTCGACCCCCGCCGGATGCGCCAGCGGGGCGGTCAGGGCCCGGAGGCCGTGCGCGTGATCGGGGGAGCCGTTGCCTCCCCAGGGGGCTTCACTCCCGGTCGGCTCCCGCCGCTCGAGGGGAGCGATGAAACGATAGCCGCGTCGAGGCAGCGTCTCGACGTAACGCGGCGTGTCGGCCTGATCACCGAGCGCGACCCGGATCTGCTTGATGCAGAAGTTCAGCCCCTGGTCGAAGTCGACGAAGGTGTCGCCGCCCCAGATCTGGCCGCGCAGCTCTTCGCGGGTCACGATGTCGCCGGGGCGGCTCACGAGGAGGGCGAGGACCTTGAAGGGCTGCTGTTGGAGCTTGACGAGCACGCCGCCCTTGCGCAGCTCGCCGTTGCGCAGGTCGACCTCGAAGACTCCGAAGCGGACGACCGGCGCCTCGACGGCTCGGCCGGGGACGGCGCTCACCGGAGGCTTCGGGGTCATCTGGTTTCTTGAACGGCGCTCCCGAGCGTGGTTTTTCTCTGGCGCTTTAGACGCTCCCGCACCGATCGGGGTTCGGCCAAATGTTGTCAAGGCCCGGGCGCGCCCAGGGCGACCGAGGAGAAGACGGTGTGGCGGCTCAGTCCCGCCGTCAAATGACAGAGCGGCGAAGGCTTGGACCCTCAGGGGGAACTCATCGACAAACCCGCGACCGTCCATTGTCGGCCCCTGGGGGGCCGTCTAGTTTCTTGACCGAGGGCAAGACCCCAGAGGTGACCATGGCAGAACAGTACGAGGACCCGGTCCGGGACGAGGCGAGGCGGCCGAAGCCTCCCATGGAGGGGCGTGACCTGAAGACCCTCGTCGACGAGTACGAACGCCAGCTCATCCTCTCCGCCCTCGGGGCCACTCGTGGCCATCAGCGGCGAGCCGCGCGCTGCCTGGGTATCTCGCCGTCTTCCCTGCACGAGAAGATGAAGCGACTCGGCATCAGGGTCCTGCCGACCTGGACCGGGGGCACCCAGGCGGGCCGGTCCGGCGAGCCCTAGCCGCGCCGTCCGGGAAGCGGAGGTCGCGCCTCTGCCCCCCCGACCCCGCCCGCCCGTAGTAGACTCTCGGGCCAGCCATGGCCGCCGCGCTCATCTGCTCACAGGAAGACCTGCAGCCGGAGCTGGGCCAGACCCTGCTCTGGCGCGGCGGCATCGAGCGCCACGTCGCCACGCGCCTGGAAGAGGCCCGCATGATGGCGGTGGCGGCCAAGCCGGACATCGTCGTCGTGGACCGGGACCTGCCCCGCGCCGACAAGCTGGTGGCCGCGCTGCGCGACGACCCGTCCACCCGCCGGCTGTCGATCGCCATCGTGGCCCGGGGCGACCTGGACCCTTCGGAGCTGGAGCTGCTGGAGGCCGGCGCCAACGCGATCCTGCGCCTGCCGCCCGGGCCCGACTGGGACGATCGGCTCGTCCGCCTGCTCGACGTGCCCGTCCGCCGCGAGGCACGGCTGCCCGTCGAGTTCGAGGTGGACGCGCACGGCAGCCCGCTCGGCGTGCGCTTCCCGGCCCAGGCCCTGAACCTCAGCCGCAGCGGCATCCTGATCGAGACGGCGGCGGAGCTGAGGGTGGGCGACGAGCTGGAGCTGGAGTTCCAGCTCGCCGGCGACGGCGTCGTCGCCCGCGGCCGCGTGGTGCGCCAGGCCGGACCCCGGCTCTTCGGCGTGGAGTTCGCCCCCCTGGTGCCGGGCGCGGCGGAGCGCATCGAGCGCTTCGTGGGCGCAGCCGAAGCGTGAGCCATCCCGCTCCACCCCTGCCCGAGTCGGCGCGCGGGCTCCTGCGCATCCCCACCCTGCAGATCGCCGACATCGAGCTGCCCGAGGGCATGGAGCGCCTGCGCGACCTGGCCTACGACCTGTGGTGGAGCTGGTCGCCGCTGGCGACGCGGCTGTTCACGTGGATCGACCCCGACCACTGGCGCCGCTACCACAACCCGGTGGAGCTGCTGATCAACGTGGAGCCCCACCACTGGAGCCGCCTGTTGTCCGACCCCGAGTTCCGCCGGGCCTACGAGGGTGTGGTGCAGGCGCTCGACGCCTACCACGCGCGGCCGCGGTGGTTCGACGCCCAGGGCGCGCCGCTCGCCGGGCCGGTGGCCTATTTCTCCATGGAGTTCGGGCTCCACGAGTCGCTCGGCGTGTACTCCGGCGGGCTCGGCGTGCTCGCGGGCGACCACTGCAAGGCGGCGAGCGACCTCGGCGTCCCGCTGGTCGGGGTCGGGCTGCTCTACCGGTCGGGCTACTTCCGGCAGTCGGTGGACGCGGACGGGTTCCAGCAGCACGTCTATCCCGACAACGACTTCGCCCGCCTGCCGGTCCTGCCGGTGCAGGCGCCGGGGGGCGGCGTGCTCACGGTGCCGATCGACCTGCCCGGGCGGGTCGTCCAGGCCGCGGTCTGGAAGGCGCAGGTGGGCCTGGTGCCGGTCCTGATGCTCGACACCGACATTCCCCTCAACGATCCGGCCGACCGGCCGATCGCGAGCATCCTCTACGTGCGGGGGCGCGAGATGCGCCTGACCCAGGAGGTCGTCCTCGGCGTGGGCGGTGTGCGGGCGCTGCGCGCCCTCGGCGTCTCCCCCGCGGTCTGGCACATGAACGAGGGCCACGTGGCGTTCCTGGGCCTGGAGCGGGCGCGCGAGCGCGTCACCACCGGCGAGGGGCTGGAGGACGCGCTGAAGGCGGTGGCCCGCAACGCGGTCTTCACGACCCATACCCCGATCCCGGCCGGCAACGAGATCTACGACCGCGAGCTGGTGCGGCGCTACCTCGGCCCCTGGAGCCAGGAAGTCGGCGCCGATCCCGAAGCGGCCCTCGCCCTCGGCACGCAGGCCGGCAACTTCAACCTCACCGTGCTCGCCATCCGGTTGTCGTCGAGCGTCAACGGCGTCAGCCAGCTCCACGGCCAGGTCTCCTCCGCGATGTGGCGCCACCTGTGGCCGGGCGGCGGCGAGTCGCCCGTCTCCTCGATCACCAACGGCGTCCACACCGAGACGTGGGTGGGGCCGGAGATGCGCGCCCTCTACGTGCAGCACCTCGATCCGGCCTGGGAGGAGCGTCTGCTGGAGCCGGAGCTGTGGGGGAGGGTGGCCGACATCCCGGACGCCGAGCTGTGGGCCGCCCACCGCTCGCAGAAGGAGCGCCTGGTGCGTTTCGTCCGGGAGCGGGTGCGGATCCAGAGCGCCCGCCACGGCCTCGCGCCCGACGAGCTGCGGGGGGTGGAGCGCCTGCTCGACCCGCGCGCCCTGACCATCGGCTTCGCCCGCCGCTTCGCGACGTACAAGCGGGCGGTGCTCGTCCTCTCCGACCTCGACCGGCTGCGGGCGGTGCTCTCGGACGCCGACCGGCCGGTGCAGCTCATCTTCGCCGGCAAGGCCCACCCCGCCGACCGCGCCGGCCAGGACCTCATCCGCCGCCTGTTTCTCCTCACCCAGGGCGAGTTCCGCGGGAAGCTGGTGTTCCTCGAGGACTACGACATGGAGGTGGCGCGGATGATGGTCCAGGGCTGCGACGTGTGGCTGAACACGCCCCGGCGCCCGCAGGAGGCGAGCGGCACCAGCGGCCAGAAGTCGCCCATCAACGGCGGGGTCAACCTCAGCATCCTGGACGGTTGGTGGGTGGAAGGCCACCGCTCCGACAACGGCTGGGCCTTCGGCGCGGAGAGCGACGCCGACGTGGAGACGCAGGACAAGGAGGACGCGGTCGCGCTCTACCGGCTGCTGGAGGAGGAGGTCGTCCCGCTGTTCTTCGCCAAGGACGCCGACGGCCTCCGCCACGCGTGGATCGCGCGCATGAAGGCCTCCATCGCCTCCATCGTTCCCAGGTTCAGCGCCCACCGCATGGTGGGGGACTACGTCCAGAAGGTCTACGTCCCGGCCGCCTCACGGCGGGGCTGAGCCCGGCCGCGCCGTCTGGCCTTTGCCGCACCTGTCCGCAGCCGCGAAGCTCGGGCACGAGCGTGTGTCCCATCACTTCCGCCGGCCCGCCCACGTCCGTAGTTTCCGCGGGATGACGAAGCCTGCACCGTCGCGCCGCGGGACGGTGCTCGCGGGCGTCCTCGCGTCGTCGCTCACGGCCTGCGGGGGCGGCGGCTCGTCTCCCGGGGCACCCACCCCCGCGGCCGGAACCCCGCCCCCTCCGGACACCGGCGGCTCCGCCGTCCTCATGGGCTGCCCGGTCTTCCCGGCCGACAACCCGTGGAACCGCGACGTGTCCGCCGATCTCGTCGACCCGCGCTCCAACGCCTACGTTGCCAGCATCGGCGCCGGCACGTTCCTCCATGCCGATTTCGGCAGCCCGGCGGAATACGGCATTCCCTGGACGAGCGTGGCGGCCAGCCAGCCGAAGGTCGCGATGTCGTTCGACTACGGCGACGAGAGCGACCCCGGCCCCTACCCCTTCCCTCCCGACGCGCCGATCGAGGCCGGCGGGGACCGCCACGTCCTGGTCCTCGACCGTGACAACTGCAAGCTCTACGAGACCTTCGACTCCCACTACGAGGGGAGCGGCTGGCACTGCGGCTCGGGCGCGGTGTTCGATCTCCGGAGCAACCGGCTGCGGCCGGACACCTGGACCAGCGCCGATGCCGCCGGCCTGCCCATCCTGCCCGGCCTCGTGCGGCGCGACGAGGTGAAGGCCGGCGAGATCCGCCATGCGCTGCGCTTCACCGTGGAGCGGACTCAGCGGGCCTACGTTCATCCGGCCACCCACTTCGCCAGCAGCAGCACCGACCCCGGCCGGCCGCCGATGGGGCTGCGGGTGAGGCTCAAGGCCTCCTACGACCTGGCCCGGTTCCACGGCGACGCGAGGGTGATCCTGGCCGCGCTCAAGCGCTACGGGATGTTCGTGGCCGACAACGGAAGCGACTGGTTCATCAGCGGCGAGACCAACCGGCTGTGGGACGACGACGACCTCGACCAGCTCAAGACCGTGCCGGGCGCCGCCTTCGAGGTCGTCCAACTGGGAACGATCTACAGATAAGCCCAGAGGTCGCAGAGACGAGCGGAGGATGCAAGGGGGAGCTAATAGCCGGCGGCGGCCTCGGCCCGCTTCCGCGCGTCCAGGAACGCCTGGTAGATGCGGCTCCGCTCGGCCATGGCGTTCAGCAGCGGACCTTCGACGCTGCCTGCGTCCCGGGGGTTCACGACGAAGTCGGCCTGGGCGACGAAGGCCTGGGTGCCGTCGCCGGTCTTGACCTCGTCCCCGACCAGGATCAGGAAGATACGGCGCCGGGCGTCGGGGTTGAGCCGGGTCACGCGCTGGTAGAGCGTCTCGCCCTTGCCGGGCACGGCCGCGGTGCGGGTCGTGATCACGACGCCGTAGACGCCTTGCTCCAGCAGCCGTCCGCCCTCGTCGGGCGTGTCCAGCATCTCGATGGTGTGGCCGAGGCGCGTCAGGGGCATCGTCAGCGCCCCCGCCACCGCGCGGTCGGGCACCGCCACCAGCACCTGGGTGGCCGCGCCGCGATCGCCGGCCCCGATCTCGCGCCGGAGCCGGGCCAGGGACTCCGAGGCCTCGGCCTTCTCCGCCGCGCCGGCCGGCGGGGCGGCGGCGGCGGGGGCCGCGGCCGGGGCGACGGCGGCGGCCGTCCGCCCGGGGAACCGCACCACCGTCTGGCACTTCGGGCACTTGACGCTGAACGGCCGGTCGGGGGCGCGGGCGTCGTCGACGACGATGCGGTGCGCGCACTGCGGGCAGTTGGCCTGCACGACCTACCTTTCGATGAGACCGTCCAGCTCCGACGCCGGGGCGGACGGCTTCCGCGCAGCGGCGGCCTTGGCCTGGGCCTTGAGGCTCGGCATCTGGGCCGTCGGCTCCCCCATGGTGTCCAGGCGGAGCTGCAGGTTGGTGCGGTTGGTCGCGTAGCTGAGGCCCACCTCGCGGTCGATCACGTTGGCGTTGATGAGCCGCTCCAGCTCGGAGTCGAACGTCTGCATCCCCTCCAGCCGGCCGTCGCTCATGGCGTCGAGCAGGCTCTTGCCCTCGCGCTCCCCCTCCTGCACGTACTCGCGGGTCCGCGAGCTGGCGCGCAGCACTTCGCAGACCGCTATCCGGCCCCCGCCCATCTTGGGGACCAGGCGCTGGCTCACCACCCACTTGAAGGCCTGGGCGAAGCGGGTGCGGATCTGGCGCTCCTCGTTCTTCGGGAAGACGCCCACGATGCGGTCGATCGTCTTGGCGGCGTCGATCGTGTGGAGCGTGGAGAGGACGAGGTGGCCGGTCTCCGAGGCCTCGAGGGCGATGGAGATCGTCTCCACGTCGCGCATCTCGCCGACCAGGATGACCTTGGGCGCCTGGCGCAGGGCGGCCCGCAGGGCAAGGGCGAAGGTCTGGGTGTCCGAGCCCACCTCCCGCTGGTTGATGGTGGCCAGGTTGTGGGGGTGCAGGTACTCGATCGGGTCCTCGATCGTGATGACGTGGATCGGCTTCTCGCGGTTGATCTTGTTGATGATGGCGGCCAGCGTCGTGCTCTTGCCGGACCCGGTGGGGCCGGTGACGAGCACGATGCCGTTCAGCTCGCTGGCGATCTCGTTGAGCTGGGGCGGGATTCCCAGCTCCTCCACCGTGGGAACCTTGTTGGGGATGACGCGCAGCACGATGGAGTAGCTTCCCCGCTGGGAGAAGACGTTCACCCGGAAACGCGTGCGCCGGGCGAGGCTGTACGAGAGGTCCACCGAGCCCGTCCGGACGAGCTTGTCGGCCAGGTCGCGCTTGGTCGCCAGCAGCCGCATCGCGATGATCTCGGTGTGGTAGGGGAGCAGCTTCTCGATGCCGGCGTAGCTCACCGAGTGGAGCTGGCCGTCGACCTCGACCTGGGGAGGACGGCCGACGGAGAGGTTGAGGTCCGAGATGCCGGGCGCCGAATCGAGCATCGTCTCGAGCAGCGGGTCGAGGTCGAAGAAAGCCATCGAGGCCTCCGGAGCGCCAGATTCTAGCACGCCGGCTTCGGCGAGCCGGCGAGCCAGGCGGCCATCGTCTCCACCGCCTCCACCATCCGCGGGCCGGGACGGTTCAGGTAGGCCTGGCCGCCGGCCACCTGCTCGTAGGACACCGCGCAGACCTCGCATGCGCCCTGCGTCACCACGATGTCGGGAGCGAGCGAGCCCAGGCGCAGCTCGTCGAGCCGGTAGAGCGGCTCGCCCGAGGCGTGGACGCGCCGCACCTCCTCGTCCAGACGAGCCGAGGGGAGCGAGGGATCCACGCGCGCGTGGGTGAGGGCCGGCAAGCTCGCCAAGTCGGCCGGGAAGTCGCAGGCGTGGGAGCGGCCGACGAGCGCTTCACGCAGCCCGAGGGCGCAGGCGATCTCGGTCGCGGCGGGCAGGAGCGACACGATCTTCACGACGGCTCCTCGAAGCTATAGAGAGGATGGGGCAGGCCGGGCAACGCATGGGCGCGGACCGACACGCGAAAGGCCCGGGCGGCCTCGGGGGAGGTCAGGACGGCGTCCGGCGGCCCCTCGGCCGTCACCTGTCCCCGGTCGAGGAGCACCATCCGTCCGGCCCACGCGGCCGCCCGGGGCAGGTCGTGGACGACGGCGAGGACGGCGACGCCGGCGGCCCGGGCCTGGTCCAGGATGCGGAACAGCGCGAGCTGGTGGCCCACGTCGAGGTGCGCCCCCGGCTCGTCGAGAAGCAGCACGCGTGGCTGCTGGGCGAGCCCGCGGGCCAGGGCCGCCAGCTGGCGCTCGCCCGCCGACAGCGTCTCCAGCGCCCGCCGCGCCAGGTCCACGATGCCCGTCGCGGCCAGCGCGCCTTCGATCGCCGCCCGGTCCTCGCGGGTCAGCGGCCGGAAGGGACCGCGGTGCGGATAGCGGCCCAGGGCGACCCGGTCCTGCACCGTGAGCGCCGGGGGAGTCTCCTCCTCGGGGGTGACGAGCGCGAGCGCGCGCGCCCGCGCGTCGCGGTCCCACTGCGACACGGGCCGTCCCTGCAGGATGACCTGGCCGCGCTCGGGCCGCAGCAGGCCGGCCAGCGTCCGGACCAGGGTCGACTTGCCCGCCGCGTTGGGACCCACCAGGGCGACCGCCTCGGCCTCCCGAAGGGAGAGGCTGACCCCGTGCAGGACCTCGCGCGCGCCTCTCCGCACGACCGCATCCCGCGCCTCCAGCACGGCGTTCACGCGCGCGCCTCGTGCGTCCGCAGGGCGAGGAGGAAGTAGGGAGCGCCGACGAAGGCGGTGAGCGCGCCGAGGGGCAGGTCCAACTGCGCGCTGAGCGTCCGCGCGGCGAGGTCGGCCAGGACCACGAGGACGGCGCCGCCCAGGAATGCGGCGGGAAGCAGGTGCCGGCCGAGCGGGCCCACCAGCGGCCGCAGGGCGTGGGGGGCCACCAGCCCCACGAACGGCACCGAGCCGGCGACCGACGTCGCGGCCCCTGCCACCAGCGACGACACGGCCAGGATCCCGAGCCGGGTGAGGTGGACGGGAAGGCCCAGGGCCGCCGCTTCCTCGGTGCCGAGCGAGAGCACGTCGAGGGGCCGGGCCAGGGCGAGCAGCAGCAGCGCGCCGGCCACGATCAGCCCGCCTCCGAGCTGCACGTGGGTCCAGCTCCTTCCTTCGAGCCCCCCGGCGAGCCAGAAGAGCACCGTCCGGACCCGGAACTCCTCGGTCGCCACGAGCAGCACCGAGGTGCCCGCGCCCGCGAGGGCCGAGACGGCCAGGCCCGTGAGCAGCAGCGCGTGCAGCGACGGCCGGCCCGCCGCGTGGGCGAGCACGTAGACCGCCAGCACCGCCGCCATCGCCCCCGCGAAGGCGGCGATGGGCAGGGCCAGGAACGTCTGGCCCCAGCCGATCTTCACCGCCAGCACCGCCCCGCACGCCGCGCCGGAGCCCACCCCGAGCAGGCCGGAGTCGGCCATGGGGTTGCGGAAGACGGACTGCAGGGCGGCTCCCACGACGGCCAGTCCGCCGCCCACCACGGCGGCCAGCAGCACGCGGGGCAGGCGCACCGTCCACAGGATCGTCTGTCCGGCCGGGCTCAGGGGGAAGACGTCCGGCAGGCCGAGCCGGGCCCCCAGCGACGAGAGCACGGACCCCGGCGGCAGGGCCACGCTGCCCGAAGCAGAGGCGAGGCAGAGGCAGAGGGGCAGGGCGGCGGCGAGCACGGCGAAGGCCAGGGCACGCCGGCGCGTCTCGGTCACGGCCGCGGGCGGGGGACGCGGTCCGGGTGCAGGGCCCAGGAGAGGTACCAGCACGCCTCCGCCGCGTGATGGCTGAGGGTCACCAGCAGCTCGGTGGGCATCGCGACGATGCGTCCCTGCTGGACGGCCCGCAGACGCGAGAGGAGAGGATGCGCCCTCAGCGCCTCCGTGGTCTTCCATCCTTCACCCACCAGGACGGTATCGGGATCGGCCACGAAGGCGCGCTCGGCGCCGATGGGCGCGATGCCCTCGACACCCAGCTCGTGGCCGACGTTGACCGCGCCCGCGGCTTCGATCAAGGCGCCGATGGCCGTGCCGCGGCCCGCCGTCATCCCGCCGGCCCAGTAGAGGACCCGAGGCTTGGCCACGCCGGCCAGCCGGCGGCTCAGCTCGGCGAGCACGGCGTCGTAGCGCTCGACGAGGCGCACGGCTCCCTGCTCTTCCCCCACCGCGCGGCCGAGCTCGAGGATCGCCGCCCGGAAGCCGGCCAGCGAGTCCAGGCCGCGCATCCGGTGGACGCGCATCCCCGAGCGCTCCACGAGGCGCAGGAAGTCCGGGTCGGTGTACTCGGAGACGACCACCAGGTCGGGCGAAAGGGCCAGCAGCCTCTCCATCTCCGCCCGGCGGAACCGCGCGACGCCCGGCGGGAGGCGGCCCGCGACGTTGGAGGTGCCGGCGTCGTCGGCGGCGGCCGTCGCGGCCACCAGCCGGTCGAGGGGCAGGATCTCGACCAGGATCTCGTCCGCGGTCAGGTTCAACGACGCGATTCGACGAGGAACGGAATCGAACGCAGAGGCCGCCGAGAACGAAGAGAGTGAAAAAAGGAGCGCCTGGGCGCCCGCTCTCCAGAGGCCCGTCCGTCGCCGGTCGGGTCTCATCCTTTCTCCATCCTCTGCGCCCTCTGCGCGCTCTGCGTTGAATCCGTTTCCGGAAGCAGATCAGCAAAGGCGAAGCCGTCGCGCTGGACCACCTCGCCGACGGCAACCCGGATGGGATGCTCGAACATCGGCCCATCCCAGGCGAAGGTGTGGAACTCGCCCCGCTCGCCGCAGGGGTCCGCCTCGTCGGGGAGCGCCGAGAGCAGGCCGCGGTCGAACGCGCGGCCGGCGAAAGATGGGTCGAGGCATCTCGGATCGACGCACGTCAGCCAGGCGCGCAGGCCGCCGTCGATCATCTCCTCGGCCAGCGCCCGGGTCGGACGGCCCCACAGCGGGAACAGCAGACGCAGGCCGGTGGCGGCCATCCGCTCCTCGCGGTAGCGGCGGACGTCCTCCAGGAACAGGTCGCCGAAGGCGACGCCCTCGATCCCATGCGCCCGGGCCTCGGCGAGGGCCTCGCTCATCGCCGCCTCGTAGGTCTCGTTCGGGCACGGGTAGGGAATGGGGACCGGCCACANNNNGGAAGCCGCGCGGCGCGGGCCTGGGCTTCGAGCAGCTCGCACCGGACGGCGTGCATGGCGACCCGGCCGAACGATTCGTTCACGGTCGTGAGCAGGCCGGCCACCTCCACGTCCCCCTGCTGGCGGAGGACGTGGAGGCTCCACGCGCTGTCCTTCCCGCTGCTCCAGGCGAGGAGGACCTTCACGGCCGCGCCGGCCCCGACTCGAAGCGGAGCCCCCCGCGCACGGCCCGGCCGAGGGCGGGATAGCCGAGCACCTCCTGATAGCGTCGGTCGAGCAGGTTCTCGCCGACCACGAAGGCCTCCAGCCGGCGGCCGAGACGGCACCGCGCCCGCCCGTCGAGGCGGGCGTAACCGTCGTTGGTCAGCAGGCCCAGCCCGGCGAAGTCGCTGTCGGCTCGCCGGCCGACGAGCACGACGTCGGCGCCGAGGCCGAGACGTCCCCGCGCGAGGCGGGCGCCGAAGGTGGCCTGGTGCTTCGGCCGCCGCAGCAGGCTTCGGCCGGCGGCCACCACGGGATCGAACGCGTCGGTGCTGACGAGGACCCGGCCGTCGAGCAGCGTGTACCCGGCCGAGAGCGACACCGAACCGACCGGCGCCGCCTCGACGGCCAGCTCGACTCCGCGGGCGCGGGTGCGGCCGAGGTTCACGAAGCTGCCCTGGAACGTCGTGAAGTCGACGACGTGGTAGGCGATCTGGTCCAGGTAGTCGTGATGGAAGGCGGTGGCCTCGGCGCGCACGCGGCCGGCGAAGAGCCGCTGCTCGACGCCGAGGTCGAAGGTGCGGCTGCGCTCGGGCTTCAGGGCCGGGTTGCCGAGGGCGAAGAACGAGATCCCGAACGACTGGAAGAAGCTCGGCTCCTTGATGCCGGCGCCCGCGCTGGCCCGGACCGTGGTCGCGTCTTTCCCTCCCCGCAGCCGCCAGGCCGCCGCGGCGCGGGGCACCACGCGCGCGCCGAAGCTGGCATTCCGCTCGAGCCGGGCCCCGGCCGTCACGAACAGCCGGCCGCCCAGGACCAGCCGGTCCTGCACGTACACGCCGCCGTTGGTGCGGCGGGGTGAGAGCGGCGCTTCCCCGCGCGAGCCGAGCGCGCCGGTCTCGCGCTCCAGCTCCGCCCCCGCGGTCACGAGCTGCCGCGCCCCGGCCCTCGCCTCGAGCTGATAGCCGAGAGAGAGCCGCCGGACGTCGTTCTGGAACCCGGCCGGGTCGGGGAAGTCCGACAGCGGGAATGCTCCGATCCGGTCGCCGAAGCGCGGGACGAAGGAGCCCGAGTCGATCGGATCGAGGTCGACCTCGTCGCTCAGCGCGTAACCCGCGCGCAGCTCCTGCGAGACGGCGTCTCCCGCGCGGCGGAGCCGGCCGCCGAGCACGAGCGCCTGTCGCTCGATGGAGGCGTCGAGGTCCGGCCGCCCGAAGGCGGTGGCCCCCGGCGTGCCCGCTGACGAGATCGCGCCGCGGGCCACCAGGGCCGCCGAGGAGCGGTCGCCCAGCCGAAGGCCCACGGCGGCCGCGCCCGCTGTCTCGCGGAAGGCGCTGTTGGGCTCCTGGTTGTCGGTCTCCACGCGGACCGCCCCCGCGTTCCAATCGAGACCGCCGCGCCGGCCCAGCGCGCCGCCCTGCAGCCGGCGGCTGTCGAAGCGCCCGCCCTCCGCCTCCGCATCGAAGGACGATCCCTCGCCGGCCCCGGCCCGGCGGGTCAAGAGCTGCACGACGCCCGCCAGCGCGTCGGTGCCGTAGAGGCTGCTCGCGGCTCCCCGCACGACCTCCACCTGCTGCAGCTCCAGCGGCAGCAGCGAGCCGAAGTCGAACGCGCCCCCCGGCTCGTTCACGGGCACGCCGTCGATCATGATGCGAGCCGCGTTCGAGGCGCCGCCGCGCAGGAAGAGCGAGCCCTGCCGCCCGAGGCCGCCGGCGCGCGCGGCCGCGACGCCCGGGACCTCCTGGAGGAGATGCAGGACATCGGGACTCCTTCTCTCTTCGATGCGGTCGTGGTCGATGACGGAGGCGGTCACTCCGAGCGTCGAGAGCGCGGCCTCGTCACGGGTGGCGGCCACGATCACCCGCTCGCGCACCGCAGCCGGCGAGAGCACGAGGTCGAGGTCCTGCTCTCCCGATCCTACGGTGCAACGGGGCTCGGGGGAGAGGACGAAGCCTGGCGCATCGACGCGCACCCGGTATTGTCCGGGGACGAGGCCGGTGACGCGGTAGCGTCCCCCGGGGCCGGTCACGGCCGCGCGCTCGCCGGCCGGCCCGGCCACGATCAACGGTAGCTGGGGCACCGGCGTGCCCTCGGCGGTGCGGACGAAGCCGGCCAGGATCCCCGTCTCGTTGGCGCCGGCGAACGCGGCCCCGAGCAGGAAGACAAAGCTCAACAGAAAACGGCCATGACGGCGCATGACGAGTCTCCTTTCGGAGGCTCGACGCGAACGGAGGGGGACGGGATTACCCCGGAACAGGGACCCGTCGTTCCGCAGCTCCTTCACGCGAGAAGCCTCTCGGACCAGTCGGGTCAGGGCAGGTTTCCTGGCTCCCGGGTCGACGCCTCGCCTCCGACCTTCCCCGGGTGCTCACCCGAGTGGCGGCGCCCCTTTCGCGGGCGCACGTTGGAGACGGGCTCTCCGGCTACAGTGGCGGGACCGCGCAGGCCTTCGACCTGCTTCCCGTGGCTGGCCAGCCTCTTTCGGGGCTGCGCCAGCTCCCCTCGCACGAGGGGCACCCTGACGATTGGAAGGCAGTCTGACAGCCTGCGGCGCCAGCTGTCAATACGTGGGCGCGGAACGGCTGGGCTATCATCGCCAACGAGTGGGCAAGAGCGACCGGTTCCTGCGGGCATGCCGGCGCCAGCCGGTGGACGGCACGCCGGTATGGTTCATGCGCCAGGCGGGCCGCTACCTGGGCGAGTATCGGGCCGTGCGCGAGCGCCACGGGCTGCTGGAGATCTGTCGCACCCCCGAGCTGGCGGCGGAGGTCACGCTCCAGCCGGTGCGGGCGCTGGGCGTCGACGCGGCCATCCTCTTCAGCGACCTCCTGCTGCCACTGGAACCGCTCGGCGTGCCGTTCCATTTCGCGGAGGGCGAAGGCCCGGTGATCGACGCCCCGGTGCGCAGCCCGGCCGACGTCGACCGCTTGCGCCGCTTCGATCCGAGGGAGGAGCTGCGCAGCGTGCTCGAGACGATCCGGCTCGTGCGGCGCGAGCTGGAAGGAAAGGTGCCGCTCATCGGCTTCGCGGGCGCGCCGTTCACGCTGGCCTCCTACGCCGTGGAGGGCGGCCGATCGACCACCTTCGCCGCCACCAAGGCCCTGATGTACGGCGACCCGCCGGCGTGGCACCGGCTGGCCGGGCTGCTGGCCGAAGTGGCCGGCGACTACCTGCGCGCACAGGCCGAGGCGGGGGCGCAGGCCCTGCAGGTCTTCGACTCCTGGGTCGGCGCCCTCGACGCCGCCGACTACCGGGAGTTCGTCCTGCCCCACGTCAAGGCCCTCTTCGCCCGCGCGGGCGGCCTCGTCCCGGTGGTCCACTTCGGCACCGGCACCGCCCACCTGCTCGCGCTCCAGCGCGAGGCGGGAGGCGACGTCATCGGCCTCGACTGGCGCGTGCCCCTCGACGAGGGCTGGCGCGCCGTGGGCGACGGAGCGGGCGTGCAGGGCAACCTCGACCCGGCCGCCCTGCTCGGCCCCCGCGCGCGGCTGCTGTCCCGCGTCGACGAAGTGATGGCCCGCGCCGGGGGCCGTCCCGGACACGTCTTCAACCTCGGCCACGGCATCCTGCCCACCACGCCGGTGGACAACGTGAAGGCGGTCGTCGACCACGTTCACGACCACGCCGCCCGACGAGCCGGGTCTGGATGAAGGGGGTCCTCCTCCTCGCCCACGGGACTCCCGAGAGCCTCGACCAGATGCCGGAGTACCTCCGGCTCGTGCGCGGCGGCCGGGAGCCCCCGGCCGAGCTGGTCGAGGAGATGCGGCGCAACTACGCCGCCGTCGGCGGCCGGTCGCCCCTCGCCGACATCACGCGGGCCCAGGCGGCCGCGCTGCAGCGAGAGCTGGCGGACGGCACGCCGGTCCTCGTCGGCATGAGGAACTGGCGGCCTTTCGTGGCCGATGCCCTGCGCGAGGCCTCCGCCGCGGGAGTCACCGACATCGTGGCCCTGCCCCTGGCGCCGCAGTATTCGAGCCTGAGCGTCGGCAAGTACCGCGAGGCGGTGGAGCACGCGCGCCCGGACGGCATGACGGTCCGCTTCGTGGACTCCTGGCACGATCACCCGGAGCTGCTCGAGGCCTTCGCCGAGAAGCTGCGCTCGGCCCGGGCGCGAGCAGCCTGGGACGAGGTCGTCTTCACGGCCCACAGCCTGCCGGTGCGGGTCGTGCAGGAGGGCGATCCCTACCCGGCGCAGGTGGCGGCGACGGCCCGCGGCGTCGCCGCGCGAGCGGGGCTCGGGCGATACCGGCAGGCGTACCAGAGCGCGGGCCGGACCCCCGAGCCGTGGCTCGGGCCTTCGCTCGAGGAGACGCTGGCCGAGCTGGCGGCGGCGGGCCTGCGGCAGGTCCTCGTCGCGCCCATCGGGACGTCCAGGCCCGGGCCTTCGCGCGCACGCGCGGCCTCGGCCTGGGCCGCACCGATTCGCTCAACGTCTCACCGACCTTCATCCGCGCCCTGGCCGACCTCGTCCGCCGCCATCATGCCGGTCGCTGAGGCGGGGGTCGCGGTCGTGGGAGGCGGCATCACGGGCCTGGCCGTGGCTTACGAGCTGACCGCCGCCGGAGCGCCCTTCACCCTCTTCGAAGCACAGCCGCGCTGGGGCGGGGTCATCCGGACCGAGCGCGCGGACGGCTTCCTCGTCGAAGCCGGTCCGGACTCGATCCTGGCCCAGAAGCCCGACGGGATCGCCCTCTGCCGCGAGCTGGGCCTGGGGGATCAGCTCGTGCCGACGACCCTCCCCCGCACCGTCTACGTCCTGCATCGAGGCCGGCTGCACCCGCTGCCGGAAGGAGTGCTCGGCATCCCGACCCGGATCGGTCCGCTCCTGCGCACGCGGCTCTTCTCGTGGCCGGGAAAGCTGCGCATGGGCCTGGACCTCGTGCTGCCGCGAGGCGGGGGCGGTGACGAGTCCATCGCGGCCTTCCTGCGGCGCCGGCTCGGCCCGGAGGCGGTGCAGCGGCTGGGTGAGCCGCTGCTGGCCGGGATCCATGCCGGTGATCCCGAGCGGCTTTCGCTGAAGGCCACGTTCCCGCGCTTCGCCCATCTGGAAGCGCGGCACCGGAGCCTCATCCGTGGCTTCCGGGCCGCGCGTGATGCCGATGCAGCCTCCGCCGGCTCGAGCGCCTTCCTCTCGCTGAAACACGGCCTCGGAGCGCTCGTCGAGGCGCTGGTGCAGCGGGTGCCGCCCGCGGCGCTACGGACCGGGGTGGCGGTGGCGTCGGTGGCGCGGGCGGTCGGCCGCTTCCGGCTCGAGCTGGCGGGGGGAGGAAGCGCCGAAGCCGCCGCGGTCGTCCTCTGCGTGCCGGCACCGCGCGCGGCGAGCCTCCTGGCCGGCGAGGACAGCGAGCTGGCCGGCCTGCTGTCCGCGATCCCGTTCGTCTCGACGGCCACCGTGCTGCTGGGCTACCGGCGGAGCGACGTCGCTCATCCGCTCGACGGGCACGGCCTGGTCGTCCCGCGCCGCGAGGGCCTGCGCACGAGCGCTTGCAGCTTCTTCTCGAGCAAGTTCGCCGGCCGGGCGCCCGACGGCCACGTCCTCCTCCGCGCCTTCCTGGGCGGGCGGCGCGATCCGGAAGCGGTCGCGCGCGACGACGCGAGCCTGCTGACGACCGTGCGCGAGGAGATGGGGCCGCTGCTGGGGCTGCGCGGGGCGCCGGTGCTGGCGCGGGTCTACCGCTGGCCGGCCGGGACCCCGCAGCTGGAGGTCGGCCATCTCGACCGGATGGCGCGGATCGAGGCGCGGCTGGCGGGCCGGCCCGGCCTGTTCCTGGCCGGAGCGGGGCTCAGGGGCACGGGCCTGCCCGACTGCATCGGCGACGGGCGGGCCGCCGCCGCCGCGGCGTTACGCCTCATCGGCGGGTGCGCGAGCGGGGCACCTTCAGGGTCAGGGTGAGCGCGCCGACCTTGCCGTGCGCGTCGCTCACCAGCCGGCTGAGCTGCACGGCGAAGGTGCCCGTGCTCGCGTCGAGAGCCGGCTCGTCGACGAAGACGGCCGCCCCGTCGCGGTAGGTCTTCTGCCACTTGGCCTCGTCCCCCTGCCAGTAGTCGGAGGTCTCGACGGTGGCGCACACGAGCCCGCCCCGGTCGTCCATCAGGAACGCTTCGACCACCAGCTTGTCGTCCCGGACGAGCCTGCGCAGCCGGTCCGCGCACGGGCCCGAGGTCAGGGCCTTTCGGAGGGGATAGCGGCGGTTCCGTATCCACTCCTCGTCGATGCGCCGGATCTCGCCCGGTGACTCGACGACCTGGTTCTTGGCCACGATTGCCTTGACTAGCTCGGGGTCGTTCCCGATCCGGTCGGCCAGCGGCAGCCGCGCGTAGGCCGTCTCCCGCGCCTGCAGCGCGGCGGCTCCGGCCTGGGCCAGGACCATCACCGCGGCCAGCCGGAGGGCAGGGAGCATGCGAGATGTTAGCTCCGTCTCGGGTCTGATGGGGCGGCCGGCGGACGGGCTCACCGCGGCAGCCGGCCGGCGGATTGGCTATGATTCGGAAGCGCAAGGAGGCTCCGAGTGTCGAGGACCCCTGCCCCGGGCGCGCCGCTGGCCCCCGCCTCCCGGGTGAGCCTCGCCGTCCGCGCCTACCTCGCGATCCGCGAGGAGATCCTCCGCGGCCAGCTCCGGCCCGGGACTCCGCTCTCGCGCCGGCGCCTGGCCCGCGAGCTCGGGATGAGCATCGTGCCCGTCGCCGAGGCCCTGCGGCGCCTCGAAGGCGACGGCCTGGTGGAGAGCCGCCCGCGGGCCGGCACCCGCGTCCGCGTCCCCACCGAGAAGGACGTCCGGGAGCTGTACGAGCTGAGGGAGGCGCTCGAGTCGCAATCGGCCCGCCTCTTCGCCGAGCGGGCCACTCCGGGACAGCGGCTCGAGCTGGGGCGCCTCGCCCGTCACGTGGACGCGTTCTTCGTCCGCCTGGCCACCCGGGGCGACGATCCCGCCTTCGGCTTCAAGGTCCACTCCCATCACGTCCGGCTGCACATGCACATCGCCGAGCACGCAGGCAGCGACCTCCTCCGGCAGATGATCGAGCGCAACCACGTCCTCATCCTGAACTGGCTCTTCGACGTCGCCGGCCGCCGCACGCCCCTGCCCCCGCATTTCCACGCCGAGCTGGCGGGCGTCCTGGTTGCGGGCGATCCGGGGCGGGCCGACGCCGCGATGCGCGCGCACGTCCGCTACGGCTTCGAGGAGGTGTCGGGACGGCTGCGTGGCCTCACGTCGGCCGAGTGGCGGGTCCGTCACGAAGGCCGCCGGGCACGGTCGGGCTAGAGGCGCTCGGTGGGCGCTCCGAGGGGCTCTACACGATCCCCCTCCTGCCGCCGGGCGCCTACCCGGCGACGGTCGAGCAGTCCGGCTTCAAGAAGTACCTGCGGGGCGGGATCGTGGTCCAGATCGCCCAGACGACGCGGCTCGACATCGCGCTGCAGGTCGGGGCGATGAGCGAGGAGGTGCAGGTGGTGGGGAAGGCGCCCCTCGTGCGCAGCACCACCGCGGAGCTGGGGCAGGTGATCGAGATGACGTACTCCCGGACCGAGGACAACATCGCCACCCTCGGCATCCATCCGACGCTCGCGATACGCCAGCGGGCGCCGGGCGCCAGCGGCAGCAAGGTGCTGGACATCCCCAACATCTTCACGGCCAGCGTCTGCCGCCGCGCGAGGCGCAGGTCGGGGTGAGGTTCTTGTTCTGACGGTCCATTCTCGGCGGGCGGGATCGCGCGCGTCGGGGCGCGGTCCCGCCGCGGCTTGCCCTCGTCCCTTCTCCCGCTCCTGAACCGCCGGTCGAAGACTGGGATACATTAGGCGTCCCGGGAGGCGGGGGGATGCGGCTGTCGCAGAGGATGGCGCGGCTGGGGACCGAGACCGCCTTCGAGGTCCTCGTCCGCGCCCGCACGCTCGAAGCGCGGGGCAGGAACGTCGTCCACCTGGAGATCGGCGAGCCCGACTTCGACACCCCGCCCCACATCAGCGAGGCCGCGGTGCGCGCGCTGAAAGCGGGGGCGACGCACTACGGCCCCTCGGCGGGCATCCCCGAGCTGCGCGAGGCCGTCGCCGAGGACACCGCGCGCCGCCGCGGCATGCGGGCCACGCCGGAGATGGTGGTGGTGACCCCGGGGGCCAAGCCGATCCTGTTCTTCGTGATCCTGGCCCTCATCGACGAGGGGGACGAGGTCCTCTACCCCAACCCGGGCTTCCCGATCTACGAGTCCATGATCCGCTACATCGGGGGCAACCCCGTCCCCGTGCGGCTGCTCGAGGACCAGGCGTTCAGCCTCGACGTGGACCAGCTCGTGAGCCGCGTCGGGCCGCGGACGCGCCTCATCATCCTGAACTACCCCCACAACCCGACCGGAGGCACGATCCCCGAGAGCGGGCTGAGGGCGATCGCCGATGCCGCGGCCCGGCACGGCGTGCCCGTGCTCTCGGACGAGATCTACTCGCGGATCCTCTACGACGGTGAGCACGTCTCGATCGCCGCCCTGCCCGGCATGGAGCCGCTGGCCATCGTCCTCGACGGCTTCTCCAAGACCTATGCGATGACCGGCTGGCGGCTCGGCTACGGCGTCATGCCCGCGCCCATGGCCCAGGTGGTGGCCAAGCTGCAGACCAACGCCACCTCCTGCACCGCGACCTTCAGCCAGATGGCGGGCGTGGCCGCGCTGAAGGAGGACCAGTCGGCGGTCGAGCGCATGGTGGCCGAGTTCCGCCGCCGCCGCGACGCCACCCTGGACGGGTTGCGGGCGATTCCCGGCTTCCAGTGCGCGCGTCCCCGGGCTTCTCGAGCCGCGTCCTGGCCGACAAGCTCCTCGAGGAGGCCGGGGTCGCCTGCCTCTCCGGCACCGCCTTCGGCGAGTTCGGCGAGGGGCACCTGCGCTTCTCGTACGCCAACAGCCTGGAGAACATCGAGGAAGCGCTGCGCCGCATCAAGCAACTGATCGAAGCATGACGAAGGCTCTTTAACGCAGAGGTCGTGGAGAACGAACGAAGAGGACGCAGAGGGATGAATAGAATGTACAGTCGTTCCCCAAGGTCCTCCGCGTCCTCTCCGTTTCTCTGCGTCCTCTGCGTTAAAAGGCAATTGTTTGACTGAGCGCTATCGCGTCTTCGCCACGTGCGACATCGGGCAGGAGGCGCTCGACCGGCTCCGGCAGAAGGGCTGGGACCTGGAGGTCTACGGCCAGATCGAGCCGCCGCCGAAGAGCCTCGTGCTGGAGAAGGTCAAGGGCGGCGTCGACGCCCTCATCACCACCCTGCGCGACAAGATCGACGAGGAGGTCTTCGCAGCCGGCCGGGCGGCCAAGCTGAAGGTGGTGGCCCAGGACGCGGTGGGCTTCGACAACATCGACCGCGCCGCGGCCAACAAGCACAAGATTCCCTTCAGCAACACCGCGGACGTGTTGACCGACGCCACCGCCGAGTTCGCGTTCCTCATCATGGGCTGCGCCGCCCGCAAGACCTGGCCGAGCGAGCAGATGGTGCGCGAGCGGACCTGGTCCACCTGGCATCCCTGGCATCCCTGGTTGGGAGACGAGGTCACCGGCAAGACCGTGGCCGTCATCGGCACCGGCCGCATCGGCAAGAGCTTCATCAAGAAGGCGGTCGGCTTCGACATGGACGTCCTGTGCCACGACCCCGTCTTCCAGGACCACCGGTTCGTCGAGTCCGTGCGGCGCATCCTGGAGCTGCGGCATCGGGAAGGGCTGGCGCCGCGGCGGCAGGCGATCGAGTACGTCGCTTTCGAAGAGGCGCTCAAACGGGCCGACTTCGTGACGCTGCACGTGGCCCTGACCCGGCCGGGCGAGTCGGACTGGCCGACGTATCACCTCATGGACGAGCAGCGCCTGAAGATGATGAAGCCCACCGCCTACCTGGTGAACACCTCCCGCGGGCCGGTGGTGGACGAGAACGCGCTGGCCAAGGCGCTGCTCGAGGGCTGGATCGCCGGGGCGGCCCTCGACGTCTTCGAGAACGAGCCGCTGCCGCCCGACAGCCCCCTGCGCGACGACCGGCTGAAGCTCAAGCTGCGGGTGTTCCATCATTTCGCCTCCGCCGCCCGGGCCACGCGGCTCTCGCCCGATCCCGACGTGGGCATGGCCGGCCGCACCGTCCAGGCGGTGATCGACGTGCTGGAGAATCGCTATGGCTCGCCCGGCAAGGTCCCGTACGTCGTGAACAAGGAGGCATTCTGAGCGCGGTCCTGCTCCTGGCGCCGCTCCTGGGCACGGCTCTCCCCGGCGTCGCGGCCGCCGCCGGCCCGAAGTCGGAGATCGTGAGGGAGTGCCTGGAGCGTCCCGGCGAGGAGGGCGTGACCGCATGCCAGCAGGCGCTGGCGCTCGCCCTTCCCGCCGCCCGCGCGGCCACGCTGCGCCGCGTGCTGGCGGGCCGGCTGGCCGCCCTGAAGCGCTGGGACGACGCGGTCGAGGTGTACCGGGACGACGTGCGCGCCCGCCCCGGCGATGCCGAGGCCCAGCGGCGGCTCGGAAGCGCCCTGCTGTACCTCACCGGCCGGCCGGCCGACGCGCTGGGGCCGCTGCAGGAGTCGATCCGGCTGCGGCCGAACGAGCCGGCCGCGTATGCGGAGCTGGGGGTGGCCCTGGCCGAGCTGGGCCGGGCGGACGACGCGGTGGCCGCCTTCGAGGCGGCCGCCCGCCTCGATCCGGCTTATTTCGAGAGCCGTCCGGCCGCCCAGGCCACCTTCGACGCCGCCCGGCGAGGCCAGCGGTGGCCGTAGGACCGCCTCGGCGCGTCGCGGTCATCGACATCGGCTCCAACTCCGCGCGGGTGGTGGGCTACGGCCTCGACGCCGCCCGCCAGCTCCACATCCTCGCCAGCAGCCGCGCCGCCCTCCGCCTCGTCCGCGACGTGGACCGCGAGCACCGGCTGAGCCCCGGGACGGTGGCCCACGTCCGGGAAACGCTGCGAGACTTCCGCGCCCTCGCGATGGGCGCGGGGGCGGAGCGGATCGTCGGGGTGGCGACGGCGGCGCTGAGGGACGCGGAGAACGGGCCCGAGCTCATGGAGCAGCTCCGGGCCGAGCTGGGCTTCCCGGTCGACGTCATCGAGGGGGAGGCCGAGGCCCGATACGGGTTCCTGGGCGGCGTGCGCGGGTTGCCCGTGGACCACGGGCTGCTCTTCGACCTCGGCGGCGGCAGCCTGCAGGTCACGCGGTTCTTCCAGCGGACCCTCGACCGGGCCTGGAGCCTGCCCCTGGGCGCGTTGCGGCTGAGCCAGGCGTTCTTGACGAGCGACCCCCCGGCCGAGGACGAGCTGCGCCGGCTGCGCAAGCACGTGCGCCGCGCCCTCGAGGACGCCGGGGTCCCCGCCCTGCGCCCGGGCGAGGAGCTGGTCGGCACCGGCGGCACGCTGCGCAACATGGCCAAGATCGACGCCCGCGCGCGCAGCTACCCCATCCCGCGCGTCCACGGCTACGTCCTGACGCGGGACGCGGCGGGTGAGGTCGCGGCCACCCTTGCCTCGCGACGGCTCGAGAAGCGCGAGCGGGTGCCGGGGCTGAGCGGCGAGCGCGGCGACTCGATCGTCGGCGGGGCGCTTGCCATCGAGACCCTGATGGGCGACGTGGGGGCGGCCCACGTCCGCGTATCGGGAGAGGGGGTGCGGGAGGGACTGGCTTACAGCCTTCTCGGCGAGGAGATGCCCACCGCGGCCCAGGTGCGCGAGCGCTCGGTGGCCTCGCTCACCGGCCGCTTCGCGGGCTGGGACGCCGCCCACGCGGAGCGCCGCGTCGGGGTGGCCGAGGCTCTCTGGAGCGTGCTCGTGCCGGGCGGCGACCCCGAGCTGCGGGAGGCGCTGCGCCACGCCGCCCACGTCCTCGACATGGGGCGCGCGCTCGACTTCTTCGACCGCCGCGAGCACACGTCCGACTTCATCCTGGCCTCGGATCTCGACGGCTTCACCCACCGCCAGGTGGCCCTGTTGGCCCTGGTCGTCCTCTCGGCGGGGGACGAGGAGGCGAGCCCGGCGCGCTACGCGCCGCTCCTCGGACGGGAGGACCGCGACGCCGTGGAGCGGGCGGGCGTCCTCCTCGCTCTGGCCGACGACCTGGAGGAGCGGTGCTCTCCGGGCGCTGCGCTCAGCCTCTCCTGCCGCCTCGTCGAGGGCGGGGTCGTGGTGGAGATGCCGGCGCTCCTCGGCTGGCGCGCGCGGGCGCTCGACCAGCGCTTCGCCCGCGTCTTCGGCCGCGAGCTGCTGGTCCGGCCTGGAACAGCTTTTTAACGCAGAGGACGCAGAGGAAAACGGAGAGGACGCGGAGACGGCACCAAAATGTCCCTGCGACCTCTCCGTTCGTTCTCCGTGACCTCTGCGTTAAAAAACAAACCCGGCGCGGATGTACACGCCGGTGCGCTCCTCGCTGGTCGCCACCGCCAGCGTGAACGTCGCGTCGCGGTTCAGGAACGAGAGCCAGATCCCGCCGCCCGCGGCGGTGTGCCACTTGTCCGACGTCTCGCCCGCGAGATAGACGCGGCCCCCGTCGGCGAGCCCGAACACGCCCAGATCCGCCGGGAGGACGATGAAGACGCGGGCGATCCTCAGCCTCAGCTCCGCGTTGCCGTAGACGGCGCCGTCTCCGGCGAACCGCTGGGCCCGGAAGCCGCGCACGGTGGTGCTGCCGCCGATGAATGCCGCCTCGAAGAACGGGTAGTCGCCCCACACCCGCTTCCCGCCCGCGCGCAGGGCGAGCGTCGGCTGGAGGAAGGACGAGGAGGCGGAAAGGTACGTGGCCACGTCCCCGTGGACCTCGCCGAACGCAGTCTTCACGTCCCACATCTTCGGGTAGAAGCTGCCCGCCGTGTCGAAAAGCAGCCCGCGCGTGGCGTTGGCCGGGTGATCGCGGCCGTCGAAGCGAAGCCCGCCGCCGAGCCCGGCCTCTCCGAACTTGTCGACGCCATACGGCTGGGTCGCGGTGATGAATCGGCCGGGCGCGAGATCGGTCTTGGCGTACTTCACGCGCGGACCCAGGGACAGCATCAGGCGGGGCGTGAGGAAGACGCCCACCGAGGGCTCCAGGACGAGCTGGTCCTGCCTGGCCTTGAAGGACTGGTCCGGCCCGGCGTTGGAGGTCTCGTTGCCGAACCCGTAGAAGCGCAGGATCTCGATGCCGGAGGCGCGGGCGAAGAGGCTGGTGAAGACAGGTGAGTTGGATCGCCGGAACTCACCCTCGTACTCGACCCGCCCGCTGCGCGCCGTGGTCGCATAGCCCGCCCGGATGATCTGCCGGTTCGCGTACGGGTCCTGGCGGAAGCCGAACGCCCTCGTGTCGAGCTGCAGCCCGAGGAACACGCCGATATCGGGGTTGAAGCCGACGAGCGCCTGCGTGAGCGTCTGGCGCCCCCAGTCCCGGGGCGGGATCCACGGCGCCTGCTTGTTGGGCGGCGGCGGGACGTACTCGCGCCGGTCGAGGTGCGAGCCCGGACCGGCCACGAGGCGCGCACCGGCGGAGTCGGAAAAGCGGGTGCCGCCGCCGGCCGAATCGTCGAACACGTCCTCGCCGCTGCCGCCGACGACCCGCACCAGGATCGCGCCCGACTTGCCGCCGCTGACGGTCACGCGGTCGTTGCCGCCCCGCAGGTCGATGCGGATCTCGTGCGTCTCCGAGGCGTGGAAGCGCCGGCGGAAGAACGGCGCGCCCCCGCCCTCGGCGGGCGCGAGGACGACCTCGACGTCACCGCCCTCGAGATGGCGGATCTGCGCGGCCTCGGCCTGGTCCGTGCCCTCCACGTACGCCTCGCGGGCCAGGTGCCGATAGAAGCGGGCCGCTTCGGCGGGCAGCGCGTCGCGGCGGGCCTTCAGCGCCGCGGTCATGCGGGCGCCGTCGCGCCGGTAGTACTCCTCCGGCATCCTCTTGACGGCGTCCTCGATCACCCTGTCGGTGAGGCGCCCCTTGAGGTCGGCCGCGATCTCGTCCCACGCTGGCTTCTCCAGCTCCGCGAGGAGCCGGCGGTCCTGGTCCCAGCCGTTGAAGGTCAGGCCCACGATCCCCGGATACTCGCGGCCGAAGACCACGAAGCGCGGCTGGCGCGGCCGGGCCATCGTGAGCACCAGCCCCTCGAAGCGCGAGAACGCCTGGTCGCGGTCCTCCGGGATCGGCGGCCAGAGCGCCTGGCCGGGGATGCGGGCCCAGCGCCACTGCTTGAGATGGCGGTCCCAGTCGCCCATGAACATGTCCATGAGGCGCGCACGCAGGAACGCCCGCGCGTCGGCCCGAGTGCGGGGGCTCTCGCGGAGGCGCTTGAGCATCTCGGTGCCGTTGACGATCTCGGCGGAGCCGGCGAAGCCAGCGTGGTCCTTCGTCGCCGGCTGCGGGTACTCCTCGATGAGCCCGAGCAGGCCGGCGAACACGGGGCGGAACTCCCCGAGGGCGGGGTCGTCCGGCATGACCACGATCCTCGGCGTCACGTGGAGGACGCCGGCGGCCTCCAGCAGCGGCGCCACCACGACCGGCGCCGCGGGCTGGGCGGATGCGATCTGGTCCTGCACGATGCGCTCGGCGATCGTGCCCTGGAGGTCGGGGGGCAGGACGCCCGACGGGTCCTTGTCGATGCCCCGGAACGTGTAGTCCCGGCCGTCGGCGCCCTTCATGGCCAGACCCTTGGTCTCCTGGCCTCCGACGCGGAAGGCCGGCTTCAACCCTCCGGCATAGGCGTGCAGGTCGAGGACTTCGACCCGGATCGGCATCGTCCACAGGTCCCGGTAGTCGTCGCCGAGGAGGAAGCGGTGCAAGCCGCCCGCCGCGTAGTGGGCGCCCGCGGTCACCACCACCGTCTGGCTCGGCGCCGCGTCCCGGGCCTGGGCGCGTGCGGCGATGGGGAGAGCCGAGAGCACCAGGGCGAACAGGGGCCGGGACGATCGACTCGTCATCACGGGAGATCCTTTCTCAGGCGGCCTCGGTGCTCTCCGCCTGCGCCGCGACCCGGCGGTTCTCCCGGAGCACCAGGACGGCCACGGCCAGCCAGGCGCCGACGAGCACCAGGTTCAGCACGGCAAAACCACGAGGTTGCAGGCCCAGCGCCGCGACGCCGGCCGCCACCAGGATGGCGGAGATGACGTCGCCGGCGCGGACGAAGAACGTGTCCACCGTCTGCTTGGCCTTGTACTTCTCTTCCCGGCGCGTGGGCAGCCACAGCAGTTGCCGGCCCGTGTTCATGACCGAGTAATCGGTGGCGTTCTCCGCGAGCTTCACGGTCCAGATCACCGCGAGCCCGGCGCTCATGGCCGCCAGCCCATATCCGCCGAGGGCAACGAACGGGAGCGTCAGGATCACCCCCGGCAAGCCGAAGCGCTTGACGATCCGCGAGACGAGCAGGGCCTGGAGCAGGACGGCGAGGATGTTCTGGTAGAAGTAGAACTGGCCGTAGAAGACTCCCAGCGCGTCCTTCCGGCTCACCGACGGATCGGCGGTGGCCGCGGCGGTCGCCGCCCGGTCGAATGCCGAGTCCAGGATGAAGTTCCCGTTCGTGTTCACCACGTTGAGCAGGACCAGCAGCAGCGCGATGAGCCGCAGGTAGCGGCTGGCGAAGACCAGTGAGAAACCCTGCCCCGAGCCGATGGGCGCCTGTGCGACCCGGGCCTGGCCCGGCCGCCGCGATTCCCGCTGTTGCACGGCGGCGTAGAGCGCGACCGTGACGAGCAGGATGACGGCGGCGATCTGAAGCATCGCGAAGACGCCCACCCGCGCCTTGAATAGGAGCGCGGCCAGCTCGGAGCCGAGCGGGGCACCGGCCGTGGCTCCGATCGCGATGACCGGGAAGAGCCGCTCGCCGGCGTCCTTGCGGTAGAGATCGTTCGCGAACGACCAGAATTGAGCGGGGGTGGCGACGTTGTAGATGCCCAGCCAGATGAAGAAGGCGACGGCGATCCAGGACACGTCGTGCGCGAAGCCCACCGCGAACAGCTCCAGGGTTCCGATGAAGAAGAGCATCACCGCCACGATCAGCTTCAGGCGGCCGACCTGGCTGGCGAACCAGCTATAGAGCGGGATGAAGCCCATCAAGACCAGCGCCTGCCCGGCGGAGGAGTACGCCTTCGACGTCGCGCCGCCGCTCGCCACTATGACGGTGTCGCGAACGACCTTCATGACGTAGTAGCCGAAGAACAGCAGGAACAGGTTGAGCAGCATCAGGAGCACGGTGCCGCTCTCCCCCGGCCGCACGTCGCTGAAGAGGCGCAGCAGCCGGTCGAGGAAGCCGGGAGCAGGCGAGGACGCGGGTGGCGAGGGATCGGAGGGCATCGCAGGAGTCACGAAGCATAGCATCGGACGGCGCCCGGGCCGCCGCTGCGCGTCAGGCCCCGGCCACGCCGGGTCGCTCGTCCCGTCAGGTCGGATCGTCGGGGGCTTCGTCGCAGCCGTAGAAGCGCTCGAGGTCGCGTCCTCCGGCGGCCACGCGCATCTCGAGGACCCGGATCTGCCAGCGCGCGATCACCGCCAGGTAGTCCATCGCCATCTCGAAGTTGTCCTCGAAGACGTCGATGAGCGCCTCCATCGGGCCGTGGAGAGCGGTCAGCGGCGTCGCGGCCGTGACCGAGTACCAGCGGGGCCGCTCGGCCATCGACTCCACCGCTCCCATCGCCGCCCCCGGTCCCGCGTTCCACCGCGCCGCGCCGTCCCGCGCGTTCCCGGCCGCCGTCCCTCGCACGACCAGCAGCACGCTGCCCGAGCTGTCGCCCTCCTCCCACAGTGGGGTGCCCGCGGGGAAGGACGCCTCGGCCAGGCCCCGCGACAGCTGGGCGAGGGCGTTGACGCTGCTCCGGTTGAAGGGAGAGACCTGGCGCAAGAACACGATCCGGTCCACGAGGTCGAGGTCGGAGGCCGGTCCCGCGGCGGCCGCGGTCGGCGGGAAGGCCTGCGCGTACAGCTCGCCCGGCAGCCGGCCCATGAGGTCGATGAGGGTCCGGCAGTTCTCGCGCAGCGCGTGATGGAGGATGGGGAAGTGGTCCTCGAAGATCTCGAGGACAGCATCCGCCTCCAGCTCCAGCGCCAGGGTGTCCGTCTCGGCCACCGCCTGCAGGCCGTCGCTGTCGCGGGCCAGCATCGCCGCTCCGCCCACCGCGCCGTCGGCCGTGACGTGACCGAGCACCCGGCCGCGACGCGAGAGGTGGACCTTGCCGTCCAGGAGCACGTGCAGGGCCGAGATCGGCTCCCCCTCGCGCAGCAGGACGCTTCCCTTGGGGAAGAAGCGCTCCCGGGCGTGCTCCGCCACGACACTCAGCTCCTCGGCGGGCAGGCCGGCCAGCATCGGCATCCGCTTGAGGGCGAGCAGGCGCTCGACGGGGCCCGAGATGTGCGGGCTAGCGGGCATGGACGAGGCCCTCGGGAGGCCCGGCGAGCAGGCGCAGCGCCCGCTCGATCACCCGGGAGACGAAGAAGCCCGTCCGGCGCAGCTCGATGTCCTCCAGTCGGCCCTTGAGGGAGGTCAGGCCCAGCTCGCCCACGTGGTATGCGGCCAGGCTCTGCACGCTCTCGCTCGACTGCTCGAGCAGGGCCACCAGGACCGATTCGTAATCGAGCAGGGGCGCCCGGTAGTAGGCCATCGCCTGGGCGAGGCGCAGCTCGGCGGGGGCCTCGTCCACCAGGGCCAGCACCGCCTCCCGCAGCGGCGGATCGAGCAGGTTCTCGAGCAGCTCGCGGCTGCCCGAGCGCACCTTGGGGTTGGTGTTGCGCAGGCCGCGGTGGATCTGCCGCAGGTCCTCCCCGCGGTATTGGAGGCCGAGCAGGCGGAAGAGCCGCTCCACTGCATCGACCTCCTTGTCGCGGAGGAGGGTCGTGAGCAGCTCGTGCCCGCGCGTGGCCCGGTGCGGCTCCTCCGCCGCCCCGTGCTCCAGGACGGAGCGCCAGTGCATGAGTCGGAACGAGGCCTCCAGCGTGCGGGCGGTCGCCTCGTTCAGCACCGCCGCGTCCAGCCGCACGTCGGGATGGTCGGCCGCGATGCGGCCCAGGCCCCGGATCATGCGGAAGCGGACCATCCCGGCCGGCTCGGGCAGCAGGTGCCGCAGGAGGACGGCGGCGGCCGGCGCCGGCGCGAACCGGCTGATGGTGCGGGGCAGGTGGCGCCGGATCTCGTGGGGCAGCGACCAGTCGCCGAGCGCCTCGTCGAGGAACCGCAGCGCGTCCTCGCCGTGCTCCAGGAACGCCGTCCGGGCCGCCCGCCGCGCCTCCCGCGTGCCCAGCATCGAGAGGAGCGCGGGAAAGAACCGGGGGCTCTTCACGGCGCCCATCGCCTCCGCGGCGAGGGCCTGCACCTCGGGCGAGGGGGCCTCGGCCAGCGCCAGCAGGGCGTCCTCGAAGGCCGGCGACGGCTGGCGGCGGATGGCGCGGGCGAGGGCGGCCTGGGCCTCCGCGGTGCGGAGCAGCTCGTCGAGGCCGGTCGACTTCGGCAACCAGCCGCCGGCGACGAGGCCCACCAGGGCGGTCGCGCGGACGACGGGGCTCGGATCGTCTAGACCCTTCCGCAGGAGGGCCTCGTCCGGCATGGCCGCCGAGCGCGCCCGAAGCGCGGCCGCCCGCAGCTCGGGGTCGGCATGGTCGAGCAGGCGGTCGGCCACCGGCACGAAGTCGGAGCGCCCGGAGGTCTCGAACAGCTCCAGCGCCCTCAGCACCACCGGGCGCGAAGGGTGATAGAGGATGAGCGCGGGGATCAGCCTGGCGCGCCCCTCGGCGGCCAGGAGGTCGATGGCGCCCCGCACCTCGGCGTCGTCCCGGCTGCTGAGGGCGGCGATGAGCGTTTCCAGCGAGCCCAGGTCCACAGCGCGGCCCCGAACAGCTCCAGGTAGTGGGGCTTCAGCTCGAGCGCCCACGCGATCCACACCACGCACAGCAGCGCGGCCACCCCGGCCAGCGCGTAGTCGCCCCGGTGCAGCGTCAGCTCGCCGAGGATGAAAACCGAGGCCAGGGCCTGCCCGCCCCGTTGCCCGACCACGTCGATGAGGGGCTTGGCCCGCGCACGCAGGCCGTCGGATATGGGCAGGAAGAGCAGCTCGGTGGTCGTGCGGTGGAGGGAGGGCCGCAGGGCGCCGTCGGCGGACTTGAGCAGGAGCGCGGCCAGCAGGCCGCCTCCGAAGGCCACCCCGGCCGATCCGAGGAAGACCAGCGTCGGGAGCACCCACAGCGCGCGGTGCAAGCCGAGCACGCGCAGGATCCAGCCCATCAGCACGAGCTGCGCCCCCAGGGCGAGCACGTTGAGGACCATGTAGAACGTCGCAAAGAAGGTGCCCAGGCCGGCCGCGGGGATGTTCCTCGCCACCGTGCTCTTGAAGACGTAGTCGGCCAGCGTCACCGCGACCGTCGAGACGAGCACCAGGCCGGACAGCCGCGTGAGGTAGGGATGGTCGCGCATGAACTGCACGGCCTGGGCCACGTTGGAAGGTGTCGGCTCCGAAGCGGTCGCCGTCTCCGCGCCGGCGCCTTCCGCGCGCCGGAGCACCAGCGCCGGTCCCAGGCCGGTGACGGCCAGCGTCACCGCCGAGGCCAGCACGAGGTACGAGGTGGGCAGGTAGGCGCTGACGACCCGCGCCACCCCGGCCCCCGCCACCGCCCCCAGCACGCTGCCGAGGCCGACCACCCGGTAGACCCGCTTGGCCTGCGTGATCGTGTACATCTCCCCCAGCAGCAGCCAGAACTGCAGCCCGGCCAGGGTGCCCACGAGCCCCGTCCAGACGTAGAGCGCGCGCAGGGTCCAGGGGCTGCGCCACGAGCCGAGGAGCCAGAAGAGCAGCGTCACCAGCGCGCAGGAGACGAGCAGGTGGGAGAGGCGCCGCGTGCGCGTGAGACCGCGGGCGCTGCGCCCGGGACCCAGGGACAGCCCCACCGCGACCACCGCCATGGCCAGGTAGACCCAGGGCAGCTGCGAAGCGGGCAAGCGGGCCAGGAACAGGGCGTCGCGGGCCGTCTCGAGCAGGGTGTGACCGGCCAGGATGCCGAACAGGGTCAGGAACGCGCCGGTGACGCCCGGCCGCTCTTCGGGACGAACGTCGGCGAAGGCGCGCAGCATGTCATCTCAACCCGGCCGCGGCGCGCCCCGAACGAAGCCAAGGAGGGAAGAGCATGGCCGAGAACCTGAAGCTCGCCCGCCTCTACCTGCTGCTGCTCGCCATCTTCACGGTAGGGAGGTGGGCGCAGGGGACCGCCGGCGTCCCCTACGAGAAGGGCTTCTTCGTCTTCAGCATCGTGATCATGACGCTGCTCGCGGCCGTCTTCTATGGCGCCTTCTGCCGGCGATGGCGCCGATACCGGCTCTGGCAGGCGGCCGGCCTGGGCCTGACGATCGGCCTTCTCAGCCAGGTCGTGATCTTCGCCGTGACGCTCGTCTCCTATGCGCTCGGGTTGCACACCTACTTCAATCACCCGACCGCGCTCAACGCCCCCGGCCTCACCGAGGTGCCCTTCGGCCAGGCCGTCGTGACCCGGATCGGAGGCTTGATCGTCAACCCGATCCTCACCGGCATCGCCGGCGCTCTGGGCTGGGCGATGGGCGGAGTCCTGCCCGAGACGTAGGCTTTTTCCTCCAACGGTTCGGGAGGCCCTTCCGTCAAAGCGTGTGGCACGGAGGGGAGGAACGCGACGTCGGGCTGGACCGCTCCCAGCAACCCACGGCTGAGTCTGGACTTCTCCGAGGAGGCGAGCTTGCCCGATGGGGACGAGGTCGTTTCCGCGGCCGACCCGGACCTCGTCGAGGGCTGCCGGCGGGGCGAGCTCTCCGCCTTCGAGGAGCTATACCGCAGCCATGGCACACGCATGAAGAGCCTGGCCTACAACATCCTGGGAAGCGCCGCCGACGCCGAGGACGCGGTGCAGGAAGCCTTCCTGCGCGTGTACCGCGGCATGGCTGCCTTCAAGGGCACGGCCCGGCTCAGCACCTGGATGTACCGCATCCTCGTCAACGCCTGCCATGACATCGGCCGGCAGCGCCGGCGCCGGCGGGACGAGACCGGGCTGGTGCCCGAGGAGCAGATGCCGCCCGCGGCGGCCCACGCGCCCGCCGACGCTCCGCTGCGCGTGGCCCTCGAGAAGGCGCTGGCCGCCCTGCGTCCGCGGCACCGGGACGTCTTCCTCCTCTTCGAGGTCGAAGGCTTCCGCCACCGGGAGATCGCCGAGATCCTCGACATCGCGGAGGGCACCTCGAAGGCGCTGCTCTTCGAGGCCAGGCGCGAACTTCAATCGGCGCTCGGCGCGCCGCGGGGGCGGACGTGAGCTACACCGACGAGGAGATCTCCCGGGCCGCCCGCGGACTGCGCCGGGAGTGGGAGAGCCCGCAGCTCTGGCCGCGCATTCGGACCTCCCTGGCCGCCGAGGCGGCGCGGGTCGAGCGGCGGCGGGCGCTCTTCCGCGCGCCGGCCGGGATGACCGCCGCGGCCGCGGCGGCCGTGCTCGCCCTCGCCCTCACGGCCGTCCTCCGGCTGCGCCCACCGCCGGCGGGCATCCCGCCGGCGGAAGCGCAGCGCCGGCTCCTGAGTGAGAACGCGCTGCGCGATGTGGAGCGCACCGAAGCCGACTACGTGCGGTCGATCGAGGCGCTGGCCAGGACGGCGGAGCCGAGGGTCGAAGAGGCCGACTCGCCGCTCATGATGAGCTACCGCGAGAAGCTGCTGCTGCTCGACGGGGCCATCGCCGAGTGCCGGGCCCGGATCGACCGCAACCGGTTCAACGCCCGCCTCCGCCGGGAGCTGCTGTCGCTCTACCAGCAGAAGGAGAGGACCCTCCAACAGGTGGTGAAGGAAGATGCCCACGCCTTGTAGCTCGCGAAAGAGCCGGGGATGGCCGGCGCTCGCCGGCCTGCTCCTGCTCCTGCTCCTGACCCCGGCCGCGGCATCGGCCCGGTCGGCGCGGCAGGAGACGACGCGCGAGTTCTCGCGCACCGTGGCCATGCGGGCCGGCCAGGCCTTCCGCCTCGACCACCAGCAGGGCGACGTCGTCGTCCGCGCCCACCCTCTGGCCGAGGCCCGCATCCTGGCCCACATCCGCGTGTCGGCCCCTTCGGCGGAAGAAGCATCGTCGGCGGCCCAGCAGGTATCGATCGAGGTCCAGGAGACGCCGACCGCGGTGGCGGTGCGCACGCTTTACCCGGAAACGCACTTCGGCGGCCGGCGCAACGTCTCCTACGCCGTGGACTACGAGATCACGCTCCCCGAGAGGACGCCGCTGCAGGCGCGGAACAGCTTCGGGGACGTGTCGGTGAGCGGGCTCAAGGCCGACAGCGACGTGCGCAACGCCCATGGGCGGCTGAGCTTCGCCGACGGCCGCGGACGGCAGCGGCTGGAGAATTCCTTCGGGGCGGTGGAGGTCCGCCACGTCGAGGGAGACCTGACGATCACGAACGAGAACGGCGCCGTGCGGGTGGCCGAGGTGCAGGGAGCGCTGCAGGTGAGCAACCGTTTCGCGGAGGTGGAGGCGCGGTCGGTCCGCGACGGGGCGACGATCGTCAACACCAACGGCAACGTCCTGCTCGCCGACACGGGGGGGCCCTCGCGCATCACCAACTCTTTCGGGAGGGTGGAGGCCAGCCTCGTCCGCGGGGACCTCACCGTGAGCAACGGCAACGGGAACGTCGACGTGCGCGGCGTCACGGGGTCGGCGGACCTCAAGACGTCGTTCGCGACCCTCGCCTTCGACGACATCGGGCGCGGGCTCACCGCCGTCAACGACAACGGGCGGGTCGGCGGCCGCAAGGTGGGCGGCGCGGCCGACATACGCACGAGCTTCGGGGCGGTGGACGTCGCGCAGATCCGCGGCGACGCCTCCGTCACCAACTCCAACGGCCCGGTGACGCTGCGCGACGTGGGCGGAGCGGCGGAGGTTCGCAGCACCTTCGGCCGCATCGAGGTTCGGGGAGCGCCGAAAGGCGTGCGCGTGGTGGGGGGCAACGGAGAGGTCGCGGTGTCCGACGTGGGTCCCGCCTACCTGAAGACGAGCTTCGGCGCCGTGATGGTCGAGCGCGTCGGCGGCTCGCTGGAGGTGGAGAACTCCAACGGCGCGGTCCGCGCGACCGGCGTCAAGGGCCCGGCCACCGTGCGGACCTCGTTCGCCGGGGTGGTGCTGGGCGGGGTCGAGGGCCCGGTGATCGACGTCCGCAACCAGAACGGGGCCGTCGAGGTGGAGGACGTCGGCCGCCGCCCCTGCACGCGCATCAGCCTCTCCACCTCGTTCGGGCCGATCCGCGTGCGCCTGCCCGAGAGCGCAGGCTACGACCTCGTTGCCCGCACCTCCTTCGGCTCCATCCACAGCGAGCTGCCGGTCACGGCCTCCGGCCCGCTCAGCGCGAACTCGCTGAGCGGGCGCATCGGAGCCGGCGGCTGCGCGCTGGGGCTCGCCGACAGCAACGGCAACGTCGAGATCCTCAAGGCCACCGCGCGCTAGAAGCTGCGCTATCCCCCCGGGAGGGGGAGGAAGCAGGTAAGGGGGAGGGGATAGGGTGAGGGGGTGGATGCTCAGCCGGTGCTCTGCAAGCCGGCGGCGATCCCGTTGACCGTCAGGGCGAGCAGGCGCTGCAGCGTCTCCCGCTGCCCATCCTCCAGACCGCCGGGGAGGGCGCGCAGGCGGGCGAGCAAGCTCACCTGCACGAAGCTCAGCGGGTCGACGTACGGGTTGCGCAGCCGGATCGAGCGCCGCAGAACGGGAGAGATGTCGAGCAGCGACGAGCGGCCGGTGGCGTTCAGCACGGCGTCCCGCGTGCGCCGCCATTCCTCGGCGATGGCCGGGAAGATCCGGCTCCGCAGCCCCGGCTCGGCGAGCTCGTCGTAGACGCGCGCCACCGCCAGGTCCGCCTTGCCCATGCTGAGCTGGGCGTTGTCGACCAGCGAGCGGAAGAAGGGCCACTCGCGGTACATCTCCGCCCAGCGCCGGGCGGCCCCCGGTCCCTTCGCCCGCAGGTGGGCCGCATAGGCGCTGCCGAGGCCGTACCAGCCGGGCAGCCCGTGCCGGCTCTGCGTCCAGCTGAACACCCAGGGGATGGCCCGGAGGTCCTCGATGCGGTCCGAGTGCTCTCGCCTTGCGGGGCGGGAGCCGATGCGCAGGCCGGTGACGGCGTCGATGGGCGTCGCCTGGTGGAAGTAGCGGACGAAGTCGCGGTCGCCGTAGACGAGGTGCCGGTAGGACTCCAGGGCCAGGGGCGAGAGCTCCTCCATCTCGGCCGTCCACTGGTCGTGGGAGCCCTCGGGCGGCGGGAGGAGGCTGGCCCGGAAGACCGCGTGGATCGTCTGCTCGAGGTGGCGGTGGGCGATGCCCGGATGGGCGTAACGGGCGAAGGCCACCTCGCCCTGCTCGGTGAGGCGCAACCGGCCGTTCAATGCCCCGGGAGGCTGGGCCATGATGGCCCGCCCGGTCGGCCCGCCGCCGCGGCCAATGGCGCCCCCGCGGCCGTGGAAGAGGAGCAGCGTGGCCCCCGCCTCCCGGCACGCGTCCACCAGCGCGCGCTGGGCCCGGTACAGCTCCCAGTTGGCGGTCACGAAGCCGCCGTCCTTGTTGCTGTCGGAGTAGCCGAGCATGATCTGCTGCCGGCCGTTCCAGGCCTGGAGCTGTCGCGCGTACACGGGCAGGGCGAACAGCTCCCGCATCAGCCCGGCCGCGCGGTGCAGGTCATCGATCGTCTCGAAGAGGGGGACGACCTGGAGGGTGCTGCGCGGCGCGTCATCCGCACCCCCCCCACCCCCCGGTGCGAACAGACCGGCCTCCTTGGCGAAGAGCAGCGGCGCCAGGACGTCCGCGACGCCCGCCGTCATGGAGACGATGAAGACGTCGCAGGCCTCCGGGCCCAGCTCCTGCTGCAAGCGGGCGAGGGTCTGGAAGAGGGCGATCGTCTCCGTGGTCTCCGCGGAGTAGCCGCCCTGGGGACGGATGAGCGGCCGGAGACTCGCGATCTCCCGGGCGAGGACGCGGCCGCGGTCCGCGAGGCCGAGGGCGAGGAAGTCGGCCTCGACGCCGGCCGCCCTCAGGACCTCGGCCGCGGCGGAAGCCAGCACCTGGCTGTGCTGGCGCAGGTCCAGCCGGGCGAGGTGGAAGCCGAAGACCTCGACCCGCCGCATCAGGTCCGCGACGAGGCCGTCGGCGAGGCGGGCGCCGCGGTGACGGCGCAGGCTTTCGGCCAGCCGGCGCAGGTCCGCCTGCAGCTCGCCCGGCCGGGCGTAGGCCACGCGGTCGTCTTCCGGCCGCGGTGGCTCGGGCGGCGCGCCGCTGCCCCACAGCCGCTGGGCCTGGCCCAGCACGGGATCGTCTTCGACGTCGGGCACGGCGTCGCCGCGCCGCCGCTCGCGCAGCCGGGCGGCGTTGAGCCGGCGGGCGGCGGCGATCCGCGCCTGCATGAAGCCGCCCTTGCGCCGGTAGGGCTCGGTCGCGAAGTGGCCGGAGAGCGAGGCCGCCAGCTCCGGCATGGCCTGGGCGTCGGCCTCGAGCGACCGGGCCAGATCCTCCGAGACGTCGCTCGTCTCGGCGGCCACGCTCAGCTCCCGTTCCAGCTCGGCGAGCGCGCGCTCGAAGAGGGCGAAGGCCGTCTCCCGGTGGAGGCGCAGCGTCTGCTCGGTGACCTGGGCGGTGACGTGGGGGTGCCCGTCGCGGTCGCCCCCGATCCAGGAGCCGAAGCGCAGGAAGGCGGGCACGTCGATGTCCTGGCCGGGGTAGGCGACGACGAGCGCCTCCTCCACCTCCCGGTACAGCCTCGGCACCAGCTCCCACAGCGACTCCTCGAAGTAGTACAGGCCGTTGCGCACCTCGTCGAGGACCGCGGGCGCGCGGCCCCTGACCTCCTCGGTGAGCCAGAGCGAGGTGATCTCCTCCCGGATGCGGTCGCCCAGCTCCGCGCGCTCGCGGGCCGTCCCCCGCGGGTCGTCGAGCTGCTCGACGAGATCGGACAGCCGCCGCAGCTTGAAGAGAACCGAGCGCCGGCGAGCCTCGGTGGGGTGGGCGGTGAAGACGGGCTCGACGAGGCACGCCGCCAGCAGCTCCCGCACCCGGTCGGCTCCCACTCCGGCGGCCGCCGCCTCGGCCAGCGCCTGCTGGACCGATTCTCCGCGGGGGGCGCTTCCCGCCGCTTGCTCCCTCCGGCGCAGCACGCGCAGCCGGTGGTGCTCCTCGGCCAGGTTGACGAGGTGGAAGTAGGCCGAGAAGGCCCGGACGAGGAGCCGGCACTCGTCCATCCCCAGACCGTCGGTGCGCGCCCGCAGCCGCCGGCCAGCTTCCCCGAAATCGTCGCCGTCCTCGCCGGCCGCCGCGCGCATCTTCTTCGTGCAGGCGCGGTACTCCTCGACCAGGGCGAAGCCGGCCTCGCCTTCCTGCTCGCGCAGCACGTCCCCGAGCAGGCGGCCGAGCGTGTTGACGTCCGCGCTCAGCGGGTCAGGCTCGGCTTCGCGGGACGCCATGAGTGCATTCTAGGCAATTGACCCCCACTGTCGCTCGCTGCCATTGCGTCGGCGTTTGACCCCTGCCTGGGTCGGTCGTAGCCTGCCGGCGTGACCTCCGCCCCGAGGCCCGCGCGGACCGGGCATGCCCGGCCGGCCCCCCCCGCACCGCCGGCCGGCGTCCGCCTCCCGCCGGCCGGCGTCCGCCTCCCGCCGGACGCCGCCGCCGGCCGGAAGCGCCGGCCGCTGGCGCCGGTGGTCTGGGACGGCTGGGACGACGAAAGGCTGCTCGACCTCCGGCTGTGCGACCTCGACCTGCGCATCGAGGGCACTGGCCTCGAGGACCGCATCTCCGAGCTGGCCCGCGAGCTGGAGGCGCGCGGCCTCCACTTCCGGCCCCATTTCTGGCTCTCCGACGAATGGTTCTGCCCCGACGGCGTCCCCGGCATGGCCATCCCCTTCTACCTGGCCCACCCGCGCCTGTGCCGGCTGGAGCAGAGCCAGATGCTCGAGGTGGAGGGCGGCACGCGGGAGTGGTGCTTGAAGATCCTCCGCCACGAGACCGGCCACGCGATCGAGAACGCCTACCGGCTGCGGCGGAGGAGGCGGCGCCAGGAGCTGTTCGGCCGCACGAGCAAGCCCTACCCCGAGTACTACGCGCCGCGGCCCTACAGCAAGAGCTTCGTGCTGCACCTCGACGCCTGGTACTCGCAGAGCCATCCCGACGAGGACTTCGCGGAGACCTTCGCGGTCTGGCTCGGACCGGAGCCGGAGTGGCGGACGCGCTACGCGGGCTGGCCCGCCCTGCGCAAGCTCGAGTACATGGACGAGCTGATGAAGGAGCTGGCCGGCCAGCCGCCCCTGGTCGTCTCGCGCCGCAAGCCGGACCTGCTCTCCCGCCTGCGGCGCACGCTCCGCGATCACTACCGGATCAAGCGCCGCCACTACGGGCTCGACCACCCCGACTTCTACGACCGCGACCTGAAGCGCCTCTTCTCCGACGCGCCCGAGCACGCCGGCAAGCCGACCGCGTCCGGCTTCGTGAGCCGGATCCGGCGGGAGGTGCGGCGGCGGGTGAGCCGGTGGACGGGGGAGTACCAGTACACGATCGACCAGGTCCTGGCCGACATCGTCGCCCGCTGCCGCGAGCTGAACCTGCGCGTGGCCGGCCCCGAGGACGAGGCCAAGCTGGAGTTCATCACGCTGCTCACCGTCCAGACCATGAACTACCTGGCCAGCGGCCGCCACCGGGTCGCGCTTTGAAGAAGAAGACGCCGCGCCGGCTCCGCATCCTCGCCCTCATGCACGAGTCGCTCATACCCCCCGACGACACCAAGGGCGTCGACCTGGAGGCGGCGGAGTGGAAGACGGAGTACTGCGTCGTGTCCACCCTGCGTCGCCTCGGCCACGAGGTCTTCCCCCTCGGGGTCGGCAGCAACCTCGGCGTGATCCGCAACGCGATCCATGAGCTGGAGCCCCAGATCGCCTTCAACCTCCTGGAGGGCTTCGACGACGTCGCCACCTGGGACCAGAACGTGGTGGCCTACCTCGAGCTCAGCAAGATGCCCTACACCGGGTGCAACTCGCGTGGCTTGCTCCTCGCCCGCGAGAAGTCCATCGCCAAGAAGCTCCTCACCTACCACCGCATCCCGGTGGCCGACTTCGCGGTCTTTCCCCGCGGACGCAAGGTCAAGCGGCCGAAGCGGCTCGCCTTCCCCCTCTTCGTGAAGTCGCTGACCCTCGACGCCTCGATCGGGATCTCGCAGGCCTCGGTGGTCGAGGACGAGGAGGAGCTGGAGGCGCGGGTGGAGTTCATCCACGAGAGCATCGGGACCGACGCGCTCGTGGAGCACTTCATCGACGGCCGGGAGCTGTACGTGGGCATCCTCGGCAACCAGCAGCTCCAGGTGCTGCCGATCTGGGAGCTGTCGTTCACCAAGATGCCGGAGGAGAAGCGGCGGATCGCCACCGAGCGGCTGAAGTGGAGCCTCACCTACCAGAAGAAGCACGGCATCGTGAGCGGGGAGGCGAAGGACCTGCCGGAGGAGGTCGAGGCCCGCATCCGCGACATCTGCAAGCGGACCTACCGCAACCTGATGCTGAGCGGCTGCGCGCGCATCGACCTGCGGCTGACCGAGGCCGGCCAGGCCTATGTCATCGAGGCCAACCCCAATCCCCAGCTCTCCGAGGACGAGGACTTCGCCCAATCGGCCAAGAAGGCCGGGGTCGACTACGAGAGCCTGCTCCAGCGCATCGTCAACCTCGGCCTGCGCTGGGAGCCCACCCGGCTGGGCTGAGCGCGGATCACGGACAAACCGGGCCGTACATGGCCCGCGCGATGTCGGCGGTGAGGGCCTTGCTCTTCTTCTCGTCTTCCAGGCCCCGCACGAGGACGACGAGCACGAAGGGCCGGGGGCCGTAGACGATCGCCGCGTCGTGGTGGATCTTCGTGATGCTCCCGGTCTTGTGGGCGACGGGTGTGCCGGCGGGCAGCCCGGCCGGGATGGCGTCGTTGAACCGCTGGCGGCCCAGGATGTCGACCATCTGCCGGCTGGCGGCGGCGTCGACCGCCTTGCCGAGGGCGATGCGGTCGAGCAGCACCAGGAGCGCCCGGGCCGTCGTCGTGTTGTTGAGCCCCTTCCGGAACGCCTTGGCGTCCTCGACGCCGCGCAGCAGCTCCATCCCGTCCGCCCCGAGCTTGTGCACGCGCCGCCGGATGCTCTCCACCCCCAGCTTCTCGATGAGGAGGTTGGCCGCCAGGTTGCTGCTCACCGTGATCATGGCCTCGCAGAGCTGGCGCAGGGTGAGCGTCCCGCCGACGGAGCGGTAGACCGCGGGGTCCGAGTCGTCGCCCGGATCGAGGGAATACGGGCTGCCGTCCACGATGCTGGCGAAGCTGTTCTTCACCGGCAGCGGGTCGTCGAGGCGGAGCGTGCCCTTCCTGGCCTGCGCGAACAGCTCGATCATCACCGGCACCTTCATGGTGCTGGCCGCGTGGTAGGCCACGTCGGGCCGGACGAGAAGCTCGGCCTTTCCGTCGAGCGTGCGGAAGGCCACCGAGGCCTCGGCCCCGCTGGCCGCGATGAGCCGCTCGACCTCGGCCCGCGCCCCGGCCGGCTCGTGGACGGCGGCCGTCGCGGAGAGGGCGGCGCCCAGGCCGACCGCGAGGGCGAGGGCGTTCCGGCCTCCCGGCCTCACGTCAGCGGCCGATGGCCGCGCCGTCGGGAGCGCGGCGATCGCAGCCCCCTTCGAGGACCTTGTTCTTCGCGTCGTAGACGATGGCTTGCGCGACTCCCTGCGTATCGGTCTCCCGCAGCTCGTGGCCCTTCGCCCTCAGGAGCGCGGCGGTGTCGGGAGAGAGGCCGAAGCGCTCGTACTGGATCCGGTCGGGGAGCCACTGGTGGTGGAAGCGGGGCGCGTCGATGGCCTGCTGGACGTTCATCCCGAAGTCGACCACGTTCAGGATCGTCAGCAACACGGTGTTGATGATCGTCCGGCCCCCGGGACTGCCCACGACCATGAACAGCTCGCCGTCGCGGGACAGGATGGCCGGGGTCATGCTGGACAGCATCCGCTTGCCCGGCGCGGCCAGGTTCGGCTCGGTGCCGATGAGGCCCTTGTCGTCGGTCAGGCCGGGCCCGGCGTTGAAGTCGCCCATCTCGTCGTTGAGCAGGAACCCCGCGCCCGGAACCACGATCTTCGCCCCGTAGCCCTCCTCCAGCGTGTAGGTGAGCGAGGCCGCGCCGCGCGCGTCGTCGACCACCGAGACGTGCGTCGTCTGCGCGCTCTCCGCCGGCCACGAGAAGGCTCCCGGCGAGGACTTCGACGCGCGGTCGTCCCGGATCGTGCGCCGCAGCTCCTGGGCGTACTCCTTGGAGGTGAGCCTCTCCACGACCGCGGCGAGGCCGGGGTTGAAGGCGGGGTCTCCCATGTAGCGGGCGCGGTCGGCGAAGGCGCGGCGCATGGCCTCGGCCACCACGTGCACGGCCGCGGCGCCGCCGAAGCCGCGCTCCTTCAGGTCGTAGCCCTCGAGCACGTTCAGCATCTCGACGAGCGCCGCCCCCCCGCTGCTGATGGGGGGCATGCTCAGCACCTCGTAGCCGCGGTAGGTCCCCCGCACGGGCGCGCGGCGCACGGCGCGGTAGGCGGCCAGGTCGGCCCGGGTGACGAGACCCCCGTGGGCCTTCATCTCCTTCTCGACGAGAGCGGCGGTCTCTCCTTCGTAGAAACCGGCCGGCCCCTTGTCGGCGATCCGCTCCAGCGTGCGCGCCAGGTCGGGCTGCTTCAAGACGTCGCCCATCTCGTAGGGCTGGCCGGCCCGGCTGAACTGGGCGATCGATGCGGGATAGCTCTTCATGTCGGCCAGCACTTCCTTCAGCGAGCGGGCGAGGCCGTCGGTGACCATGAAGCCCTCGCGGGCGAGCGTGATGGCCGGGCCCAGCAGCCGGCGCCAGGGGAGCTTGCCGTGGGCCTTCCAGGCCATGTGGAGCCCGGCCACCGTGCCCGGCACCCCCACCGACAAGTAGCCGTTGTGGTGCCGTTCCGGGTCGTACTTGCCGTCGCGGAGGAACATGGTCGCGCTGGCCCCCGCGGGTGCCGTCTCCCGGAAGTCGTAGGCGGCCGCCTCGCCCTTCGGCGGGCGGTAGAGCAGGAAGCCTCCGCCGCCGACGTTGCCCGCGGCGGGATGGGTGACGGCCAGGGCGAAGGCGGTCGCGACCGCGGCATCCACCGCGTTTCCTCCGTCCCACAGTGCTTCGATGCCGGCCTGGGTGGCGAGGAAGTTCTGGCTCACCACCATCCCGTTGCGGGCGCGGGCCGGGACGGTGGCCGCCGAGAGGACGGCGGCGGCGGCGAAGGCGGCGAGGACGGCGGCCGGTCGAAGCTTCATGCCCCCTTCTATCAGACGCGGGCCGGGGCGGCCAACGCCGGTGATAGTCTGGGCGGGATTGCCGGGAACGGGCGTGGTCGGACTGATCGCTCTGCTGGCCGCGGCGGCGTCCCCCTCCGCCACGCTGCGGCTCGATTACTTCCACACCGGCGACGCGAAGGAGGAGCGCTTCGCCCTCGACGCCGTCGTCCGCGAGGGCCCCTGGCCCGGCCCGGCCGACCGCCGCATCGACACGACCAACCTCGGCCGCTACCGCTTCGAGGTCCGCGATGCCCGCCGCGGAGACCTCCTCTACTCGCGGGGCTTCGCCAGCGTGTACGGGGAGTGGGAGACGACCCCCGAGGCCAGGGAGCGCCCGCGCGGCTTCCATGAGTCGGTCAGGTTCCCGGAACCGCCCGCCGCGGTGACGGTGGCGATCCAGAAGCGGGATGCCCGGGGCGTCTTCCAGCCCGCCTGGTCGGTGAAGCTGGATCCGTCCGATCCGGCCGTCGACCGCCGGAGGCCGGCGGCGGCGAAGGTCTGGGCGGTCATGCAGAACGGGGAGCCGGCGGACAAGGTCGACCTGCTCCTGCTCGGCGACGGCTATACCGCGGCCGAGATGGACAAATGGCACCGCGACGCCCGTCGCCTGGCGGACACGCTCTTCGCCGTGTCTCCGTTCCGGGAGCACCGCTCTGACTTCAACGTGTGGGCGGCCGACACGCCCTCGGCGGAGAGCGGCGTCTCGCGGCCCTCCGACGGCGTCTACCGGCGCACCGCGCTCGGCGCCGCCTACGACGCCTTCGGCTCCGAGCGCTACGTCCTCGACCTCGACAACCGGCGGCTGCGGGAGACGGCCGCCGCCGCGCCGTACGAGTTCATCGAGATCGTCGTCAACGAGCGCAAGTACGGGGGCGGCGGAATCCACAACCTCTATGCGACCGTGGCCGCCGACAACGCCTTCACGCCCTACGTGTTCGTGCACGAGTTCGGCCACCACTTCGCCGGCCTGGCCGACGAGTACTACACCTCGCCCGTCGCCTACGAAGCGGGCGCGGCCGCGCGGCCCGAGCCCTGGGAGCCCAACGCGACCGCCGATCCCGGGGCGGCCAGGTGGCGCGACCTCGTGGCCGCCGGCACGCAGTTGCCTACGCCGTGGGCGAAGGAGGAGTTCGAGGCGGCCCAGAGGGACATCCAGGCCCGGCGCCGCAAGATCCGAGAGGAGAAGCGTCCGGAAGCGGAGATGGAGGCCCTCTTCCGCGAGGAGCGCGAGCGCATGACCGCGCTGCTCGGGTCCGGCCCCTACGCGGGGAAGGTGGGGGCCTTCGAAGGGGCGCTCTACGAGGCGAAGGGCTACTACCGGCCGCAGAGCGACTGCATCATGTTCACCCGCGACGAGGTGGGCTTCTGTGCCGTCTGCCGCCGCGCCATCGAGAAGATCATCGCTCTCTACGCCCGCTGAGGACGGGTGCCGCCGGCTATGATGGCCTCAGGGAGTGCCGGCGGGCCCTCGATGACGATGAAGGATTCCATCCGTGCCGAGCTGTCCCGGCTGGGGACCGAGGCCGCCCTGCCGCCCGGCACGGTGCTGTGGAAGGAGGGCGACCCCGGCGACTCGGTGGCCTACCTCGTCGAGGGCACCATGGAGGTGGTGAACAAGGCGGCCGAGGAGCAGGAGGTCGTGCTGCGCACGATGGAGGCGGGCACGATCGTGGGGGAGCTGGCGAGCGACGGCAGCCGCCGGTCGGCCAGCGTGCGCGCCCGCACCCCATGCCGCATCGTCAAGGTCCCGGCGGCAGCCTTCCGCGACCTGCTCCGCCGGCGGCCCGACATCCTGGAGGACCTCTATCGCGTCCAGGTCGAGCGCGTGCGCGACCTGACCCGCGAGGTCACGCGGACGCACCGCCGGGCCATCACCGACCCCCTCACCCGCCTCTACAACGTCGGCTTCTTCCGCGAGCGGCTGGACATCGAGCTGGAGCGCGCCCGCGAGACGGGCGACCA
>QHVM01000093.1:9112-31218 GCA_003223555.1 Acidobacteriota bacterium | reverse complement strand
GACACCAACGGCCACGAGGAGGGCAACGTCGTGCTGTCCTCCCTGGCCGGGATCATGAAGCGGGTCGGCCGTCGCGGAGACATCCTGGCCCGCTACGGGGGAGAGGAGTTCGTGGCGCTGCTCTACGGGGCCGGGCGGGAGGAGGCGGTGCGCTTCGCCGAGTCCGTGCGCCAGGCCATCGAGGGCCACGCCTTCCGCGGGGGAGAGAAGCAGCCCGGCGGGCGCGTCACGGTGAGCGCGGGCGTGGCCGCCTTCCCCGAGAACGCCGATGCCGACCAGGCGCTCATCGAGGCCGCCGACCGCAACCTCTACCGGGCCAAGGAAGCCGGCCGTAACCGGGTGGTGTCGGCTCCGCCATGAGGGCGCCCGCCGGCGTGCTTCTCGCCGCGCTGGCCGTCCCGGCCGCGGCGGCGGGCCAGATCCCGAACGCGGTCGTCGTGCTGGAGGTCTTCGGCCGCGTCCATCCGGACGACGTGCCCGAATCGGCTCCGCCGCGCTTCGTGCTCCTGGAGGACGGGCAGGTGTTCGCGGGCGGCAGCCGCCGGCTGGCCGCGGGCCGGCTCTCCCCGGCCGAGGCCAAGGCGCTCGACCGGCGGCTGGCCGAGGTCCGCAAGCTGCCCGGCCTGTCCGGCACGGTGCGCTTCGGTGGCGGCGAAGGGCGGCAGCGCCTGCTCCTGCGCCGCGGCCGGCCGCTCGACATGACGGTGCTGGGCGACCCGGGACAGGCCGCGCCCGCCTGGCGCCCGCTGGCCGCACTTCTCGAGGACCTGTCGCGCTTCGACCATCCGAGCCTGCGTCCTTATGCCCCTGCTTCCTACGCCGTGAGCGCGCGGGAGGCGACGCTGCCCGGCGGCTGCCGCTCGTGGCCCTTCCCGGAGTCGCCGGCCGAGAGCGTCTTCGCTCCCCGCACCCTGCCCGGCGACTCCCTGCGCGACTGGCCGAGCGGGGCCAGCCCCGCCGTGGTCTGCGCCGGGGACAAGTCCTACATCGTGACCTTCCGCCCGCTGCTGCCGGGCGAGAGGCCCTGATCCGGCCCTCGGCGGGGTCAAGACCCGCCCTCTCCCCGCCGGCCCGGGACCGTGCTATAGTCGCTGGCGGAGGAGACGATGACCGTACCGCGGCAAACGGGCCGCCCATGAGGCACGGCCCGCGGCACCCGCGGCGCCATCGACACCCCCATCGACACGATCGGCCCAACGGACCCCATCCGCAGCAGCAGGGGCCGCGAGGGCCGCGGGATCCCCGCCAAGTTCCGATCCCGACCACCGGTCCGACGACACCGGTCGCCGGCGTCGTAGATCTCACCGAAGGTGGCGGGGGGTTCCTGAGGCAGGCCGCCCAGAACTACCTGCCGACCCGCGACGATGCGATGGTCCCGCCTTCGATCGCCCGGGACTACGCCTTGCGCGACGGTACGGAGGTCGAGGGCCTGGCTCGTGACGGTGGCGGCGGGCGCCGCATGCTGGTCGAGATCCAGAGGGCGAGCGGCTTGAGCCCGGAGGAATACCGGGCCCTGCCGCACTTCCAGGATCTCATCTCGGTGAACCCGCACGAGGCGTTCCGCCTCGCGGCCGAGCAGGGCGAGACGAGCCTTCGGGTCATCGATCTCATCGCCCCCATCGGTCGCGGGCAGCGGGGGCTCATCGTGTCCCCGCCGAAGGCGGGCAAGACCACGCTGCTCGAGCATCTCGGCCAGGCCATCGCCAAGCACCATGCCGAGGTCCACCTGATCCTGCTCCTCATCGACGAGCGGCCGGAGGAGGTGACGCACTTCCGGCGGGCGGTGAAGGCCGAGGTGCTGGCTTCCTCGGCCGATTCGGCCGCCGACGCCCACATGCGCCTGGCCAAGCTGGCCATCGAGAGAGCCAAGCGGCTGGTGGAGGCGGGCCGGCACGTGGTGATCCTGCTCGACAGCCTCACCCGGCTGGGCCGGGCCAGCAACCGCGAGATGGGGCCGGGCGGGCGCACGATGAGCGGCGGCGTCGACAACCGCGCCCTGCAGTTCCCGCGGCAGTTCTTCGGGGCCGCCCGCAACTGCGAGGGCAGCGGCAGCCTGACCATCCTGGCCACCGCCCTCGTCGACACCGGCAGCCGGATGGACGAGGTCATCTTCCAGGAGTTCAAGGGCACCGGGAACATGGAGCTGATCCTGGACCGGGCCATCGCCGACCGGCGCATCTTCCCGGCGGTCGACGTGCTGAAGTCCGGCACCCGCCGCGAGGAGCTGCTCTGCTCGCCGGAAGAGCTGGGCAAGCGCCACCTGCTGCGCCGGGCCCTGGCCGACCTGTCGACGGTGGAGGCAGCCCAGTTCCTCATCGACAAGATCCAGAAGACGCCGTCCAACTCCGCGTTCTTGTCGACCCTCGTGGCCCCCGCGCCGGTCAGAAGGTTCCTGCGCTAGCGCATGTCTCGCGGGTGGAGTACTGGGTGGGCAAGGATGCGCTCGACTTCGACGGGGGCCCGCAAGGTGAATGGAGGACGTCCGCAACTGCGTCGGCTATGCCATGCAAGAGATGCACGCCGGCGGCATCGACCGCCGATCCGGACGGGCCTCCGGTCGCCGCCACGGTTGCCGCAGGGCCCCGGGCCACGTTCACGCTTCCCAGGGCCTCGATCACGGTGCTGCGCGGCAAGGTGCAGGGTTTCTAGATACGCGGATGCGGCGCGCTCCGCTCCGCGCTCATCGTCCCCGGCGTCTCGCGTCGGATGGATCCGCCGCGAGACGGCAGAGGAGACGCTCCGCTGCGCGCGCCGGATGTCATACGCGGATGCGGCGCGCTCCGCTCCGCGCTCATCGTCCCCGGCGTCTCGCGTCGGAATGGATCCGCCGCGAGACGGCAGAGGAGACGCTCCGCTGCGCGCGCCGAACGCGCCGGAAGGATCATTCAGGCCGGGCGACCGCCTGCAGCTCGGCGCGGTGGGCGAGCATGAACTCCACGAAGGCGCGGGTCGCCGCGGGCGGCATCCGGCCGAGGAAGATCATCGAGACCGTCCGTCGGAGGCGGTGCCCGGCCACGGCGAGCTGCACGAGCCGGCCCTGCGCAACCTCCTCCCGCACCGCCCAGGCCGGTAGCAGCGAGACGCCCAGCCCGTGCTCCACCATCAGCTTCACGAAGTAGGTGTCGTTCGACTCCAGGGCCAGCGCCGGCCGTACCCCGACGTGGTGGAAGAACGCGTCGGTGGCCCGACGGATGGACGAGCCGCGCTCGAAGAGCACCAGTCGCTCGGCGGCGATGTCGCGCACGGACGCCGTCCGCCGCCCGGCGAGCGGATGGCGCGGCCCCGCGACCAGCACCAGCTCGTCCTCGAAGAGCTGTCTCACCTGCAGCGACGGTGAGTAGAGCGGCAACGCCGCGAACCCCACCTCCGCGGTGCCGTTGAGGATGTCGGCCACCGTCTGATCCGTGCTGACCGTGGTCCGGAAGGTCAGCTCGATGCGCGGATGGGCCTTCATGAACGACTCGAACAGCGCGGCGAAGAGATGGACGAAGGCCTGGGTCGCGGCGGCGGCCCGCACCCGGCCCGAGGGGGCCTGCGCCGGCCCCGGCAGGCGCACGCGGAGCGCGTCCGCTTCGTCCAGGATCCGGATCGCGTGCTCGAGCGCGGCCCGTCCCCCCTCCGAGAGGATCACGCCCCTCTTGACGCGGACGAACAGGGGCTCGCCCAGCTCCGCCTCCAGCGACTTGATCTGATGGCTGACCGCTGATTGGGTGAGGCCGAGCCGCTCCGCCGCCCGCGTGAAGCTCAGCGTCTCGGCCACTTCCCGCAGTGTCCGGAGCTGGGTCATCTCCACGATCCATGAATATAATTCATGGCTTAGATCAATACAATGAATTTGACAACTGACCTACCGGGGCCTAGCTTGGGTGGGATGAAGCAGTACCTGTTGGCAAGCGACTTCGACCAGACCCTGAGCTTCAACGACTCCGGGCACATCCTCAGCGAGATCCTCGGCGTCGACGGCTTCACGCAGAAGGTCGCCGGCCTGGCCCGCATCAACCTGGTGCAGCAGGGGGGTGAGCTGGCCTACCTGATCCTGCACGACCCCGAGCTGCGCCGCGTGCGTCGCGAGCACCTGAAGGAGGCCGGCCGGCGCATACGGCTCAAGAGGAACATCCCGCTGCTGTGCCGGCTGCTCGAGGACGGCATCGACGGCCACCACTTCTCGTTCCACGTGGTCTCGGCCGCGCCGGAAGAAGTGATCCAGTCGGCGCTGGAAGGCATCGTGCCGCCCGACCACATCCACGGAACGCGCTTCCACTACGATCCCGGCTCCGGTGAGGTCGAGGCGATCGTGCGGGTGGTGGCCGGGTACGGGAAGGTGGCGATGCTCGACGAGCTGCAGTCGCGGCTCGAGATCGCCCCCGACCGCGTGGTCTACGTGGGCGATGGCAGCTCGGACGTCCACGTGATGCTCCACGTGAACCGGCGCGAGGGTTACAGCATCGCGGTGTCCGAGGCCCCGCACATCGCCCAGATCGCCCGCCGCACGGTGCTCGGCGACGACGCGTTGAGCGTCCTCGTCCCCGTGCTCGAGGACATCGCCGGCTGGCGCCGGAGCGGCATCCGCTCGCTCTTCGAGGCGCACGGCCTCCACATCCACGAGTGGGACCGGACCCGCACCGACTGGGTGACGATCCGGGAGCCGGGCCTGCCGACCACCTGAGCCGGCACCGACCGCCCCTTGCGGCTCGGGCGGCGGCCGGGGAGAATCCGCCTCCCAGAGGCGGCATGAACCAAGAACGTCACTCCTGGCGCTCCTCGCGGCTGGACCGGGAGATGGCCGTCCGCGTCTACGGCCACTACGGCCTGCCGATGCTCGCGTTCCCGACCAGCGGGGGCGACGAGAACGAATACGAGGGGCAGGGGATGATCGCCGCCCTCGCGCGCTACATCGACGCCGGACGGGTGAAGGTCTTCTGCGTCAACACCGTCAACAACCAGAGCTGGTACGACAAGCAGGCCCACCCCCGTCACCGCAGCTACGTGCAGGCGATGTACGACGCCTACGTCGCCTTCGAGGTGGCGCCCTTCATCCAGGAGCACTGCCGCACGCCGGGCATCCTCATCACGACCACCGGGGCGTCCTTCGGCGCCTATCACGCCGCCAATACCCTCCTGAAGCACCCCGACCTCGTCCGGCGGTGCCTCGCGCTCTCCGGCGTGTACGACCTGCGGCGTTTCATGGACGGGGACTACGACGACAACTTCTACTTCAACAACCCCGTCGACTACATGGCCAGCCTGGGCGACCCCTACTACCTGTCCCACCTGCGCCAGTGCGACATCCACCTCGCGACCGGGAACGGCCCCTGGGAGGACAGCCGGCCGAGCTACCGGCTCTCCGACGTGCTACGGGCGCGCGGCATCCCGCACCAGCTCGACGACTGGGGCCCCGACGGAGGCCACGACTGGCCATACTGGAAGCGTCAGATGGACCTGTACGTCGACCGTCTGTTTTGAGAGGCGGTAGCCTGTCTCTCGGCCCTGAATGCTCGTTGGGCAGCTCTGCGCCTATCTCCGGCCCACGGGCGGCAAGGTACCGTCCATCTGCGGGCCGTCGGGGGACGAAGCGCCCCATTGAAACCCGGCTCCGCGAGCCTGCCGGTCACGAAGTCGCCCGCTACCCGCCTCCCAGCTTCCGGGCCAGGCCCGCGATGTCCACGCCGGTGGCAGCCTTGATCTGCTCGCTGGCGCCGATGGCCGTCCTGGCGAAGCCGTCGCCGGGCGCGCCGGCGTCCGGCCCCGGCAGCACCGATACCTTCTGGACCGCGAGCGGATGGCCGGCCCCGGCGACCTGGCCGAGGAGCGGGATCACCTGTTGGAGGACCAGCACCTCCCGTGCCCCGTCGCCGGCGGTGGCGAAGGCCTGGAAGACGCGCTTGAGGGCCTCGGCCTCCGCCTTGCCCCGCTCCACCACCACCGCGGCGTCGCCGCGGGCCTGCTCCTCGCGGGCCTGGCGCTCGGCCTCGGCGAGCTGCACGATGTCGGCGTCGAGCTTGCGCTGCACCTGGAGGACCCGGGCCTTCTGGCGCTCGATCTCGGCCGTGACCTGGGCGACCTGGGCCGCGACCTGGCCCTGCGACTCGGCGATCATCGCCTCGCGGCGGGTCTGGGCGTCCACGATGCGCTTCTGCGTCTCCTGGCGCGCGATGGCCAGGTCGGCGTCCACCTTGGCGATCTCGGCCGCGCACCAGTTCTGGGCCTGCTGGGCGGCGGCGTCGGCCTTGGCCCCCGCCTCGGCGATGGCGGCCTCCATCCGCACGCGGGCGCCCTGGATGCGGCCGATGGAGTTCAAGTACCCCACGTCGTCGGTGATGTTCTGGATCTTCAGGGTGTCGAGGACCAGGCCCATGCGGCCGAGGTCGTGCTCGGCCTCCTCGAGCAGCGTCTGCGCGAAGCGCACCTTGTCCTGGTTCACCTCCTCGGGGGTGAGGAGGGCCAGCACGCCGCGGAGGTTCCCCTCCAGGGTCTCCTTGGCGATCTGGAGGATGTCCGCCCGGGACCGGCCGAGGAAGCGCTCGATCGCGTTGTTCAGCAGCGGCTCCTCCCCGGGCAGCTTCACGTTGGCCACCCCGTGGACGTTCAGGGGGATGCCGCCCTTCGAATAGGCGCCCTTCACCTCGATGTCGATGGGGATGTTGGTGAGGTCGACCTTGTCCACCAGCTCGAACAGCGGCATGCGCAGCGCGCGTCCGCCGCGCACCACCCGGTAGCCGACGTCGCGGTCGGCCACCTGGCGGGTCCGGCCGGAGAAGATCAGCGCCTCGTTGGGCGTGCTGACGTAGAGCAGGCGCCGCAGCATCGCGGAGAGCGACATGAAGACGACGAACGCGGTGATGGCGAGGACGACGAGCACGGGGATCATCGTCCGGTCTCCTTGCTCCCGAGCAGGGTCCGGACGTCGACCCCCACCGCCCGGGCCGTCTCGGCCATGACCCGCGCCACCGCGGCCGGGAAGTTGGCCACGAAGGCAGCGTAGGCCTTCCCGTCGCCGCCGTCGACGATCTGCAGCTCGCCGAGCTGGGTCTGGGACACCCGGTCGACCGCCGCCTGGATGAAGCTGCGGAGCTGCTGCAAGAGGTACACCTCGCGCCCGCCCTGGCCGGCCGCCTGCCATTCGGCGGCCACCGCCTGGAGCGCGGCGGCGGCGGCCTTGCCGTTCTCCACCAGGGGAGCCGCCTCTCCCCGCGCCCGCGCCTCGGCCGCCTGGCGAGCCGCCTCCGCCGGCAGCACCACGTCGCACTGCAAGCGGGTCTTCTCCAGCTCGGAGCGGAGCCGCTGCAGCTCCTGCTCGGCGCTGGCCCGGGCCGTCTCGGCGGCCACGGTGGCCTCGTTCTCGATGGACTTGGCCTGGGCCTCCATCCTGGCCAGCTCGGCCCGGAGCTGGTTCTTCTTCTGGAGCACCGAGGCCTCGGCCTTCTTCTGGGCCGACTCCGCCCGCTGGCGGGCGCCGGCCTGCTCCTCGGCGATCTTCTGGTTGGCCTCGTTCTCCGCGTTCTGGGCGTCGCGGATCATGAGGGCGATGCGGGCCCGGCCCAGGTTCTGCAGGTACTGCTGCTCGTCGGAGACGTGCTGCACCTTCAACACGTCCAGCTCCAGGCCCAGCTTGTCGAAGTCGTCCTGGGCGTTGGCCTTGAGCGTCTCGGCGAACTTCAGCCGGTCCTGGTTCACCTCCTCGGGGGTGAGCTGGGCCAGCACTTCCCGCAGCACCCCCTCGAGCGTCTGGCGGGCGACCACGGCGATCTGGTCGGGAGTGGTGCCCAGGAAGCGCTCGACGGCATTCCGGACGTGGCGGGGGTCGCTCGAGATCTTGACGTTGGCGATGGCCTGGACCGCGAGGGGGATGCCGCCCTTGGAGTACGCGTTGGTCACCGCCACCTCGACCATGAACAGCCGCATGTCCACGCGAGACACCGTCTCGAGCAGCGGCGTGCGCACGGTCCAGCCGAGGCGGACGACCTTGTAGCCGACCGAGGCCCCGTCGGGAAGGCGGTGCTTGCGACCGGAGAAGAGGAGGATCTCGTTCGGGCGGCAGATGAAGAGGAACTGCCGCAGGATCGCGATGAACAGCGCGACCGCCAGCACCGCGCCCACGGCGAGCACCAGGAGCAGCACGGCGCCGCCCAGGCCCACGTCGATTCCACTCATGGCTTTCCCACCTCCGCCGCGGCGACGACCTCGGCCACGTCACCCCGCACGTCGACCACCACCACCTCCGCCCCGGCCGGCAGCTCGCCGCCTGCCGTCGTGGCGAGCAGGTCCACCGTCTGGCCCTTGATCTGCACCCGGACCTTCCCGCGCCGATCGCGGGAGAGGGGGACGAGGACGCGGCCGGCCCGGCCGCGCGCCTCGCCCAGCGCCGCTTCGCCCGAAGCGGCCGGATCGCCGACCACGCGCAAGGCCGAGCCCACCGCCATGGTCACCGCCGCGCCCGCGCCGGCCGCGACGGCGAAGGCGGCCGCCGGACCGGCGAGGCGGAGCACGTGAAGACTCGTCCCCACGAACCCGAAGGCGAACACGCCGTAGGTGAGCGACCGCGTCGACAGCATCCCCGGACCCGACGCCGGGTGGTGGTCCGGCCCGCCCAGGTGATCGCCGCCGAAGAGGTGGTCCGCTGCGCCGTGGTGCCCTCCGCCCGCGAGCTGCACCAGGAGAAGGCCTCCCCCGAGGATCAGGGCGAGCAGGTAGAAGAGGCCCATGGGACGCGGAGCGGCAGTATACACGGGGCGCGGAAGCGTGGTCTCGTCCGCCCTCGGCGGAGGACGCGCCTGTCCTCTCGCGAGGTCGCGCAACCCCAACTGCAACCTGAAGTTACACGCCCGAAATCATGCGCGAGCCCGAAACGCCCATCCTGCTGCCGCGTCAAAGTCTCGTGGGCATGGGACCCTGCTTGGGAACTCCGGTGGTTGCCCCGCCACCGCTAGCGAGGACGAGACTTGAGCTACGACGAGTTCAAGGTCTTCGTGCGGGATCTGATACAGCGCGAGGATCTGACCAACCATGGGCTCCTGCCCGTCCCGACGCTGAGGCGCGCGGTCGGGAGCCGGATCGCGCGCGCGGAGACCGACGCGTTCCTCCTGCGGATGCACGCGGAAGGCCTCGTCCACCTGCTCAGCCACGTCGAGTTCGACCGGCTGCCGGCGGCCGTCCGGCGCGAAGCCGTGTGCACACCCGACGGCCAGCCCTTCTACTGGATCCGTCTGCCCTGAGCCACCGGGCGGGTCCGCCCGGAACTTCTCTCTCCGCACGCTCGTAGGGGTGCCGTGCGCCTCCGCTCCGGCTTCCGGAGCCGGCGGAACCGGCTCCGGCCTTCGTCACGCCTTGGTCACACCTTCGTTGTAAGATTGGGCTTTTGAGCGACCTCAAGGGAGAACTCGCTTCTCTGCGGATCGACCGCGACCGCGCGGGCCCCCGCCTGCGGCGCTGGCCCCTCTTCCTCTTCGTACCGATGATCCTGGCCCTCGGCGCGCTATACGCCTTGCGTGCGCGCCAGGCATTCTCGGCGCCCGAGGTCGACACCGTTCGCGCGTCGGTGGTGCGATCGAACGAGGCGGCCGCCGGCACGCCGATCCTCACCGCCTCCGGCTACGTCGTGGCCCGGCGCAAGGCGGTCGTGTCGGCGAAGATCCAGGGCCGGCTGTCCGACCTGCGCGTGGAGGAGGGCAGCCGGGTCCGGCAGGGCGAGGTCATCGCGCGGCTGGAGAGCGGGGACTACGAGGCGCAGGTGCAGCGCGCCCGCGCCGCGCTGCAACGCGCGGAGGCCGACCTGGCGGAGAGCAACCGGCAGCTCGACCTGGCCCGCCGGCTCACGGGCGAGAAGATCATGTCCCTCGACCAGCTCCAGACCGCCGAGAGCCGGGCGCGCGTGGGCGAGGCGGCGGTGTCCCAGGCCCGGGCCGACCTTGCCTTCGCCGTGGCCTCGCTGGCCAACACCGTCATCCGGGCGCCCTTCACCGGCACGGTGGTGAAGAAGATGGCCGAGGTGGGGGAGAGCGTGGCGCCCATCCCGCCGGGGGTGAACATCTCGACCTCCTCGGGAGCGATCGTGGCCCTGGCTGACCTCGACACGCTGGAGGTCGAGGCGGACGTGAGCGAATCCAACGTCGCCAAGCTCTCGGCCGACCAGCCGGCCGAGGTGACGGTGGAAGCGTTCCCGGACCGGAGGTACAAGGCGGTGCTGCGGCAGGTGATCCCGACCGCCGACCGCACGAAGGCCACCGTCCAGGTCAAGGTGACGATCCTGGACAAGGATGCCCAGCTCAAGCCCGAGATGAGCGCCAAGGTCACCTTCGTGGAGGCGGCCCGGCCAGCCGCGGCGGCCGAGCCGGCGTCGCCGGTGGTGGTGGTGCCGAAGGAAGCGGTGGCCACCCGTGACGGCAAGCCGGTGGTGTTCGAGGTGCTGGGCAACAAGGTGCGGTCGCGCGCGGTCGTGCCCGCCGGGGAGCGCCAGGGCCAGGTGGTCCTGCGGGAAGGCCTGGCGGGCTCCGAGATGCTGGTCGCGCGTCCCCCCGATTCGTTGAAGGACGGGGACGCAGTGAGGGTGAAGGGATGAGCGCGGAAGCGGTACGACAGCCGGCGGCGGCCCCCATCGTGGACGTGCGCAACGTGCGCAAGGTCTACCGCCGGGACGCGGAGCAGATCACGGTCCTGGACGGCATCAACCTCCAGGTCCCTCCGGGCGAGTTCGTGGCCCTCATGGGGCCGTCCGGGTCGGGCAAGACGACCCTGTTGAACCTGATCGCCGGCATCGACCGGCCGACCTCGGGCGAGGTGGTCGTGGCGGGCACCGACGTCGGCCGGCTGTCGGAGAGCGAGCTGGCCCGGTGGCGGAGCCACAACGTCGGCTTCATCTTCCAGTTCTACAACCTGATCCCGGTCCTGACCGCACAGGAGAACGTGGAGCTGCCGCTGCTGCTGACCTCGCTCTCGAAGAAGGAGCGGAGGGAGCGGGCGCTGACCGCGCTGAAGGTCGTGGGGCTGGCCGACCGCGCCGGCCACTATCCCCGCCAGCTCTCAGGCGGCCAGGAGCAGCGGGTGGCCATCGCCCGGGCCTTCGTGGCCGACCCCGGCGTGCTGGTGGCCGACGAGCCCACCGGCGACCTCGATGCGAAGAGCGCCGAGGAGATCCTCGCCCTCATGGAGTCGCTCAACCGCGACTTCGGCAAGACGATCGTCATGGTCACCCACGACCCCCGCGCGGCCGAGCGCGCCCACACCCAGAAGCATCTGGAGAAGGGCGTCCTGAAGGCATGAGGTTCCTTCCCTACATCCTCAAGCACCTGCGGCGGAACTGGGTGCGCACCGGCAGCACCATCCTCGGCATGGCGGTCTGCATCTTCCTCTTCTGCACGCTGCGCACGGTGCTGAAGGCCATGGACGACGCGCGCGAGCTGGGCAACGTCACCCGCCTCGTCACCCGCCACTCGGTCAGCCTCGTCTACAACCTGCCCCTCTCCTACGAGGGACAGATCGCCCAGGTGCCCGGCGTCAAGCGGGTGGCCATCTCGTCGTGGTTCGGCGGATCGCTGCCGGCGAAGAAGGAGAGCCAGGACAAGTCGAAGGAGGGCCAGCCCGACTTCAGCAATTTCTTCACGAACCTGGCGGTCGAGGACGAGCCCTACTTCGCCATGCACCCCGAGTTCAGCGTCCCCCCCGGCGAGATGCAGGCCTTCCGCGAGGACCTGCGCGGTTGCATCATCGGGCGGGGTCTGGCCAGGCAGTACGGCTGGAAGGTGGGCGACAACTTCTTCCTGGAGAGCTTCATCCCGCCCTACCGGAGGCGCGAAGGTCCCTTCGAGTTCGTCGTGCGGGGGATCTTCGACGCCGACAAGGTGCGCGAGCCGGCCGCCGACGACCGGGTCATGTACTTCCACTACAAGTACCTCTACGAGAGCACCGGGCGCCGGGTGGGGGCCGGCCTCTACGTGGTGGAGCTGGAGGACCCGAAGCAGGCGGCGACGGTGGCGCGGGCCATCGACGCCCGCTTCGAGAACAGCGAGGCGGAGACGAAGAGCGAGACCGAGGCCGCTTTCCGGGCCGACTTCATCGCCATGATCGGCAACCTGGCCCTTCTCCTCAACAGCATCGGCCTGGCCGTGATCTTCACGATCCTGCTCGTCACCGCCAACACCATGAGCATGGCGGTCAGGGAGCGCCGCACCGAGATCGCCGTGCTCAAGACGCTCGGCTTCTCCAGCCGGCAGGTGATGGGCCTGATCCTGGCCGAGGCGCTGACCATCGGTGTCCTGGGCGGCGGCCTCGGCCTCGCTTTGAGCGTGGCGATCATCCGGGGCATGACCAAGGTGCCCGGCGTCAGCGGCTTCATCAACGGCTTCCCGAACTTCGGCCTCCACTGGGGAGTGAGCAGCCAGGGCCTGGGCATCGCGCTCTTCCTCGGCCTGGCGGCGGGCTTCATGCCGGCCCTCGTCGCCTACCGCTCCCGCATCACCGAGATGCTGAGGCAGGTATAGCCCGTGCCCTTGCCCATCTCGTACAACGTGCGGAACGTCCGGACGCGGTGGCAGGTGAGCCTGCTCGCCGTGATCGGCATCGGCCTCGTCGTGACGGTGTTCGTGGCCCTCATGGCCATGCGCACGGGCTTCACGCTCGCCCTGCGCGCGACGGGTGAGCCCGGCAACGCCATGGTCGTCCAGCGGGGCTCGGCCTCCGAGCTGACGTCCTGGGTGCCCCTCGACCACCGCAACAAGATCGTCGTCGATCAGCGGGTGGCCGTCGGCTCCAACGGACGGCCGTTGGCTTCGCCCGAGATCGTGGTCGTGGGCGCCATGCCGCGTCGGAGCGACCACCTGCCGACCAACGTGACGATCCGGGGCGTCACTCCGAGCGCGTTCGAGGTGCGGGGAGGGATCGAGATCAAGGAGGGCCGGACCTTCCAGCCGGGCCTCGACGAGGTCATCGTCGGCAAGCGGATCGCCGACCGCATCCAGGGACTGGACCTGGGGGCGACGATCCCGATCCAGCGCCACAACTGGAAGATCGTGGGCATCTTCACGTCGCGGGGCGGGGCCTTCGAGAGCGAGATCTGGGGGGACCTCGACACCATGGCCGGCCCGTTCCGGCGGCAGGGCGGCTCGAACTCGCTGGCGGTGCGGCTCAAGGACGCGTCGACCCTCGAGTCGTTCGACCGGTGGATCCGCGACGACCCCGAGATGCAGCTCCAGGCCGTCCAGGAGCGGAAGTACTACGAGGACCAGGCCGGCGGCCTGTCGGCCACCCTGCTCTTCCTGGTCGGCTTCGTCTCCCTCACCATGGGCGTCGGGGCGGTCTTCGGCGCCATGAACACGATGTACGCGATCGTGGCCGCGCGGACCCGGGAGATCGGGACGCTGCGGGCGCTCGGCTTCTCGCGGCGGAGCATCCTCTTCTCGTTCGTGATGGAGTCGGTGATCCTCGCCCTCGCCGGGGGCCTCTTCGGCTGCCTCCTCGCCTTCCCGATCAACGGCTTCAGCACCGCCTCCGGCCAGACCCCGAGCTTCAGCGAGGTCGCCTTCGCCTTCCAGATCACGCCCGACATCCTCGCGCGCGGGCTCGTGTTCGCGACGGCGATGGGCTTCTTCGGCGGCCTGCTGCCCGCGCTCCGGGGAGCGAAGCTGCCCATCACCTCGGCCCTCCGCGAAGCCTAGGGCAGCTTCAACAGGTCGGCGATCCTCTCCTTCTGCTCCGCGGACCAGGACCCGCCCTGGCCCAGCCCCTGCTGGTCGAGCTTCGCGCTGGCCTCGGCCACGTCCTCGAGGATGTCGCGGATGTGGCCCTCCACGATCCGCCGGAAGATCCCCGTCTTCATCACCAGGTTCACCACCGCGTTGACGGGGGCGGCCACCACCTGCACCCGGTAGCGGACTCCCTTGCCCCGGGGCGCCGCGGCGTAACGTACGCGCACGAGCCCGAGCCCGCGCAGCTTCCAGGGCCCGATCTGCGAGGTGCCCCGCCCGAAGTACACGAGATCGCGCTCGGCGGGGCTGCCCGCGATCACGGTCGCATCGCCGTCGAGGTTGTCACCGCGCCGTCCCCTGAAGCGCCGGTGCGGCGGCGGGTCGAGGTACTCGGCCTCGTAGCGGGTCTTCTGGAAGTGGGTGAGGAGCGCGGCGGCCAGTGGGAGGTCTTGCAGGAGGAACTCGAGCCGGGCCTGGCTGATGGCCACCTGGCCTTCGAGCTTGTACACGGCCTGGTAGCGCTCGCCGAGGAAGCGGAAGAGCCGGAAGGCGGCGGGATCGGTCGGATCGACGCCGCGCTCGCCCAGCTCCCGGGCCGGGCCGCACCTCTCGGCATCGTAGTCGACCCCCGGCGCGCCGCGCGTCAGCTCGTCCGTGCAGGCGGCCGGCCGGCTCAGGCCGCACCGCTTCAGCAGGCTGCAGAACTCCGTGCGCGCGGCGACCGAGGGAAGGGTCGGCGGGGCGGCACGAAGGGAAGGAGCGCGGCGAGGGCCAGGGCTCGCCAGGGCCGTCCGGTCATCTCTCAAGGTTATCGTCCTCCGGGGCGCTCCCGCGCGGGCGTTAGGATGGGGGGATGGCGGAGTTGCTCGTGTCCACCCCGGTCGGGCTCTTCTGCCCGGCGGGCGGCTTCCACGTCGATCCGTGGGGCCCGGCGGACCGAGCGGTCCTCACCCACGTCCACGCCGACCATGCCCGCCCGGGCAGCGCCGCCTACCTCTGCACCGAGGCCTCGGCGCCCTTCGTCCGCCGCCGGATGGGCGACGCCGCGATCGTGCAGGGCGCCGCCTACGGAGAGCGGATCCGCCTCGGCGACGCCGTGGTCTCGCTGCATCCCGCCGGCCACGTCCTGGGATCGGCCCAGGTCCGGATCGAGGCGGCGGGCACGGTCTGGGTCGTCTCGGGCGACTACAAGCGCGCGGCCGATCCCACCTGCCTGCCCTTCGAGCCCCTGCGCGCCGAGGTCTTCGTCACCGAGGCGACCTTCGCCCTCCCGATCTATCGCTGGCCGGAGCCCGAGACGGTCGCCGCCGAGGTGATGGCCTGGTGGGAGCGCAACCGGCGGGCGGGCGTGGCTTCGCTGCTCTTCTGTTACGCGATGGGCAAGGCGCAGCGGGTGCTGGCCGCCCTCGCCCCCTTCACCGACCGTCCGGTGCTCCTCCACGGCGCGGTGGCGGAGATGACCGAGCTGTACCGGCAGCAGGGGGTGACGCTGGCCGCCACGGCGCGGGTGGCGGAGATGCCGGCCCGCCGCTCCTACGCCGGCGAGCTGGTCCTGGCCCCGCTGTCGGCCGGAGGGACGCCGTGGGTCAGGCGCTTCGGCGAGCGCGAGACGGCGCTGGCCTCGGGCTGGATGCGGGTGCGCGGCACCCGCCGCCGCAAGGGGTACGACCGCGGGTTCGTCCTGTCCGACCACGCCGACTGGCCGGCGCTGCTCCGCACCGTCGAGGAGGCCGGTGCTCCGCGCGTCCTGGTGACGCACGGCTACACCGAGGAGCTGGCCCGGTTCCTCCGCGAGCGCGGCCTCGAGTCGGGCGTGCTGGCCACCCACTTCGAAGGGGAAGCGGACGTTTGAGAGCGTTCGCCCGCCTGTACGAGGAGCTGGACCGCACGACGTCCACCAACGCGAAGGTCGCGGCCATGGCGGCCTACTTCCGCTCCGCGCCGCCCGGCGACGCGGCGTGGGCCCTCTTCTTCCTGACCCAGCGCAAGGTCAAGCGGCTGCTGCCCACGCGGGTCTTGTGGGAGCTGACGCTCGAGCTGACCGGCCTGCCGCCGTGGCTGCTCGAGCACTGCTACGCCGCGGTGGGCGACGGGGCGGAGCTGGTGACGCTGCTCGTCGACCGTCCCGCCGGGCGTCCGCCGGCCGAGGAGCGCTCGCTCGAGCGCTGGATGCGGGAGCGTATCCTGCCCTTGAAGGACATGGACCTCGCCGCCCAGGCGCTGGCCATGCGGGGGTACTGGAGCGAGCTGGACACCGTCCAGATCTTCGTGCTCAACAAGATCATCACCGGCGAGTTCCGGGTCGGCGCCTCGGCCACCCTGGCCATCCGCGCGCTGGCCCAGGTGGCGGAGGTGCCCCAGGCGAGCATGGCCCACCGGGTGATGGGAGACTGGCAGCCTTCCCCCGAGTTCTTCCGCGGCCTGCTCGCCCCCCAGCGGGAATCCCGGCTCGACTCCCACCCCTACCCGTTCTTCCTCGCCTCGCCCCTCGAGGAGGAGCCGGCCGCCCTCGGACCACGGGAGGAATGGATGGCGGAATGGAAGTGGGACGGCATCCGCGCCCAGCTCGTGCGCCGGGGCGGGGCCGCCTACGTGTGGTCGCGGGGCGAGGAGCTCGTCACCGAGCGCTTCCCGGAGATCGCCGTCGGCGCCACCCGCCTTCCCGACGGCACCGTCCTCGACGGCGAGATCCTGGCCTTCCGCGAGCGGGTGCTGCCCTTCTCGGTGCTGCAGACGCGCATCGGCCGCCAGAAGCTGACGCCGCCGATCCTGGCCGAGGCGCCGGTGGCCTTCATGGCCTACGACCTGCTCGAAGAGGGAGGCGAAGACCTGCGCGAGCGGCCGCTCGGGGAGCGGCGGGCGCGGCTGGAGACGCTGCTCGCCCGCACCGCCTCGCCCGCCCTGCTCGCCTCGCCGGTCGTCGAAGGCGCAGCCTGGGAGGAGCTGGCCCGCGTGCGCGAGGAGGCCCGGGCCCGCAACGTGGAGGGCCTCATGCTGAAGCGGCTCTCCTCGCCCTACCGTACCGGACGCCGGCGCGGCGACTGGTGGAAGTGGAAGATAGCTCCCTACACGATCGACGCCGTGCTCATCTACGCCCATCCCGGCCACGGGCGCCGGGCCAGCCTGTTCACCGATTACACGTTCGCGGTATGGGACCAGGGCGAGCTGCTGCCGGTGGCCAAGGCCTACTCCGGCCTGTCGGACGAGGAGATCGCGGAGCTGGACGCCTGGGTCCGGCGGCACACGCGCGAGCGCTTCGGGCCGACGCGGGCGGTCGAGCCGGTCCAGGTGTTCGAGCTGGCTTTCGAGGGCATCGCTCGCTCGTCGCGCCACCGGTCGGGGGTCGCGGTGCGCTTCCCGCGCATCCTGCGCTGGCGGAAGGACAAGCCGGCGGCGGAGGCGGACACCCTGGAGAGCGTGAAGGCGCTGTTAACGGTCCGGGCCTGAGGCGCGTCTCCTGCAACCGGGGGACGAGTGCGTGGATGCGGCGCTTGAAATCCGCGCTGGCGAGCTCGCCACCGTGAGCGCGGAGGCCGTGCGGCCGCCGTCCGAAGAAGCACGGCTGGCGAGGGCGGCCCGCGCGGGTGACCGGGTCGCCTTCGGCCGGCTCTATGCCCGCTACGCCGGGATGGTGCACGGCATCCTGCTCGCGCGGGTGCCGCGCCGGGAGGTGGACGACCTCGTCCAGGACGTGTTCCTCCTGGCCCTGCGGCGCGTGGATGCCCTCCGGAACCCGGACGCCTTCGGGCCGTGGCTGGCGATGATCGCCCGCAACCGCGCCGCCGACCACTTCCGCCGCGCACCCCTGGAGTCGGCCGAGCTGCCGGCGCACCTGACGGGCGCGCCGCACCCCGAAGGCGAGGCCATGGCCGTGCTCGCCATCATCCGCCGGCTGCCGGAAGCCTACCGTGAGCCTCTCATCCTTCGGCTGGTGGAGGGGATGACCGGGCCCGAGATCGCCGCCCGCACGGGGATGACCGCCGGCTCCGTGCGGGTGAACCTGCACCGCGGGATGCAGATGCTGCGCGAGCGGCTCGGCAAGGAGGCGCCATGAGCGACTACCTCTGGGACGGCTCCGGGGAGCGCGACCCCGAGGTCGAGCGGCTGGAACGCCTCCTCTCTTCCCTGCGCAGCCACCGTCCGGCCCCGGAGCTGCCGGCTCCGGCGAATCAACGGGCATTTGGAGGGACGCTCCCGGTCGTCGTCGCGGCGGCGGCGGTCGCCCTGGCCGTGGCCGGCACGTGGCTCGCCGCGCGCAGCCCGGCGCCGGCATGGGAGGTGACGCGGCTGGCGCCCTCCGCAGGCGGCGACGCCGTCGCGGGCGTGGAGCGGCTGCGCGTGGGGCAGTGGCTGGAGACGGATGCATTCTCGCGCGCGCGGGTGAAGGTCGGCCTCATCGGCGAGGTGGAGGTCGAGCCTCTCACGCGGCTGCGCCTGGTAGACGCGGGCGCCCGGTTCCACCGGCTCTCCCTCGCGCACGGGACGCTCCACGCCCGCATCTGGGCCCCGCCGGGCGGCTTCCTGGTCGACACGCCCTCTGCGCTGGCGGTGGACCTCGGCTGCGCTTACACGCTGCAGGTGGACGAGAGCGGTTCCGGCCTGCTGCGGGTCGGCTCGGGCTGGGTCGGATTCGAGTACCGCGGCCACGAGTCGTTCGTCCCTGAACAGGCGCGGTGCCGCACGCGCCCGGGCGTCGGTCCGGGCACCCCGTACTACGAGGACGCGCCACCGGAGCTGGTCCGCGCCTTGTCCGAGGTGGACTTCGACCCCGGGCCGGCGAGGCCGGAGGCATTGGCGCGCGTGCTGGGGACGGCCCGCCGGCGGGACGCGCTCTCGCTGTGGCACCTGCTCGGCCGGCTCGGCCCCCTCGATCGCGCCGCGGTCTACCCGCGGATGGCCGAGCTGGTGCCGCCGCCCGCCGGCGTCACCCGCGAGGGTGTGCTCGCCGGCGACCGCTCGATGCTAGATCGCTGGTGGGAGGCCCTGGGCCTCGGCTCGGTCGACTGGTGGCGGCGCTGGAAGGCGCCGTTGCCGTCGGAGCTCCGCTGAGGCGGCGGTAGGGCAGGAAGTTGCCGACGAGAACCATCCTGACCATGACGCTCTTCCTCGTGAGTGCGCCGATCTTCGCGCAATCCGACCTGATGCCCCGGGCCAATGACGCGGCGGCTGCCTGTCCTGTGACCACTCCGAACGGCCGCGGACTCCCTGGCGGGTACAGGCGCGGGAATCACGGCAATGGCATCTCCCTCGCCACGTCCTTCTCGTATGACGGGAAGGTGACCTTCATGCCAGGCGGACCGGGCTCCTGTCGATCGAGACGGTTCCCTTTGGATGAAGTGGCCCTGGTGGCGCGGCGTCCCGGGCCAACTCGCGATAGAGGGTCACCGGCGAGACAAGGCCGCAGAGCCATTACGGGCGTTCATCCCACCCTACGGTCCCAGGGGCTTTCAAGTCACCGCGCTCATCTTTCCCGCCCCCGGCTGCTGGGAGGTCACTGGTCGGATGGGTGAGGCGAGCCTCTCCTTCGTCGTTCTGGTGGAAAAGATCGGCGGTGGTCCGACCTCCCCGTGCCCAGCTTTGTTCCCGGCGGCCTTCCGAGGCAAGCGGTAGGCGAAGGATGAACGGTCATCGCGGAGCCACGAGACCGGCGGGAGGCGCGCTCAGGGCGCTGGGCGGCTCGTAACGCGAATCCTTCTTCCGGCGTCTTGATCCCTGTGGGCGGCCTCTGGCGCCGCCCGGGAGGTGATCGTGATCCGACGCTCGTCGCTGCTCTGCGCTCTGCTGGCCGGCCTCGTCCTTCTCCCCGTCGCGGTCCAGGCCGGCCCGCCGCTCCTGTGCTTCCCGATCGACATCGGGGGCGCGACGTCTCTGCCCTGGGGCTCGGCCGCGGGCTGGAACGCGCCGCGGCCGGGTTACGACCGGGCCCACCTCGTGAACGACACGCTGGCCGTGCTTTCGCCCGCCACGCCGGTGCTGGTCCGCATGGAGACCCTGCGCCGGGCCGCGATATACGCGATGAACGACGCCGGCCTCGCTCGCGAGCTCCTGGCGAAGATCGAGGGGCGCGTGCGTGAGGATCCCTCGGACCCGCCCGCCGCGCTGGCGCTCTTCGACGCCGGCTACCTCATCGAGGTCTACAAGCAGGCCCGGGCCGTCACCGGCCGCGACCTGGTCGACCGCGCGCGCGATGGGTATGCGATGGTGGAGCGCGCGCTCGCCCGGCTCGGCTCCCCGCCGGACATGGAGTACGCGGCCGCCCTGGTAGCGCTCGATGGGCGGAGGGAGGCCTCCCGCGTCCACCTGGCGAAGGCGAGGGAAGGGGCCCCGGCCGGCTCGCTCGTGTCCCGCGCGATCGAGTCCCATGAGCGGCGGTGGGGCCGCTGATTCCGCGCGGACGAGTCGAGGATCGCCGGGCGCAGGATCGTGCGCGCGAGGGCCTCCGTACTGGGACTACCTGGCCGGTGACGCCGCCCATGCCGAGGAGGCGTTCGCCGACCTGCGTCGGGAATCGCTCCAGTCGCTGGTGGTACGCCGGTGCGCTGGTCGCGGCCGCGACGGCCACGCCGGCTTCGGCGCAGGCCCCGCCCGTCTTTCGCGCCGCGGTCGAAGCGGTATACGTCGACGTCGGTGGCGCCGGCACCTTCGCTGGGGCGCCTCACCCCGTCCGAGCCTCCGGAGCCCGACCACCTCCGGGCGCTGCGAGGATCGCCGAAGCGGCGGGCGGCCGCTTCTGGGGGCCGACTCTCCCGAGCGGCTGCGGCGCGCTTTCGCCCGGATCGCCGACGCGATGGGCCACCGCTACGTCCTGCGCTACGAGCCGCAGGGCGTGAAGCGGGAAGGCTGGCACCGCATCGAGGTCAAGCTGCGAGGTCAGAAGGGCGACCTCCAGGCCCGCCATGGATACTGGGTGGCGCCCGGGCGCTAGCTCGAGGGCGCACGGGCGGCTCCGGATTGGGTTAGGCTTGGGATCATCATCATCAAACGGAGGCAGTCATGCAGAGAGTCCTCGTATCGTTCCTGGCCGCGAGCGTCGTGGTGGTGGCGGGGATGGCGGCGCAGGCACAGGCCCGGCCCGACTTCAGCGGCACCTGGGTGCTCGACCGCGACCGGAGCGATCCTCCGGGGATGGGTCCGGGCGGCGGCCCCGGCGTTCCCGGCACGGGCGGACCTGGAGGCCCCGCCGGCGCGGGCTTCCGGGGAGGGGCTTCGACGCTCACCATCACGCAGACCGGCGCCGAGCTGAAGCTGCAGCGGGAAGGCCGGGACGGCCCGGTCACGAGCACCTACGCCCTCGACGGGAGCGAGAGCCGGAATCCCGGCTTCCGCGGCGGCGAGAGCCGCTCGAAGTCGCACTGGGACGGCGACGCCCTCGTCACCGAAGGCAAGCAGACGATGGAGACGCCGGACGGCTCGGTGACGATGGACTTCAAGGAAGTGCGCCGGCTGGCCGACGACAGAAAGACGATGCTCGTGGAGACGACCCGGACCTCGCCGCGCGGCACCACCACCCGGAAGACCGTCTACACGAAGAAGACGTGACGCGCCTCGGCACTCTCGCACCCGTCCTCCTGATGGCGGCGGCGCCGGTGCTCGCCCAGGCCCCGCCGCCATCGCCGCCGCCGCCACTGCAATCGCCGGACGTGCACCCCGACCGGCGGGTGACCTTCCGGCTCCGCGCGCCGAACGCCAGGGAGGTCTTCCTGACGCGGGAGGGCGCCGAGCGCGCGGCGATGCAGAAGGACGATCAGGGCGTCTGGACCGTCACCACCGAGCCCCTCGAGCCGGACCTGTACGGTTACGCCTTCGTGGCGGACGGAGTGACGCTGTTCGACCCCTCGAATCCGGTGATCAAGCCCAACTTCATCTACGTGTCGAGCCTCGTGCACGTGCCGGGCCCGCCGTCGCTGCCGTGGGAGGTGGGCGACGTTCCTCACGGCGCCGTCCATCGCCACTTCTACCGGTCGTCGGTGGTGGGGGATGACCGCGACTTCTACGTCTACACGCCTCCCGGCTACGATCCCCTGGGCAGGACGCGGTACCCCGTCCTGTACCTCCTCCACGGCTTCAGCGACGACGCCGGCGGCTGGACCGCCGTGGGACGCGCCCACGTCATTTTCGACAACCTGATCGCCCAGGGGAAGGCGAAGCCCATGCTGGTGGTCATGCCCCTGGGCTACGGCGCGCCGGAGGTCCTGCGCAATTCCTTCCGCGACCCGGCTCTGCGGCAGAAGAACATGGAGAGGTTCCGGGAGGCGCTGCTCACGGAGGTCGTGCCGGCGGTGGAGAAGGCCTACCGCGTCTCGACCGACCGCGAAGCGCGCGCCATCGCCGGCTTGTCGATGGGGGGCGCCGAATCGCTCTTCACCGGCCTGAACACCCTGGACCGGTTCGCCTGGATCGGCGCCTTCAGCTCGGGCGGCCTGAGCGAGG
>QHVM01000093.1:2042-9090 GCA_003223555.1 Acidobacteriota bacterium | reverse complement strand
AACGCGCGGCTGCGGCGGCTGTGGATCGCCTGCGGCACCGAAGACCGGCTGATCGACGGCAACCGCAAGCTCCGCGAATGGCTCAGGTCCCGGGGCGTCCAGGTGACCGAGATCGAGACCCCCGGCGCTCACACGTGGATGGTCTGGCGCCGCAACCTCGCCGCCTTCGTGCCGCTGCTGTTCCGCTAAGGCGCGAGCGCGCGGCCGAGAAAGCCCAGGCTCTTGTCGAGGACCGTGCGCACGTACTCGTAGCCGTGGTCCCCCGGGTAGAGGCCGAACTCGTGGGCGACGCCGCGCGCCTCCAGCCGCCGGTGCAGCTCTCGGTTGCCGGCGAAGAGGCCGTAGCGGTCCTCGGTCCCGCAATCGAAGTACAGCGCGGGCGCCGCCCTGGGGTCCGCCTTCAGCGCGAGGGCCAGCGGGTCGTTGGCCGCCCAGAGGCCGGCGTCGACGGGATCGCCGAAGATGCGATGGAAGGCGGACATGTGCCAGCGCCCGGCGCCCTCCTCGGGCGTGGGGACCTTCTCGAGCAGCATCGCGCTGTGGGCGGCCACCGCCCGGTAGAGATCGGGATGGGCGAGGGCGAGGCGCAGCGCGGCGTAGCCTCCCATCGATACGCCGAGCAGGGCCCGGCTCGCTCGGCCCGGCGTCACCCGGTACGCGGACTCGACGTGGGCGACGAGGTCGCGGCTCAGCATGTCTTCCCACCGGCCGGCGGGTCCGTTGACGAAGAACGAGTTGTCGCCGTCCACCGCCACGACGACCATCTCCGGCACCAGGCCCTTCTGCCAGAGGCCGTCGAGGATCGCGGTCAGGCCGCGCCTCTCCCAGAACGCCGGGCCCTCGAAGAGGCCGTGAAGCACGTAGAGCGCCGGATAGCGGCGCGCGCCCGAGGAGTACGAGGGGGGGAGCTGCGCGGCGTATGCGACCTCGCGCCTCAGGCTCGTCGAGCTGAAGCTGCCGGAGCGGACCTCGGCCGCGGCGGGAGCGGCGGCGAAGAGCAGGATGGCGGCGGCGATCTTCATCGGTCAGGACCTCCGGGCCGGCGGTCGGCCGAGGTGACGGTTGACGGCCCCGAGCACCGCGTCGAGATCGGCCGGCTTCAGCTTACCGGTGAAGGTGTTCTGCTGCGAGGGGTGATAGCAGCCGAAGAGCTTCAGCCCGCCACCCAGGTCGTGGACGAGACCATGGCCGAAAGCGAAGCCCTTCCGCCGCGGCACGCGCCCCGTCTCCCTCAGCATGGCGAGCAGGCCGTCCTGGGCCAGCTTGCCCAGCATGAGCACCGCTCGCACTCCTTCGAGCAGCGACCATTCCCGCTCCAGGTACTCCCGGCAGCGGGCCATCTCGGCTGGCCGCGGCCGGTTGGCCGGCGGCGCGCAGCGGGCCGCCGCGGCCACGTAGCAATCGGTGAGGTGGAGCCCGTCGTCGCGGGACACGGAGGACGGCTGGCTGGCGAGGCCCGCCCGGTGCAGGGCGGCAAAGAGGAAGTCGCCCGAGCGATCGCCGGTGAAGACGCGGCCCGTGCGGTTGCCGCCGTGGGCCGCCGGAGCCAGGCCCACGATGAGGAGCCGCGCCTTAGGGTCGCCGAACCCCGGCACCGGCCGGCCCCAGTAGCGCTGGTCCTGGTACCGGCGCACCTTCACCTTGGCGACGTGCCGGCACCAGATGCGCAGCCGCGGGCAGCGCTCGCAGGCCACGATGTCCCGGGCGACCCGGGACAGGGAGTCGGCCCTCGGCCGTGTCACCGGCCGAGGGTCAACTTGCGGTACGCCTTGAGGTGGCGGATGGCAGCGGCCGCCTTGCCTTCCTTCTCGAACAGGCGGGCGAGGTTGAAATGGGCGTCGGCGGCGTCGGGGTCGGCCGCCAGGGCCTGCTCGTAGGCCGCGATCGCGTCGGCCAGGCGACCCAGGTCCTCGAGGGCCACTCCGAGGTTGAAGGCCGCGATGGGGTCGCCGGGGCTGATGCCGAGGGCCAGGCGGTACTGCGTGGCGGCGGCGAAGGCGTGGCCGGCCTCGTGGAGCAGCCGGCCGAGGTTCACTCGCGCGCCGGCATGGCGCGGATCGAGCTCCAGCGCCCGCCGGTAGGCCTGCTGGGCCTCATCGGCGGCCGAGTGCTCCAGCTCGCAGCCCCGCTCGTACCACTGCTCCGCGTCGTCGGCCGGGACGGTCTTTGCCTTCCGGGGGACGAACGGGATCGCCGCGCCCACGCTCTCGGCGTTCTCGAGCGCAAAGCTGAAGACACCCTGCCCCGATTCCGTCCGCCACGGCGTCGAGCCCTCTCTCATCACGGTCTGGCCCCTCGAGGATTGCCGCCGGCGCGGCGGCCGGCGTGAGCTGCGGCCGGACCCTCCGAACCCGCCCCTGATCACCGGCGGGGAGATTATACGGGCGGCACCGGATCGTGCAGGTCCGAAACGGCTAGGACCGGGAGCTTCCCCGGCCCACGGCGCGGGCGCGGGTGGCCTTGGTCTCCGCCTGGGAGGCCTGGGCCGAGCGCTTGGCCGGCTTGCGGGCGGGCTCGGCCTCGGCCCGCGGAGAACGTCCGCCGAGGCTCGCCTTGAGCGCTTCCATGAGGTCGATGATCTGGGCCTTGGGCGCCTCGGGCGCGGCGGCGGTGATCTCGCGGCCCTGGACCTTCTCCTGGATCGCCGCGTGGTAGCGCTTGCGGACCTCGTCCTCGTAGGCCTCGGGGCGGAACTCCTCGGTGGCGATCTGGTCGATGAGCTGGACGGCCAGCTTCAGCTCGGCGTCCTTCACGACCGAGTCGCCGACCGGCACCTCGGCGAAGGGCCGGACCTCGTCGGCGTAGAGCAGCACCTGCATGACGAGGCCCTTCTCGAACGGCCGCAGCATGACAAGGTATTGCTTGCCGCGGGCCGCCCACTTCGCGAGGGCCGAGCGGCCGGTCTGCCTCATCGCCGCCGCCAGCAGCGTATAGGCCCGCTCCCCGCCCTTGTCCGGTCCGAGGTAGTAGGCCGACTCGAAGTAGACGGGGTCCACCTTTTGCAGGGGAACGAACTCGGTGATCTCGATGGCTCGCGTGGACTCCTCGGCCATCGCCTTCAGCTCCGCCTCGGTGAACGTGACGTACTGGTCCTTCGCAAACTCGTAGCCCTTGACCATCTGGTCGCGGGGCACGATCTCTTCGTCCTTCGGGCAGATGTATTGCTGCTTCAGGCGGGTCCCGCACTTGCCGTGGAGCATGTTGAAGGAGACCGCCGCCGCGCTCTCGCTGGCCGTGTAGAGGCGAATGGGGACGGTGACCAGGCCGAAGGAGATGGTTGCCGTGCCGATCGATCGTGCTGCCATGCGCACATGATAGCAGTCCGGTCAAGTTCTTTGTTAGCATTGGCTTGCGGGCGAGGTTGCACGCACTAGGAATGGTGGCGGCATGACGAGCCCATACCTTATCTATGGCGCGAACGGGTACACGGGCGAGCTGATCGCCCGGGAGGCGGCTCGACGGGGGCAGCGGCCCTTTCTGGCGGGCCGGAACGCCGCCGCGGGGCGGGCCCTCGCCTCCGAGCTGGGCCTCGAACCTCGCGCCTTCGTCCTCGACGACGCGCGGGCCACCGACGGCGGCCTGGACAGAATCAGCGCCGTCCTGCATTGCGCCGGCCCCTTCGTCCGGACTTCGCGGCCGATGGCGGATGCCTGCCTGCGCCGGAAGGTCCACTACCTCGACGTGACCGGGGAGATCGACGTGTTCGAGGCGCTGGCCGCGCGGGACCGCGAGGCGGCCGGGGCCGGCGTGATGCTGCTCCCGGGCGTCGGCTTCGACGTGGTGCCCTCCGATTGCCTCGCCGCCCACCTGAAGCGGCGGTTGCCCTCGGCGACGCGCCTCGCTCTCGCGTTCCACTCGATCGGTGGCCTCTCGCGGGGCACGGCCACGACCATAATCGAGAACCTGCATCGCGGTGGTCGCATCCGGCGGGGCGGCGCGCTCGCTCACGTTCCCGCGGCGTGGAAGACGCGCCGGATCGACTTCGGCCCCGGGCCCCGGACCGCGGTCTCGATCCCCTGGGGCGACGTGGCGACCGCGTACTACAGCACCGGGATCCCCGACATCGAGGTCTACACCACGGCCACCCGGCCGATGCGGATCGGCATGCGGGCGAGCCGCCTGCTCGCGCCGTTGCTGGCCAGCTCGCCGGTCCAGTCCTTCCTGAAGCGCCGGATCCAGCGCGGGGCGCCGGGGCCGACGGCCGACCAGAGGGCCCGGGGCCGGACGCTCCTGTGGGGGGAAGCCGCCGACGAGGCCGGCCGCCGCGTGGAGTCGCGTCTGCGCGGGCCCGACGGCTACACGTTCACCGTCCTCACCGCCCTGGCCGCGATCGAGAAGGCGCTCTCCGGGGCCGCGCCGGCCGGCTTCCAGACGCCCGCCAAGGCCTACGGGCCGGACTTCGTCCTCGGAGTGGAGGGTGTGTCGCGGGAGGACCTGTGACGGCGCCCGTGCGCGAGCTGCTCATCGTCGGCGCCGGGCCCGCGGGCCTGGCCACCGCCATCGCCGCCCAGCAGGCCGGTCTCGACTACGAGGTGCTGGAGAAGGGTGTCCTCGTCAACTCGATCTATCGCTTCCCCCGGCACATGGTCTTCTTCACGACCGCAGACCTGCTCGAGATCGGCGGTCTGCCCTTCGTCACCCCCTACGAGAAGCCCACCCAGATCGAAGGGCTGCGCTACTACCGGCGCGTGACGGAGACCTTTGGGTTGCACATCACCCTGGGCGAGGAAGTGCGGGCGGTGCGGGCGCAGTCCCCGGGCCGGGACGAGGCGCGGTTCCGGATCGAGACGCTACGGGAAGGAGAGGCCCGCGTGCGCGAGGCGCGCAACGTGGTGGCCGCGGTCGGCTATTACGACCATCCCAACTTCATCGGCGTGTCGGGCGAGGACCTGCCGCACGTCTCCCACTACTACGGCGAGGCGCACGCCTCCTGGAAGAAGCAGGTGGTGGTGGTGGGCGGCAAGAACTCGGCGGCCATCGCGGCCCTGGAGCTCTTCCGGTCCGGCGCCACCGTGACCCTGGTCCACCGGCGGGACCGGCTCTCCGACTCGATCAAGTACTGGATCAAGCCGGACATCGAGAACCGCATCAAGGAGGGCTCCATCGCCGCCCGCTTCGGCACGTGCGTCGTGGAGATCCGGCCGCGCAGCGTGGTGGTGCAGGGCTCCTCCGGCCGGGAGGAGATCCCGGCCGAGGCGGTGTTCCTGCTGACCGGCTACCATCCCGACCCCGCGTTCTTCGAGGGCGCGGGCGTGCGGGTCGAACCCGAGACGCTGGTCCCGGCCCACGATCCGCAGACGCTCGAGACCAACGTGCCCGGGTTCTACTTGGCGGGGTCGGTCGTCTCGGGCAAGCACACGGGCAAGATCTTCATCGAGAACGGCCGCTTCCACGGGGAGGCGATCGTGGCCTCCATCCTTCGCTCGCGCGGAGTGAATCCGCGCTCGCTGTCTTAGGCGGGGGGACCCTGGTCCCCCCGCACCCCTCCGCTCGCGCGGAGTGAATCCGCGCTCGCTGTCTTGGCGGGGGGACCCTGGTCCCCCCGCACCCCCCTGGCCCGGCGCCGTTAGCCGGCGACCAGCACCATCAGCCGCTCCGCCAGCTCGGGCCCCTTCGCCTCGTCCTCGTGCTTGAAGAAGACGAATGCATCCTTCCACGGCTGGGCTTGGATGCGGTCGGCCCAGGCCCGGAGCTGCTCCTCGCCGTAGTCGGGCCGACGCAGCCGCAGGTAGCCCCAGTCGGCCGTCGGGGTCACCTCGGCCGCCGCCCCGCCCTCCTCGGTGTCGGCGGCGACGAGCGCCGCTCCCCGCTCCCGCAGCGCGGCGAGAACGTCGTCGCCGAACCAGGTCTCGTGGCGGAACTCGAGGGCGGCCCGCCGCCCCGCCGGGAGGAGCTGCAGGAAGCTGCGCAGGCGCGGGAGGTCCTTGTGGAGATAGGGCGGAAGCTGGAAGAGCAGCGGCCCGAGCTTGCCGCCCATCGTCTCGGCCGTGCCCAGGAAATAGTCGAGCTCCTCGGCTACGTTGGCCAATCGCTTCTGGTGCGTGATGCGCTGGGGGGCCTTCAAGACGAAGACGAATCCATCAGGGGTCTCCGCCGACCAGCGGGCCAGCAGGTCGCGGTTCGGCATCCGGTAGAAGGTGTTGTTGATCTCGACGGTGGGGAAGCGCTGGGCGTAGAAGCCCAGCATCTCCGGCTCCTTCATCTTCTCCGGATAGAACGGGCCCTTCCACTGCTTGTAGCTGTAGCCGCTCGTCCCGACCAGAACCCGCACGTCGATCGACTCTACGGCGCCTCGTCCCAGGCCGAGGCGGCGTTGGCCTTGAAGCGGTCGGCGTAGCCCGAGTAGCCCTTGTAGGCGGGCAGGTCCACCTGCTTCAGGAAGTCGTCCTTCGCCATGGCGGCGGCCTTGGCCTTGCGGGCGGCGTCGAGCAGGTCGGCGACGTACTGCCGGAAGGCTTTGAGGCCGGCGAGGTCGGTGACCTCGCCGTGGCCGGGGATGATGGTGACGCTCGCCGGCACCTTGGCGATCACCTTGTCGAGGGCCACGAGGTAGCCCTTGACCGAGCCGCCGTGGGCCACGTCGATGAACGGGATCACCTTGTTGAAGAAGTCGTCGCCCATGTGGAGGACGTTGGCCTTCTCGAAGTAGATGACGGCGTCGCCGTCGGTGTGGGCGGGCGGGGTGTGCCACACCTGGACCGTCTCGTCGCCCACGTGGATGCGGACCTCGGAGTCGAAGGTCAGGACGGGCGCCCCAATCTCCTCGATCTTCACGCTCTTCGCGGCCTCGAGCTGCTCGGAGAGCTGCTTGGCCTGCTGCTCGTTGCCCGCCTTGCGGGCGGCTTCGACCCGGGCCGGGAAGTCGCGCAGGATCTCGGCCGGGGAGGCCAGCATCCGCGTGCGCACGTTGTCGTGGGCGATGATGACCGCGAAGTGCCGGAAGACCTCGTTGCCGCCCACGTGGTCGCCGTGGTGGTGGGTGTTGACCAGGTACTTGATCGGCTTGTCGGTGACCGACTTGATCTTCTCGACGATGCCGGGGGCCAGG
>QHVM01000093.1:0-1977 GCA_003223555.1 Acidobacteriota bacterium | reverse complement strand
CCCGTAGAGCGCGTAAACGTTGCCGGAGAGCGGTTTCAGCGTGAAAGGGTCGTTCGGCGCGCGGTCGTGGTGCTCCTGAGCACCCCCGAGCGCGCCGGTCAGCAGCAGCGGCACGATGAGCGCGGTGTTTCGCATGGGGGCGTACGCTATCACGGATGAACGGCGCCGGTGTCTCTCTCTGGATCGTGCCCGAGGGCGAAGCGCGTCGCCGCCTGTCCGCCCTCATCGAAACGCTCGCGCGCCGTTTCGGCGGGCCGGTCTTCGATCCGCACGTGACGCTGCTGGCCGGCCTGGCCGGCCCGGCCGAGGACGTCATGACGCGGGTACGCACGATCCGCCGCGCCCCGCTACGGCTGCACTTCACCGGCCCGGAAGCGGGAACGAGGTACTTCCGGTGCCTCTACCTGCGCGTCGAGCCGAGCCCATCGCTCACCGCGCTCCACGAAGCGGCCCGGAAGGCCTTCGAAACCAAGGACGAGCCACCGTTCTTTCCGCACTTGAGCCTCCTGTACCGGCCGCCACCCGCCCCGGCCGGCATCGTCGAGCAGGTTCGTGACGCAGCCCCCGACGGTTTCGACGCTCGCCGGCTGGACGTCTACTCGACCGAGGGAGGAGTCGAGAGCTGGCATCGCGTCGGCAGTCTTCCCCTCGGATGATGCGAGCCTGGACGCCCCTCCGCCCATTGCTCCCGGGCGGGGGCCGGGCCAGAATGGCTCTTCCCGAAAGGAGGAGCGATGCGGAACCATCGCGTGATGCGGCGTGTCGTGTTCGTCGTGGCCCTGGCGGCGAGCCTGACCACCGCAGCGCGCGCCCAGGCCCAGCCGGCCCGGCATCCGTCGCACCAGTACACGATCGAGCAGTTCATGGCCACCACCAGCCTCAGCGGGGCCTCCTTCTCCGCCGACGAGAAGCGCCTGCTCTTCTCCTCGAACCAGACGGGCATCTTCAACGTCTACAGCGTGCCGGTGGCGGGGGGCGAGGCGGCGCCGGTGACCCGCTCCACGACCGACAGCACGTTCGCGGTCTCCTACTTCCCGGCCGACGACCGCATCCTCTTCACCCGCGACCAGGGCGGCAACGAGCTGAACCACCTCTACGTCCGCGAGACGGACGGGACGGAGAAGGACCTCACGCCCGGGGAGAAGCTGAAGGCCAGCTTCGCGGGCTGGACGCCGGCTGGAGACGCGTACTACGTCCTCAGCAACGAGCGCGACCCGCGCTTCTTCGACCTCTACCGGTACGACGCCCGGAGCTACGAGCGCAAGCTCTTCTACAAGGACGAGACCGGCTACCAGCTCGGGGCCATCTCCGACGACGGGAAGTGGGTGGCCTTCGGCAAGCCGAAGAGCACTTCGGACAGCGACATCTACCTGTGGAGCGCCGAGACGGGGCAGACGAAGCACATCAGCCCCCACGAGGGACAGGCCGACTACTCGGCCGAGGACTTCGACCCCGAGTCCCGCTTCCTCTACTACACGACCAACGACGGCGGAGAGTTCGCGCGCGTGCGTCGCTACGAGCTGGCCACCGGGAAGCACGAGGACGTGGAGAAGGCCGATTGGGACGTCGCCTTCACCCGCTTCTCGCATCGCGGCACCTACCGCGTGACCGCCGTCAACGAGGACGGTCGCACCGCGATCCGCATCGTGGAGACGAAGACGGGCCGGCCGCTGGCGCTGCCCCGGCTGCCCGCGGGAGACATCACCTCGGTCACCATCGCGCGGGGCGAGGGAAGGATCGCCTTCTACGTCAACGGCGACCGCGCGCCCAACAACCTCTACGTGTGGACGATCGGGGACGCCGAGCCGCGCCGGCTCACCGACACGCTCAGCACGGAGATCGACCCCGCCGACCTCGTCGATTCGGAGGTCGTGCGCTTCAAGTCGTTCGACGGCACGACCGTCCCTTCGATCTTCTTCAAGCCCCAGCAGGCCGGCCCGGCGAGCAAGGCGCCCGCCCTCGTCTGGGTCCATGGCG
>QHVM01000128.1 GCA_003223555.1 Acidobacteriota bacterium | reverse complement strand
CTTCGACCCACTCATGCTCCACCTCCCCAGGTCGCGCACGTCCTCGGCTCGGCAGTGCGAGGCCTTGTGCTCTTTACGCGTAATCGGCAGGAAAACAGGCCCACCGAGAGGCCATGTCGCTGGCAGGAAAAATCTCACGCCCTGAAGGTTTCTTGCCGCGACTCGCCACGGCCTCGGCGCGAGCAGGCTCGGGCTCGACACGCGCGATGTGCACCGGCGCGAGGGCTACTCCCCGCTCTTCGTCTACTGCCGGGACGCTCTCGGGCTATCCGAGGGAGAGGCCTACAACCGGATCGAGGTCGCGTGAGCCATCGGCCGGTTTCCTGCCGGAGTCACAACGACTACGAGGGCAGGCTCTCGGGGTTGGCGGCGGACTGGCGAGCCCGAAGCCGGAGGTCGACAGGCTCGCGCCCCAGCTCATCCCGGCCGGCGTTCCTGCCCGGGCGGGAGCCTCACCGTGAAGGTCGTGCCGCGGCCGGGGTGACTCTCCACGGTGACGACCGCGCCCATGCCCTCGGCCAGGTGCTTGACGATCGAGAGGCCGAGGCCGGTGCCGCCCATCTCCCGGCTGCGGGCCTTGTCCACGCGGTAGAAGCGCTCGAAGATCCGCGGCAGGTGCTCGGCGGAGATGCCGGGCCCGTCGTCGGCCACCACCAGCTCCGCCCCGCCCGCGGAGGCGGGTCCGCTCGTGATGTCGATCCGACCGCCGGCCGGCGTGTACTTGACCGCATTCTCGACGAGGTTCTCGAGGATCTGCCGCAGGCGGTCCGCGTCGCTCACCACCGTCGGGGCGCCGCGGTCGGAGCGGCGAAGGGACAGCCCCTTCCGCTCCGCGGCGCCGGCGAAGGACGCGGCGACCTCCTCCGCCACCTCGCCGGGCGCGACCGTCTGCCAGCTCGGAGCGCGCTCACCCGACTCCAGCCGGGACAGCTCCAGCAGGTCGGACACGAGGGACGCCATGCGGTCGGCGTGCGTGCGGATCTTGCCCAGGAAGCGGTGGGCGGTGCCGGGCTCGGACATCGCCCCGTCCTCCAGCGCTTCCACGAAGCCGCGGATCGAGGTCAGCGGCGTGCGCAGCTCGTGGGAGGCGTTGGCCACGAAGTCGCGCCGGACACGCTCGACCCGGTGGCGCTCGGTCACGTCGTGGAAGGTCAGGACGGCGCCGGACGGCTGGCCCTCGGGACCCGGGAACGGCACCCCGGTCACCGCATAGGCGCGGCCGCCGCGGAGCATCTCCACTTCGTCCGCCCGGCGGGCCCCGGCGCGGAGCACGCCTTCGAGCAGCTCGCCCACCTCCCGCTGCCGGACCACCTCCAGGTAGTGCCGCCCGACCGGCTCGCGGAGCTCCAGGCTGTCTTGCAGCGCCTGGTTGGCCAGGAGGACCGACCCGTGATGGTCGACCGCCAGCACGCCGTCCTCCATGGCCGAGAGGATGGCGTCGATGCGGGCCCGGCCGCGGGCGATCTCGGTGATCCTCTCCTGGCCCGGCGGCCGTCGGGGAGCGCCTCCACCGTCCAGCCGTCGGCCGAGAGATAGTGCTCCAGCAGCTCCACGATGTCGGGGTCGTCCTCGACCACGAGGGCCCGGCGCGGCATGGCATTCCATTCTAAGGGGCTCCTGCCATCTGGAGACGGACTACACTGTCCGGGAGGCGGTCCGGTGACATGAGAACCTTGCTGGCGACCGTTGCGATCGCGCTCTTGGGCGCGCGCCCGGCCTGGGCGGTCCTCGGCCAGGGGATGTCCTCGGTGTCCTCCGACCAGCAACGCCTGAAGGGACGGCTCCGCTCCGCCACGGGCGAGGGCTTCTCGCTCCACGAGATCACCGCCGCCGACGGCACCCTCGTCCGCGAGTATGTCTCGCCGGCGGGGGAGGTTTTCGGGGTCTCCTGGAGGGGACCGGCCGTCCCCGACCTGGCCGAGCTGTTGGGAGACTACTTCGCCCTCTTCCAGCAGGCGTCGCGGTCGGACGTCCGCCGCCACCGGCCGCTCGTGGTGCGCACCGAGCGCCTCGTCGTCGAGATGGGCGGGCACGTGCGCTCTTTCCGGGGGCGGGCCTACCTGCCCGAGCGGTTGCCGGTCGGCGTCTCGGCCAGCGCCGTGCGATGAGCGGCCGCCGCGCGGTCACCCGCGTCCGCGCCCACGGACGCGCCGCGGCCCTCCTGGCCGGCGCGGTGACCCTGGCCGCCTGCGGCAGCTCCAGCTCCGGCTCGAGCGGCGGAGGCGGCGGCTCGCTCAACAACGTGCAGGCCATCGAGGTGGGACTGGGCCCTTCGGGCAGCCTGGTGAACGGCCTCTTCACGAGCGTCACGATCTGCGTGCCGGGCACGTCGAACTGCCAGACGATCGACGGCGTGCAGGTCGACACGGGCTCGGTCGGCCTTCGCCTGCTCGCCTCCCGGGTCAGCCTCTCGCTGCCACGGATCGCCGACGGCAACGGCAACGCGATCGGCAACTGCGCCAGCTTCGTGGACAACTCGTACGCCTGGGGACCGATGGCGACCGCCGACGTGCAGATGGCGGACGAGAAGGCGCCCTCGGTGCCGATCCAGCTCATCAACGCCCCCGGCTTCGCGGCGGTGCCCTCCGACTGCGCCAACGGGGGCACCGCCGCCGACAGCGTCTCCGCCCTCGGCGCCAACGGCCTGCTGGGGCTCGGCGTGTTCCGCCAGGACTGCGGCAGCGCGTGCAGCGGGCCGGTGTCCCGCGCCCCGGCGGTATACTTCAGCTGTCCCGCCTCCGGCTGCTCGGTCGCGTCGGTGCCGCTCCAGAGCCAGCTGCAGAACCCGGTGTGGCTCTTCCCCCAGGACAACAACGGCCTCATCGTCTCCCTGCCAGAGGTCCCCGCCCAGGGAGCGCGAACGGTGTCGGGCTCGCTCATCTTCGGCATCGGGACCCGGTCCAACAACGGCCTCGAGGGCGCGCGCGTCTTCACCACCGACGACGTCGGCGACTTCGTCACCACCTTCAACGGCGCCCGGATCTCGAGCAGCTATCTCGACACCGGCTCGAACGGGTACTTCTTCCTCGACTCGGATACGATCGGCCTTCCCCCGTGTCCCGACGGCGACTCGGACTTCTCCTGTCCGCCTTCGACGGTGACCTACACCGCGGTCACCACCGGGCTCAACGGCGCCTCCACCCAGGTGACGTTCAACGTGGCCAACGCGGAGACGCTGTTCAACACGGGCAACGCCGCCTTCGACGACCTGGCCGGGCCCGACACCGGAGACTTCGACTGGGGCCTGCCCTTCTTCTTCGGCCGCAAGACGTTCATCGCGATCGAAGGCCAGTCGACCGCGGGCGGGACGGGCCCCTACTGGGCCTACTGAGGCGGCCCGGCGGTCTCGCCGCGCAGTGGACGCCTCTCGCGGCGCCGACGTAGAGTGGGCCCATGCGCATCGTGGTCACGGGCGGCACCGGGTTCATCGGGCGGGAGGTGGTGGACCGGCTCCTGGAATCCGGCTCGGACGAGGTGGTCGTCACCACCCGGAACCCCGAGCAGGATCCCTGGGGTGGCCGCGTCCGGCTCGTGCAGGCCTTCGCCGGCGACCACGTCAGCCTCGGCAAGGCGTTCATGGCCGCGGACGTGGTCGTCCACGCCATCCAGTTCCCCAACCACCCGGTGGAGGACCCTTCGCGCGGGCGCACGTACCTCGAGGTGGACGGAAAGGGGACCACGGTGGCCGCCCAGACCGCGAAGAAGCTCGGCGTCCGCCGCTTCGTATACCTCTCGGGAGCGGGGGCGGGACAGGGAAGGCCGCAGCCGTGGTTCCGGGCCAAGGACATGGCCGAGGCGGCCATCGCGAATGCCGGCCTGGAGCACGTCTTCCTGCGTCCCTCGTGGATCTACGGCCCGCGGGACCGGAGCATGAACCGGTTCGTCTTCTTCTGCCGCCGTCTGCCCGTGGTGCCGGTCATCGGCGACGGCCGGACGCCCGTCTACCCGATCTCGGTGAAGGACGTGGCCCGCTGCGTCGTCGAGTCCGCGCGCCGCGCGGACGCCACCGCCCGGGCCTTCGAGCTGGGCGGCAAGCGGATGACCATGGACGAGGTCGTCCGCACCATCCAGGCCGTGCTCGGCCGGCGGCGGCCGCTGCTCCACCATCCGGTGGGCCTGATGAAGCTCCTCGTGCTGCCGATGCAGTTGCTGCCGCAGCCGATGCTCTCCGCCTCGGCCATCGACTTCATCACCCAGGAGGTCGAGATCGATCCTCGCCCGGCCGCCGAATACTTCGGCTTCCCCTCCCGGCCCCTGGCCGACGGTCTGCGGGAGTATCTGCCCTAGTCTGATATCCTCTGGCTGTGAGCCAGACGTACTTCCAGAAGGGGTTCGGCCTGCGCGCCGCGGTCGGCCCGGTGCTCTCGCAGAGCTACGACAGCCGGATCGTGGACCGGCTGCGGGAGCTGGGCCACGCGGCCCGGGCGGGCGACATGGTCTTCCGGCTCGCCCGCGAGTTCGGCTTCTGCTACGGCGTCGACCGTGCGGTGGAATATGCCTACGAGACGCGGCAGCAGTTCCCGCAGCGCCGCATCTTCCTCTCCGGCGAGATCATCCACAACCCGGAGGTCAACGGTCGGCTGGAGGCCATGGGGGTCCGCATCCTTTCCCCGGCCGACGACCCGGCCGCCCGTTACGCCGACGTGGCCTCGGGCGACGTGGTGCTGCTGCCCGCCTTCGGGGTGCCGGTGGCGGAGATGGAGCACCTGCGGGGCAAGGGATGCGTGCTGGTCGACACGACGTGCGGCAGCGTGCTCAACGTCTGGAAGAACGTCCACAAGTACGCCCGGCAGGGCTTCACGGCCGTGATCCACGGCAAGCACTACCACGAGGAGACCAAGGCCACCGCATCCCAGGCCCTCACTCACGACGGCGGCCATTACTTGTGCGTGCGGGACAAGGCGGAGGCGGCGCTCGTGGCGGAGTTCATCCGTGGAGAGCAGGAGGCGGAGGACATCCGCCGCCGCTTCGCCCATGCCGCCGACCCCGGCTTCGATCCGGCCCGCGACCTGGCCCGCATCGGCCTCGCCAACCAGACCACGATGCTCATGAGCGAGAGCCTGGAGATCCAGGAGATGCTGCGCTCCGCGATGCGCGAGCGCTACGGCGAGGCGGAGCTGGCCGCGCGCTTCCAGGCGATGGATACCATCTGCTCGGCCACCCAGGACCGGCAGGACGCCGTGCTCACCATGCTCGGCGAGGGCGGCCTCGACCTGATGGTGGTGATCGGCGGCTACAACAGCAGCAACACCCAGGCCCTGGCCCGCATCTGCGCGCAGAGGCT